>CP119314.1:1291071-1935357 GCA_029202385.1 Candidatus Sphingomonas phytovorans
GCACCGGACCGGCCGGGGATCATCGCCAGAATCGCACCCCTTGTTGCCGCTCAGGGCTGCGATATCCGCGAAGCGGCGGTCTATGGCGATCCCGACACCAGATCGTTCTTCTCGCGCATCGGCCTTGTCAGCCCGCTTGACCGGGATGCGCTTGCCGCCGTCATCGCGCCAGCCGCCGAGGACCTCCATCTTGAATGGGAACTCCACGACCTTGGCCGCAAGATCCGCGTTCTCCTTGCCGTCTCGAAGTTCGGTCATTGCCTTGTCGACATCATCCACAAGCGGGAAATCGGCCAGCTTCCTATCGACATCGTGGGTGTCGTCTCTAATCACGACTCCATGCGCCGGACGGTCGAGTGGCACGGCCTTCCTTATCATCACTTGCCGACGACCGACGGCAAAGCCGCGCAGGAGGCACAGTTCATCGAGCTGATCGAACAGACGGGGGCGGAACTTACGGTGCTGGCGCGCTACATGCAGATTCTCTCCGACGACATGTCGCGGGCGCTGGCTGGCCGGTGCATCAACATCCACCACAGTTTCCTGCCGAGCTTCAAAGGCGCCAAACCCTATCATCAGGCACATGGGCGCGGCGTAAAACTGATCGGCGCGACCGCCCACTTCGTCACGGCCGATCTCGACGAGGGGCCGATCATCGAGCAGGACGTACGCCGCGTCACCCACGCCGTCACCGCCGACGAGATGGTCGAGATCGGACGCGAGATCGAGGCCTCTGTCCTGTCGCGCGCGGTCCGCTGGTACGCCGAACACCGCATCTTCCAGAACGGCTCCAAGACGGCGATCCTGTGAGCATCCAACAGGGGGAAGCGTTCTGAAATCATGCCCACCATGGTGTCGGGGAAACGCACCGCCTCGATCAACGCGAGGGCGGATTTCCCCGCTGCCCGCCACCAGCGTGGTGGCGACACGATCGCCAATGCATTGCACCAAACCAGGACTGCTGGATGACGCTATCAGGAACCAGGCCGGCGCGCCATTGCGTCGGAAATTTCCTGCTTGAAACCTGTTGGCCGCACGAAACAGGTCCAGCCAGCGTCAGTGTGATTCTGGGCGAGCTCTTTCGCTTTCGGGGCGCAGAATCCTGAATCGTTTTCCGCGTAGAAGGGAAGATAGTCCTTGCCGTCTTTTTGATAAACAACCGCGCACGCGAATTGAGCGGGGCCTTCGCCGAATACCGTGAAGATCGAGCGCTGGTCGAGGCGAGCCTTTTGTTCGCCGACGAGTCCCGATTGAGGGGCCTGGGCCACGGATTCTTCCGCAACCTCACCAGCGCAGAGATATGCATCGGCACGCGATTCCGCCTTGGGGTTCTGGCGGCCGGCAGCGCGCGCCTCCCGATCCTTCTGAATAGCCTCAGCAATCACCTGCTGCGTCCCGGCCTCGGTGCCGAGGTACGTGACCACGATGGCCGGCACGATCGTCGCCTGATTGGTCCAGCCGCTAAGCGGTGCGGTGATCACCCACTGGTCGTGGAATATCGCCATGGCGTTCACGCCGGGAATCTTGGCGATGCCGTTCATCACCGGGCCGTTCTCGGAAATAAGCCAGTTTCCCTGGCCCGAACTGGCGAGGCCGACATAGGAATAGCGAGGATCGACCTTACTGATATCGATGATTGGCTCGTTTGCGTCGTTGCGGAGGAAATTCCCCTGAGCATCGAGCTTGAACCATTCCTTCGGCGGCGCGCAACTCGCCCCGGATGCCGGCACGGCCAGGGTGCAGAAGGAGCCTTCCGTTGGGGATTTTACGTTCTGCGCCAAATCCTGCCCGCCGGTGAATTGCCGATAGCCATCCTGGATCACCATCATGCCGCCGGCCTTCAAGAAGCCATCTCTGATGGCGTCGCCATCGCCTCCGGCGGCAGCTACCGCGAGGCCACCGATGGCACCCGCGACGATCGCTTTCTTTGCGATATCCGGTGCGGGATTCGCCGCATCGACCGGCATCCCGCTCACCACGCTCAGCCCCGCGCTTGTCGCGCCACTAATGATTCCAGCCTTGATCGCGAGGCCGACGTCGCCATCGGATGCGCGATAAGCGTACCAGGCAGAATACGCTGCCGCGCCACCCGGGCCGCCGTAAGCGGCCGCCGCCGCTGCGCCGACGGTATTGGCGAGAGAACTTTCCTGGGCAAGCTGCGCCGCACGCCCTTCCTCCGCCGTCAGCGGATCTACGGCTGAATGCCAAAGGGCGTCAGCAAATTTGCCTTCTCGCAAGCGCTTCTCCGTCGCGCTCATCATAACCAGCGTATCGTCTGCTTTAGCCACAAAGTATTTGCGGAGGGCGGTCCCAAGCTCGTTGACATTCTCGACGGCTCGCCCGGCCTCTGCAACCGCGTCGTCCTTTGCCTTGGCTATTGTCGCCGCCGTGTCGGAACCGGCATTTCGGCCGGCGCGGTAGACATTGGTAGCAACCGTGCCGCCCGTATGCAGAACTTCCCCGACAGGCTGGCCGATCGCCTTGCCCGTCCGGCTGGTGATATCCGCAACTGTATCCACTGGATTGCCGACCGTAACGCGCGGGGTCCCAACGACGATGCGCGGGCGACCGACCGTTATCTGGGGGTTTCCTATAGTCACGCGGGGCTTGCCAACCGTGACTCGTGGCTTCCCGACGGTGATCCTTGGTTTGCCGATCCTGCAACATGCCGCGGCATCTGCCGCAGGTATAACCACGGCAATGATGAGACCGGATAAAAGATAGAATCGCATTGTTGCCCCTTCGTCGATGCAATCGAGTATGTGGTACGCAACTGGCGATACGCGGACGTCGCGCGCAGAGAACTAAAGATAAAACAGGCGGCGGCAAGCCCAACGCACCGCAACTACAGGTTCACGCCGCCAGATCCACCCAGATAGTTGCGGAGCATCGTCGCGGACGGGCTTTGGCACTCTTCACGGAGCGATTTACGACTCGATACCAAGGCGAACCGGGTGAAGGCGCGGGCCATTTGCGGCAAAGCGGTGCGCGCATATCGTCGCGTTGGCCGTTCCGAACCCAAAATAGCCCCCGTCTGCAGCACGGGACAGAGGGCGAAGGTCATGGCGCTTGTGATGACAGAGGATCGCGTACCGACCCTAGGACGGCCAGAAAATGGCTGTTTTCTAAAACTTACCTTGGCTCCCCGGGCCGGATTCGAACCAGCGACCATTCGATTAACAGTCGAACGCTCTACCACTGAGCTACCGGGGAATGCCGGGTTTCCGCTGGGCTCAGCCCCGCGGGAGGCGCGCCTATAGCAGCGGGGTTTCGCAGTTTGCAAGGCCCTGCTGCCAAAGAATTGAGGACCCGGAATCAGGCGATGAATTGCTCCATCGTTATCCGGTCGTCGAGCGCATGCTCGGGGTCGAACAACAGGGTCAGCTCGCGCGACCGGTCGATAGCGATGTCCACCCTGGCCACCTCACGAATCTCGCGCTGGTCGGCGACGGCGCTGACCGGGCGCTTGGCGGGTTCGAGCACGCGCAGCGAGATACGGGTCTTGTCGGGCAGGATGGCCCCGCGCCAGCGCCGCGGACGGAACGGGCTGATCGGGGTCAGGGCGAGCAGCGCCGAGCCGAGCGGAAGGATCGGCCCCTGCGCCGAGAGGTTATAGGCGGTCGACCCGGCCGGCGTGGCCACCAGGATACCGTCACAGGCGAGTTCGTCGATCACCACACGTTCGTTGACGGTCACTTCCAGCTTCGCCGTCTGGCGCGTTTCGCGCAGCAACGAGACTTCGTTGATCGCGGGGAGGGTGAAGACTTCTCCATGTACCGTCTCGGCGGTCATGTGGAGCGGGATGACCTTGAACTCCTTGGTCCGCGACAGTCGCTCGTCCAGCCCGTGGCGGCGCCATTCGTTCATCAGGAAGCCCACAGTGCCGAGATTCATGCCGAACACGGGCACGACCGGCTTGCGGCGCTCAAGCATCGCGTGGAGCGTCTGCAGCATGAAGCCGTCGCCGCCCAGCGCGACGATCATCTCCGCATCCTCGACCGGTACCCAGTCATAGGCATCGGCAAGCTCGGCGGCCGCGGCTTGCGCCGGCGGCGTCGGAGAGGCGACCAGCGCCCGGCGAATTGTCATTGGGGTATTCTCATCCGCCGGTGACGCTCATGTGGCGCGACACCGCCGGCGTCGCGGCGGCGATATCGAAATCGTGACGCGCTGGCTTGGTTGCCATCGCACGGTCAAGGACAGTGTCGAGGCCGGCCAGTCCGCCCTCACGCAGCGCGCGTTTCAGGTCGACCCGGTCGTCATGGCCGAGACAGGTATAGAGAATACCCTCGGTCGTTAGGCGTACACGGTTGCAGGTGTCGCAGAAATTGGCGGTGAGCGGCGAGATCAGGCCGAGCCGGCGCTCCGTCCCGCCGACACGCCAATAGCGTGCCGGGCCGCCGCTGCGATGCGTATCCCCGACCAGGGGGAAGCGCCCGGAAAGTTCGTCGAATATCCGGGTGAGCGGCACGAAGCGGTCGGCGCGATCCTCGCCGATCGCGCCGAGCGGCATGGTCTCGATCAGCGAGAGATCGAAGCCATGCTCCACGCACCAGTCGAGCATCGGCGCGATCTCGGCATCGTTGAGGCCTTTCAGCGCGACCATGTTGATCTTGACCGAGAGACCAGCATCGCGCGCGGCGAAGATGCCGCCGATCACACGTTCCACGTCGCCGTGGCGCGTGATGTAGCGGAAGGTTTCCGGATCGCGGCTGTCCAGGCTGACATTGATGCGCCGGATACCGGCCTCGATCAGGTCGCCGGCATGGTCGGCAAGGCGATTGCCGTTGGTCGTCATGGTCAGCTCGTCGAGCCCGGCACCTACATGATATCCGAGCCGCCGGACCAAGTCGCCCACGTCGCGGCGAACCAGGGGCTCCCCCCCGGTTAGACGTATCCTAGTAATGCCGCGCGCGATGAAGCGTTCAGCGATCACCGCGATCTCGTCCAGGCTCAGCAGGGCGGTGCGGGGCAGGAAGGTCATCTGCTCGGCCATGCAATAGCGGCAGCGCAGGTCGCAGCGGTCCGTCACCGAGATCCGCAGATAGCTGATCGTGCGGCCATGGCGGTCGATCAGGGCGGGGGCGCAGGCCATATGCAGGAGCTAAGCCTTCACGGGGGCGCTAACAACCCCGTTTGGCATATGGGGTTCTTGTGGCCCCGGCATCGTCCGAGCCTTGTTCTTCCCGGCCAAAGCTCGGAAGAAGGCGGCAGCGGTCCCTCGACAAGCCCAGGACGAATGAAGAAGAAGGAGGCCGTGATCGACGCCGAACCCAGCCATGGTCCCGCGCCCCTTTTCATCCTGTCGTTCCGGCAGCGTGACGAGCTTGCCGAGCTGGCGGCTGGAGCCGGCTGGAGGGTCGTGGCCGCGCGCCGTGCGGCGGGCGCCGAGCGGCGGTTCCTGACCAGTGGCGCCGCGGTCGCGGTGATCGATGCGCGGGGCGCGCTCGGCGAAGGACGGGAGGCGGCATCCGCCATCGGCGGGGCGATCGCTGCCAATGGTGGCGCGTTGCTTGCGCTCGTCTCGCGCGGGGACACGACGGCGATCGGCGATTTCTACGACGCGGGCGCGACGCATTTTCTCGCCAGTCCGTTCAGCGAGGGGGAGTTCCTTCAGGCGCTGCGCTATGCGGCGCGCCACGCCGAACGCATGGCGGGCGAGTGGCGGGCGACGGCGCCGGCCGAACCGCTTGGCTGGCGGCTCGATGTGACGACTCGGTCGTTGCTGCTGACTCCCGGGTTCGCACGGCTGCTCGATGTCGACGAGCATCCCAAGCTGGTCGCGCTGTGGCGGCGGATCGACCCGACCGAACGCCGGGCTGCCATGGCGTCGATCCGGCGCCTGTCGGCGACACGCCAGGCAACGGCGTTCGCGCACGACCTGCCAGGGCTCGGCCGGATCGTGCAGCATCTCCAATATGACGTGAAGACAGGTCGCATCGATGCGCTGGTCGAACCCTTGGGCAGTGCCCCGGAGCCGGCGTCGGTCCTGCGCGACGCGCTGATCGGCACGCGCGACGCCGGCAGCGCGCGGCGCTGGATGGACCGGCGGCTGGCAGATCCGGACGGACGGCCGCTGACGGCGATGCTGGTCGCGCTCAACCGTTTCGACATGGTCAACGCAGCTTATGGCCGGGCGGCAGGCGACGCGCTGCTCCGCGCTGCCTTCAAGCGGATCGAGGAGGCAGCGAGCGGTGCGCTCGTCGCCCGGCTCGGGGGATCGGAATTCCTCGTCGCGATCGAGGACGGGGGCTCCCGAGTCGATCTTGTCGCTGAACGGATCGTGGGCGAGCTTGCCCGGCCGTTCGTGACCGGAGAGACGATCGCCGTGCTGGGCTGTCGGATCGGCGTTGCCGGGCGCGAGCCGGGCGACACCGCCGCGAGCCTGCTCCGGCGCGCGAGCGAGGCACTGGCCGACGCGCGCGCCTCCGATAGCGCGACGGTGCGAGTCGCTGAGGCAGGCGGGCGGGAAGAGTCGATCGATGTGCTGGCGGTGGAACTGCGGCACGCGATAGACCGGCGCGAGATCGACATTCTTTTCCAGCCCCAGGTATCGGTGCCGACCGGCGCGATCGTCGGGGTGGAGGCGCTGGCGCGCTGGGACCATATGCTGCTCGGCACGATCGGCGCCGATATCCTGTTCGCGGCGGCGACACGGGCCGATCTGGAGATCGGACTTTCGGATCATATCCAGCGGATCACCCTTGAACGGGCGGCTGCCTGGCCGGCGGCGCTCCACGGGCTGCGCCTGTCGCTCAACCTGACGGCCGGGGACATTGCGCGGCCCGGCTTTGCCGACCTGTTCCTCGACCGGGTGGATGCCAGCGGCTTTCCCCGCTCGCGCCTCACGGTGGAGATCGTCGAGAGTGGGCTGATCGAGGACCTCGGCATGGCCGCGACGCTGCTGGCGACGTTGCGCAGCGCTGGCGTCCGCGTCGCGATCGACGATTTCGGGACTGGCTATTCGAGCCTTGCCTACCTCAAGTCGCTGCCGCTCGACTATCTCAAGATCGACAAGAAGCTGGCGCAGGACATCACCGGCACGCCGCGCGACCGGGTGGTGGTGCGCGGCGTGATCGACATGGCGCGTTCGCTCGGGCTGGTGGTCATTGCCGAGGGCGTCGAGACCCAGGAACAGCTCGACCTGCTCGCCAAGGAAGGTTGCCAGATCTACCAGGGATTCCTGCGTTCCGAGGCGATCTCGATCGGGGCGCTGGTTGGGCTGATGGAGACGGCACCATGAGGATGACAGTAGCGATCGCCTTCGCGGCATTGGCAGTGCCGGCGGTGGCCGCGCCGCGCGAGGATACGCAGGCCGCGATCATGGCAGCGATGCGGGACAGCGCGGTCGCCTGGACCGCCGGCGATCTCGACCGTTTCATGGGAATCTACGCCGATGATTCGACTTTCGTCGTCGCTGAGGGCCTGATCCGCGGCAAGGCCGCGATCGCCGTGCGCTATGCTCCGCGCTTCACGCCGGCGGGGGCGGCGAAACGCGGCGCGTTGAGTTTCGAAGAACTGGCTTTCCGCCGGATCGACCCGACGCATGCATTGCTCGTCGCGCGATACCGGCTGAAGATCGATGGGGCAGGGGACCAGACAGGACCGACCTCGCTGCTGTTCGAGAAGCGTGGTGGTGTCTGGAAGATCGTGGCTGATCACAGTAGCTGATCCGCCCTCACGGCGGAGTATCGCGCAACCCGAGGCCGAAGCCTTGGCCGCCGGTCGGGTCAGGGCCGGTTGGCGCCGCCGCCGTCGAGCACCTCGCGCACCTTCCAGGCGAGCTGGGCGATGGTGAAGGGCTTGGGCAGGAACGCCACGCCGGCATCGAGCATGCCGTTATGGACCACCGCGTTGCGCGTATAGCCGGTGGTGAACAGCACCGGGATCTCGGGGCGCTGTGCCCGTACCTTGTCGGCCAGCTCGCGACCGCTCATGCCCGGCATGACGATGTCGGTGAACACGAGATCAAGCCGCGGCTGCACGGCAAGCTGTTCAAGCGCCTGATTGGCGTCGCTTGCCTGGACGATGGTGTAGCCCAGCTCGCGCAGGGCATCCACGGTCATGTGACGGACCTGGTCCTCATCCTCGACGACCAGGATGATCTCTTCGGCGACCCCGGTCGGCAATTCCTCACGCGCCTTGTCGGGTTCGGCCGACGATCCAGCCGCGCCGAGATGGCGGGGGAGGTAGATCTTGACGGTCGTGCCCCGGTCGATCTCCGAATAGATCTTCACATGGCCGCCGGACTGCTTGACATAGCCGAACACCTGGCTGAGCCCGAGGCCGGTACCCTTGCCGACGCCCTTCGTGGTGTAGAAGGGGTCGAACGCCCGCTCGATCACCTCGGGCGGCATGCCAGTGCCGCTGTCGCTGACGCAGATCATGACATATTGGCCCGGCTCGACCTCGGCATGGCTGCGGGCATAGCGATCGTCGAGTTCGGTATTCGCCGTCTCGATCGTCAGCTTGCCGCCGTCTGGCATCGCGTCGCGCGCGTTGACCGCGAGGTTCAGGATCGCGCTTTCGAGCTGGGAAGGATCGGCGAAGGCGTGCCAGAGGCCACCGGCCAGGATCGTCTCCACCCGGATATGCTCACCGATGGTTCGCCGCAGCAGCTCTGACATGCCGCCGACGAGCTGGTTCGCCTGCACTGCCTGGGGGGCGAGGGGCTGCTGGCGCGAAAAGGCGAGCAGCCGCGCCGTCAATGTCGCAGCGCGCTGGGCACCCTGGCTCGCATTGTCGATGCTCTGCAGGATCTTGGGGTGTTCGGACCCGACCAGACGCCGCTTCGCCATGTCGAGCGACCCGATGACGATCGCCAGCATATTGTTGAAATCATGCGCGATGCCGCCGGTAAGCTGGCCGATCGATTCCATCTTCTGCATCTGCCGGAGCTGGGCCTCGACCTGGGCGCGCTCCGTCACCTCGGCCTGGAGCGCCGCAGTGCGTTCGGCCACCCGGTCCTCAAGCTGAAGGTTCAGCGCGTGCAACTCGGCCTCGGTCCGGATCTGCGCTGCATGCGCGATGAACATTCCGTGAGTCAGGACGACGATGATGATGGTGGTGAAGGCGTAGAAACCCATCGCGATCCAGCCCGACGGCCAGATCAGCATGAGCGATCCGAACGGTTCGATCAGATAATATTTCGCGAGCAGGCCGGACAAGATGGCCGCCAGCATGCCTGGCCCGAAGCCGCCGACGAACGCCACGATGACGACGGCCGGCAGGAAGATCAGGAACGGATAGCCATCCAGTGTCTCGCCGATGCGCAACCGCAGCCACAGGGCGAAGACGATGAGCAGGATAGCGAGCAGATAGCCCGGCCACCGTTTCGCGCGGATCGATTGAGTGACGGTGACAAGGTTCATCACTCGCTGCGATATCCTGCATCAGACTGATAAATCAACGCGAAGTTGGGAATGGACGAAAAGGGTCCATCGTTCGAACCGGCGGCAGAAGGAGGTTGGCATGAAAGCCCAGGAACTTCATCGCGGGCGCTGCAGATCGCCCCCGACGACAACAATATCGAAGCGGTATTCCACGGCGAGGCGGATCGTAGCGCGCCGTCGGTCAAGACCAGTTTCCAGGGCGGAGATTTGCCTCTTCGTCTTCCCGCGCGAAAGCTGGGAAAGGCAGAATGCGTAAGCGGATTTCCCTGTTCCTGGCGAATAACAGGGAAATTAACAGGGACTTGGTTTTTTTATCATGCTTTCCGGCGATTTGCCGTCAATTATCTGTTTTTATAACAACGCCTTGGAGTGGAATTCCCTGTTATCCGCTAACAGGGAATTTGTCCGCCCGAACAGGGAAATGATACCATCGATGAGAATGAGCGGGCCGGACGCGGTGAGGTGTCCGAGTCCATGCTGCACCCATGTCCGCATGCATTGAATCGATAACGGGCAATTACCCCGCTGCCTTGGCCAGCCCCTTGGACAGTTGCAGCGCGCCGTTGAGCCGCGCCTTGGGATCGCTCCAGACGCGGGTGACCACCAGCTTGCTATCGGGCCGAAGCTTCGCGACCCCGTCAAGGCGCGCGATCCAGGCGAGCAGGCCATCGATGTTCGGCGGCTTGTCGTCGTGGAAGCTGACCAGCGCGCCGCGCGGCCCGACGTCGATCTTCGCGACACAGGCCTTTTTGGCGTTGAGCTTGATCTCCATGAGGCGGATCAGATTCTCGGTTGCATCGGGCAGCGGGCCGAACCGGTCGATTAGCTCGGCCGCGAAAGCCTCGACCGCCTGGGATTCGTCGAGATCGTTCAGGCGACGGTACAGGCCCATGCGCAGGTCCAGGTCGGGGACATATTCCTCCGGAATGAGGATCGGCGCGTCGACGGTGATCTGCGGCGAGAAGTCGCGCGGGCGCTGGGCGAGGCCGCCGGCCCTGGCCTCCATGATCGCCTCCTCCAGCATCGACTGGTAGAGTTCGTAGCCGACTTCCTTGATGTGCCCCGACTGTTCATCGCCGAGCAGGTTGCCGGCACCGCGGATATCGAGATCGTGGCTGGCAAGCTGGAAGCCAGCCCCGAGACTGTCGAGATCGCTGAGAACCTTCAGGCGCTTTTCGGCGGTCTCGGTGACGATCCGGTCGGCAGGAGTGGTGAGATAGGCATAGGCCCGCGTCTTGGCCCGGCCCACGCGGCCGCGCAGCTGATAGAGCTGGGCGAGGCCGAAGCGGTCGGCCCGGTGGATGATCATCGTATTGGCGCTGGGGATGTCGAGCCCGCTTTCGACGATGGTGGTGGAGATCAGCACCTCGAACTTCTTGTCATAGAAGGCGGACATGCGCTCCTCGACTTCGGTCGGGGACATCTGGCCGTGCGCGGTGACCGCGCGAACCTCCGGGACATGGTCGCGCATGAACTGCTCGATATCGGGCACATCAGCGACACGAGGCGTGACGAAGAAGCTCTGGCCGCCGCGATAATGCTCGCGGAGCAGCGCCTCGCGCAGCACGACCGGGTCCCAGGGCATGATATAGGTGCGTACCGCAAGGCGATCGACCGGCGGCGTCTGGATCACCGACAGCTCGCGCAGCCCCGACATCGCCATCTGCAGCGTCCGCGGGATCGGGGTGGCGGTCAGCGTCAGGACATGGACATCGGTCTTGAGCGCCTTGAGCCGTTCCTTGTGGGTGACGCCGAAGCGCTGCTCCTCATCGACGATGACGAGGCCGAGGCGCTTGAACCCGACTGATTTGGCAAGGATCGCGTGAGTCCCGACGATGACGTCGATCGTGCCGTTTTCCAGTCCTTCACGTGTCGTCTTGGCCTCGGCGGCGGGAACCAGCCGGGAGAGGCGACCGACATTGAGCGGAAAGCCTTCGAAGCGCGCGGTGAAGTTCTGGAAATGCTGGCGGGCGAGCAAAGTGGTCGGGCACACCACCGCGACCTGCAGGCCTGACATGGCGGCGGCGAAGGCGGCGCGGAGCGCGACCTCGGTCTTGCCGAAACCGACATCGCCGACGATGAGCCGGTCCATCGGCGTACCCGTGGCGAGATCGCCGAGCACATCGTTGATCGCGCGGTCCTGATCCTCGGTTTCCTCATAGGGGAAACGATCGACGAAGCTGGCATACCCGCTCTGGTCGGGCTCGATCACGTCGGCTGGGCGGAGCGCGCGTTCGGCCGCGGTCGCGATCAGCTCGCCGGCGATCTCGCGGATCCGCTCCTTCATGCGGCTCTTGCGGCGCTGCCAGGCCTCGCCACCGAGCTTGTCGAGGCTCGCGCCCTCGCTGTCCGAACCGTAGCGGGTAAGGACTTCGAGATTCTCGACCGGCACGAACAATTTGTCGCCGCCGGCATAGGTCAGCGCGACGCAATCATGCGGGCTCTGGCCGACGGGGATCGAGGTCAGCCCCTCATAGCGCCCGATACCGTGATCGACATGGACGACCAGGTCGCCGGGCGTGAGCATCGCAAGCTCGGCGAGGAAGGCATCAGCGGATTTCTTGCGCTTCTGGCGGCGGACGAGACGGTCGCCGAGCATGTCCTGCTCGGTGAGGAGCGCGACCTGCGGGGTCGAGAAACCGTGGTCGAGCGGCAGGACGATCAGGGCGATGCCTTTGTCAGCGGCTCCCAAAGCCTCCTGCCATGTATCAACCTTGGCCCCAGCCTTCAGACCGTGATCGGCGAGGAGCGTGGACAGCCGTTCACGCGCACCGATCGAGTAGCTGGCGAGGATCGGCTTGCGGCCGTCACGGCGGAGCGTCGCGATATGGTGGACGACCGCTTCGTAGACATTCGCGCCGCTTGACCGTTCCGCACCGAAATCGCGCGGGCCATCCACGTTGAAGTCGAGGACGGTGGCACTTTCAGGCTCGTGGAACTGGGTGGTGAGATGGGCTGGCGCGTGTTCAAGCCGCTCGGCGAAGTCCTTGGCCGTGAGGTAAAGCGCATCTGGCGGAAGCGGCCTGTAGCTGCCTGGGTCGCTCGACTGCGCCTTGACGCGGTTGGCATGATAGTCCGTGATCGCCTCGAACCGCTGTTCAGCCGCGCCGAGTACGCCGGCATCGCGGACAACCACGGCGTCGGGGCCGAGATGGTCGAACAGGGTCGCCATCTTCTCTTCGAACAAGGGCAGCCAATGCTCCATGCCGGCAAGGCGGCGGCCGTCGCTGATCGCCTGGTAAAGCGGATCGCCGGTCGCGGTCGCGCCGAAGCGCTCGCGATAGCGGCTGCGGAACCGCTTGATGCTGTCCTCATCAAGCAGGGTCTCGGACGCCGGCAGCAGGGTGAAGCCGTCGATCCGGCCCGTGGTGCGCTGATCGGCGGGATCGAAGGTGCGGACGCTCTCAATCTCGTCGCCGAAGAAATCGAGACGAAGCGCCTGATCCTGGCCCGAGGGAAAGAGGTCGACCAGGCCGCCGCGTACCGCGAACTCTCCCGAATCGGCGACCGTCTCGACCCGCGAATAGCCGTTGGACTGGAGCAGCTCAGCGAGCCGGTCCCGGCCGATACGTTCCTTCGGCGCAAGCGTCGCGACGAGCTGGCGGATGCGGAAGGGCGTCAGCGCGCGCTGCGCGGCGGCATTGGCGGTCGTGATGAGGAGTTGGGGGCCTTTGACTGGCTGCTGGAGGCGGTGGAGCGTCGCCATGCGCTCGGCCATGACGTGCAGCGTCGGCGAGGCGCGGTCGTAAGGCAGGCAGTCCCAGGCCGGGAAGGTCAGGACCTCCAGCTCCGGCGCGAAGACCGGCGCGGTCGCGGCGATGGCGCGCATCGCTGCTTCGTCCGGGGCGATGAACACGGCCCGCGTCTTCGCGGCGCGGGCGAGGTCGGCAAGCAGCCAGGGCTCGAACCCCGTCGGTACGCCGGCGAGGGTGAGGGGCGTCTTGGCCGAGAGGATCGTCTTCAGGTCGGGCATCAAATTTCAGCTTCCGTTGCCGCCATGCCGGACTTGTTCCGGCATCCACCGTTGCGAAAACGCCAGGGCTTCGATGCCCCGCGGGCCGGTGGCCCCCGGAACACGTCCGGGGTGACGCATTTGGTTTAACTCAGCGAGAGATCGGCACGTAGGTCAGCACGCGCATCGCTTCCATGATTGGCCCCTCGTAGCGCGCGGGGCAGGTGTCAGTGCCGATGGCCCAGGCCATGATATCGACATCCTGTTCCTCGAGCAGTTCCTCGAACAGATCGATCTCCGCATCGTTCCAGCCGGAAGCGGCGGCATCGCAAAAGCCGCCGATCAGCAGATCGGCTTCCTTGGTGCCGCGATGCCAGGCTCGAAAGCTCAGGCGTTTCAGGCGGATTTCACGATCCATGGTTTTCCAACGACAATTGGCCGGCGGGCGCTGGCGGCGCACGTCGGCTGGGGGTAGGAGCATGCAGATAGTCATGCGGCCCGATATCCTCAATCCATTGTTCGCCGAGATCACGGCATTGAAAGGCGTCGGCCCCGGACTGGCCAAGCCGCTCGACAAGCTCGGGCTGCACCGCGTGATCGACATGGCGTTCCACCTGCCGACCGGCTGGATCGACCGGGTGCCGCGCGAAGAGCTCGACATGGCGGATGCCGGCCGGACGATCGCGATCACGCTGACGGCGGTCGAGCACCGGTCGGGCAATGGCCGCGGGCCGAGCCGGGTCAGGGCCGTCGATGCCAGGGGCAACCATGTCAGCCTTGTCTATTTCGGCGGGCATCCGGGCTGGGCGAAGAAACTGCTGCCGACAGGCGAGCCGCGCCGCGTGTCGGGCCGGCTCGAGATGTATGGGCAGGAATTGCAGATGGTCCATCCGGACTATGTACTGCCGCTCGACGAAGCCCCCGATGTGGGCGAGCGCGAGTCGATCTATCCGCTGTCGGAAGGGATCACCTCGCGCCGGATGGGGCAACTCACCGCCCAGGCGGTGGAGCGCTCGCCGGACCTGCCTGAGTGGATCGAGCCGGGACTGCTCGCGAAACATGGCTGGCCATCGTGGCGCGAAGCGCTGGCGCGAGTGCATGCCGACCCGTCCGACGCCAAGGCGAAGGAGCGGCTTGCCTATGACGAGCTGTTCGCCAACCAGCTCGCGCTGATGCTGGTACGGCAATCGTCCAGGGCGCGGCGGGGCAGGGCGCTTGCCGGTGACGGGCGGCTGCGCGACGCGCTCGAACTGCCCTACGCGCTGACCGGCGCTCAGGCGCGGACAGTGCGGGAGATCGAGGGCGACCTGCAACAGGCCCAGCCGATGCTGCGCCTGCTGCAGGGCGATGTGGGGTCGGGAAAGACCTTGGTCGCGACGATGGCGCTGCTGATGGCGGTCGAGGCGGGGGCGCAGGGCGCGCTGCTCGCTCCCACCGAAATCCTCGCACGCCAGCATTTCGACACGCTCCGTCGCCAGCTCGGCGGCCTGCCGGTCGAGATCGCGGTGCTGACCGGACGCGACAAGGGCAGGGTGCGCGAAGCCACCCTGATGGGGCTCGCCTCGGGCGCGATCCATATCCTGATCGGCACGCATGCGATCTTCCAGGAGACAGTGACCTACAAGGACCTCGCGCTGGTCGTGGTGGACGAGCAGCACCGCTTCGGCGTGGCCCAGCGCATGATGCTACAGGCCAAGGCGGAGCGCCCCCCGCATCTGCTGGCGATGACCGCGACGCCGATCCCGCGCACGCTGACTCTCGCCAATTACGGCGAGATGGACGTCAGCCAGCTCGACGAGATGCCGCCGGGTCGCCAGCCGATCGAGACGCGGGTCATCTCCGAAGATCGCCTGCCCGAGGTGGTCGACGCACTGGCGCGGCATCTGTCGGACGGCGGCCAGGCCTATTGGGTGTGCCCGCTGGTCGAGGAGAGCGAGAAGAGCGATCTCGCCGCAGCCGAGGATCGGGCGGAGACGTTGCGGGCGCGCTTCGGCGATCGGGTCGGGCTGGTGCACGGCCGGATGAAGGGACCGGAAAAGGACGCGATGATGGCCGATTTCGCCGGCGACCGAACCGGCGTGCTGGTCGCGACGACGGTGATCGAGGTCGGTGTCGACGTGCCCAATGCGACGCTGATCGTGATCGAGCATGCCGACCGGTTCGGGCTGGCCCAGCTTCACCAGCTGCGCGGGAGGGTCGGGCGCGGCAGTGGGCGGTCGATCTGCCTGCTGATCCGCGGCAACCAGCTTGGCGAGACGTCGCGGGCCCGGTTGGCGTTGATGCGAGAGACCAATGACGGATTCCGTATCGCCGAAGAGGATCTGCGGCTACGCGGGGCGGGCGACTTGCTTGGTACGAAACAGTCGGGCGAAGCGGGGTTCAGGCTGGCGACGGCCGAGACGCTTGAGGCGCTTCTGCCGGCCGCCGCCGCAGATGCCCGGCTGCTGATCGATCGCGACGGCGGGCTGGAGGGCGCGCGAGGACAGGCGGCACGAACTGCCCTGTACCTGTTCGAGCGCGACGCGGGGGTGGCGTTGCTCCGCTCGGGCTGATCTCAGCGCGTTGCCTCCGTCTCGCTGACCAGCATCGCGAGCAGCTCGCCATATTGTTCGGGGCCGATCGGCTGGTCGAATTCACACCCGATCCGTCCACCCAGCGACCAGCGCAGCCTGGCGCGGCAGGTACCGATCAGGGGCAGCATGACCTCGAGCCATTCGCCGGGGACAAGGGGGGCGTCGCATCGTGCCATCAGCCCGTTGGCGGACAGGTCGACGATCACCAGCGACAATGCCCGCCCGTCCGGCCCGGTGGCGCGGGTACGGTGGAAGACGGGAATGCGCTCATCGACGCGCTTCTCCTGGAAGGGATGGCTTTCCAGACCCATGGCTTACCCTTGGTACGCCGGGGAATGCTCGGTCGCGTACCTGCGTGACTTTGGTCCTAACGCGTTTAACGCCGGGTTTGCCGCGACTTAAGGGATTCCACGGTGCCGAAGGCGACGACGGTATTGAAGCCGGGCCATTCCCGGCGACGCTCCGGCATGAGGTCGTTCGGAGCGTGCCATGGTGCTTTGCCGAACTGAGCCATGTCGTCGATCCGCCCAAGCAGAGTGAAACGGTCGAAGACGAAGGGGACGCCCTCGGCACCAAGCAGCGAATTGGCGTCGGCCAGATGAAAATGGAGATGCGGCCCGGTGGTATCGCCGGTGAAGCCGAGCCTGCCGATGACCTGCCCCTGCCGGACCCGCTCTCCCAATCGTACCCGCGCATTGCCGGGTCTCAGATGTTCGTAGAAGGCGACCTGCCCGTTCCCGAGGCGAAGCGCGATATAATTGCCCGCTCCTTCCCCCAGGGGATGAGCGGGGTTTTGCGAGATTCGCGCGCTCTCAGCGACATCGTCGCGCAGGCCCACGATCTCGCCATCCGCTACGGCGAGCACGTCGTCACCATAGCCGAAGGCGTCGCCAGGCCGGTCGGCGTCACCGACGGTGGTACGGCCCTGCAGGTCGAGCTTGATGAAATCGATCGCATAGCGGCCGGGAAGGCGTGCCCGCCCGTCGATGGTGTAGAAGACCCGTCGATGGCCGCGTTGCCACGACGGATCATGGACCGCTGCCCAGGGTCCGCCCGCCAGCGGCGGCCCAAGGGTGACGGGCGGGGTGGTTCTGATTCCCTGCCAGGGAGCTTCGGCTCGGAAGAGCCGATCATCCCCGGCCACCTTATAGTCGATGATAGGACGAAACGACCGAGGGACGTTGCCGGGTTGCAGGTCGGTTTCCACGAACAGGACCGAGCGATATCCCGGTGCCATGGCTCCGCCCGGGCCGGAAACCCTCGTCAGCCGCCGGTCAAGCGCTTCGCCAGCGAAGTCGGCGACGATCTTGTCCGCGGGGTCGACGATCCTGACTCGTTTCACCGTCAGCGGCGAATCGCTGAAGTTGGTGAGGTGAATCTCGTAGGTCAGTTGAGCCCTGCCGATTATTTTTACCGGCGTCGGCGCCTGCGGAACCGTGATGTCGAAAGACTGTCTGAGGATGGAGGCGGGTCGTTCTTCCTGCGCCTGTCCAACAGTGGAAAGGAGCGCCAGGCCCGGCAGGAGCAGCCAGTGGATCGGTCGTATCATCCCGGCCAAGCTCGCACGCTACGCTACCGCGTTCAACGATTCCCGCTCTGCCGCCGCGTCAGCGCCCGCGCAGCAACACCGCGAGCAGATCGTAATAATCGGCCAGTTCGATCGCCTGGTCGAGCTCGCATCCGATCCGGCCGCCGAGGAGCCAGCGGATCTCGGCGGTGATCACGCCCACGATCGGCAGCGTGACCGTCAGGCGGTCACCCACCTTATAGGGCACGTCACATCGCGCCATGAGGCCAAGCGCCGAGATGTTGACGATGAGGAGGTTAACCGGGCGCGCGTCGGGACCGAAGGCGCGCGTACGGAAATGCACCTCGTCGCGCGGCGTGCCACGTTCGTCGACTGGTCTTGCACTCCCGAATGCTGCCATGGCTCACTCCCTCGGAGAGCCAAGGCTACAGCGCAGGAGTGAATCCGGTCGAAACGAAATTGTTTAACGAATCCTTGCGCTGCCTCCAAAGCACTTGTGCTTCAAGGGTTTATGGCAGGAGTGTTACGTACAAACCCTAGCCCGCGACAAGAATCCCATGATGCTTCTTGCCGGCGGCGATCCGCACCGGCTCTCCGCCGACGTGGACGACCAGCGCTTCGTCCGTCACCTTCTCGACACCAACGCGCGCGCCGCCGCCCTTGATCAGGCGCCTCGCCTCGCCCTTGGAGGCGCACAGGCCAAGCGAGACCAGCGCATCGACGATTCCGATCTCGCCGCCCGCGACCGTGTAGGTCGGCAGAGAATCCCCGGCGGCACCTTCCTCGAAAGTACGGCGCGCGGTCTCCGCTGCCTCGGCGGCAGCCGCTTCGCCACGGCACATCGCCGTCGCCGCATCGGCCAGGATCTTCTTGGCCTCGTTGATCTCGGCGCCCTGCAACGTTTCCAGCCGCGCAATCTCGTCGAGCGGCAGATCAGTGAACAGCCGCAGGAAGCGGCCGACGTCGCGATCGTCCGTGTTCCTCCAGAACTGCCAGTAATCATAATGGGGCAACTGGTCTTCATGGAGCCAGACCGCGCCCGACATGGTCTTGCCCATCTTGCCGCCATCCGCCGTGGTAATCAGCGGGGTGGTGATGCCGTACACCTCGGTCGAATCGACCCGGCGCGACAGCTCGATGCCGTTGACGATATTGCCCCATTGATCCGATCCGCCCATCTGAAGGCGGCAGCCGGCACGGCGCGACAGCTCCAGGAAATCATAGGCTTGCAGGATCATGTAGTTGAATTCGAGGAAGCTCAGCGACTGTTCGCGATCGAGCCGCAGCTTGACCGAGTCGAAGCTCAGCATCCGGTTGACCGAGAAATGCTGGCCGATGTCACGCAGGAACGGGATATATTCGAGCTTGTCCAGCCAGTCGGCATTGTCGAGCATCACTGCGTCGGAGGGACCGTCTCCGAAGGTCAGGAACCGTTCGAAGATACGGCGGATCGACGCGACATTGCTCGAAATGCCATCCTCGCTGAGCAGCTTGCGTGCTTCGTCCTTGAAGCTCGGATCGCCGATCTTGCCGGTGCCGCCGCCCATCAGCACGATCGGCTTGTGCCCGGCCTGCTGAAGGCGGCGGAGCAGCATGATCTGGACCAGGCTGCCGACGTGCAACGACGGCGCCGTCGGATCGAAACCGATATAGCCGGGCACGACCTGCTTGTTCGCAAGCGCATCGAGGCCGGCGGCATCGGTGAGCTGGTGGATATAGCCGCGCGTCGAAAGCAGGCGGAGGAGATCGGAGGTGTGCTCGGTCATGATGCGGCGGCGCTTAGCATCGGCGCGCGCGCGTCGCTAGTTGCCCGTCACAAGCCCTTCCCCCTGACAAGGCTAACGCCGCGGCAGCTCCCCAAGCGGATCGACAGGCGTGCGCCCCTTGCGCATCTCGAAATGCAACTCGGGCCTGTCCGCGAGACCCGTGTCGCCTGACGTGGCGATCGTCTGGCCCTTTCTGACCGACTGGCCGCGCTGGACGAGCAACTGGCTGGCGTGACCATAGACGGTCGTCCAGCCGTCGCCATGCTTCAGGATTACCAGCCCGCCGAGATTGGCCACCTCGTTTCCGGCATAGGCGACCACGCCATCCGCGGCGGCGAGGATCGGCGTGCCCAGCGGCGCCGCGATCTTGATGCCGTTATAGCGTTCGCCGCTCGCGCCCGGGCCGAACCGCGCGACCACGGTACCGCGCAGCGGCCAGGCAAAGGCGCCGTGCAGCCGCGCCGGCTCGGCGAGCGCGGCTGAGGAGGGAAGGACACGCCCCGGAGAACTGGTGGGCCGGGCCGGGCGCTGGTTGCTGGCGAGGGCCGGCTCTCCGCCGGTGACGATATCGTCGACATCGAGGCGGAAGGCAGCGGCGCGTTCCGACACTGTCTGCGGGCCGCCGGGAATCAGCACGCGCATGCCGACCCGCAGCGTATAGGGCTGGCTCAGGTCGTTGGCGGTCACGATCCGCGACCAGTCGACGCCATAGGCGCGCGCGATGGCGATGCCCGTCTCGCCGGCACGGACGAGGTGATAACGGCCAGCCGGAATGGCGAGTCGCTGGCCCGCGCGGATCATGAACGGCGCCGACAGGCCGTTGGCGCGCGCAATCGCCTCGGAACCCGAACCCGTCTTGTCGGCGATGCCGCGCAGCGTTTCGCCGGACTGGACTATATAGGTGCTGGCACCGATCGTCTGTGCGTTGGCCGTGACCGGGCGGGCCTGCCACGCGGACGGAGCGGTAGGGGGGCTGCGTACGTCGTTGTCGACGCTCTGGCGTTCATAGCTCTGGCGCTCATAGGGGATCGCCGGAGCCGGCGCGTAGGGCGGATCGGCCGATTGCATCTGCGGGATGCAACCGCACAACAGCGCGAGCGGAAGCGCCGACAGAGCGTAGCGCGCGCGTCTCTCGATATGTCCCCCCATGCCGCCCCCCTTTAGCTATAGGCGGCGTTAAGCATAGCCAGAGATTCACCATGTGTCAGGTCGAGATGAAGGGGCGTGACGGCGACATAGCCGTCGGCGATCGCTTCCAGGTCAGTCGAATGCGCCGGGGTCTCGATCGTCGGTCCAAGCGCGAACCAGTGATATTCGTAACCGCGCGGATCGCGATTGCTGACAATCTGTAGCCGGCCATAGTCGCGCAGGCCCTGGTTGGCGACGCGGATACCCTTTACCGAATCGGCGGGCCCGGCGGGGAAATTGACGTTGACCAATGTGCGCGGCGCGAGCGGGGCGTCGATCAGCGGGCGCAGCACGCGCTCCCCCCACGCAGTGGCCGCCTCGAACGGCACCGTGTCGCCCATGCCCTCGCGCGAATAGACCTGGCTCAGCGCGATCGAGCGGACCCCGGCCAGGGCCCCCTCCATCGCGGCCGAGACCGTGCCTGAATAAGTGACGTCCTCCGCCAGGTTCGCCCCGCGATTGACGCCCGACAGGATCAGGTCAGGCGGCGAATCCTTCATGATCCGGGCCAGCGCCATCATCACCGCGTCGGTCGGGGTCCCAGCGACCGCGAAACGCCGGTCGGAGAAGCGCCGCACGCGAATCGGTCGGGTCAGGGTCAGCGAATGGCCGGCGCCTGACTGTTCCTCGGCCGGGGCGACGATCCAGATATCGTCGGAAAAGGCCGACGCGATCTCCTCGAGGACCTTGAGACCCGGGGCATGATAGCCGTCGTCATTGGTCAGCAGGATACGCATCAGGCCGGCTCAAGCCGGTTGAGGCCCCGCAGATAGGGTTGCAGCGCGTCGGGAATGGCGACCGACCCGTCCTCCTGCTGGTAATTCTCCAGCACGGCGACGAGCGTGCGACCGACCGCGAGGCCCGAGCCGTTGAGAGTGTGGACGAAGCGCGTGTTCTTCTCGCCCTCCGGCCGGTAGCGCGCGTTCATGCGCCGCGCCTGGAAATCGGTGCAGGTCGAGCAGCTGGAGATTTCCCGGTAACGGCCCTGGCCCGGCAACCATACTTCGAGATCATAGGTGCGCGCCGCGGTGAAACCCATGTCCCCGGTGCACAGCTTCATTCGACGGAACGGCAGGCCAAGCGCGGTGAGGATACCCTCGGCGCATGTCGTCATGCGCTCATGCTCCGTCTCGGAGGTCTCGGGCGTGACGATCGAGACCATCTCGACTTTTTCGAACTGGTGCTGGCGGATGAAACCGCGCGTGTCACGGCCAGCGGCGCCAGCCTCGGATCGGAAACAGGCAGTCAGGGCAGCGAAGCGAAGCGGCAATTCGTCCTCGCTCAGGATCTTCTCGCGCACGATGTTGGTCAGCGAGACCTCGGCGGTTGGAATGAGCCAGCGGCCATCGGTGGTGCGGAACATGTCCTCGGCCGCCTTGGGAAGCTGGCCGGTGCCGAACACGATCTCGTCCTTGACCAGCAGCGGCGGGACGACCTGCTCATAGCCATGGTCGTTGCACAGATTGTCGAGCATGAACTGGCCGAGCGCGCGGTGGAGCCGTGCCGCGGCGCCCCGAACCAGGGTGAAGCGCGCGCCGGCCAGCACCACGCCGGTTTCGAAGTCCAGTCCGAGCGCCGGGCCGATCGAATCGTGTTCCTTCGGCGCGAAGGCGAAACTGCCGGGCGTGCCGCGCTCGGCGATCAGGACATTGTCCTCCTCGTCAGCGCCATCCGGCACATCGGCGAGCGGCAGGTTGGGAAGGATCGCCAGCCTGCCGTTCAGTTCCTCGCCCAGCGCCTTCTCCTCGGCTTCGATCGCGGGCAGTCGCTCCTTGAGCCCGGCAACCTCGGCCATCAGCGTGGCGGCGGTCGTCTCGTCCTTCGACGCCTTGGCTGCGCCGATCGCCTTCGACGCCTCGTTGCGGCGGGCCTGGCCGGCCTGCGCTTCAGTGATCAGCGCGCGACGGCGCTCGTCGAGGGCGACCAGGGTATCGGCCACGGGTGTTAGCCCCCGGCGCGCGAGGGCGGCGTCGAAGGCGGCGGGATTTTCGCGGATCAAGCGGATATCATGCATGGCGGCAGGCTATGGCGGCGGCTCAGCCCCCGCGCAAGCCGTGGCGTTGTCCCGGGCGGTCTCAAAGCGGAACCTTGCGATTCGAGTCGGCGACAAAGGTCGCCGGAGCCGAACCGGGAAGCGTCGGGGGTCAGGCCGAGACGGCAGTTTTCCTGGCGAAACGCTTGCGCGCGACCAACGCGGCCGCCGCAGCGCCGAACAGAAGAACCATCGGCGGTGCGGGCACCGGCGCAGGCGTACCACCGCTTGATCCGGTCGAACCGTTGCTGCCATGGCCACCATTGGAGCTCCAGCCGCCGTTAGAGCTCCAGCCCTTGCTGCTCGAGCCATAGCTCGACGAACTGGTGCTGGTGCTCGACCCGTTTGAGGAACTCGAAGTGCTGGTGCTCGATCCGTTGGACGAGCTGGATGTGCTCGACGAGGTCGAGGAGGACACGCCGCTCGACGTGCTGGTCGACGACGAAACGCCGCTGGAGGTGCTGGACGAGACACCGCTCGATGTGGAGGTGGACGAGCCACCGGTCGAGGAGGTGCTGGTGCTCGAAACGCCACCCGTGCTGGTGCTGGTCGAGGAGCCGCCGCTGCCACCGCTGCCGCCGCTTGACGTGCTGGTCGAAGAGCCGCCGGTCGAGGTCGATCCGCCGCTCGTGCTGGTGGATCCGCCGGAACTGCTCGACGTCGACGAAATGATGATGCCGGAGCTGCCGCCGCCCGAGCCACCGCCGCCGAAGAAGCCGCCCGCGAAGAAACCGCCGCCGCCAAAGCCGCCGCCACCGCCGACGATGACTGGGCCGCCACCGCCGCCACCCGAAACCATCGGCATCTCGCCGCTCGACCCGGCAAAGGCCGGGGGCAGGGGAATGGGCGCGCCCTGGCTGGTCACCGTCACCACCGCGGGCGCGCAGGTCGCGCGGGTCTTGGTCACGACTCGACGAACCCGACTCACAGGGCGCGCCGCGACCTTGGTCTGGTGGACGACTCGCTTGGTCTGCTTCTGCTGATAGACCTGACGGGTCTGGGACTGTTCGGCGACATGCACCGCGCCGCCGCCGACCAGGGCACCGCCGCATGTGCAGGCACATAGTTTAGCCAAGGCCATCCGCACGGACATTGTTGTCACTCTCTCGCTATCGACACCGGTAAGAACCAAATGATCCGGTCCATCACGGTGCCTGACGTGTCGCTATTCAGCAAAGTGCCGAAGAAAGCATTAAGTTCAAGCGCGTTAACCAAGCTTTGGCGGAACTCCAGCCCATTTGTCGCGTTCGCATCGCCATTATCCTGGTTAACGTGCCGCAATGGTACGCCTTCATGGTTAATGCCGCCGGCACGCTTCGCCTAAGCGACAAGGCGGCCCGGATGTGGAGCCGGAATGACAGGCCGGCTTCATGAAAGTGCAATGTACGGCTGGCTAGGGGCGATCGCACAATGCGCGGCGATAGTTTTGGCGAGGGGTTGCTTGTGGTGCCCGGGCGGCATGGCTATAGGCCCGCTCGGGATGGGACGGCGGCGAAGGTGCTCGTAAGGCATCATGTCGCCGACGGGAGAGTGGGATGGCGACGGTCTTGAATCGATTGGACGAATCCGAAAAGTTTCAACCGCCCGCGGGCGAGGGTGGGGATGGCTATCGGCCAAGTGCCGAGGAGCCGTTCATGAACCCGCGTCAGCAGGCATATTTCCGGGACAAGCTGCAAGCCTGGAAGGAAGCGATCCTGCGCGAAGCCGCCGGCACGCTTTCCCAACTCCAGGTCGATTCGCTGCGGGAGGCGGATCTCACCGATCGCGCGTCGAGCGAAACGGACTGGTCGATCGAACTGCGCACCCGCGATCGCCAGCGCAAGCTGATCTCCAAGATCGACGCGGCCCTGCGGCGAATCGAGGAAGGCGAATATGGCTATTGCGAGGTGACCGGCGAGCCGATCTCGCTCGCGCGCCTTGAGGCCAGGCCGATCGCGACGATGACGGTCGAGGCACAGGAGCGCCACGAACGACAAGAGAAAGTTTCGCGCGAAGACTGATTTTCCGCCTACGTCCTTAAGCGATTGGATACGGTTCGGCCGCTATCGTCAGGCGAACGGAGGTCGTTTCGAGCGTTACGATGGACCAATTTTCTCAAGATCCTTACGGCGCGGTCGCCAGCGAAGACGGTGCGCACAACCGGAACGACTCGCGTGACAGCCTGTTCCTGATGGCTGATATGCGCGTACCGGGTGCTGCCAGCGTGCTTCAGGTGCGTGTCCGGAACCTGTCCGCCGGCGGTCTGATGGCTGAATTCCCGACGGGCCTGGATCAGGGCACGCTCGTGGAATTCGATGTGCGTGGTATCGGCTGGGTTCCGGGCAAGGTTGCCTGGTCGGCAGCCGGACGGATCGGCGTCGCGTTCGACCGGCAGATTGATCCGATGCTGGCGCGCAAACCCGTGGGCACGGGTACCACCACCCCGGTTTTCGTCAAACCGGTGCTTCCGCGCCGCTGATGGTCGCCTTTGCCTCGCGCGGGCGCACCCGCGCGAGGCGATTCAGCGTCTTACAGCGCCGACATTTCCTCTTTTACGCGCAGTTTCTGCTTCTTTAGCGCCGCCAGGGCGGCTGAGTCGGGCAATGGGCGCTGCGACTCGGCACTGATCTTGCGATCGAGTACGGCATGCTTGGCCTCGAGGGCCGAAAAATGCGCGGTCTGCATGGAAGCGTTCCTCCTACATTGCTGGGCGGGGTAGGGAGTAAAACACGCTCGTCCTTAATTGTCTTCCCCCATTTTGGGCATAATCGACATGCCGAGGGTATTTGAGCGACAGCATGTTTTTGCGGCTCGCGGGGGCCGCGCAATTTGCTAAGGGCAGTGCGTGAACGGGGAGCCCATGGACGACACGCAAATCGCCAAGCGTCTGGAAATCCTGCGCGTGGAGCATCGCGATCTCGATTCAGCGATCGCGGCCCTGCTCGATACCGGTTCGACCGATCAACTCCAGATTGCGCGTCTCAAGAAGCGGAAACTCCGCCTGCGCGACGAGATCGCGCTTCTCGAGGACCAGATGATCCCGGACATCATCGCCTGATCCTTGCGAGCCTGATCCTTATTGGGACGGCTTTGGCGGCACTCTGCGCAATCCCTATGTCGCCGATGGCCACTTTATGTCACCTATGCTGTACACGAACGGGGGGAACATGAGCGAACCGCGCATCCACCGACGCCTCATCGATACGCTCTACATCGACGCGATGGTGCTGGCGGATGAGGCGCGGAGCTATTTCGACCAGGGCGGCAAGGCGGATCGCGACGTGCTGGATCCGCTGGCGCGCGTTTCCTTTTCCTGTGAATCGCTGAAGGTTACGACCCGGCTGATGCATGTGATCGCCTGGCTGCTGACCCAGCGCGCAGTCGATTCGGGGGAGATGGCGCCGCGCGACGCGCTCGATCAGTCGCGCCGGCTGGGGCCGGCGCCCGTCAGTGAGCGCGCCGCCGTCGAAGCGATGCCGCTGGCCGCGCAGGCGCTGATCGAGGCGAGCACCGAACTGTATCGTCGTGTGGCCCGGCTCGATCGGGCGCAGGCGGCCAACGATACCGCCGACAGCCCGGCCCGGTCGATGCTTGAGCGCCTGGCGGCAGCCTTCTGACCCGAACGCGGATGAACGCGCTACGGGGCGGCCCGCCTTAGTCGATCGCCGAGAATCCAAGCCCGCGCAGATACTGGACCTTGATGTTGACCACGGTGACCCCGGGGCCGGCATTGACCGCCGCTTGCTCGAAGGTCGGCTTGGATCGCCCCATCGACCGATTGGTGGCAACGCCGGCACCGTCGCTCCACACGGAAAACTTGTCCCTGCCGATTCGGTTGTGCCGCAGCATCAGCGAAAACCGCCCGGGATGGGGCACGCGCACACAGATCGCCACCTCGCCCGACACCGGCGGTTTCGATCGGGTACGACGGAATACCCTGCCTTCGGCGAGCAGCGTTTCGTCGGGACGAAGGAAATCGGCCTGAGTGGCCGGATAGAGTTCAAGCCAGACTTCGCCCGTGCGATCCTTCAGACCCAGAACGTTGACCTGGATCGCGGGGCCGTGGCCGGCCGCGCACAATGCGGCGTCCTCACCGATCGTCTCCGCTGCGAGCGCGGACGGGGCAATGGCCAGCGACAGGGCACATAAAACACCGGCAACGGATATAGGCGTCATGAAACAATATGTCCGAATTGTTGGAAGCAAATGCCCCATAGACGCCGTGGACGGCAGTGATCCTCACTGCTCAGCGCTGAACTCACCGTGGCGACTCGAGGCCCGCCACCGATAGACGAGCAGGTGCTCGATCTCACGCAGCGCGGTAAGATCCAAGTCGATCATTGGGCATCGGCGACACTATGGCGATGCGTCCACTGTGCGGATTCCGTGACGTTAGCCGACATTCGTCGATTTTCCGCTCCGGTGGAGTGAGGGTCCGGGGGCGCCACATCGTCTTTACATCGAGGCACCGGTCGGCGTCGGGACAAGGTTTTGCGGGTATCCGGGGGGAGACCACGATGAACTGGTTCCGATGCCGGCCAACGGAATCTGCCTCGGTTTCGATGGATACGCGCATGTATTTCAATCTCGCTTCGGCTCGCACCGACCACGCGACGTTAGACGCAGCGCCATCCGCGCTGCCCTGGACCGTCCTGATTCCCTTCTTCAACGAACGGGATTTTCTCTCTGCGACCATCGCGAGCCTGTCCGAGCAGACCCGTCCATTCAGGCTGGTCCTCATCGACAATGGGTCGACCGACGGCAGCGCGGCGATCGCGCGCGCGGAATGCGATCGGCTCGGGCTCGACTATCTGCTGCTGACCGAACGCAAGCCGGGCAAGGTCGCCGCCCTCCGCACTGGCCTCGGCTGGGTGCGCACGCCGTTCGTCGCGACCTGCGATGCGGATACCGTCTATCCGCCGCACTACCTTGCCGAGGCGGAGCGCATGCTGGGCAAGGATGGATGCGTGGTCGCAGGTGCCTTCTTCGTCGCGCGGGACGCGATGCCGGTCGATATCGCCGCGGAGGGCCGCAAGATCAACGGCGCGGCGAGGCTGTTGCCGCGCCAATGTCATACCGGCGGCGCTGGCCAGGCGTTTCTCACGGTCGCGTTGCGCGCGGCCGGCGGGTTCGACCCCGACCGCTGGAACTATGTGCTTGAGGATCACGAGGTCATCCATCGGGTGATGAAGTTCGGGTCGATGCGCTATTCGCATGATTTGTGGTGCGCGCCCTCGCCGCGCGAACGGGATCGGGCCTCGATCCGCTGGACGCTGGTCGAGCGGCTTGCCTATTCGGCGACAGCGCCCTGGGCGGGAGACTGGTTCTTCTACCGTTTCCTCGGCCGCCGGTTGCGGCACCGTCAGTTGCTCAGCCACCATATCCGGGAACGGCGATACCAGAACGTGGAAGGGGCGATTTTTGCCACGACTAATCCTTTGTTCTGACGACTTCGCCTTCTCGCGCGAGGTAAGCCTGACGATTACCGGACTGGCCCAGGCAGGCAAGCTCAACGCCATCAGTTGCATGGCGGTGATGCCCGGCTGGCCGACCGACGCGGCGCTGCTGCGCTATCTGCCCGATCATGTCGAAATCGGCCTGCACCTGACGCTGACGGGAGAGCGCCCGCTTACGGCGATGCCGCGCCTCGCGCCTCAGGGCCATCTGCCGGCCATCAACGATCTCGGGCGTCTCACCCGGGCCGGCACGGCGCCGCTCGATGAAATCGCGCTCGAGATTCGTGCGCAATTCGACTCATTCATCCAGGCGCTGGGCCGTCCACCGGCCTTTGTGGACGGCCATCAGCACGCCCACGCCCTCAATGGCATTCGCGATATCGTGCTTGAAGAGACCGCGATCCGGGCGCCGGGCGCCTGGGTCCGCTGTTGCACCGATTCGTTCGTCGCGATGATGTCGCGGCCGTTTCGCGGCAAGGCGCTGGCCAGCGCGTGGCACTCGCTGGGCCTGAAACGGGATGCGGCCAGGCACGGCTTGCGCTGCAACGACAGCTTCGCCGGACACTATGATTTTGCGAGCGACTACACGTCCCTGTTTCCGGTTTTTTTGCGCCGTCCGAGAATGGTTCATCTGGTAATGTGCCATCCCGGGAAGGGTGATCGCGCCAACGACGAGATAGCATCGGCACGGGTGCGTGAAGCCACGGCCTTGCGCGCTCTGTCGATCGCGGACATGGCAGCCGCCGAAGGGCTGGCGTTTCCGGCCTGATCTAGGGGTCGATCGACAGTGGCTGGCGGCGGTCTCAGGGCCATCTTTCTCGAACAGCGGCCAATGCTGCTACGCCTGCTCGTCGCGCGCCTGGGCAATAGCGACGATGCCGAGGACGCGCTGCAGGACATGTGGCTGCGCATCGACCAGCTCGCCGATCGTCCCGTCGCGCAACCCAAGGCGTTCCTCTACCGGGTTGCGGCGAACCTCGCCACCGACCGCCGCATCGCTGGCAGCCGTCGCGGCGCGCGCGATGCCGCCTGGCTCGACAGCCAGCCCGACGCGGACGAACTGCCCGACGCCGAGCGCGCGCTGATCGCCAGCGACCAGCTCAGGACAGTCGCGGCGGCGGTCGAGGCGATGCCCGAGAGGATGCGGATCGCGCTACACCGGTTCCGTATCGAAGGCCGGTCGCAACGCACCATCGCCGAGGAGCTGGGAATATCGGTGAGCGGCGTGGAGAAGCTGTTGCAGCGCGCCTATCGTCAAATTCACGACCGTCTCGAAGCGACAGGTGTGGAAGTCGCCTCACCATATCGTCTATCTGATGAAAGGGGCACGAACCGTGCAGGGTGACGAGTCCACTATCATCGACCAGGCGATCGAATGGCATCTCCGCCAGACGGAGATGTCCGATCAGGACTGGGAATCATTCGTGACGTGGCTCGAGATCAGCCCGGCGCATGCGAGTGCCTATGACAGCGTCGTGATGCAGGAACACCTCATCGACCGGATCGACTTCCCGATCGAGGTCGTGCGTCGGGAGCTGCCCGCGCGCCGCTGGCCCTGGGCGGTTGGCGGGCTCGCGGCGGCAGCCGCGGCGGTGGCGCTCCTCATGCCGCTCGTCACGCCCGCCCGGCCGTCCACCTACGACGTTGCCACCAGGGCGGGGGAGCGGCGCACGCTGCACCTGGCCGACGGCTCAAGGATCGAAATGAGCGGCGACACCCGCCTGCGACTCGACCATAGCCGGCCGCGTCTCGTCGACCTGGAAAGAGGCGAGGCGACGCTGCACGTCCGGCACGATCCCGCCAATCCGTTCACGGTGACGTCCGGGGACCTGACGGTCCGTGATCTGGGGACCGTGTTCAATCTCGCCCGCGATGGAGACCGGCTTGCGGTCGAGGTGTCGTCGGGATCGGTCCTGTTCCAACCAGATCGCGAATCGGTCGAGCTGGCACCCGGGGATGCGCTGGTCGTCCGTGAGGACAGCCACACGATGACCAGGGCGAAAATATCGCCCGCGTCGGTCGGTGGCTGGCGAACCGGCACGCTGAGCTTCGATGGCGAGCCGCTGGGAAGCGTCTTTGCCTCCATCCATCGTCTCAATGCGACGCAGGTCGTCCTTGAGGGCGGCTTGTCGCAACGGCCGTTTACCGGCATGGTCAAGCTTACGGGAGCCGCCGATCGGGATATACCCCATCTGGCCGCCCTGATCGGGGCGACTTGGCGGCGTGACGGAGACCGATGGATATTGGCGGGTAGCACGGCGCCTTCGCGCTAGGCTCTATCCGGCGCTGTTGCTCGCGGCGACCGGCCTGTCGGCGCCGGCAATGGCGCGCGACGTCACCGTCGCGGTACCGGCGACCACCCTCGACAAGGCGCTGACCGCACTCGCCCGCGAGGCGAACGCCGAGATCATCAGCACCGAGGCCGGGCTCCGCACGATCCGCACTCAAGCGGTACAGGGCAGGATGTCGGTGCGGGAGGCGCTGACACGGCTGCTCGCCGACACAGGCTATCGTGCGATACCGATCGGAAGCGGCGGTTACCGAGTCGTACGTGCGCCGGTACGCATCGCACCGCGCCGCCGCCCGCCGCCAGGCCCGCCGCCCATCGACCCCGCTGACATCGTCGTTACCGCCAGCAAGCAGCGCGTCCCGTTGCTGCGCTATCCGGGCAGCCTGACGTCGATCACCGGCACGCCGACTCTTTCCGCGGCCGGGGTGGGGGATATGGCTGACGTCGCGGTTGTCACGCCCGTCCTGCAAAGCACGCAGCTTGGGGCGGGCCGCAACAAGATCTTCATTCGCGGCATCGCCGACAGCAGCTTCAACGGTGCCAGCCAGTCGACCGCAAGCATCTATCTCGACGACGTCCAGCTCAGCTATTCCGGCCCTGACCCCGGTTTGCGCCTGTACGACATGCACGGCATCGACGTGATGGAAGGACCGCAGGGCACGCTGTACGGCGCGGGCGCGATCGGCGGGATCATCCGCCTGACGTCCAATCCGGTGGACTTGCTCGGTACGCATGCCTCAATGGCGTCGGGTGTGACCGCGACACGCGAGGGCGAGGCCGGATTCGATATCGCCGGCATGGTGAACCTTCCGCTCAAGACCGACGTCGCTGGCGTGCGGGTGGTGGGATATCGCATCCGGGATGGCGGCTATATCGACGATCATGGCCGCGGCCTTTCCGACATCAATCGCACCGACACGACTGGCGGGCGCCTGGCGTTCCGCGTCGATGCGGGCGATGGCTGGCGGATCGATCTGAGCGGCGCCGGCCAGCAGATCGATGCGAGGGACGGGCAATATGCCGAGCTGCCCGAAGGCCCGCTGGCGCGGCGCTCGCGGATTGCTCAACCTTTCAGCAGCCGCCTGCTGTTCGGCCGGCTGGTGATCACCCGCGACTGGGCGAGCGGCTTGCACCTCGTATCGGCATCGGGGCTCGCGGCACTCGACACGTCCGAAGTGTTCGACGCGAGCGCCGCTGTGCCCCCGTCGCCGAACCCGACGAGCTACGATATCGGCAATTCGAAATTGTTGCTGACCCAGGAGACGCGGCTTTCCCGATCGCTCGCCAATGGCGGGTCGTGGGTGGCTGGCTTCGCCCTGCTGAGCAATCGCGATGTCCTCTCGCGCACGCTTGGGTCGGCGGGCAGCGAGGCCACCATCATCGGCGTGACCAACGTCACACGGGCGGCATCGCTGTTCGCCGAGGCGACGATCGCGCTTCGCCGGAATTTCTCGGTCACGCTGGGCGCGCGCGCGACCGCCGCGCGAATCGATGGCGAGCCTTCCAGCAAACCGCGATCCAACGCTTTCGTGAAGGGACGATCGACTGAGCGGATCGATCCCACCATCGCGCTGTCATGGGTAATCGCACCGCAGCTCGCGGCATTCGCGCGCTATCAGACCGGGTATCGGACAGGTGGCCTGGCGGTCGCGCGCGGAATCGGGCGTGTCGCGGATTACAACGCCGACTCGATCACCGTCGGGGAGATCGGTATCCGCAGGCTGCGCAGCGGCCAGACCGGCCTGACCTTTTCCGGCAGCTTCTCGATCGCGCGGTGGACCGGCGCCCAGGCCGACCTGATCAACCGGCGTGGACAGCCCTATACCGTCAATCTCGGCGACGCGCAGATCAACTCGCTCGAGGGGATGGTCGGGTGGACCCCGTTGCCCGGCCTCAACGCGAGCGGCACTTTCCTCTATACCCGGAACAGCGTCAGCGCGCCGCTCCCCGGCCAGCCCGCGCGGGACACGAACCGGCTACCCGAGACGCCTTCCTTCGCGGCACGGGGCAGCTTGTCCTATGAATGGACTGTCCGGGACGTCACGTTCCACTCGCAGGGGTCATTGGGGTATGTCGGCAGTTCCATGCTCGGCACGGGCGACCTGCTCGACGTTGGCCAGGGCAATTATCTTACGCTTGACCTGTCCAGCTCCATGAAGTGGCGCAACATGGAGATATCGCTGGCCGTGGCGAATGCGACGAATGCCACCGCCAATCGCTTTGCGTTCGGCAATCCCTTCACCCTGGCGGCACGCGACCAGGTAACGCCATTGCGCCCGCTCAATGTACGCCTGGGGGTCGCAATCAACTGGTAGGAACACGCTCGGGGCACGATGATCGTCCCGATGCCGGTCAGCCGAGCGCAAGCCTCAGGCGCGCGGCCTTATATTCCCGTTCGAGCCGCTCCACCCGCACCCCGACGGATTCGACCTTGTCGATCACGCCGATACCCTGGCCCGATCCCCAGATGTCTTTCCACGCCTTGGCCTTGCTGCCGTTGCCACCCCCGAAATTCATGGTCGACAGGTCGCCCTCGGGCAGGTTGTCGGGGTCCATGCCAGCGGCGACGATCGATCCCCGCAAATAATTGCCATGCACCCCGGTGAAGAGGTTCGAATAGACGATGTCGGCCGCCTTGCCGTCGACGATGCCCTGCTTGTAGCCGGACTCGGCATTGGCTTCGTCGGTCGCGATGAAAGGCGAGCCGATATAGGCAAGGTCGGCACCCATCGCCTGCGCGGCGAGAACCGCGTCGCCCGTCGCGATCGAGCCCGAAAGGGCGAGAGGGCCAGTGAACCACTGGCGGATCTCCTGGACGATCGCGAAGGGGGAGAGGCGTCCGGCATGGCCGCCAGCACCGGCCGCGACCGCGATCAGCCCGTCAGCACCCTTTTCGATCGCTTTCCGCGCGAAACGATCGTCAATGATGTCATGCAGCGTGATGCCGCCCCAGCCATGCACTGCCTGGTTGAGATCCTCACGCGCGCCCAGCGAGGTGATGACGATCGGCACCTGCCACTTGGCGCAGGTCGCCAGGTCGGCCTCCAGCCGTTCGTTCGAACGGTGCACGATCTGGTTCACGGCGAAGGGCGCGGCCGGCCGCTCGGGATGATCGCGATTGTGCTGCGCCAGTTCCTCGGTGATTCGGTGCAGCCATTCGTCAAGCACGCCCTGCGGCCGGGCATTGAGCGCCGGGAAGGACCCGACGATTCCCGCCTTGCATTGGGCGATCACCAGTTCAGGGCCGGAGATGATGAACAGCGGGGACCCGATGACGGGCAGCCGGAGGCGATCGAACAGGGGCGGCAAGCTCATCTGCGTTTCATAGCGCAACTGAAATGACTGTCCAGCAGCCACGAGTTGCCATGTCGCGGCAATGGCTTATTAGGCCAACACACCGGGATACATTATATCTGGCTTCGGAGTTCCCCGTTCATGAAATTCGCCCTCGCGTCGCTGCTGCTGGTCAGCGTCTCAACCCCAGCCCTTGCGGTGGGGCAACTGCCTGCCAACGTCGCCCCGGTCGCCTATGACATCACCGTCAAGCCCGACGCCAAGGCAATGACCTTCAGCGGTACCGAGACGGTGACGATCGACGTCAGGCAGGCGACGAGCACGATCGTGCTGAATGCGGTCGAACTGAAGCTGGGCAAGGTGACCTTCGACGGGAAGGACATGCCCTTCGCGATCGACGATACGACCCAACAACTCACCGTCACCTTGCCCGCGCCGGCCAAGGTCGGCACGCACACGATGAGCTTCGCCTGGGACGGCAAGATCAACACGACGTCCGCGGGCTTCTTCGCGATCGACTACAAGAACCCCGACGGGTCGGCGGCGCGCATGCTCGCGACTCAGTTCGAGGCACCGGACGCGCGCCGCTTCGCGCCGATGTGGGACGAGCCCGTGTTCAAGGCGAAGTTCACGCTTAGCGCGGTCGCTCCGGGCAACCAGACCGCCTTTTCCAACATGCCGGCCGCCAGGGTGACCAACCTCACCGACGGCACGAAGAAATATACGTTCCAGCAATCGCCCGTCATGTCGAGCTATCTCCTGTTCCTCGGCATGGGCGATGTCGAACGCAAGACGGTGATGGCCGGCAAGACCGAGATTGGCGTCATCACCCGGCGCGGCGTGGTCGATCAGGGCGACTATGCGCTGGCCGAGGCAAAGCGCCTGCTGGCGTATTACAACGACTATTTCGGCCAGCCCTATCCGCTGCCCAAGCTCGACATGATCGCCGGTCCCGGCTCGAGCCAGTTCTTCGGCGCGATGGAGAATTGGGGGGCGATCTTCTATTTCGAACCCGAACTGCTGTTCGATCCCAAGCATGCGACTCAGAGCGGGCGCGACCGGATCTTCACCGTCGTGGCGCACGAGATGGCGCATCAATGGTTCGGCGATCTCGTCACCATGTCCTGGTGGGACGATCTCTGGCTCAACGAGGGCTTCGCCTCGTGGATGGAGAACAAGACGAGCCGCGACCTGAACCCGACCTGGGATGCGCGGGCAAGTGCCGTCGCCTTCGATCGCGAGGGGGCGCTCGGCCTCGATGCCACCTCGGCGACCCATCCGATCATTCGCCATGTCGAGACGGTCGATCAGCTTGGCGAGGCGTTCGACAGCATCACCTACCAGAAGGGCCAGGCCGTTATCGGCATGATGGAATCCACGTTGGGCGACGATGTCTTCCGCAAGGGCATCCGCAGCTACATGGCGAAGTACAAATACGGGAACACCGTGACCGACCAGCTCTGGACGGAACTTGGTGCCGCGGCCGGCAAGCCGGTCGTGGACATCGCGCACGACTTCACCCTGCAGGGCGGCGTGCCACTGGTGAAGCTCACCGGCGCGACGTGCAATGGCGGCACCACCCAGGCGAGCATGACTCAAGGGCGGTTCGGCTATGACGAGGTATCGAAAAAGCCCCAGACCTGGCGCGTGCCCCTGACGCTCGGGCCGATCGGCGGCCCGGTGACCAGCACGATCGTACAGGGCGCCGCACCCGTCACCGTCGCGGTCCAGGGCTGCGGCACGCTTGTACTCAATCGCGACAAGGGCAGTTATGTCCGTGTCCAGTATGACGATGCGAGCCACGCGGCGATCGTGCGCGACTTCAGCAAGATGGCACTGACCGATCAGGTCGGCACGCTCGGCGACGATTATGCCCTGGCCTTGAGCGGCGACCAGTCGCTCGACCGCTATCTCGCGGTGCAGGGGGCGGTGCCGCTCGATGCGAGCCCGCTCGACTGGTCGGTAGTTGCGGGCAATCTTCGTTCGCTCACCAATTTTTTCCAGGGTACGCCGCTTGAAGCGCCGCTTAGGGCGCGGACGATCGCGCTGCTGTCGTCAGTGATGAAGCGCGTCGGGTTCGACGCAAAGGCAGGCGAATCGCCGCTGATCACCAACCTGCGCGAAACGCTGGTCGGCCGGCTCGGCTATAGCGGCGATCCCGATGTCGCGGCGAAGGCACGTGCCTATGTCGCTGCGCTGGCAACCGATCCGAACGCCATCCCGCCGGCGATCCGCACGCCGATCCTCGGCGTCTATGCGGTGAACGCCACCCCGGCCGAATGGGACGCGCTGTTCGCGATCACCAAGGCCGAGAAGAACCCGGTGACACGGAACACCTATGTGCAGTTGCTCGGCACTGCGCGCGACGATGCCCTGGCGCAGCGCGCGCTCGACCTGCTGAAGACTGGCGAGTTCACCAATCCGCAAAAGGCGGGCCTGATCCGTGCGGTCGCCGGGCGGCATCCGGAAATGGCGTTCGATTTCGCCGTGGCGAACAGGGATATGGTCAACGGCCTGCTCGAAACGAGCACCCGATCCAGCTTCATCATCAGTCTCGGCACGACCTCGAACGATCCGGCGATGCCGGGCAAGATCACTGCCTATGCCGAGAAAAATCTGCCCGAGGCGTCGCGAGGAGGTGTCACCCGCGTGCTTTCGGCTATTGCAGTGCGCAAGCAGGGCGCCGACCGTGTCCGTGCCGATGTGGCGAAATGGGTGAGCGCCGGGAACTGACCGTCCCGGCTTTCGGTGAAGTGGGGCGCCTGATCGTCTCTTCGGATATAGAGACGTGAAGGAGTGATATCATGACCCCAGCAGCCCGCGTCCAGGCGGCGATCGAACTCCTCGATTCGATCGTCGTCGCCGCCCGCGATTCAGGTGCCGCGGCCGACACGCTGATCGCGCGCTATTTCGCCGGGCGTCGCTATGCCGGCAGCAAGGACCGGCGTGCCGTGCGCGAACTGGTCTATGCCGCGATCCGCAAGCTCGGCGAACGCCCGGCCAATGGCCGTGTCGCCATGCTGGCGCTGGCGGAAAGCGATCCGGAGATTGCCGCGCTGTTCGCGGGTATCGGCCATGGTCCTGCTGCGATCGGTCCTGACGAGCAGGCAGCGGCGCCGGGGATCGCCCCAGGCTGGATTCTCGCCCTGCTGAAGCAATCTGGGCTTGAGGGGGAGGAGCTTCCCGCGCTGATCGACCGCGCGCCGCTCGATATCCGGCTGAACTGGCTCAAGGAGGCGCCCGGCCCGATCGAGGGGGCCGAGCCTATCCCGGGCCTGCCCGATGCACTACGCCTGCCATCGGGTACCAATATCGAAGCGCTCGCCGCCTATCAGGACGGCGCGATCGAGGTGCAAGACGCCGGCAGCCAGATCGTCACCCTCGCGGCAAAGGCTGCGCCGGGCATGCGCATCGTCGATCTCTGCGCCGGTGCGGGCGGCAAGACGCTCGCCCTCGCGGCGCTGATGGGCAATGAAGGCGCGCTGCTTGCGACCGATACCGACCGCGCGCGGCTTTCGCGCCTGACGCCTCGCGCGGCGCGCGCCGGCGTGGAGATTGTCGAGACCCGGCTGCTCGATCCGGGGCACGAAGCGGATATTCTGTCCGACTGGGCGGAGAGCGCCGACTGCGTCCTGATCGACGCGCCCTGTTCGGGCACCGGCACCTGGCGCCGCAATCCGGAAGCGCGGTGGCGGCTGACACCGGAGCGGATCGACCGGCTCACCCATACCCAACGCCATGTCCTGGAAACGGGTGCTGCGCTGGTGAAGCCCGGCGGCGCGCTGGTCTATATCGTCTGTTCGCTGCTTGATGAGGAAGGGACGAGCCAGATCGCCGCTTTCCTTGCCGGGCATCCCGAATGGCGTGCTGATCCGGTAGTGCTTCCGGCTGGTCGCCCCCATGGCGCAGGGGTTAGGCTCACGCCCGCGCATGACTCAACCGACGGGTTTTTTGTCGCAAGACTGCAACGTGCGTGCTAGCCAGAGGCATCGTGCCGAAGCTGGAGTTGATCATGCGTTATTCGTCCGTCGCCGCCGCTGCTGCGCTGACGCTTCTTGCGATCTCCACCTCGCTTCACGGCCAGCGCCCCGACGATCAGGTCGATCCGCGCTCGATGGCGCTGCTCGCCAAGGGCAAGGCGGCGCAGGCGGCCGGCAATCTCGACGGCGCCACCGATGCGCTCGAATCCGCGCTTGCGGTCGATCCGCGCAATCGTGCCGCCTTCGTATCGCTCGGCCAGGTCGCTGAAGAGCGTGGCCTGCCGGGCAAGGCGATCCGCCTCTACCGCGAGGCGCTGCTGCTCGAGCCCAATGACGTTTCGGCGCTGAAGGGGCAGGGCGAGGCACTCGTCGCCAAGGGTGCCGTCGCGCGCGCCAAGGACAATCTCGCCAAGATCCGCACTATCTGCGGCAAGGCAGGCTGCACCGACGCGACCGTGCTGGCGGCGACCATCGCCAAGGGCCCGCCGATCGCGACCGCTTCGGTCGAGATTCCGACGACCAAGCCTGCCGCGAAGGAATAAGGCGTCAAAGCCGGCGATGTAACGCTTAGCTGAGCACGCGCGCCAGCTCGACGAACTCGGCAACGCTGACCGTCTCCGCCCGACGGGTCGGCTCGATCCCCACCGTTTCCAGCGCGTCGAGCGCCCCATGAACCGATTTCAGGCTCTGGCGGAGCATCTTGCGCCGCTGGCCGAAGGCGGCAGCCGTCAGCCGTTCGAGCACGCCGAAGTCGACGCCCGGCGGCGCGTCGCCCGGGGTAATATGGACCACCGCCGACATCACCTTGGGCGCAGGCGTGAAGGCCGAGCGGTGCACCGGCATCGCCAGCTTCGCGCTGCTCCGCCACTGGGCGAGCACGGCGAGGCGGCCATAATGATCGTCGTCGGTCTTCGCGACGATCCGCTCGGCGACTTCCTTCTGGAACATCAGGGTCAGGCTTCGCCACCACGGCGCCCATTCGGCCGACAGCCAGCGCACCAGCAGCGCCGTACCGATATTATAGGGGAGGTTGGAGGCGATGTGCGGCTTGTTCTCGAACAGCGGCACGGCGTCGATCTCAAGGGCATCGCCCTCGATCACACGCAGCCGGCCCGGATAGAAGTCGCCGAGTTCGGCCAGCGCCGGAATGCAGCGCCGGTCGCGCTCGATCGCGGTCACCTTTGCCCCCGCGGCGAGCAGGGCGCGCGTCAGGCCACCCGGGCCCGGGCCGATTTCAAGCACCTCGGCATCGGCAAGGTCCCCCGGGATCCGGGCGATCCGCGCGAGCAACTGCGCATCGAGCAGGAAATTCTGCCCAAGCGCCTTGCTCGCGGCAAGGCCATGCCGTGCGATGACGTCACGGAGGGGAGGAAGGGTAGGGTTCACACTCCGGCGGCGGCGCGACGTTCGGCCGCGCTCGCCGCGAGCCTGATCGCCGCAATCGTCGCGCCGGGCTCAGCCCGGTCCTTCCCCGCGATACCAAAGGCGGTGCCATGGTCGGGCGAGGTACGCACGATCGGCAGGCCCAGCGTGATATTCACGCCTTCGTCGAAATGCAGCGTCTTCAATGGCACCAGCGCCTGATCGTGATAGCAGCAAATCGCCGCGTCATAGGTTGCCCGTGCCCGCTCGTGGAACATGGTGTCGGAAGCGAACGGCCCGGTCGCGTCGATCCCTTCCTCGCGGAGGATCTCAATCGCGGGGATAATGAAGTCGATTTCCTCCCGGCCGATCGCGCCGCCTTCGCCCGCATGCGGATTGAAGCCGGCAAAGGCCAGGCGCGGGATCAATATCCCGAAATTGCGGATCAGCCCACGCGCCGTCGCGCGCGCCTTGGCCACGATCAGATCGATCGACAGCAGCCCGGAAACACTCGCCAGCGGTACATGGGTGGTGACCGGCACCACGCGCAGGCTTGGGCCGGCGAGCATCATCACCGCATTCTCGCCGGCGATGCCGCACCGCTCGGCAACGAATTCGGTCTGGCCGGGATGCGTGAATCCGATCTGGTAGAGCTGGGCCTTGGAAACCGGCCCGGTCACCAGTGCGCGGGCAGTGCCCGACCGCGCCAGCCCCGCGGCGATTTCAAGCGCGTGCAGGGCGCAACGCGCGCCGTCGACATCGGGGATGCCGGGGGTGATCTCACCCCCGTCTTCGACGTTAAGCACCGGCAGCGCCGAGGCGAACACATCGTTCGCCTCGGCCGGGTCGAAGATCCGCTCGACCGGCCCGGCCCACACCGCGCTGATGGCGCGCACGTCACCGACCGCAAAGAAGGGCGCGAGTTGTTCCCGCTCGCGCGCGGCCCATGCCTTGGCGATCACTTCGGGGCCAACCCCGGCGGGATCGCCCATGGAGACCGCCAGTGGCGCGATCATCGCGAAAACGCTCCCTTAGCGATATTCGATCACGGCATCGCGGCGAAGATCGCGCAGCACGCCCTGTGCGCGCAGATTGACCCGCTGCTGTTCGATACGGCTCTGGACCTGGTCGGCCTGGGGCAGCGCGGCGGTCTGCGGATCGTCACGGCCGCACAGCACGAGGGTGCGAACGCCCTCGGTGGGCGATCCGAACCAGGGCGTGGCCTCGCCGATCTGCATCTTGAGCACCATTTCCTGAAGACGGGCTGGCAGGTCGCGAGCCTTCACCGAGGCATTGTCCACCACTTCGGCGTTCAGTTCGCCGGCCACTTTCGCCACATTGCCGCAGCCCTGCATGGCGTGAGTCACCTTTTCCAGCTGGGCGACACGCTCGCCGGCCGATGCCTGGGTCATGCCCGGGGGAAAGCGGACCGTCAGCTGCTTCAGGGTGAGCTGAGCGTCGCGCGCATCGGCCATCAGCACCTGCCGCTTGTCGACCAGATAGAGAATGGAGAAACCGCCCGGCACCTCGATCGGTCCGGCAACCTCGCCGACGCCCATTTTCTGGGCTGCCTCGGCCAGGCTCGGGGGCAGGTAGGTGAGCTGGCTGGTGCTGACCCAGTCAAGATCGCCCTGCGTGCTGCGCGTCGACGCATCGGAAAACTGAGTATAATATTCAAAGGGTTTGCCGCCCTTTTCGATATCCTGGATCATCTGGCGCATATTGTCGAAGACCTGCTGGGCGCGGTCAGGCCCCGCCGCGAGATAGATCTCCTTCAGATGATATTCGTTGCTGCCCTGCGCGGCCTTCAGGCGCTCGATGATGCCCTTGACCTCTTCCTCGCCGACATTGACGAACGGTTCCACCCGGCGGCGAAGATAACGGTTCCAGGCCAGATCGGCCTCGATCTGGCGCCGCAGCGAGCGGTCGGACGAGCCGACGCTGCGCAGATAGGCGCGCATATCGGCCTCCGACTTGCCGAACTGCTGCGACACGCGGGCGAAGCTCTGGTCGATCTCGTCCTTGGTCACGACGATCTCGTTGGTCCTCGCCTGCTGGATCTGCAGTGTCTCGTCGATCAGGCTGCGCAGCACCTGGAGCCGAAGCCGATCATGTTCCTCGGGGTTCAGCTTCAACTGGTTCGCCGCGACGATCAGGTTGATGCGCTGATCGACGTCGGTGCCGGTGATGACGGCTTCGTTGACGATCGCCGTCGCCTTGCGGATATTGGGATCGAGCTTTCCGAAGATCTGCATGTTCTCCGGGATATTGAGCCCGACGGTCGGCACACTGTTGTCGCTGACGGTCTGGGCCGGGAGGCCGCTGGTCACACCGACGATCGCCAGCAGACCTGCGCTCGCCATGCCGATCCTGCGCCCGATACCGGCCGTCTTGTTCTTCGAAATCATCACGTTTTCAAAATCCCATCCCGCGCCGTCGCAATCTGGCCTATTGTTCCACCATTGCTGAACCGGCGCTTAGCGGCCCAGATCGCTGTTCGATCGTCCTGAAGTGCAGTTTCCAACCCCAGCGTCTAGCGCCCCAGATTCTTGAACGCCAGCGAGAACAGGAAGCTGTTGCCGGCGCGGGCGTCGCCGGTGTCTTCGTAATTGCGCCGCCAGGTTAGCCCGAGGCGGAGACAATCATCCTCATAGGTGACACCAATGCGGTGGCGAACCGGAGAGAAGCCGTTGGATAGCGACAGCGGATCCTCGGCGCGGTCAGTAAGGTCGATCACGACCGACCCGAACGCCGACCAGAAGCGCGCGAACTGGATTCGACCGGCGACACGCGCTTCCTCGCGGTCCTGCAGGTCCTCCAGCGTCGTGCCGATATCGCGGTTGAGCCGGAGATAGCCGAGCAGCACATAGGTGCTGCGCGACCCGATCGTCGCGTCGATCTCGTTGCGACGCACCGCGAAGCTGTCCTTGTCGAGCCGGTAGCGATGCGTGATCGACACGAAATCGCGGAACCTCAATTCTGTCCGGCCAACGATATCGGACGTGCGGTCGCTCAGGCCGGTGCCTTGCGGGAAGAGGGAAGAGCGATTGTCGAGCCGATAGCTTTGCCCGACCGTCGTATTCATCGAGAAGCCCGGCAGGTCCACCGCCCAGTCGACGCCATAGGTGACCCGGCTCGAATCCTCGAACCGATCATACCCGGCGAAGCGGTTGAGCGCGAACAGGTTGGAATCCTCGAGATCCACGGCGCGCGAATCCTCGTTGGGGATGCCCAGATTCTCCGTCTTCGGCGCGGCGACGATCTGGAATCGCGGCGTCAGGCGCTGCGTGCCGCCCAGGAAGGATCCGATCAGGGGATATTTCACGTCGATCGCGAACGCCCCCATCGCCCGGGTCTGGAAACCCTCGTCGCCGCGATAGCTGGCGACCGTCGTCGCGAGCGTGTCGCTGGCATTGTACATGTCGCCGCGGACATAGGCGGTGAACGTCACCTCCTGTCCCCACGGCGTCAGCTTGCGCAAATCCCATTGCGCGCTGGCGAAGGCGCGCTGGGTATCCTGTCCCGCGGACCGGGTGATCGCCAGGGTATTGAGCTCGAATTCGAACTTGCCGCCGAGCAAGCCCTCGTTCACCCGCCGGCGATAGTCGATCTCGGGCAACGCGATCGGCTGAAGCCCCTGGCGGTCGTTGACGCGCAGCGTCTGCACGAACCAGCCGGCCGCCGAGAAATAGCTGTCGGCATCGATCCGCTCGACCTTCGCCGTGGTGCGCAGCCGATCATCGTTGGAGATGTCGTAGCGGCGCAGGAAGGTGCGGTCTGTGGTGAGACGCAGCGATCCACTGATGCTCCAGTTCGGATCGAGCTGATAGCGCGCCACGCCATCGAGATAGCCGCGGAACGCCTGCTCGGTGCTGGTCGGTGTCGTCGTCAGCAGGTCGTCGCTGCGGCGGCTCACCGTGGCATAGGCGCCAACCTTGAACGCCCCCTTCGAGCCCAGCGCGCTATAGTCCGCCTGGAGCATCGGCAGCACGGCGCTGTACACTCGCGGCGTAATCGTCAGGGCCCGATTCGGGCCGAATGCGAAGAAATAGGGCTGGGCGAACTCGAATCCGTTGACGCCATTGTAGCGGAACGTCGGGCTCAGCAGGCCGCTGTCGTTCTCGCCGCCGGCCGGATGCGAGAAATTGGGCAGCGGCAGGGTAGGCAGGCCGAACAGGTTGATCTGGGCGCTCTTGTAATAAATCCGGTTCTTGTCCGGCCGGTACACCACCCGCACGGCGGTGATCTTCCACGACGGCTCCTTAGGGCAGCCGGTCGAGGTCGTCACGGCGCAAGGCGTATAAGCGGCATCCTCCAGCGTCACCGTTTCGTCCAGCGCGCGGGTGCCGCGCCGCGCCGCGAGCCGCCCGCCGCGCTCTAGCACGACGAGCATGTTGTCGACCACGCCGTCCTTGAGCGAATCGGTCAGCTCGATCGAATCGCCATAGGCAGTGTCGCCACCCGGATTGACCACCACGATATTGCCGGTGGCGAAGACCTTGCCGGTCTTGCGGTTCCAGGTGACCTTGTCGGCGCGCAGCCGGTCTCCGCTGCGATACATGCGAACGTCGCCTGTCGCGATCACCGTGTCGCTATCGTTGAGATATTCGAGCTCGGCGGCGCTGAACTGCACCTGGTCGTCCGGCGGCTGCGTTTCGGCAGGCGGCGGCAGCGGCACGGCGGGAATCTGCAGGTCCTGCGCATGCGCGGCGGTGCTGAGCCACAGCGCGAAGGGAAGGGCGCAGGTCGCGAGAAGATCGGAACGCTTCACGTTGGAAAAAACACCTCCAAGCGCGCCGGATGCGGTCGCGATGATGCTGCCCTATCGCACCCGACGCCGCGCGCTGCAATCGTGGCGGTGCTTTGCCAGCGCGATGCGGGTGGCCTAGAGGGCTACGACTCAAACCAAGAAGACGAAAATCGAGGTTCCCATGCAGATCAGTTTCTCCACGACTCCTTCCGCCGCCGTGCTGGCGCTTCCCGTGGAGAAGGACGGTCTAGGCCGGCTGACGACGACCGCGCTCGATGCGGATGCGCTCGGCGTCGTGAAAGGAGCGGCCCGTGCGAGCCGCTTCGACGGAGAGACCGGCATCGTGGTCGAAACCTTTGTGCCGCACGCCGGCGGCGTTCGCCGGGTCCTGTTGCTGGGCATCGGCGCCGGCGGCGAAAGCGATTACGAACGGGCCGGCGGCGCGCTGACCGCGCGGCTTCTGACCTCCGGCGTCGAGGCGGTCGAGACCGATTTCGCCTCCGCCGGCGCGACCCCCAAGGCGGTTGCGCGGTTCGCGGGCGGCGCGGCGCAGCGCGCCTGGCGACTCGACATCTATCGTACCAAGCTACCCGAAAAGTCGAAGCCGACGCTGAAGTCGATCACCCTGCTCAACGCGCCCGAAGGGAGCGAGGCAGCCTGGGCCCCGCAAAAGGCGTTGACCGAGGGGCTGGAACTGACCCGCACGCTCGTGGCCGAGCCGCCGAACGTCATCTATCCCGAAAGCTTCGTCGCGCGGGTGCTGGCCGAAACCGAGGGTCTTGGCCTCGAAGTGACCGTACTCGGCGAGACCGAGATGGCGGAACTCGGCATGGGCGCCCTGCTTGGGGTCAGCCAGGGTTCGGCCCGCGACGCGCGGTTGCTCGCGCTCAAGTGGAACGGCGCAGGGGAGGGCGATCCGTCGCTGGCGCTGGTCGGCAAGGGCGTTACCTTCGACACCGGCGGCATCTCGCTCAAGCCCGGCGCGGGCATGGAGGACATGAAGTGGGACATGGGCGGCGCCGGGGCGGTCGTCGGCACCATGAAGGCACTTGCTTCGCGCAAGGCGAAAGCCAACGTCATCGGCGTGTGCGGGCTGGTCGAGAACATGCCCGACGGCAATGCCATCCGCCCGGGTGACGTGCTGACCTCGATGTCAGGCCAGACGATCGAAGTGCTCAACACCGACGCCGAGGGCCGGCTGGTGCTGTGCGACGCGATCACCTGGGTCCAGCGCACCCATCATCCCAAGACCATCGTCGATCTTGCCACGCTGACCGGCGCGATGATCATTAGCCTGGGTAACGAGCATGGCGGCTGTTTCTCGAACGACGATTCGCTGGCCGACCAGTTGCTCGCGGCGGGCAAGGCGTCGGGCGACCTGCTGTGGCGCTTCCCGCTGTCAGATGCCTACAACAAGCTGATCGACTCGCCGATCGCCGACATGAAGAATGTCGGCCCGCGCGGCGCCGGCTCGATCACTGCGGCGCAGTTCATCCAGCGCTATGTCGATACGGGCGTACGCTGGGCGCATCTCGACATCGCCGGCATGGTCTGGGCCGAGAAGCCCGGCGCGACCTGGGACAAGGGCGCGACCGGATATGGCGTTCGCCTGCTCGACCGGTTCGTGGCGGATAATTTCGAAGGGTAATTCGGCAGGTTTTCTGGAGGGTTTTGTCACGCGCGCCAACAGAAATGCTGTTGGAGCTTTCTATTAAATATCTGATTTAATAGAAAATATATTCTGGTTCATTTTCGGATGCTCCCGGACAGGTGTGACAAAATCCTCCAACTTTTGCCGAGTTTGGCGGACAGGAACCGATGCAGGTCGACTTTTATCATCTGACCGCGCAGCCGCTCGACCGAGTCCTGCCCCGTATCGCGGAACGGGTGGTTGAGACCGGCGCCCGGCTGCTGATCGTCGCGGAAAGCGCGGTACAGCGCATCTCGCTCGACAAGCTGCTCTGGACCTATGCGCCGGAGAGCTTCCTCGCCCATGGTCAGGCTGGCGGGAAGGGCGATACTCTCCAGCCGGTCCTCATCGCGAGCGCGTCGGAACCAGGCAATGGCGCGCGCAATATCGCGATCGCCGATGGCGTCTGGCGCGAGGAGGCGCTTCGTTTCGACCGCGCCTTCCATTTCTTCGACGGCGACCGGATCGCCGAGGCACGCCTTGCCTGGAAGGGCCTTGCCGACCGCCCCGGAATCGAACGCCGCTATTGGAAACAGGGCGAGAGCGGCAAATGGGAACAGGCGGCCTGAGCGCTCCCATCGGCCTTGCATCCCGGCCGGCTCCCGCCTAGGGGAGCCGCGACTTTTCCGCCCCACCAAAGACAGGAGCCCGTGACCGTCATGGCCGCGAACCGTACCTTCTCGATCATCAAGCCCGATGCCACCCGCCGCAACATCACCGGCGCCGTCACCAAGATGCTTGAAGAGGCCGGCCTGCGCGTCGTCGCCTCAAAGCGCATCCAGATGACCAAGGAACAGGCCGAGGGCTTTTACGGCGTTCACCGCGAGCGTCCCTTCTTCAACGACCTCGTTGCTTTCATGATCTCTGGCCCTGTCGTCGTTCAGGTGCTCGAGGGCGAGAACGCCGTTCAGCGCAACCGCGACATCATGGGCGCGACCAACCCGGCGAACGCCGATGCCGGCACGATCCGCAAGGAACTGGCCGAATCGATCGAGGCGAACTCGGTCCATGGTTCGGATTCGGACGAGAATGCCGCGATCGAGATCGCCTATTTCTTCAAGCCGGAAGAGCTGGTCGGCTGAGATGAGCTGGCGGGTGCGACAGGCCGGCGCAGCGGATGCCGCCGCGCTATCGCTTGTCGCATCCGCTACTTTCCTCGAAACCTTCGCCGGCCTGCTCGGCGGCGACGACATCGTCGCCCATTGCGCCGCGAACAATACGCCTGCAAAATTCACTGCCTGGGCGAAAGACCCGCTCGGTGCCGTGACGATCGCCGAAGTCGAGAACGGCCATGCGCCCGTCGGTTACGCCGTGCTCGTGGCGCCGGACCTGCCGGTCGAGCCGGGCCCGGCGGATATCGAGCTCAAGCGCATCTATACGCTCTCGCTGATGCACGGCACCGGCCTCGGCCCCGCCCTGATGGATGCGGCAGTCGAGCACGCCATCCGGCTCGGTCGAACGCGCATCCTGCTTGGCGTCTATGCCCGCAACCTGCGCGCCCATGCCTTCTACAAACGGCAGGGCTTCGAAAAGATCGGCGAGCGCAAGTTTCTCGTCGGCGACACCTTCCACGACGATCTGGTCTTCGCGCGGGATATCTGAACGCTTCTATCCCGCGGGCTTGGGCTTCTCCCGCGCCCACAACGCTTCCAGCCGCGCCGGCTGAGACGTCCGTTCCCGCAGCATGATTCCCTTCAGCCGCAACGCCCGGCCGCGCAGCAGGCGACCCTCGGTCCGCCAGACCACATCATAGATCGCGCTGTCGCTACGCTGCTTGTCGGCATCCCAATAACTGCTGGTGATCAGCACGGGCAGACGTCCCTCACGGACGTCCGCACCTTTGTCGGTTGCCTGCAGGATCGAATCGGCGAACCAGTCGGCCTCGATGCGCGGTTCGAGGATGCTCGACTGATTGCCGATCCCGAGAGCGGCGGGGAAGCGGACATCGATGCTCTGGATCGGATGGTTTTCATCCTTCAGCGCCAGCCGCGCGCCGCCATGTTCCGGTGCCGCGGTCAACAGCACAAGCGTACGCGCCTTGCTCTCGTTCGCCTTCTCGACCTGCTTTCCCTGTTCGTCGGCGCGGCGATCAGACCAGTTCATCCACAAGCTGAGCGCGGCGATCAACAGGCCGGCGACGCTGACGATTTCGGCCAGTGTAACCCAACGCCGTCGCGTCGCCGCTGCCTCGGCACGTTCGACCGCCTGCTGAACCGTGCTTTCGACAACGGGGTCGCGGCGGGGAGCCGCAGGGGGAACGGGATCCGGTTCGGCAAGAGGCGAGGGGGCCGGAATTTCGTCGCTCATCTTCCACCTGCCTCAAGCAATCTGCGCGGCGCCACCAGTTCCCAGCTCGTCGCGATGCGGTCGCCGACATGGTCCCAGTCAGTCTCGTCGGTGTCGAGCCGCAGGCCGATCCAGCCGGCATGGCCGATATAGGCCGGCACATAATAGAGATCGGGGTCCATCTCGACGAGCATGGCCTGCTCCTCGAGCCCGCTGGTCTTGACCTGCACGGCGGTGCGATCGTCGCCATGGTGGTTGTGCGAGAAAGAGGCGAAGACCTTGCCCTTCTCGATGAAGAAGGTCGGCGCGCCGTGCGAGATTTTCTCGACGGCGCAGGGCAGGGCCATGCAGATTTCGCGGACCTTGGCGAGAACGGGCTCGGGATCGGGACTCATCGCATCGCGAAGTCTGCCAGAACCTTCGGGTAAAGGCGATGCTCTTCGGCGAGCACGCGCGCCGAGAGGCTCTCGACGGTATCGGCCGGCAGGATCGGCACCTCCGCCTGCCCGAGCACCTCGCCGCCATCGAGTTCCTCGGTAACGATATGCACCGAGCAACCGGCAACCGCGTCGCCTGCCTCAATGGCACGCTGGTGCGTGTCGAGGCCCTTGTATCTGGGCAGCAGCGAGGGATGGATATTGATGATTCGCCCGCGCCAGCGCGCGACGAAATCATCGGAAAGCAGGCGCATGTAACCGGCTAGGGCGATGATCTCCACACCGGCATCGCGAAGTGCCGCGTCGATTGCGGCTTCATACTCGGCCTTCGGCATGCCCTTGGGCGATTGAGCGAAGGTCCTGAGGCCGGCGTCGCGCGCCCAGGCCAGGCCGGGCGCGTCCGGCTTGTCCGACGCTACGATGCCGATTTCATACGGGCTGGCTGGATCGTTCGCGGCTTCGACCAGCGACATCATGTTCGATCCGCGCCCCGAGATGAGGATACCGACCTTGCGCCTCATTGCGGCTCTCCCGCTTGCGGGAGGGGGTAGAGGGTACCGCCAACGACACCGCTCATGACAGGCCGGGAGCCTGCCCCCGGCCCCTCCCGCAAACGGGAGGGCAGAAGATTACGCCTCATGCGTCGCCGACCACGCCGCGCGGGCGCTCCATGCCTCGTCACTGCCGAAGACAGTGCATCCCCGTGCGCCAGCCTCGATCGTTCCAATCGCGAACACCGTCTCGCCCGCCGCTTCGAGCGCCTGCTTCACGCCATCGGCCTCTTCGGCGGCCACCACGGCAACCATCCCGATCCCGCAATTGAAGGTCCGCGCCATCTCTTCCGGCTCGATCGCCCCCTGGCCCTGCAGGAACCCCATCAGCCGCGGCTGTGGCCATGCATCGGCGTCGATTCGCGCGTGAACGCCTTCGTGCAGCACGCGCGGGACATTCTCCAGCAGTCCGCCGCCGGTGATATGCGCCAGCCCCTTGATCCGCTTTTCGGCAAGCAGGGGCAGCAGTGATTTCACATAGATGCGCGTCGGCGCCATCAGCGTGTCGATCAGCATCACGTCCTGGTCGAACAGGGCGGGACGATCGAGCTTCCAGCCCCGATCAGCCGCAAGCCGGCGCACCAGCGAGAAGCCGTTCGAATGCACGCCCGACGAGGCGAGGCCAAGCATCACGTTACCCGGCGCGATCGCAGCACCGGTCAGCACCCGGTCCCGCTCGACCGCACCGACGCAGAAGCCGGCGAGGTCGTAGTCGCCCTCGGCATACATGCCCGGCATTTCCGCTGTCTCGCCGCCGATCAGCGCGCAGCCTGCCTGCTTGCAGCCCTCGGCGATCGAGGCGACGACTCGTTCGGCAACTGCCGCGTCGAGCTTTCCGCTCGCATAATAATCCAGGAAGAACAGCGGTTCGGCACCCTGAACGATCAGGTCGTTGACGCACATCGCGACCAGATCGATCCCGACCCCGTCGTGACGGTTGTGGTCGATGGCTAGCTTCAGCTTGGTCCCAACGCCGTCATTCGCCGCGACCAGCAGGGGATCGACGAAGCCGGCCGCCTTGAGATCGAAGAAGCCGCCAAAGCCGCCGAGGTCGGCATCGGCGCCGGGCCGTCGGGTCGACCTGGCCAATGGCGCGATCGCGCGCACCAGCGCGTTGCCCGCGGCGATAGAGACGCCCGCCTGGGCGTATGTGTAAGGACCATTGTCCCGTTCAGTGTCGCTCATTCCGGTCGCCTAGCCATATCCTGCTTGGATTTCCACGTCTGCTTCGCCAAAAGGGCCCGCAATGAACTCCCGCCGCCTTGTCCGTCTGCTTCCGATCGCCCTGACGATCGCCGTCACCGGTGGAATCGTGCTGGCGCAGGATGAAGAAGGCAGCGGCCCAGCCGTGTCGGCCGGCGACGGTTCCGGCAGTTATGAAGTGAGCGGCGTCAACGTGGACGTGACCGGCAAGACCGCCGACGCGGCCCGCACCGGGGGCTGGCGCATTGCTCAGCGCAAGGGCTGGCAGATGCTGTCGCAGCGGCTCGGCGGGGACGGTAGCCTGGTCTCCGACGGCACGCTCGATTCGTTGGTATCCGGCATCGTCGTCGAGAATGAACAGATCGGCCCGAACCGCTATGTCGCCCGACTGGGCGTGCTGTTCAGCCGCGCCCGCGCCGGCGCCCTGTTGGGAGTCGCGGGGCGCACGATGCGCTCGGCCCCGATGCTCACCATCCCGATCGAATGGTCGGGCGGGGCAGGGCCTGCGTTCGAGCAGAAGACTCAGTGGCAGGAAGCATGGAACCGCTATCGCACCGGGAACAGTGCGATCGACTATGTGCGGCCGGCCGGTTCGGGGCCCGATTCGCTGCTGCTCAATGCCGGGCAGGTGGGCCGGCCGGGCCGGGCGTGGTGGCGGACGATCCTCGATCAATATGGCGCGTCCGATATCCTCGTCCCCATGGTCCGCCTTTCCCGCCAATGGCCGGGCGGCCCGATCATCGGCGTGTTCGAAGCACGCCACGGCCCGGACAACCACATCATCGCCCGCTTCACTCTGCGCGTGGGTAATGGCGACGCGTTGCCGGTGCTGCTCGATGCCGGTGTGAAGCGGATCGATGACGCCTATCAGGCGGCGCTTCGCAACGGCACGCTCCGCACCGACCCGACGCTTTCCTCGCGCCCGCCTGAGCCGACTCCGATCGTGGAAGAAGAAGCACCGGGTGAGAGCACGGTCGAAACCAACGACGCCGTCCAGATATCCGGCGGCGTTGCGATCAGTATCCAGGTCGATACCCCCGGCGCTGCGTCGGTATCGGCAACCGAGGCAGCACTTCGGAATATTCCGGGCGTGCGCTCGGCGCTCACCACCAGCCTTGCGCTCGGCGGCGTCTCGGTGATGCGAGTCAGCTTCGATGGCGATCCGGCCACGCTCAGGCCGCTGCTCGAAGCGCGCGGCTGGGCGGTCCAGGGCACGGGAACGACACTGCGTATCCGGCGAGCCGGCGCCCCTTCGCAGGGCGTGACCGCGCCGCCGGCGGAAAACGCGACCAGCGGATGAGCCAGATCGCGCTGCCATTTGATTGGCCGCCGGATCCGCGCGACGACGAGTTCCTCGTCAGCGACTCGAATGCGCGCGCCGTCCAGCTGCTTGAACGCTGGAGCACCTGGCCGGTGATGGCTGTCGTGCTCACCGGGCCGCGCAAGGCCGGCCGGAGTTTGCTCGCGCGGATCTTCGCCGCGAAGAGCGGCGGCGAGATCATCGACGATGCCGAACGCCAGAGCGAGACGGCGATCTTCCACGCCTGGAACCGGGCGCAGGAAAGCCGGCATCCGCTGGTCATCGTCGCCGATGCCGGGCCGCCCGAATGGACGATCAAATTGCCGGACCTTCGTTCACGCCTCACCGCCAGCCCGATCGCGCGAATCGGCCCGCCCGACGAGGCGCTGATGCAGGCATTGTTCGAGCGGCAGTTCCTGCGGCGCGGGCTCGATGCCCGTCCCGACCTGATCCAGTGGCTGATTCTTCGCGTCGAGCGAAGCCATGTCGCCCTCCTGCGCACCGTCGATGTGCTCGATCAGGCGGTCCTCGCTCGCCACAAACGCTTGTCGATTCCGCTCGCGCGCGCCACATTGGCTGAAGCGGGGCTGATTGCCGGTCGCGCACCCGAATTACCGATCGAGAACCTATGACACGGCCCGCCCATATCGTGCGTCTGGACGATGACGACGATCCGTTCGTCAGCGGCGAGGGTAGCGACCGCTACTTCAACCGCGAGCTTTCCTGGCTGGCTTTCAACCGGCGCGTGCTGGAAGAGGCATGCAATCCGGCGCATCCGCTGCTTGAGCGAGTCCGGTTCCTGTCCATTTCGGGCTCGAATCTCGACGAATTCTTCATGGTGCGAGTCGCGGGGCTGAAGGGGCAGCAGCTTCAGGACGTCGACCGCCTCTCGGTCGACGGCATGTCGTCGCGGCAGCAGCTCGCCGCGATCGTGGCGGAGGCCGACGAACTGGTCGAAAGCCAGCGCTCGGTCTGGCGCGATCTGCGCCATGAGCTTGCCGAAACCGGGATCGAGGTGCTCGGCTCGAAGACGATCGACGCGGCGGTCACGCCCGAGGAACTGGCCTGGCTCGAGACCCATTTCCGCGAGCAGATCTTCCCGATCCTGACACCCCAGGCGCTCGATCCGGCGCACCCGTTCCCGTTCATGCCCAACAAGGGGCTGGCGGTGATGTTCGATCTGGTCCGCCTCTCCGATAACGAGCCGATCCGCGAACTGGTCATGCTGCCGGCACCGATGGCGCGATTCGTCCGGCTTCCGGGCGAGAAGGCGCGCTATGTCGCGGTCGAATCGCTGGTGAAGCGCTTCTCGTCGCTGGTCTTCCCCGGATATCGCGTCGAGGGCGGCGCTGAGTTCCGCGTGCTGCGCGACAGCGATATCGAGATCGAGGAAGAGGCCGAGGATCTCGTCCGCTACTTCGCCAACGCGATCAAGCGGCGACGCCGTGGCCGCGTCATCCGTCTCGAGCTGGAAAGCGGCATGCCCGAGGGCCTGTCCAAGGCCCTGCGCGACGAGCTGGGCGGCGCCGACGCCTTCGTCACTGAAAGCGGCGCGTTCCTCGGCGTGGGCGATCTTGAGTCGATCGTCGACGAGGATCGGCCCGACCTCAAATTCCCGCCCTACAGCCCGCGTTTCCCGGAACGGATTCGCGAGTTCAACGGCGATTGTTTCGCGGCGATCCGCGCCAAGGACATCGTCGTCCATCACCCCTATGAGAGCTTCGACGTGGTGCTCGCCTTCCTGCGGCAGGCAGCGGGCGATCCCGATGTGGTGGCGATCAAGCAGACACTCTACCGCGCCGGCAAGCAGCCAGCCGTCATCAACGCGCTGATCAACGCGGCCGAAGCCGGCAAGTCGGTCACCGCGGTGGTCGAACTGAAGGCGCGCTTCGACGAGGAGCAGAACCTGCTCTGGGCCTCGGCGCTCGAACGGGCGGGCGTGCAGGTCGTCTATGGCTTCATGGAGTGGAAGACCCACGCCAAGGTCTCGATGGTCGTCCGGCGGGAAGCGGGGCAATTCCGCACCTATTGCCACTTCGGCACCGGCAATTATCATCCGGTCACGGCAAAAATCTATACCGATCTCAGCTTCTTCACGGCCGATCCTCGCATCGGTCGCGATGCCGCTCAGATGTTCAACTACGTCACCGGCTATGTCGAGCCGCACGACATGGCGCTGGTCAGCCTGTCGCCGCGTGACCTGCGTCCGCGGCTGATGAGCCTGATCGACAAAGAGATCGGATTTGCGAGAGCGGGCAAGCCCGGCGCGATCTGGGCCAAGATGAATTCGGTGGTCGATCCGGCTGTGATCGAGAAGCTATATGAGGCGAGTGCCGCCGGGGTGCGCATCGACCTCATCATCCGCGGCATCTGCTGCCTGAAGCCGGGCGTACCCGGTCTGTCCGAGAATATCCGGGTGAAATCAGTGATCGGCCGTTTCCTAGAGCACAGCCGCATCTGGGCGTTCGGCAACGGCAAGGCGCTGCCCAATGACGGCGCGAAGATCTTCATCTCCTCGGCCGACTGGATGCCGCGCAATTTCGACCGGCGGGTCGAATATATGCTGCCGATCGAGAATCCGACGGTGCATGACCAGATCCTCGACCAGGTCATGGTCGCCAACCTGATCGACAATGAGCAGAGCTGGGAGCTTCATGCCGACGGCAGCTATGTGCGGGCCGAACCTGGCGACCGGCCGTTCAACCTGCATCGCTATTTCATGACCAACCCATCGCTGTCCGGCCGGGGTGCCGCCTTGTCGGCCAGCGATGCCGTACCGAAACTTTCGCTGAACCGCAGGCGTTAAGGGGCGTGGCCACCGTTTTGTTCCGCAAGCCGAAAATGGAATCGGCTGTCGAGCCGCGCACCGGCATCATCGATATCGGCTCCAATTCGATTCGCCTCGTCGTCTATCAGGGGCCTGAACGGCTGCCGGCGATCCTGTTCAACGAGAAGGTGATGGCCGGCCTGGGCCGCGGCCTCGCCGAGACCGGCGCGATCGCCGAACCGGCGCTCGACATGGCGGCCGAGGCGCTTGCCCGCTTCGCCGCTGTCGCGCGCGAGATGGAGGTGACACGGCTGCGCACCGTCGCGACCGCCGCGGTGCGTGATGCCTCCAACGGGCATGTCCTGCTCGATACCGTCCGCGGGCTTGGTCTCAAGGTCGAGCTGCTCTCGGGCGAGCAGGAAGCCACCGCCGCGGGGCATGGCGTGCTGTCGGCCATTCCCGAGGCTGACGGCATCGTCGGCGACCTGGGGGGCGGCAGCCTCGAACTGGTCCGGGTCTCTGGCGGGCGGGTGCGCGATCGCGCGTCCTTCCCGCTCGGGGTCCTGCGCATCGGCGCGTTTCGGGCGAAGGGGCAGGGCGCGCTGGAGCGCCAGCTATTCAAGGCGCTGAAAGCCGCCGGCTGGCTCGGGCGCGGCGAGGGGCTGCCCTTTTATCTGGTCGGCGGATCATGGCGCGCCCTTGCGCGGCTCGACATGCACCTCAACAGCTATTCGCTGCCGGTGATCCACCAATATTCGATGACGCTGCCGGCAATCGCCCGCATGGGCCGCACGATCAGCCATGTGCCGAAAAGCTGGCTGCGCGCCATTCCGGGTCTCTCCTCCGGTCGGGCAACGACCCTTGGCGATGCGGCCGCGCTGCTCGCGGTATTGCTCAAGCACCTGCAGTCCGACACCACGATCGTCTCGGCCTTCGGCCTGCGCGAGGGCCTGCTCTACGGCGCGCTCGACGAGACCGTCCGCGCGCAGGATCCCCTGATCGTCGCCGCGCGTGATGAGGGACAGCGCCATGGGCGCTTCGCCGAGCATGGCGACCTGCTCGATCACTGGATCGCGCCCCTGTTCACTGGCGATTCGGCTGCCCAGGCGCGGCTGCGGCTCGCGGCGTGCCTGCTTGCCGATGTCGGCTGGCGCGCCAATCCCGAGTTCAGGGCCGAACGCGGCGTCGAGATCGCGCTGCACGGCAATTGGGTCGCGATCGACGCGCGCGGCCGCGCCATCGTCGCGCAAGCGCTGTTCACAAGCCTCGGCGGCGGCACAGAAATCCCGTCGCCGCTTCATCTGCTGGCGCCGGCCGACGACCTCAGACGGGCGATCACCTGGGGGCTGTCCATGCGACTGGGGCAGCGGCTGAGCGGCGGGCTTGCCGGACCGCTACGCCGGTCCCGCCTGACTGACGACGGCGAGATCGTGACTCTCCACGTCACGCCCGACGACCTGGCGCTTTACGGCGAGGCGGTCGAGCGCCGCCACGCGGCGCTGTGCAGCGCGCTCGGCAGGAAACCGATCGTTACCGCCTAGGCGCGCGGGACCGTCAGCCGCAATGGACGCCGGTGACGACGTCCTTCTCGTCGAGATCGACGTTCAGCCGGTCGATACGATAGTCCATCGTCACCGCCATGCCCGGCCGGATCACGCGGACGGTCTTCGATCCCGAAGCGATTCGCGCCTTCTCGACGGCATCCGCCGAATAGGCCTTGCCGATGATGGCATTGGCCGCATTGGCGTTGCACGCACTCTCGGTTGCGGGCTTTTCCGCTGGCGGAACGGGTGCGCAGGCCGTCAGCGCGGCCAGGATCAGCATGATTCTCACGACGTCACCTCCTCGGTCCGGGTCATTTTCAGCTTGCTGTTGACCACCGCGAAGGCAAGCCGTCCCTCGACAAGGTCGAGTGCATCGCGGCCGAACTGGTCGAAGCGCCAGCCCTCCAGGATCGACAGATTGTCGCGTTGGCCGGCGGCGAGCGCCTCAAGATCCTCGCTGCGCGCCAGCAGCCGCGCGGCGACGTCGATTTCCTTGGAACGGATCTTGAGCAGCAGCTTGAGCAGGTCGGCGACGAGCGCGCCGTCCTTGCCCAGGCCCGGCTTGCGATCGTCGCGCGCCGGCATCTCGTCGACGCTCATCGGTTCCGCGGCATCGAGCGCGGCCATCAGCCGTGCGCCGATATCGTTTCCGGCCCAGGTCGCGGAAAGACCGCGCACCTTGGCGAGATCGGCCTGCTTGCGCGGCGCATGGCCGGCCAGGTCGGCCAGCGTCTCGTCCTTGACGATCCGGCCGCGCGGCAGGTCCTTGCTCCGCGCCTCGAGCTCGCGCCACCGTGCCAGCGCCTTGAGCCGGCCGAGCACATCGGCCTTGCGCCCGGCGATTCGCACGCGCTTCCACGCCTCTTCGGGGTCATTGGCATAGTTTTTCGGATCACCCAGTCGCTCCATTTCCTGGTCGAGCCACGCGCCGCGCCCGGTCCGGCGGAGGCGATCGAGCATCTTGGGGAAGATCTTCGCGAGATGGGTGACGTCGCCGATCGCATATTCGATCTGCCGCGAATCGAGCGGGCGCCGGCTCCAGTCAGTGAAGCGTGCGCCCTTGTCGACCTGGATGCCCAGATAGGCGTCGACCAGGTTGGAATAGCCGACCTGCTCGCCTTGCCCGAGCGCCATCGCCGCGATCTGGGTGTCGAACAGCGGGTGAGGGGTCTTGCCGGTCAGGTTGTAGATGATCTCGAGGTCCTGCCCGCCGGCATGGAAGACCTTCAGCACATCCTCGTTCTTCACCATCAGGTCGAGCAGCGGGGTCATGTCGAGCCCCGGTGCCATCGGGTCGATCGCCGCCGCCTCGTTCACATCGGCGATCTGGATCAGGCAGAGTTCCGGCCAGAAAGTGTTCTCGCGCATGAACTCGGTATCGACGCAGACGAAGTCGGCCTGGCCGAGTCGGGTGCAGAGATTGGCGAGGGTTGCGCTGTCGGTGATCAGGGGATGGATATGCATCGCAACGCCATAGACATGTGTCGCCGCCTTGACAAAGCGGCGTATGACGGGGAAGCGCGGCGCTTCGCGTAACTGCCGAACATTTTGAACGAGAAGACGATCATGCACGCCTATCGCACCCATAATTGCGCCGAACTGCGTCCCGAACATGTCGGGCAGGAAGTCCGCGTGTCAGGCTGGGTCCACAAGAAGCGCGACCATGGCGATCTCGTGTTCGTCGATCTGCGCGACCATTATGGCATCACGCAGATCGTCACCGACGTCAGCGGCCCCGTGTTCGCGGTCATCGAGTCGCTGCGCAACGAGTCGGTCGTGACGATCACCGGCACCGTCGTCGCCCGCGCGGCGGAGGCGCTGAACCCGAACCTCGCGACCGGCGCGATCGAGGTCCGCGCCGACGCGGCCGTCGTCCAGTCAGTCGCGCACGACCTGCCGATGCCGGTCGCCAGCGAGAATGAATATCCGGAGGAGATCCGCCTCCGCTATCGCTTCCTCGACCTGCGGCGTGAGCGGCTTCACGCCAACATCATGCTCCGCTCCAAGGTCATCACCTCGCTGCGCCAGCGCATGATCGGCCAGGGCTTCACCGAGTTCCAGACGCCGATCCTGACCGCGTCGAGCCCCGAGGGCGCGCGCGACTATCTGGTGCCGAGCCGCGTGCATCCGGGCAAGTTCTACGCGCTCCCGCAGGCGCCGCAGATGTTCAAGCAGCTGCTGATGGTCGCTGGCTTCGACCGCTATTTCCAGATCGCGCCCTGTTTCCGCGACGAGGATGCGCGCGCCGACCGCAGCCCGGGGGAATTCTACCAGCTCGATTTCGAGATGAGCTATGTCACCCAGGACGATGTGTTCGCTGCGATCGAGCCGGTGCTGCACGGCGTGTTCGAGGAATTCGCCGACTGGCAGGGCAAGGGCCGCACCGTCTCCGCGCTCCCGTTCAAGCGAATCCCGTACCGCGAATCGATGCTCAAATACGGCAACGACAAGCCCGACCTGCGCAACCCGATCCTGATCTCCGACGTGTCTGAGCTGTTCAAGGGCTCGGGCTTCGGCCGCTTCGCCTCGATCGTCGAGGGCGGCGACGTCGTGCGCGCCATCCCAGCGCCTGGCACCGCGGACAAGAGCCGCAAATTCTTCGACGACATGAACGCCTGGGCGCAGAGCGAAGGCTTTGCCGGTCTCGGCTATGCGACTCGCAAGGCCGGCGTGTTCGGCGGTCCGATCGCCAACAACCATGGCGAAGAGGGCATGGCGAAGATCGCCGATGCGCTCGGACTCGGTCCGGATGACGGCGTGTTCTTCGCCGCGGGCAAGGAAGGGCAGGCGGCGAAGCTTGCTGGCCTGGCGCGCACCCGCGTCGCCGAGCAGCTCGGCCTGATCGACCAGAACCGCTTCGAATTCTGCTGGATCGTCGATTTCCCGATGTTCGAATATGACGAGGACGCGAAGAAGGTCGATTTCAGCCACAACCCCTTCTCGATGCCGCAGGGCGAGATGGAAGCGCTGGAGACGAAGGACCCGCTCGATATCCTCGCCTATCAGTACGACATCGTCTGCAACGGCGTGGAATTGTCGTCGGGCGCGATCCGGAACCACAAGCCGGAGATCATGTACAAGGCGTTCGAGATCGCCGGCTACACCCGCGCCGATGTCGACAGCAATTTCGCCGGCATGATCAACGCGTTCAAGTGCGGCGCCCCGCCGCATGGCGGCTCGGCGCCGGGTGTGGATCGTATCGTGATGCTGCTTGCCGACGAGCCGAACATCCGCGAGGTCATCGTCTTCCCGATGACGCAGAAGGCCGAGGACCTGATGATGGGGGCGCCCAACTTCGCCACGCCGAAGCAGCTGCGCGAACTCAACATCCGGACGGTCGAAGTGCAGGCGGCAAAGCCGGCGGTCGAGGCGGTACGGCCGGAATAGTCTTTTCGGCCTCAGTCGGTCTGGGCGAGCCAGTCCTCGCGGGCGTGCCGTATTCTGATGATGAGGATGCCGCCCTGATCCGCGCAGTAGATGATGAGATGGGATTTATAGGGGTGGGCGCGAACCGGCCTCGCCATTTCCGCGCGAAGACGGGCCGCCTGCGGATAGTCCGCAAGGAACCGAAAGGTTGATTCCAGGCCGTCGCTATAGCTTTCGGCTTGGACGGGACCGAACATATCCACCCCGGCGAGATAGATCGCGACCATGTCGTCAGCCGCAGCGCGCGTCAGTCGATAGCGTGTAGCCACCTTATCGGCTCAGGCCTGCCTGTCGCCTGGCGCGCGCACGGATATCCTGCATCGATTCGTCGCTGATGCCGCTGGCTAGCCCCTCATCGACGAGAGCCTGCATATTCGCGATCTTGTCGGCACGCTCCTGTTCGCGGCGGACCAGGTCGCGCACGAAGTCACTGACATTGCTGTAACGCCCGCTGCGAGCCTGCTCCTCGATCCAATGCTTCATCGGATCGGGAAGTGAAATGTTCATCGTCGCCATGCACTGTCTCCAGTCCGTGGAATGACAAATATTGGCAAAGTTTGTCAAGGTCGTGGATTATCGTTGATCCCGGCGTCGCTCTGGTCACAGGATGATGACATGACGATCAACCTCTCCGATTACGAAGCCGGCAAGAAATATGACGGCGACTATGACGACGACCTGGCGAAGCTGCAGGAACGGCTGGCGCACATCCAGGTCGCGCATATCGTCCACAAGCGGCGCGCGCTGATCCTGCTCGAAGGCTGGGACGCGGCGGGAAAAGGGGGCATCGTCCAGCGCCTCACCTCCGAATGGGATCCGCGCAATTTCCAGGTCTGGCCGATCAAGGCCCCGACGCTTGACGAGCTGGGCCATCATTTCCTCTGGCGCTTCTGGAAGAAACTCCCCGCCAACGGCAATATCGCGGTGTTCGATCGCAGCTGGTACGGTCGCGTGCTGGTCGAGCGGGTGGAAGGCTTCGCCAAGGAAGCCGAATGGCGGCGCGGCTATGACGAGATCAACGAATTCGAAGCGCAGCAGGGCGATTCGGGCACGACGATCATCAAGCTGTTCGTCCATGTGACCCAGGAGGAGCAGGACGAGCGGCTCAAGGCCCGGCTCGAACATCCTTGGAAGCGCTGGAAGACCGGCGCGGAGGACTATCGCAACCGCGACAAGCGCAGCGAGTATCTCGATGCGATGGCGGAGATGTTCCGCCGTACCGACACGCGCTGGGCGCCCTGGCACGCGATCGACGGCAACAACAAGAAGGCAGCCCGCATCGCCGCGCTCACCGTGATCGCCAAACGGCTCGAAGCCTCGGTGCCGATGGACGCCCCGCCGCTCGACCCCGAGGTAGAAAAACTGGCGCGCAAGGCATTGGGGATGAAATAGGGTCCCACCGCCTGGCGCCCTCCCGAAACGGCCTCGGGGCTGCGCTTACGCAGCCCCGAAGTGGCCGAGTTCGTCCATCACGTGCAGTTTCCCGTCGGCGATAGCGAAATAGGCGCCGTGCAGCCTGAGCGTCCCGGCGTTTTCGCGCTCCGGAATGCATGGGAAGGTTCGCAGGTTTCGAAGGCTCACCCTGACCGTCTCAAGCTCCATTTCGCGCACGGCCGTCGGCCCAACGCCATATTCAGCCACGATCCGGTCCCGTGCCTCGTCGAGCATGTCGACCCAGTGCGCGATGAACCCGCCGGCGCCTGGCGCCCGACCGGCGAACCGCCTGGATAGCGCTGCCTCGACGCCACCGCACGACCCATGGCCCATCACCACGATGTCGGAGACCTCGAGCTGAGTCACCGCGAATTCAAGCGCGGCCGAAACGCCGTGGCGACTGCCGTCTAATTCGAACGGCGGCACCAGATTGGCGATATTGCGAACGACGAAGATTTCCCCCGGTGACGTATCGAAGATCTGGGCCGGGTCGACTCGGCTGTCCGAACAGGCGATCACCATCACGCGCGGATTCTGGCCAGAGCCCAACTCCACCCAGCGTCCCCGCTGGCGCGCCCAGTCATGGGCGCGGAAACGCCGATACCCGTCAAGCAAATCAAGATAACCGCTCATTGAACCTCCGATCGCTCCCGGGCTGCCGCGCGACTCCGGACAAGGCTCGCCCGGACATTGCTGGCGGTCGCGTTAGAAGATCATGCGGGGCTTCGACAAGCTCGGTCGCAACGGTTGTGGGGGAGGGCCCGGATCGCTATCTGGCGCTCATGAACGAGATGACACCCGTCGCCCCTCAAAATCCTTCAGCCCCCCGCCAGCGCAAGCCGGACTGGATTCGGGTAAAGGCGCCGACCGGCACCGGTTTCGCCGAAACCAAGGCGATGATGCGCCGCCTCAACCTCAACACCGTGTGCGAGGAGGCCGCCTGCCCGAATATCGGGGAGTGCTGGACGAAGAAGCACGCGACGGTGATGATCCTCGGGGACACCTGCACGCGGGCCTGCGCCTTCTGCAACGTGAAGACGGGCATGCCGCGCGCGGTCGACGCGCTCGAGCCGCAGCACACCGCCGATGCGGCCGCCGAACTGGGCCTCGAACATATCGTCATCACCTCGGTCGACCGCGACGATCTGCCGGATGGCGGCGCGTCGCAGTTCGTGAAGGTGATCCAGGCGCTCCGCCGCACCACCCCGAAGACCACGATCGAGATCCTCACGCCCGATTTCCGCAACAAGGCGCAGGCGGCGGTCGAATCGATCGTCGAGGCACGCCCCGACGTCTACAACCACAATCTCGAAACCGTGCCACGGCTCTACCCTACGATCCGTCCCGGCGCGCGCTATTATGCGTCGCTGCGCCTGCTCGAATCGGTCAAGCGCCACGATCCGTCGATCTTCACCAAGTCGGGCGTGATGGTCGGCCTCGGCGAGGAGCGACTCGAAGTCCATCAGGTGATGGACGACATGCGCTCGGCCGACATCGATTTCCTGACCATGGGCCAGTATCTCCAGCCGACGCCGCGCCATGCCAAGGTACTCGATTTCGTGACACCCCAGGCCTTCGACGCCTATGCCGCGATCGCCCGCGCGAAGGGCTTCCTGCTCGTCGCGGCCTCGCCGCTGACTCGGTCCAGCTACCATGCCGGCGACGATTTCGCGAAGATGCGGGCCGCGCGCGAGGCCCAGCTTTCGAAGGGGCTCGCGAAGGGCTGATGCCGCGCCATTCGGAAACCCGCCGGCTTCCCTATTCGCGGGAACAGATGTTCGATCTGGTCGCCGATGTCGGGAGCTATGCGCAATTCCTGCCCTGGGTCACGGCGGTGCGAACCCGGTCGAACAGCGAGACCGAGATGGTCGCCGACCTGATCGTCGGCTTCAAGGGCCTGCGGGAGACCTTCACGTCGAAGGTCGCCAAGACCAGGCCCGATCGAATCCATGTCGATTATCTCGATGGCCCGCTCAAATATCTTCGCAACGACTGGGTATTCCGCCCGCACGCCGACGGTTGCGAGATCGACTTCAGCGTCGATTTCGCTTTCAAGAACCGCATGTTCGAAATGCTGGCAGGACAGGTATTCGGCGCTGCCCTGCGCAAGATGATCGGCGCGTTCGAGGAGCGCGCGGCGAAGCTCTACGGGCCTTCCGACGCCGGCAGCAGCAATTCCAGCGCACACAAGGCCGCCTGAAGCCTGATCCCGCCCCGGCCGAGATCGCCGAAATCCTTGCGATCGGCGACGACATGCCCCGGATCGCCACCCTTCTCGGCGCGGGCGAACACCACCGTCCCGACCGGCTTCTTCTCGGTCCCGCCGTCCGGCCCGGCCACGCCGGTGATCGCCACCGCGATATCGGCCCCGCTCAGCTCAAGCGCGCCCTGCGCCATGCTCCACGCCGTCGCGATCGAAACGGCGCCGAAGGTTTCGAGCACATCCGGGCTGACCTTCAGCATGTCGATCTTGGCGTCGTTCGAATAGGTAACGAAGCCGCGCTCGAAGATTTCGGACGATCCGGGGATTTCGGTGATCGCCGCCGCGACCAGCCCACCGGTGCAGCTTTCGGCGACGCTGATATGGCGGCCGATCGCCTTGTTCGCGTCGACCACCCGCTGCGCGGCCGCGACCAGTTCGGCGGGGAGGATGGTGTCCATGCTCATGCCGAATCCCCTGCTACCCTGATGGTGGCGATGGCCTGCGCGGCAATGCCTTCGCCGCGGCCGGCAAAACCAAGCCTCTCGGTCGTCGTCGCCTTCACGCTGACCTGATTCGGCTTGAGCCGCAACAATGCGCCGATCCGGGCGCGCATCGCCTCGCGGTGCGGTCCGATCTTCGGCGCCTCGCAGATCAGCGTCAGGTCGATGAAATCGATGATACCGCCCTGCGCCGCGACCAGCGACGCGGCATGTTCAAGGAACTGCGCCGAATCGGCACCGCGCCACTGGGGGTCGGTCGGCGGGAAATGAGTGCCGATATCGCCCTCGGCGATCGTGCCGAGCAGCGCATCGGTGATGGCGTGCAACGCGACATCGGCATCACTGTGCCCGGAAAGCCCCTTGTCATGCGGGATCAGCACACCGCCAAGCCACAATTCCTCTCCCTCGACGAGACGGTGGACGTCGAACCCGGTTGCGCTGCGAACACGCATGGCAGCTCCATGGCGCGCCTCGGCGGCCGCGAAATCGGCCGGATAGGTGATCTTTTCCAGCATGATGTCTCCCTCGACGAGCGCGACACGGTCGCCCGATGCGCGCAGCATCTGGGCGTCGTCGGTCGGCTCATCGCCCTGCCACGCTCTGTGCGCGGCCAATATCGTCTCGAAGCGGAATGCCTGGGGTGTCTGAACACGGTACAAGCCGTCACGCTGCACGATCTCGCCCAGCGTCTCCCCGCCGCGCGCCAGCGTATCGGCTACGGGCAGGGCGGGGACTGCCCCTTCATGCGTATCGAGCGCGGCAAGCAGCCGGTCGATCACCGCCCCGGTCAGGAACGGGCGGGCGGCGTCATGGATCAGCACGCGATCGGGTTTGTCGCCGGACAGCGCCTCCAGCCCCGCGCGTACCGATGCGCGGCGAGTCGCGCCGCCGGTCACGTGCGCGGCGTTGCCCAGCGCCTCCGCCAGCGCCTCTTCTTGGTCAGGGCCGATCGCGACGATCACCCGGGAAATCCCGGGATGCGCCACTAAGGCTGTATAACTATGGGCGATCATCGGCTTGCCGGCGAGCGTGGCGAATTGCTTGGGCGTGGTGCCCCCGCTTCGCGTGCCCTGTCCGGCGGCGACAATCAGCGCTGCGGTACCCCCTGGCGTCATCGCGTTCGCCTAGCCGAACCGGACGGTCACCGCCAGCCTTGCCGCCAGGGCCATCCTCCCTTATAGGGTGCCCGTTTTTCAGGCACATGACCCAGACACTCGCCCCCATCCAGATCGGACCCGTCCGGATCGAGCGCCCCGTGATTCTCGCGCCGATGACGGGCGTCACCGACATGCCGTTCCGCACGATCGTGCGGCGCTTCGGCTCCGGGCTCAACGTCACCGAGATGGTCGCCAGCCAGGCGGCGATCCGCGAGACCCGCCAGTCGCTGCAAAAGGCGGCATGGGATCCGGTCGAGGAACCGGTATCGATGCAGCTCGTCGGCTGCACGCCGCACGAGATGGGGGAAGCGGCGAAGCTCAGCGAGGATCGTGGCGCCGCGATCATCGACATCAACATGGGTTGCCCCGTGCGCAAGGTGACCAGCGGTGACGCTGGATCGGCGCTGATGCGCGATCTCGACAATGCCGGTGCCATCATCCGCGCGACGGTCGAGGCGGTCAGCGTGCCGGTGACGGTGAAGATGCGCATGGGCTGGGACCATTCGAGCCTCAACGCGCCCGATCTCGCGAAGATCGCACAGGATCTCGGGGCGAAGATGGTCACCGTCCATGGCCGCACCCGCAACCAGATGTACCGCGATACGGCCGACTGGGCGTTCATCCGGCGCGTGAAGGATGCGGTATCCATCCCCGTCATCGCGAACGGCGATATCTGCTCGATCGAGGACGCGGAGGCGGCGCTTGAACAGTCAGGCGCCGACGGCGTGATGATCGGCCGCGGTGCCTATGGCCGTCCCTGGCTGCTGGCGCAGGTAATGGAATGGTTCGCCACCGGCCGGCGTATCGCCGATCCGTCAATCGAACAGCAATATGACCTGATTGCTGAGCATTACGACGCAATGCTCTCACACTATGGCAGCGAAGTCGGCGTCAACATGGCGCGCAAGCATATCGGCTGGTACACCAAGGGCCTGCACGGCTCGGCCGAGTTCCGTAACCGCGTGAACCAGATTCCCGATGCGAAGACCGTCCAGGCAATGCTCGCCGAATTCTACGCACCATGGCGCAGCCGCGCGGCGGCGTGACGTCATGACGGGCGCCTTGTGACGGAAAAGGCGGGGCCAAGCTTCGCCGGTCTCTTCGCCGCCCTGCCGGTCGCGGTCATGGTGATCGATCCGGAAGGGCGGATCGCCTTTGCCAATGCCGAGTGCGAAGTGCTGCTTAACATGTCGGAGCGCGCGATGCGTGGCCAGCCGGTGGACAGCGTACTGACCGCGCCCGGTGGCCCCAGCCGACGCGACAATCAGGGCTTTTCCGCCTTCGATGCTGAAATCGAGATCGTCCGCGGCGGGCGGGTGATGGTCGATTATATCGAGGCGCGCGTGCCAGACCATGCCGGCTGGCGGTCGATCACCCTTCATCATGGCGCCACTTCGCGCCGGATGGGGCAGTCGGTCGATCGTGCCTCGGCCACCCGGGCCGCCGTCGGCGCGGCAGCCATGCTCGCCCATGAAATCAAGAACCCGCTCTCGGGCATCCGCGGCGCCGCCCAGCTTCTCGCCGGTGGCGGCAATGACGAACTGACCACGCTGATCACCACCGAAGTCGATCGAATCGCCGCGCTGATCGACCGGATGCAGGATTTCACCGACACCCGTCCGCTGAGCCTTCATCCCGAGAATATTTATCCGCTGCTGGATCATGCCCGGCGCGTGGCGCTGGCCGGGTTCGCCCGGCACGTGACCATCGACGAACGTTTCGACCCTTCGCTCCCGCCCGTGCTCACTGATCGTGATGCGATCCTCCAGGTCGTGCTCAACTTGATCAAGAACGCGACCGAGGCGATGGTCGGACAGGCCGACGCCCGGATCACGCTCGCTACCGCCTATCGCCACGGCATGGCGGTCAGTCCTGCGCCCGGCCGGCCGCGCCAGCCTTTGCCGATCGAGATCTGCGTGATCGATAACGGCCCCGGCGCGCCGGAGGACATTGCCGACCATCTGTTCGACCCGTTCGTCTCGGGAAAGCCGGAGGGGCAGGGACTCGGTCTCGCGCTCGTCGACAAGCTGGTGCGCGACATGGGCGGTATCGTGCAATATGCCCGGGAGGGATCGCCACCCCAGTCGGTGTTCCGCATCCTGTTGCCCCGAGGATCAGCATGAAGGTCTCCTTATGAAGAACCAGGGCATGATCCTGGTGGTCGACGACGATTCGGCGATCCGCACCGTCGTCGCGCAGGCGCTGCGTCGCGACGGCCATCGGGTAACCACCGCAGCCACGCTCGCCGAACTGGACGTGCAACTCGCGGCAGGCCTCCCCGACGTTCTCATCACTGATGTAGTCCTGCCAGACGGCAATGGTCTCGATCGGGTCGAACGGCTGACGGCTGAACATCCCGGCCTGCCGGTGATCGTCTTTTCGGCCCGCAACACCCTGACGACCGCGGTGCGCGCGACCGAGGTTGGCGCCTATGATTATCTGCCCAAGCCGTTCGATCTCGATGTGCTGGCGCGCGCGGTGCACGGCGCGCTTGCCCGCAATCAAGGCGCGCCCGAAGAGAGTATCGAGGAGGTCGATTCTGCCCTGCCGCTGATCGGCCGGTCGCCGGCGATGCAGGACGTCTACCGCATCATCGCCCGTGTCGTGTCGAACGATCTGACCGTGTTGATCTCGGGCGAATCGGGCACCGGCAAGGAACTGGTCGCCCGCGCGATCCACGATCTCGGGCCGCGGCGCCGTTCCCCCTTCGTGGCGCTCAACATGGCCGCGATCCCGCGCGAACTCATCGAGGCGGAACTGTTCGGGCATGAACGCGGCGCCTTCACCGGCGCGCAGGCACGCTCCGCCGGCCGCTTCGAACAGGCTGAAGGAGGCACGCTCTTCCTGGACGAGATCGGCGACATGCCGATGGAGGCGCAGACCCGGTTGCTCCGCGTGCTTCAATCGGGCGAGTTCACCACCGTTGGCGGTGCGCGGACGATCCGCGCCGATGTCCGCATCGTTGCCGCCACCAATCGGGAGCTCGCCCAGCTCGTCGCGACCGGGCAATTCCGCGAGGACCTGTTCTACCGCCTCAACGTCGTGCCGGTCAGCCTGCCGGCGCTCCGCGCCCGGCGGCAGGATATCGCGCTGCTCGCCCGCCACTTCCTCGACCGCGCCGCGGAGGGCGGCCTGCCGCGCAAGCAACTCGACGCCGCCGCCATCACGTCGCTCGAAAGCTATGACTGGCCCGGCAATGTCCGCGAGCTCGAGAATATCATGCGCCGGATCGCCGTCCTGAGTCGCGATGAAAGGATCGGCGCTGACGAGGTCCGGGCGATGATGGGCGCGGCTTCTTCGGCCCAGGCGGCTCTCCCCGGCGACCCCGGCATCGAAGCGGCGGTTCGTGCCCGGCTTGAACGCCTGGCGCGCGAGGAACCGGCGGCGCTTGACGATGGCAGCCTCTACGACAGAATCATCGCAGAGGTGGAGCGCCCGCTGATCGAAGCGCTGCTCGCGCGGCATGGCCACAACCAGCTTCGCGCTGCGCGCGCGCTCGGCATCAACCGCAACACGCTGCGTAAGCGGCTCGATACATTGGGGATCGATGCTGACGCGGGACGGTCGGGCGAGGCGGATATCGGCTGACCCGTGCGCTTTGTGTGTTTTCCTTGCAACAAAACGTTGTATTGAAGACACGATGACGGCCGAGACGGCTCCCGCGAAAAGAACCAAAGCGCTGAGTTTACGCTTCAGCGTGACCCCGTTCGTCGAGTTGCTCGTTCTGGCCGTTGCCGTCGCGATCGCCACTGGCAGCTATTTCATCATCGTCAGCGGCGCGAATTCCCCGACGCTGCTCACGCCGCTTCTCGTGGCGCTGCTCCTCGTCTCGAATCTGGTGCCGGGCGTGGCGTTGCTCGTTCTGCTGGGCCGGCGGATCGCCATGCGCCGCGCCGCTAGGTCGCCCATGGGTGGACGCGGGCGGCTGCATGTCCGGCTCGTCGCGCTCTTTTCGGTGATCGCGGCGGTGCCGACCTTGCTCCTGGTGATTTTCGCCTCGCTCCTGTTCCAGTACGGCGTCGAATTCTGGTTCTCCGACCGTGCCCGGGGCATGCTGGAGAATGCGACGTCGCTGGCGCAGGAGAATTACAAGGCTGAACTCCACCGTGTCAGTGAGGAAACGCTGACGATGAGCGGGGATCTCGCCGACTATCTGAAATCCTATTCGATCGACAGCGACGAGTTTTCCAAGGGGTTCGGCTTCCAGGTATTTCGCCGGAACCTGTCAGAGGCAGTGATCACGCGTGTCATGCCGGACGGGCAGATGCAGGCACTCGCACTGGTGAACCCCTATGACCGGGCGCTCGACCGGGTCATCACCGCCCCGATGATCACCGGGATCAATCGCGGTTCGCCGAGCGTCATCGTGCAGAACAAGGATCGCGCGGCTGCCGTCGTGAAGCTTGCCTATGGCAACAACACCTATCTCTATGCCGCCCGCATCTTCGACCCGCAGCTTGCGACCCAGTTGAAGCGTGGTGAGACCATCCTGAGCGATTACAGGACCTTGCAGACGCGCTCACGCTCGTTGCAGCTCAAATTCAACGCTGCATTGTTGTTCATTTCCCTGCTGATCGTCGGGATCGCGGTGTGGATCGCGCTCGAGGTCGCCGACCGGCTCGTCCGGCCCGTGGGCGAACTGGTCGCGGCCGCGCATCGGGTTGCCACCGGCGATCTCACCGCACGCGTGCCGACACCGAAGACCGATGACGAGGTCGGCACGCTCGGCACTGCGTTCAACCAGATGACCCGCCGGCTGCAGGAACAGACCGGTGCGCTCGAAAGCCGCCGCGCTCTGATCGAGGCGGTGATGTCGGGGGTTACCGCTGGCGTCATCTCGATCGCCGGGGACGGCACGATCCGGCTGATCAACCGGTCGGCGGCGATGCTGCTCCATACCGGCGACGAGGATCTTGTCGGCAAGCCGCTCGCTGACATTTCGCCCGAGCTCGACGCGGTGATCCGCGGCGAGACGCGCGAGGCGATCGTCGAGGTCGATGTCGACGGAGAGCCCCGGACTCTTGCCGTGAAGATCGCGCGTGCCGATGAAGGGCCGATCCTGACGTTCGACGACATCACCGGGCAGTTGCTCGACCAGCGCCGGGCTGCCTGGGCCGATGTCGCGCGCCGCATCGCGCACGAGATCAAGAATCCGCTGACCCCGATCCAGCTCGCCGCCGAGCGGCTGCAGCGACGCTATAACAAGCAGCTTCCCAATGACGACGGCACTTTTACCCGCCTGACCGAGACGATCGTCCGCCAGGTCGGCGATCTGCGGCGGATGGTCGACGAATTCTCGTCCTTCGCCCGTATGCCGAAGCCGACCTTCCATGAGGAATCGCTGGTCGATATCGCGCGGCAAACCCTGTTCCTTCACGAGGTCGCGCATCCTTCGATCCACTTCGATCTCGTCCACGACGATCCCGCCCCGATGCTGGTGTGCGATCGCCGCCAGATCGGCCAGGCGCTGACCAACATCGTCAAGAATGCCGTGGAGGCGATCGAGGCGCGCGGAGAGGGGAGCGAAGGCGCGGTCACCATGACGCTTACGCAGCAGGGCGCGTCGCTCGCCGTCACCGTCGCCGACGACGGAGTCGGCCTCCCCGTGGCACGAGAGCGGCTGGTCGAACCCTATGTGACGACCCGCGCCCGCGGCACCGGCCTTGGCCTCGCGATCGTGAAGAAGATCGTCGAGGAACATTGCGGAACGATCGCCTTCACTGACCGCGAGGGGGGCGGGACGGTGGTGACGATGGTGTTCGATACCGCATCGCTCGCGGCAATGGACACCGGCGGCCGCGACACGACGGAGGGGGAAGACCGTCGCACACCTGAACTCACGCGAAATCGGACCTGAACCATGGCACTCGACATCCTCATCGTCGACGACGAGCACGACATCCGCGAACTCGTCGCGGGCGTGCTTGAAGACGAAGGCTATGAGACGCGCGGTGCGGCGGACAGCGATGCCGCGCTTGAGGCGATCTCCGCCCGCCGCCCCTCACTGGTGCTGCTCGACGTGTGGCTACAGGGATCGCGGCTCGACGGACTTGAGCTGCTCGATGAGATGAAGCGCCGCGACCCGTCGATTCCGGTGCTGGTCATCTCGGGTCATGGCAATCTCGACACCGCGGTGGCGGCGATCCGGCGCGGCGCCGCCGATTTCATCGAAAAGCCGTTCGAGGCGGAACGCCTGTTGCTGATGGTCGCCCGTGCGACCGAGACGGAGCGGCTCCGGCGCGAGGTGGCATCGCTGCGCGCCTCGGTCGGCGCCAACAACGATCTGACCGGCAATTCCACCGCGATCAACGGTGTCCGCGCGACGCTGAAGCGTGTCGCCTCGACCGGCAGCCGGGTGCTGGTGATGGGCGCCGCCGGAGTCGGCAAGGAAGTCGCCGCGCGGCTGCTCCACGGCTGGAGCCAGCGGGCCGGCGCACCCTTCGTCATCGTCAGCGCGGCGCGGATGACGCCCGAGCGGGTCGACGAGGAATTGTTCGGGGTGGAGGAGGGGGGGCAGCTCGTGCGCTCCGGCCTGCTCGAACAGGCGCATGGCGGCACCCTGTTCCTCGACGAGATCGCCGACATGCCGATCGCGACCCAGGCGCGAATCCTGCGCGTGCTGACCGATCAGAGCTTCACCCGGGTCGGCGGCCAGCGAGTCGTGAAGGTCGATGTCCGCGTCGTTTCCGCCACCGCGCGCGACCTGACGCTAGAGATCGCCGAAGGGCGTTTCCGCGAGGACCTCTATTACCGCCTCAACGTCGTCCCCGTGCTGATTCCCGGCCTGGCCGAGCGACGCGAGGATATTCCGGCGCTGGTCGGCCATTTCATCGCGCACTACGCCTCCGAACGCCGCGTCCCGACGCCGGAGATCGCGCCCGATGCGATGGTCGCGCTGCAAAGCTATGAATGGCCGGGCAATGTCCGCCAGTTGCGCAACGTGGTCGAGCGCACGGTCATCATGGCACCGGGTGACCGGATCGGCCGAATCGACCTCGATCTCCTGCCGGCCGAGGTGCTAGGCGATCCGGGCGAGATGGGCGGCAGCACCAACGCGATCATGGGATCGCCGTTGCGCGAGGCGCGCGAGACCTTCGAGCGCGAATATCTGCGCATCCAGATCCGTCGTTTCTCGGGCAATATTTCGCGCACGGCAAGCTTCATCGGCATGGAGCGTTCAGCGCTGCATCGCAAATTGAAGCTGCTGGGAATCACTGAAACGCGCGACGAATAGTGGACGAAACGGTCGATCGCTCCTAAATGGTGGTACCGCGCTCAGCGAGCGCGCATCCGACGCCGGGAACCCGGCGCATCGCGGGAAATCACCCGCCAAGAACAAAGGATCGACCGATGGCCGACAAGCAGACGTCGCTGCAAGACCTCTTCCTCAACGCGCTCCGGCGTTCGAAAACGCCGGTGACGATGTTCCTCGTCAAGGGCGTCAAACTCCAGGGCATCGTGACCTGGTTCGACAATTTCTCGGTGCTGCTCCGCCGCGACGGCCAGTCGCAACTCATCTACAAGCACGCCATCTCGACGATCATGCCATCGGCCACGGTCGATGTCGCCGCGATCGTCAATGCGGTCGGCGAAGCGCAGAAAAAGGCGCCCCTGCTCCAGGAGATCTTCCTGAACGCGGTGCGCAAGTCGGACGACAACGTCACCATGTTCCTAGTCAACGGCGTCATGCTCCAGGGCCAGATCGCGGCGTTCGACCTGTTCTGCATGCTGCTCCAGCGCGACGGCATGTCGCAGCTCGTCTACAAGCACGCGGTGTCGACCATTCAGCCGGCGCATCCGCTGAATCTGGCTGACGAAACAGCAGGTTCGGAAGACGATTGACCACAGGTTTCGAACGTGATCGCGATGAGTTCGCGCGGGGTGCGCGGGCCATCGTGGTCTATCCCGAACATGGCGTCTCCTCGCGCGATGCGGCTGCGCGCCTCGACGAGACTGCCGGTCTTGCCGAGGCGATCGGCGTTGTCGTGGCCGAAAAGATCGCTTTCCGCGTCCGCCAAGCCAAGCCGGCGACGCTGATCGGCAGCGGCCAGGTCGAGCAACTCGCCGCGACGGTGCGGATGGAAGAGGCGGGGCTCGTCGTGTTCGACGCGCCGCTGACACCGATCCAGCAGCGCAATCTCGAAAAGGCGCTTGAAGCCAAGGTAATCGATCGCACCGGCCTGATCCTCGAGATCTTCGGCGAACGCGCGGCGACTGCCGAGGGGCGGCTGCAGGTGGAACTCGCCCATCTCGATTACCAGGCCGGCCGCCTCGTGCGGAGCTGGACTCACCTCGAGCGCCAGCGCGGCGGTTTCGGCTTTCTCGGCGGCCCGGGCGAAACCCAGATCGAGGCCGATCGCCGCCTGATCCGCGACCGCATGGCGCGGTTGCGCAAGGAGCTCGACCAGGTCACCCGCACCCGTGGCCTTCACCGCGACCGGCGCCAGCGCGCGCCCTGGCCGGTGATCGCGCTAGTCGGTTACACCAACGCCGGGAAATCAACTCTTTTCAATCGGTTGACCGGTGCTGACGTCATGGCGGAAGATTTGCTCTTCGCCACGCTCGACCCGACTCTGCGCCAGATATCCTTGCCCGGCATCGACAAGGCGATCCTGTCGGACACGGTGGGTTTCGTCTCCGAATTGCCGACCCAGCTCGTCGCTGCCTTCAAGGCGACCCTTGAAGAGGTCATCTCAGCCGACCTGCTGATCCATGTCCGCGACATCGCCCATCCCGACAGTGCCGCGCAAAAGGCCGATGTCGAGGCGGTGCTGACGGAGATTGGCGTCGCCATCACCACGCCGCGGATCGAGGCCTGGAACAAACTCGACCTGCTCGAAGACGATGCGCGCGAGGAAATGATGGGAGAGGCGGCCCGCCGCACCGACGTCGTCGCGCTGTCGGCGATGACGGGGGAAGGCGTCGACACCCTGATCGACACCGTAGCAGCGTTGCTCACCCAGGGCCATCGCCGCTACCGCATCCAGCTTCCCGTATCGGACGGCGCAGGCGCCGCGTGGCTGCACGCGCATGGCGAAGTGATCGGGCAGGAGATCGACGGCGACGAAGCGGTCTATGAAGTCCGCATGGCCGAGCGCGATTACGAGCGGTTCAATCAGCGCAACGATTGATCCGTTGCGGCGCGTTGCGACGGGCGGTCATTGGAAAATCTGCCAGTTGGTATTCGTCAAACCGCCCAAGCGGGCGACCTCGTCCACGAATGGCATCAATTGCTCGGGCTGATTGCAGCCTATGGTCACCTGCGAGTAGCGATAGTCCTTGTCTGCGGCCATTTCCATTTCAAGAAGTTGGCAATCGACGAATACGTCATCTTTGCTGTCCCAGTGCTCAATCGGAAATTCCCAGATCTTGGCTTGGGTAGCCAGCGCGTTGAGCTTTGTTAGCTGCTGAGCGGAGAGGGGGGACCGGCGGATTGGAATAGGGTCCGTACTGTCGCGGTGGTAGTCGACTCCACCCGTCTCTATCTTCCCCGTTCCGTCGAATTTTTCTCTGATCAGAACGTATCGAAAGAAGTGGCCATGTCCTTCGGTAAAGACGAAGCGCATGACCTTCTTGTCTTTTCCGGCGAAATTCCGCCAAAGGGGCCGCTGTCCCAGACGTTTCAGGGGGCAGGCGGAAAAGCCCATGCTCCAAAAATACTCATAAGTCTCTTCGGGATAGAGGCCGCAGCCCTCCCTGGCGTTCGATTGGCTCGTCAAAGTCAAAGCCAAAACGAGCGCGCAAAGAGAGAAAAATGGTCTGATCGGATTGGTAGCGACCTTCACGCCTCTCTTACCCCTTGGTCGGGTTCTTCCGGTCGCCATGCTGTTCCCATTTTGTTCGCCTGTAAAGCGTAAGCTGAGAGCAATTTCAACTATTCTCGGCGCGCTTGGCCGATACCCAAAGTGCTTCCTTCGCCTCCAGATCAAGCCCCGCGAACGCTTCGCCGGCCTCGGCCTCCATTGCCTTGAACCGCCGCTCGAACTTCGCATTCGCCACGCGCAACGCCGCCTCGGGATCGACGCCGAGGTGCCGCGACCAGTTCACCACCGCGAACAGCAGGTCGCCAATCTCTTCCTCGCGCTCGGCGGGAGAGGCAGCCCCGATCTCGGCGATCTCCTCGTCGATCTTGGCACGGGCACCCGAGGGATCGGGCCAGTCGAACCCCGTCCGCGCCGCACGCTTCTGCAACTTCTCGGCGCGAAGTAGTGCTGGCAGGCCGATCGCGACTCCATCGAGCGCGCCGGCATCGCCCTTTGCCTCGCGCTCGGCTGCCTTCAGCCTTTCCCAATGCTGCTCATGGCCGCCATCGCTGTCGCCGAACACATGCGGGTGCCGGCGTTCCATCTTGTCGCTGATCGAGGCCACGACGTCAGGCAGCGCGAACAGGCCGGCTTCCTCGGCCATGCGGCTGTGGAACACGACCTGGAGGAGCAGGTCGCCAAGCTCGTCCTTGAGATCGGCCATGTCGCCGCGGGCGATCGCGTCGGCCACCTCATAGGCTTCCTCGATGGTATAAGGCGCGATCGTCGAGAAATCCTGCACGACGTCCCAGTCACATCCATGATCGGGATCGCGCAACCGCTCCATGATCGTGACGAGGCGCTCGATATTGGAAGGGTTGTTCACAGGCAGGGGTACCCCGCCTTGGCCACATCCGCCAGTTCGATAATATACATTATGTTAAATTCAGATATGATCACAGGAAATCCCCTCGCGGTGTCACCACGGTCTTTATCAACCGAACAGGCTGCCGATTGCGGCGCCGGTGCCGGTCGCCTGCTGCCACAACACCACGAGGATGAACGCGACACCGAAGATCGCGACCCAGGCCAGCGCCATCTTGAACACGTCCTTGATCGGCAAGCGGCGCGCCAGCAGCGCCGACAACGGCAGGATCAGCAGCAGCAGATAGAAGACGATGTTGAACGGCTGGTCGGTCACGGCGTCACCTCCATCCCGTCATAACCGGGTTCGACGCCAGCCGGAAGCGCAGCGCGCAGCGTGGCATAGTCCATCGACTGGTCCATATGGATGAAAGCGGTCCGACGCGGCCGCAGCTCCTCGATCCAGCCAAGCACGGTCGGCACATCGGGATGAGTCGGATGCGGCCGATAGCGCAACGCATCGACGATCCATACGTCCAGGTCCTGATACAGCGCGCGCATATCATCAGTCAGGATATTGAAATCCGTGGCATATCCGATCGATCCGGCCGGCGTGTCGAACCGCAACCCGGCAGACAGGATATTGCCGTGCGGCTGGTCGACGGCACGGATCGCGACGTCGCCGATGGTGATCGCGTCGGGCAGCGTCTCCATCGCCACGGTCGATGGATAGCCGTCACGCCCGAGAAACGCATAAGCGAAGCGCTCGACCAGCGCGTCCCGCGTCGCCGGCCGAGCCATGCCGCGCACCGGATGGCCCATCGCATGATAGACCTGCCGCAGATCGTCGATGCCGTGGCAATGATCGGCATGGTCGTGAGTCCAGATCACCGCGTCGACCGTCGCGACATCGGCCGCCAGCAGCTGCTCGCGCATGTCGGGGCTCGTATCGACCAGGACCCGGGTCGTCCCGGTCTCGACCAGGATCGAGGCCCGCAGCCGACGGTTGCGCGGCTCGGCCGGATCGCAATCGCCCCAGTCATTGCCGATGCGCGGCACGCCCGAGGATGTGCCAGATCCGAGGATCCGGACTTTCACGCCTTCACTCTCACGCGGTCGTCTTGGCAAACAATGCGTGAAAGTTCTCGGCCGTCTTTTCCGCCAGCACCGACACATCCTCGCCGCGCAGCTTGGCCAGGAACTCGGCAGTATCGGCCACGAACGCTGGTTCGCCGGTTTTCCCGCGATGCGGCACTGGCGCAAGGAAAGGCGCATCGGTTTCGATCAGCAGCCGCTCGATCGGCAACCGCGCGGCGGTTTCCTGCAGGTCCTTGGCATTCTTGAACGTCACGATGCCTGAAATGGAGATATAAAGGCCCAGTTCCAGCGCGATATCGGCAAAAGCTCCGCTCGCCGTGAAGCAATGGATCACGCCGGGATAGGCGCCCTTCCCCATTTCCTCGCGCAGGATCTCGGCGGTATCGTCCTCGGCGTCACGCGTATGCACGACGATCGGCAGGCCGGTCTCGCGCGCCGCCGCGATATGCGCGCGGAAACTCGCCCGCTGCCGCTCGCGGTCGCTGTGATCGTAATAATAGTCGAGCCCGCTCTCGCCGATCCCGACGACTCGCGGATGCGCCGCGCGCTCCACCAGCCGCGCCGTGCCCACATCGGGATGCTGGTCGGCCTCATGCGGATGGATGCCAACGGTCGCCCACACGTCCGGCTCGCGCTCGGCCGTGCCGATCACCGCATCCCACTCGCTCTCGCGCGTGGAGATATTGAGCATGGCGGACACGCCCCGGGCCCTGGCGCGGGCCAGTATCTCGGGCTGCTGCTCGTGCAGCCCCTTGTAGTTCAGGTGGCAATGACTGTCGGCGAACATCAGGCGGCCTCCGTCAGCTCCAGCCGCGGGAACACCCCGCTCGGCGCCGGCAGCACCGTGCCCGCCACCACTGGCACGCCCAGTGAATCGAAGTTTCGCGCGCCGGTCTCCTGGCCAAGCAGATCAAGCAACCGGTCAGCGCCATCCGGGATCGCCCAGCGCGCCATGATCGCGATCCGCCGGATCGCCTCGATCGTCAGGTGCAGGATCGCGTCGGCCCGGGCGGGATCGGTCTTGCGCACGCTCCAGGGTGCTGCGTCGGCGAAATACTGATTCGTATCGCGCGCCGCCGCCCAGACCGCTTCGAGTGCATTGTGAAGCGCCAGATCCTTCATTGCAGCGTGCAGCCCGGCCTCGGCAGCCTCGATACTGGCCATCAGCGCGTTGTCCGGATCAGTCCGTGGGCCCGATTCAGGCACCACGCCGTCGCAATTCTTGGCGATGATCGACAGGCACCGCTGCGCCAGGTTACCGAAATTATTCGCCAGATCGGCATTGCACCGCGTGACGATCGCCTCTTCCGAATAGCTGCCATCCTGGCCGAAGCTCACCTCCCGCAACAGGAAATAGCGCAGCGCGTCGACACCGAAGCGGTCGACCAGTTCCATCGGGTCGGTGACGTTGCCGACCGATTTCGACATCTTCTCGCCGCGGTTGAGCAGAAAGCCGTGCCCGAACACCTGTTTCGGCAGCGCCAGCTTCGCCGACATCAGGAAAGCCGGCCAGTAAACGGCGTGAAAACGCACGATATCCTTGCCGATCACATGCAGGTCCGCCGGCCAGTAGCGCGCCAGGTCGGCCGCATTGTCCGGATAGCCCGCCCCGGTCAGGTAATTGGTCAGCGCGTCGACCCAGACATACATGACATGCCCGGGGCTGCCCGGCACCTTCACGCCCCAGTCGAAGCTGGTCCGCGACACCGACAGATCGGAAAGCCCACCCTCGACGAAGCGCATCACCTCGTTGCGCCGGGCCTCCGGCCGGATGAACTCGGGATGGGACTCGTACAGGTCGAGCAGCGGTTGTTGATATTTCGACAGCCGGAAGAACCACGTCTCCTCGACCGTCCATTCCACCGGCGTGCCCTGCGGGGAAAGCTTGGCCCCTTCCCCGCCCTTCTCGTCGGCGACCAGTTCTTTCTCGTCGTAGAACGCTTCGTCGCGGACTGAATACCAGCCCTCATATTTGTCCATGTACAGGTCGCCGGCAGCTTCCATCGCCTGCCAGATCGCAGCGCTCGCGGCATGGTGCGCCGGTTCGACGGTGCGGATGAACCGATCGTAGGAAATGTTCAGGCGATCGTCCATTTCCTTGAAATAGGACGACATCTCGTCGGCAAGCGCGCGCGTCTCGACACCACGGTCACGTGCTGTCTGGACCATTTTCAGGCCATGTTCATCGGTGCCGGTCTGGAACCGCACGTCGCGCCCGGCCTGACGGTGATAGCGCGCGATCGCGTCGGTCGCGATCGCCTCATAAGCGTGGCCGATATGCGGCCGCCCGTTCGGATAGCTGATCGCGGTGGTGATGTAATAAGGCTGACCCATGCCGGCCTCCTAGCGCGGTTGCCGCGCGATTAGAACCACCCGGCGCCGACGTTTCTGTCGTGGAGATCGCGCCGGCATTCCAGACCAGATCGAAAGACATCAAGTGTCATGCCATCACGCTCACAGAATATCGGCAGTTTAATATAAAATGCGCTGTCGTTTTTCATCACCACGATGAACAATATCGACGACCCCGCAAGCAGATCGTTGAATCTTTGATTAATTAATAACTACATCTCAGCATATTAAACAAAAATGATGCGAAAATGACAAGACTGTATTGCTTATATTACAATCACTGTAACATTTCTGACCTTCATACTGTGTAGCGGCCACGAAGTCGGGACGGGATGTCTCGCTTAAGGGGAATCTACACATGCACAATCCCAAAGCCTTCCGGCTTCAGCTGTTGCTGGGCGGCGCCCTGCTGGCGACCATGGCGTCGCCGGCCCTGGCCGAAACCGCCCCGCCGGCACAGCCTGTCGCGGACGAAGCCAAGCCGGCCGACGCGGCCCCGGCTGATAGCGGACAGATCGCGGATATCGTCGTGACCGCGTTGAAGCGCGAGACCAACCTCCAGAAGACGCCGATCGCGATCTCCGTGGTCAGCCCCGAGGTGATCGCCGACCGGCACGTGCAGAGCCTGATCGACCTGGCGGACGGTGCCGTCCCCTCGCTCCGGATCGCGACCTTCGAGGCGCGCCAGTCGGCGCTGACCGTCGGCATCCGCGGCATCGTACCGTTCGACGCCAACCAGACGGCCCGCGACCAGGGCGTCGGCGTCTATATCGACGGTATCTATCTCGGCCGCCAGCAGGGCCTCAACGCCGCCCTGTTCGATGTCGAGCGCGTCGAAGTGCTTCGCGGCCCGCAGGGAACGCTGTTCGGTCGCAACACCGAAGGCGGCGCACTGAGCATCGTCACCAAGGCCCCGACCGGCGAATTCGGCGGCCGCGTCTCGGGCGGTATCGGCAATTACGGGCAATATGACGGGCAGGTCCATCTCGACCTCCCCGCATTCCACAATTTCGCGGTCAAGCTGGACGGCGTGATCCAGCACCAGGATCCGACGGTCAAGGATCCGCTCGCGGGCCAGATCGGCTGGAATGCCTATAATCGTGTCGGTGGCCGCATCGCCGCGCGCTGGCAGCCCTTTGACGGCTTCACCGCCGACTTCTCGTTCGACAAGGCCAAGGACGAGAACACGCCTTTCTTCAGCCAGCTGATCAACTATAACCCGCTTGGCCGCACCGTTGGCGTGTACACCGGCACCACGCTTGGGCCGCCCCCCGGCGGCACCTGCACCCCGGCCTGCATCGCACCGTTGTCGCCCCTGGTCGGCATCCACCCGGATCGTCAGGACGTCGCCGATGTCGGCGTGCCGCAGCAATACAGCGTCGACAGGACCAGCGGAGAAAGCGCCAAGCTCTCCTACAAGGTCTCGCCAGCACTTGAGCTTCGCTCGATCACCGCGTGGCGCAAGGTTTCCACCAACCAGTGGGATAACTCGGGCGGTCCGGAGCGGGTTCAGTTCGTGCCGAACGGCAAGACCAGCCGCTACAGCCTCTCGGACCTCTATCAGAACCAGTTCAGCCAGGAATTCCAGGCGGTCGGCAGCTTCGCCCAGGTCGATTACGTGGCAGGACTGTACTATTTCAACGAAGAGGCCCGGGAATCGGCAGCGACCCCGTCTTCGATCCAGTGGAACGCAAACGGCACCGCCTATACGATCCTTCCCTCCCAGGTGTTCGGACCGATCAACTCCAACAATCAGGGCTGGGACTATAACTCGCGCTTCCTGCAGCGTGCCAGTGTCAACCGCACCCGCAGCTACGCGGCCTATGGCCAGGCAACCTACACGCCTGACTTCGCCGATGCCCTGCATCTGACGGTCGGCGGCCGCTACACCAAGGACAAGCGCGACGGCGTCCTCTACATGGTGTCGGGCGTGCCGACGAACTATCAGCTCCATTATGACCGGGGCCGGTTCGACCCGATGGTCACACTGGCGTTTGACGCGACGCCGGACGTCAATCTCTACGCCAAATATTCGACTGGCTTCCGTGCCGGTGGCGCGAACGACCGCTCGTCGAATTTCTCCGCTTTCGGTCCGGAATCGGTGAAGGCCTACGAGATCGGCGCGAAGATGGACCTGTTCAATCGCAAGGTTCGCATCAACCTCGCCGGATACATCATGGATCGGTCGGGAACTCAGATCGACTTCGACAATGTCGACACCAACCAGTTCCTGCCCGGCACCACGACGCCTAACCCGAACTTCAACCTGCATACCGAGAACACGGCCAATGCGCCGGGTATCTCCAAGATCCGGGGCGTCGAGGTTGACGTTACCGCGCGGCCGATCGAGCATCTGACGCTCGGTGCGTCCTATGCCTATACCTACACCAACGTGCCGCTGACGCCGAACCCCAACCCGGGGCCGACGTTCGGCGTGCTGACCCAGGTGTTCGTGGTCTATACCCCGCGCAACGCGGCGTCCGGCTATATCGATTACGAAGTGCCGGTCGGTGGCAGCGATGCGAAGCTTCGCCTGCACCTGGATGCCAACTACGCTGACCCGAACTACAGCTTCCAGGCCGAAAACGTGAAGACCGACTCAAGCTTCATCGTCAACGGCCGCCTCGCGCTGGCTGGCGTTCAGATCGGCGACGCCAACAAGGCGACCTTCTCGGTCTGGACGCGCAACCTGTTCAACGAGCAGCACATCTATCGCCGCTCGGGCGCCAACGACGCGGTGCTGGGCAGCTATGCCAACTTCAACACGCCGCGGACCTTCGGCGGCGAAGTGAGCGTCAATTTCTGAACCATCGTGTCGGGCATCCCTGTGGTGCCCGGAACGGTCAGGCGAAAGCCTGGACTGACGATCTACCGACCCGGCCCGGGTGGCTCACGCCACCCGGGCCTTTCTTTTGTTCAGCGCTGAGGTGGCAACACGACCACGGCGCGCAGGCCGGGCGCCGCATCCTCCAGGATGAGCGTGCCGTCATGCAGTCGCGCGATCGCATCGACCAGGGTCAGGCCCAGTCCCTGCCCCGCCGGCTTGCCCTCCGCCTCGAGCCGCCCGAAGCGCCGGATCACCGTGTCATGCTCGGCCGCCGGAATGCCCGGCCCATTATCCGCGACGATCACCGCGACCGAATTTCTGCGACGCTCCGTGCTCACCATGATCCGGGTGCCCCGCGGCGTATGCCGGATGGCGTTCTCGATCAGGTTGACGAGCATCTGGCGCAACAGGTTCGGATCCCCCCGTACCGGCAGGCTGTCGGTGATATCGAGGTGCAGCGGACGCCCTTCTTCCTCGGCGACCAGTCTCAGCGACTCTCCGGTCTCACGCGCGAGGTCGCCCAGATCCACATCGGCAAAACGCTCGCGCCGGTGGCCGCCCTCTATCTCCCACAACCGCAACAGGCTCCCGAACAGGTCGATGATCTGGTCGGTCTGCGCCAGGATATCGGCAATGTCGGCGCCGATCGGCTCCCCCTCGGAACGCCGCGCAATGGCGGCGGTGCGGGCACGCAGCCGGGCCAACGGGCTTTTGAGCTCATGGGTGACGTCCCTGGCAGCGTGCTTGATGTTCGCCATGAGATCGTCGATCCGGTCGAGCATCTTGTTGAAGGCAGCTGCCTGCTGGTCGAATTCGCTGCGAGTCCCGTCCAGCGGGATCCGGCTTTTCAGGTCACCGTCCATCACCGCATCGACGGTGCGTTGCATGGCCCGCATCCGTCCGCCGATCACCGTCATGATACCGACGGCGCCACCGATCAGCATCAGGGTCGTAATGCCGAGCCCGAACAGTTGGACGCGGAACAAGAGGCTGTCGAAGCTTTCGACGACGTCGTTGTCGGAGACGACCACCAGAGTGGCGCCACCGGTAGCCGTTCGGGCCAGCGCGCGGCCATGCATCACGCCCTCGACCTGGGCGTCCTCGCCGAAATTGGAATAGCCGATCGGCGGCAGGCGTTTCAGGCGCAAATTGCCGCCGATTCGCCGCCCTTCCCGGTCAACCAGCATGTAGAACAGGTCGGCGGTGTCATGCTCGCGTTGCGCGGCGGCGATCCGCTCGATCATCTCCCCTTGAGGAATCCCACCGCCGCTGATCGCGCTTGCCTCGCTCGCCAGGCGACGGTCGACCTCCTTGAGCAGGGCTGCGCTGTCGATGGCGTAGTTGACGGTACGGATCGCCACCAGCGCGACCAGGAAGACGACCACATAGACCGTCATGATCGCGCGGAGGGATCTCGGCCGCATGTCAGTCCCCGCCCGTGTCCGTCCGATCGGTGATCATGTACCCGACCCCGCGGATGGTGGCGATCGGGTCCCGCTCGCCCGGCTGGTTCAGATGGAGCCTGAGGTGGCGGATATAGGATTCGATGATGTTCGTCGTCGGCTCGAAATCATATTTCCAGACATTCTGATAGAACATCTGCCGGGTGACGATGCTGTTGGCGTTCCGCACAAGCTCGCACAGCACCTGGAATTCCAGCTTCGGCAGGACGAGCACGCGACCGGCCCGCGTGGCGCGGTACTTGACCTCGTTCACCTCGATATCGCCGACCCGCATGATACCGGAATCGCTCGTTCTGGCCGCCCGCCGGACGATCGCCCGCAGCCGGGCGTCGATCTCGGCCGGTGCCGCCGGCTTGACCAGATAATCGTCGGCCCCGGCGTCCAGACCGATCAGCCGCTGTTCCAGATCGGCAAGCGCGGTGAGCATGATGATCGGCACATCGATATCGCGGTCGCGCAGCAGCTTGGCGACCCCCACCCCGTCGACATAGGGCAGCATGATATCGAGCAGCACCGCCTCGAACCTGCCGTCCGTGGCAATGGCCAGCGCCGCACGGCCGTCAGCCGCCACGACCGCTTCATGGCCCAGCTCTTCAAGGTCGGCGACAAGCTGTTTCGCCGCGCGCGGATCATCCTCCACGACCAGAAGTCGCATCTCTGTCGGCCCTCAATGGGAAATCGGGAATGTCTCCCTTATCCTTTGCGCGGTCTTTCTCAACCTCGGTGACGGGAACCGCCATGCGGCGCGGATACATTGGCGTGTCCGCTCGCGCCAATGGCGGACATTTCAAAATCGCGGTAGAGGGTCGTGATGGGCGTTCATGGAAGCTGTCACTGCGGTAACGTGCGGATAGAGGTGCCGAGCCAGCCGGAATGGGTGGCGGACTGTAATTGCTCCCTCTGTCGTCGACTGGCATGGCGCGTGGCGTACTTCCCGCCGGAACAGGTGAAGATTTCAGGCGAGACGACCGCCTATATCTGGGGCGATCGAATGATCGGCATTCACCACTGCCCAATCTGCGGCTGCGGTACTCACTGGCAGACCCTTGGAGAAGATTTCGGGAAAATGGGCATCAACGCCCGTTTGCTCGACACATTCGACGAAGAGATCGTCGAGGTGAGGAAGGTCGACAACGCGGATTAGGTCAGTCGCTGGCATGCGCTTTCCCTCCTTGCCGCCAGCCGGTTACCGAAGAAGCTGATCCCGCCGATCAACTCGCGCCGCAATGACGGCTGGTGGGACCTTTACGATGTCTCGGTGCGGCCGGACATCATCACGGCAACCTATCGCCTGAACGGCCTGAACAAGCCACGCATCACGATCGATTGCCGCAGCGGGCGGATAACCGTGCAGGGCTCCTATAATTACGGTTTCCGCGGCACCTGCGACATGATCGACGGACGAAATCACCGGCGCTTCTGATCCGGTGTCGCCCGCTACGCCGGGGAGAATGATTCAACATTGCCGCCGATACCGGCAGCGTGGCGCAGGACAGGGCCGGTCGGCTCCTGTCCCGCTCTTTCACATGACGATGATATTGGACGATCCGGTTCGACCGTGATCACACTCGAATGGCGGTATTTCCGTCCTGTTCGCATCGGTTTTTCCGCTGTTATGCCATAACAGGGAAAACACTCCCCAACCGATTGAAAAGGCACCGGGATTTTGGCCAGAAAATCCACCATAACAGCGGAAGAAAAAATTGAATGGCCCAACAGGCGAAAACGCGCCGCTGTTGAAGGGAATCCCGGGTCTATGCCTCGGCGAGCTTCGCCACCAGCCCGGCCATTTCATAGACCGTCGCCTGCGAATCCAGCGACAATCCCCGGGCGGTCGCGGCCAGTGCCCGCGCCGCGTCATAGCTGTCGAGCGCCGTCTGCAATCGCCGTCCCCGTCGGGACGGCGCTACTGAGGCAATGAACGCGGGCGCGCGATCGAGAAATGCCTCGTAGCGCGGCTGGGCCGCCTTGGGCGCGAGCATCTTGGCCAGCCTGCTGCGCCGCGCGTTGCCGGGATCGCCATCGCGCGCGATCGCAGCCATGGCGTCATCGAGCTTGGCCAGATCAAGTCCGGCAAAGCCGAGCGCCCGGCCCGGCGCGCCCTGTCCCGCCTTGACCAGTGCGGCGATCTCAGCCTCGTCGCATTCGGGCAGCGTGCGGCGGAGCACGCCGGCCATCGCCACTTCGTCGAGCGGGTCGAAGCGCAGCAGCCGGCATCGCGACCGGATCGTCGGCAGCAACCGACCCGGGGCATGGCTGATCAGCAGGAAGATCGTGCCGGCGGGCGGTTCTTCCAGGTTCTTGAGCAGGGCGTTCGCCCCGCCCCGCTCCAGATCGTCGATCGCGTCGATCAGCACCATGCGCCGCGACGACATTGACGGCGTGGTCGCGAACATCGGCTGGAGCGATCTGACCTGCGCGATCGTGATGCTCCGCGCGAGATCCTGCCCCGGCTTGTCGGCGTCCTTGGGCTGGCGCGCCAGTTCGCGATAATCGGGATGCGATCCCGCGGCGACCAGCGATCGGGTCCGGTCGCCCTCCGGCACGTCGAAGCCTGGTGGCAGCGTGCCTGGCGAAGCGCCTTCGGCCAGAAGCCGAAGCGCCGCCGCCCGGGCGAAGCTCGCCTTGCCGACACCCTCGGGCCCGGCGAACAGCCAGGCATGGTGCAACGCCCCGCTCGCCATCGCTGCCGCGAAGGCAGCGTGCGCCGCTTCATTGCCGACCGGCAACGTCATGGCAGCAGGTCGCCGAGATCGGCGAGCAGCGCTTCGGTCACCGTCTCGGGCGTGCCCGACGCGTCGATCAGCCGTACCCGTTCGGGCTCATGCTCCGCGAATCGCCGGAACGCGGCGGCGACGTCGGCATGGAAGGCATCACCCCGAGCCGCGAAGCGATCCGCCCCAACGCCGTCACGCACCTCGGCGCGGGCGCGGCCCTGTTCGGGCGGCACTTCGAGCACGAAAGTACGATCGGGCAAAAGGCCGCGCGATCCGAACGCGTGGAGCGCCAGCACGGCGGCATCATCGATCCCGCCCGCAACGCCCTGATAGGCGCGCGAGCTGTCGATGAAGCGGTCGCAGATCACCCAGGTGCCGGCGCCGACAGCCGGGCGGATCAGCTTCTCGACATGGTCGGCGCGCGCCGCCGCGAACAACAGCGCCTCGCTGTGGGGGCTCCAGCGCTTGACGTCGCCTTGCATCAGCAGAGCGCGGATCGCCTCCGCGCCCTCGCTGCCGCCAGGCTCGCGAGTCACCAGCGTCTCGATGCCGCGTGCGCCCAGCGCCTCGGCCAGCCGCTTCGCCTGAGTCGATTTGCCGGCCCCTTCCCCGCCCTCGAGCGAGATGAAGCGCCCGGTCGTCACCCGCCGAACAGGCTCTTGAGGCCCGCCCAGGCCCGGCCGAAGAAGCCCGCCTCGCCGACATCGGTCTCCGCGACCAGCGGCAATCGCTGCGGCTGCATGTCGGGCGTCGTCACCACCAGGTCGGCGATATGCTGGCCGGCCTTGATCGGCGCCTTGATCGGGCCGTCATAGACCACGCGCAGCTGGATATCGGGCGAGACGCCTGCGGGCAGCGTCGCGGTCAGGTTGGTCGGCGCGACCAGCCCGACGGTGCGCGAATCGCCGAGCTGCACCTCGGCGGTCTCGACCTTGCGGCCCTTCGTCACGAGCGGCTTGGACTGCCAGGCACGGAAACCCCAGTTCATGAACTTGACCGATTCCTCGATCCGCTGGTTCGAGCTGGTCAGGCCGGCCATCACCATCACCAGGCGACGGCCATTCTGCTGGGCAGAGCCGGTGAAACCATAGCCTGCCTCATCGGTATGGCCGGTCTTGAGCCCGTCGGCACCGGCGACGCGGCCGAGCAGCGGATCGCGATTGGCCTGGGTGATGTCCGCGCCCGCGCCCAGGGTCTTGCCCCAGGTGAAGTTCGGGAGGGAGTAGAACTTCTTGTAGAGTTGCGGATGATCCTGGATCGTCGCCGCCGCTAGCTTGGCCAGGTCGCGCGCCGTGACATAGGTCACGCCATTGTCCGGCCAGCCGTTCGAATTGCCGAAATGGCTGTTGGTCAGGCCGAGCTTCGCCGCCCGCTGGTTCATCAGATTGGCAAAGGCTTCCTCGGTCCCCGAGATACCCTCGGCCAGCACGACGCAGGCGTCATTCCCCGAGAGGGTGACGATACCCTTCAGCAGATTCTCGACGCTCACCTTTTCGCCGGGTGAAAGAAACATGGTCGAGCCCGCTGCGGGGCCATGCCATTTCTTCCATGTGTCGGGGCTGACCTCGATCTGCTTGTCGAGCTTCAGTTCGCCGCTCCTGATCAGGTCGAACGCCACATAGACGGTCATCATCTTGGCCATCGATGCCGGCGGCATGCGGCGATCCGGGTCCTTCGAATACAGGATCGCGCCGGTCGAAAGGTCCTGCAGGAACGCGACGGGTGCCGGCGTCGGGAAATCGGGCGCGGCGGCGACGCCGGGGCAGGCCAACACGATCGCGAGGGCGGAGGCGGCGAGCAGTTTCTTCATGACAACAGGTCCGTGACGCTAAGGGGGTTACTCGATATGCAGGATGCGGGCATCGGCATAGCCGTGCCGGGCCGCCTCGTCACGTGCGCGCTTGGCGCTCGCTGCGTCGGCGAAGGGGCCGATCTGGACGCGGAACAGGGCGCCGGCCGGGGCGATCCGCCCGCCGACCTGACGCGCGGCGGTCTGGGCCCGCTCCCGCGTCGAGAAGGCAGCAACCTGGACGAGATAGCCGGACCGGCTCGGCGCTGTCTTGGCGGGCTCGGGAGACGGCGGGGAATAGCGTGCGCCCGGGGGTGGTGCGACAGTGCGTGCGGGGCGTGCGGGCACCGGGGGAGCTGATGCGCGCACCGGTACCGGCGCCATCCGAGCGGGCAGCTTCCGGCGCAGCGCCGTCAGCAGCGATTGTGGCGCGTCCATCCTCGCCGACGCGGTGTGGCCTGATCGAAGCGCATTCTGGTCCTGGGGCGACGGCGTCACCAGCCGGACACGCACCGGAGCGCCTTCGCCCACGCCGAGCTGTTGCGCGGCTGCCGGCGACAGATCGACGATTCGGCCACCCGAACCCTGTGTCGCGACCAAGGCGATGATGGTCCGCCCGGTATCGAGCGCGGTCAGCTCGACATAGGAACCGACCGGCAATGTCGCATGCGCGACGCTGACCGATCCTGCGGCCGCACCGCCACCGTCGAACGAGCCGGCATAGCCGACCGTGTCGTACCGCTGTTCCTGCCCTGACGTCCCGCGCGGCCCAGTGCTTTGCGGCAGATCCGCCGGTGGTGCCTCCTGGTCGAGTGTCGATGCCGGCACCACTGCTCGGGGAGAATCGGGCGCCATCGGAGTTGGTCCGACGCGCTGCCCCCCGGCGGGCGCCGCAGCCATGAACGGGGTTCCCGCATGACCCTCGCTGCCACCGAATGCAACGAGCAGGAAAGCCAGCGCGACCGTGCCGCTATCGTTCAACGGCATCAGCCAGCAACCCCACGGAAAGCGCATAGAAATTCGAGCAATTATAGTCGAGGATCACCCGGTAGTTGCCGGTTAGCAGATAGGCGGTCTTGCCCGGCCCGTCCGGCTCCATCAGCGTCGCCAGAACATTGTCCGCCGGCCAGTTGCGCGTCTCCGGCACCAGCCCCATCGCGCGCCATTCCGCCATCGTCTTCCAGCCGCTATGCCGCGCGAACACCCTCGGGCAGCGGGGCGAAACGGTGCGATTGACGATCTGGTTGCGATCGAACCCCGGCGGTACGCTTACTGCAAGGCCCCACGGTTGCCCCGGCCGCCACCCGGCATTGGCGAAATAATTGCCGATCGACGCCAGCGTATCCGCCTCGCTCGTCCAGATATCGACGCGCCCGTCCCCGTCCCCGTCACGCGCGAGGCGCAGATAGATCGACGGCAGGAATTGCGGCCCGCCGGTGGCGCCTGCCCAACTGCCCTTCAACTGCGAGATCGGCACGCCCCGGTCGACCATCAACAACGCAGAGATGAATTCGTCGGCGAACAGCTCCCGACGCCGCCCCTCATAAGCGAGCGTGGCGAGGGCGCGCGGCAAGTCGAACCCGCCCATCACCTTGCCGTAATTGGTTTCATGGCCCCAGATCGCGACCATGATCGATTCGGGCACGCCAGTCTCGCGCTCGATCCGAGCGAGGCGTCCGCGCTGGGCGAGATAGGCCTGCCGCCCGCGCGTGATCCGCGCCGTGTCGACATGCTGCGCCTTGTACGGCGCAAAATTCGGAACCGCCGACGGATTGTTGGCCGCGCCGGGCTGAGCCCGGTCGAGCTCGATCACACGGGTATTGAGCGTGAGCCCCGGCATTACCGCATCGAGCGTCGCGCGGCTGACGCCCCGCGCCTCGGCCTGACTGCGAAGCGTACGCAGATAGGCCTGAAAGCCGGCCTCATCCTGCGCGACAGCCGAACCGCTCGCCCCGAAACACAGGATCGCGGCCAGTACCCCGCTTGCCATCCTGCTCAACCATGTGGAGAAATCCCGCATGGCAGGACTCTGCCACAGGCCCCGCGCGACATGAACCCCTTATAGTCGTGGCCCTTGCACAAAACAGCGCTCACGCACTAAGCGCATTCCCAGCGGAGAGGTGGCCGAGTGGTTTAAGGCAGCGGTCTTGAAAACTAACGGTGGTTTCGGCGCTCGGCGGCACGGACTGGCGAAAAAGGAGCGTAGTTAGAATCGCTTAGCGGCGGGTCGGGAAATGGCTAAAGCGAGCGGCAGCGCCGCCATCTAGCAGATTTCTAGCCGCGCCGCTGAATCGGTATGGAAGAGTGTCCGAGTGGTTTAAGGAACTGGTCTTGAAAACCAGCGACGGGGCAACCCGTCCGTGGGTTCGAATCCCACCTCTTCCGCCATCCCCGTCATCGCGTCGTGGGGGCTATGCAGGTGCTTCTCGTCAGAACGGCACATCGTCATCGAGGTCGCTGTCAAACGGGGAGGCCAACGACGAAGCCAGCTTCCTCGGAGCGCTAAGAGCCTTAGCCGGGGCCACCGCCGGAAGCTGCTTGGTTTCGTCTTCGGCAGCCTTCGCTTCTGCGACCGTCTGCATAATACTAGTAGTCAGCTTATGGGTGATGTCTGCCGACGCCCAGAGCGTGCCGGGAACGCTTAGGATCAAATAAGCCAAACGTGCGACGGCCAACATATTAAGCCGACGCTTCTCCAGTTCAGCTTCAAAGGCATCGAGTTTCTTTAATAGACCCTCACGCTTAGCGGCGCTCATATTGCCATTCTCAATGCATTGCTTGAGCCCGCTAAGATACGTTCTTAGTTGATCTTTTGTCTTGGGTAGAACCTCAACAGAATCACGTTTCGCGCGAAGGCTATTATCCAATATCAATTGCGTGACATAGTGATCTAAATCAGATTTGAATTGACGATGATCTGTGTCTCGAAAATTGGAATATTGAGGCACCTCCATCGAATAAAATGGCTCAATCTCGAAACGTTTCGCAGCCGCGACAACCACGTTCATAAAACTGTAGCGAAGCTCTTCGATCTTCTGCCACTCATACTGATTTTCCGGATCAAGCGCACCAATTTTGGTGGAAAGGCTCCGTTGAGTTGCGTTGACGAGCTGCATAAACGCCATGCGCGGATCTTCGTCGAGATCGTCAAGTTCGTCCTGATTAACAAATTCCAGAATGCTCATCGGCCACACGCCCCCACTGATGCCCTCTATTGCGATCGGTAGCATGAACATCCGAAATTTCCCAGACGTTCTCACTTCGTTCTAGGGCGTCGTGCTGCGAACCAAAGCGTGTCATCCCATACGCCGCCGCTTTTCCATAGCAACCTGAAGTCCCGTTGATACAAATCGCCAGCAATACAGAGGATCGATACGACAGCAACTTGTCGATACCCATCGTGCACGTCATTAGTGTGGAATGGAGAACGTGAAAACAGACGGACCAACTGGCGGCCCCGATTTGACAGGCGAACAACTCGCGCGTGCCGTGGCGGCCGATTTTGAATCCTTCTTTCTACCATGGGGGCCGCTCGAAGTGAGGATTGCTGTGGAGGCAGCTCATAGCGCGTGTATCCGGCGCAGCGGTGACGAAACACGGATTGTCATTCCACCTGATATGGCACGCGAGGAGATCGACAGTCCTGATCGACTCTTCTTTCATCTGCTCATCCTAAGCCACGAGTTAGCCCATCTGGTGCACCGGCACCTTTATGCCGGGGTCCAAGAGGCAGCCGATTATCGTGCCCTCGAATATTGGGCGGATTTTTATGGCGCGAAAGTGATGATGACGCTGGTGACCTTTGGGGAGCGCGTGAACAAAATTTTCCGCGTATTCTTTCCTGCCACGCACTTTTTCGAGGCGGCATTGGAGAGTGTCGGACGAGCAGTCGGACGACTCGTTGAAACCGTTTATACGGACGACGATCGTTATCCGCCTAAGCTGCTCAGGGTAGGCCTGACCTCCAATGGGGTGACCTCGTTCCTACGCCATGACATGATCAATCCCCCGCCCATTTGGTATTTCAGTGTATTCAAGCGCGTATTTGCCTCCCAGCCGGTTCGCGAGCTGATGCTTCTGTATCCCGAACAGATGGACCTTAACGTGGACCCGATTGAACGCGCCCGGAAGTGGCACCGCGAAATGCAGGGCGATAAGATCGCGATCACGCCATGGTTTAAGCCAGAGGTCGTCATCTATCTCCACACCAGCTTCGATCAGACAGATGAGGAGAGGGCCGCCTCGGAGCGGATGCGCCTCGAAGAATTGCAGGCTGCCGGTTATCTGCTCAACGAGCCGAAACCCGGCGGAAGTGAAGCGGATGCACGGTTGTAACCTTAGCGCAAGCGTTCTTGGAATGATCGCACCCCATCGATAGATTTTGGTTATGGTAGAAAGCCTGATGCCCGAAAGAGTTGAACAAACGGAGACGCCTGATCCACGCATTTTTTGCTTCGAGCGAGATGAAGATGATCGCGCATTCGAAACCTCTGTGACCGCCCTAATGGGAAGGATGCAGGAGCAGTCGCGCCAGATGTTCATTAACGAGCACAATGTTCTTCGTATGAATCATGGCGCAAACTGGGTCCATTCGGCGCGCGACGCAGAGCCTGACACAACGATGCACAGCATTTCTGCGGAATGGACGATCCCATTCGCAGGGATCGCGGAGAACGATCTGAATCTGATTGCTCAGACCATTCTCCCCGTGAACGAGGAGATGGAGCGCCAGTTCGCCCAAAACATATATGGCGTGATGGGTGCGGCAGCGGAAAAGGTCGGCAACGTTGTCGATGCCAAGGAGGCCGGATCGTTCGCGCTTTCGATGCTGGAGATGTTCCGAAAGATTGAGTTTGGTGTCGATCGTGACGGAAATGTCTCGATGCCTCAGATACATGTCGGGCCGGGTATGTATGAGCGCATTGTAAGCGAAATGCAGGACGTGCCGCCCGAACTTTCTGCGGAGATCGAACGGGTAAAAGCGGAGAAAATTCAGCTAGCTCTGGACCGAGAGGTCGAACGGAAGGCCAAGTTTAAGCGGGCGAGCGGATGAGTGGGCGTGCGCTGATCGCCATTGGTTGTAACGGCTATGAACATCTGAACCCATTGACTGGCGCGGAAGCCGATGCCGCCGGAATTTACGATGCGCTCATACAGCCCCAGATCGGTGACTATGATGTCTCGCGATCATACATCTTGCGCTCTCCCTCTCTCCAAGAAGTGCGCGACACCCTAACTACGACCTTATTTTCCGGTGAGGCACTGGACACGCTGACCATCGCTTTCGCCGGTCACGGCGCCGTTAGCGGGGGCAGCTTCTACATGGCGCTGCGCGATTCACGAGGGCAAGCCTTGTCCGCCACTGCGCTGTCGCTGGCGGACCTATTTCGGATGATCGCCGAGGCCGGCCCCAAGCAGACCTATCTCATTATCGATGCTTGCCAATCCGGCGGGTTGATTGCGGACCTCAATGTGATCCTTAAATCGGAGGTTATGGGGGAGCTTGGGACACCCGGCGTCACCTTGCTAGCAACGGCTGCATCTAATGAATCTGCCGTGGAAATCGGCGGCCATGGAATAGGCACGGCGGCGCTACTCCAATGCATTCGGGGCGAGATCTTTCTTCAGGACAGCAATCCCGCGCTCGACCTTGTCGAAATTGGGCGCGCGGTGTCGCAGCGCCTCAGCGCGGCGGGCGAGCAGACGCCGGTGGTCTGGGGCCTCAATCTTTATGGTCCGTCAAGCTTCAGCAAGAACCCGCATGTGGGTACCGGAAATGCGCCGCTCAGAAGCGTGCTGGCCGGATGGCCCGATGCCAAGAGCGCGGCGGCGATTCGATCAAACTTGCCGCGCCTCTGGGAGCCTTATGTCGCCCTGACTCGGCGATGGGACCCGAGGGGATTTGTCGACCGGCTTTCGCCACTGCTTGATCAATTACAATACAATCCAATGGTGCTTCTGAACTTGAGTGAGCGCGTCTCGGAAGCTTGCGCAGCTCAGGCCCGGGAGGCGCGAGACCGGTTTCGTGAGATTGAGGTTCAGGCGGCCTGCATCGTCGCATTGCTCCCATATTCGTCGCAGCCCGCCGTGGCCGATCAACTTGTCCGGCAATGTGTCGAGCTTGGCGTACAGGTTGAAGTGGCCTTGCAGGAGGTGATCGCCGCCGCCGAAGCATATCAATATGCACTGGTAACCGGCGGTCTTGGCGATCTCTACTATCTACCTATCCGTATCTCAAAATTGCTCGGCTGGAGCGGTTTTGCGATCCATGTGAGACTGTTGACTGGCAACGATCCCGGACCGGCTAAAGCTGTGCTCTCGGGTCTCCTGGAAAAGGTATTTGAGACTTACTCGCTTTCGCTTGTGGCGATGAGCGACTGTCAGGCGTCATTTCTCATTGCAGCAATAACGGCTTGCTCTCGCGTCGGCCTCATCGATGAAGCCGAGCGATTGCTGGGGCATTATTTCGCGTCCGTCGTGAGTTGCGGGGGTAAGATTGCGCGGACTGATCTCGATCCCTCTAGGGTCCTCTCCTATTTGGTAGCGCGCAGCAGTCCGCCAATCGGGCTCGGCCTCGACGTGATCGCGCAGCCCACCGAACTCGTGCTTGCGCTTCTGCGCTTGTCACGGCTAGCCGACCTTACTGACGAGTTCGACCTCGCTCTTTCCGAACTCGATCACCTAGCACTTAACGCTTATCTGCCTGATGACTATCGGCAGTTCGGCGACGAGCATATCGCCAATGGTGTGAATGCTGTATTCCACATCGGGCATGATTTCTGGCGCGTGACTGACCTCGAATCTGCTTGGCCAGCATTTCCCAGTCCCGCGGATGCGGGCACATCCATGGCGTCCCTGTTGGCGTCCCTCATTTTCCCGGACCGATGCCCTTGGTTTCTCTTACCTGTCCCCTCGCTCGTCGAAGGCAACCCGCTAACGGGTATTGATTAGCCCCACGGAAATCATCCGACCTTTTCGGCATAAAACGTCAAGAGGTTTTCAAGGAACGTTTTGGCAATATCCTTCTCGTCAAAGGTCGCCGCGCGCCTGCTGCCTTCGACCTTGATCGCGATGGATCTGGCGTGAGCGATAGCCTCCATATCCTCGACGGACACATAGGCGAGGCCGGTTTCGCGGAGGCCGGATGATGCCGACCGACTCATGGAATTATATTGGATGCGGTCACCAAATGCGGCCCCTGCCTGCAAGAACGAGGCGGAAACGCGTTTCGAGCCATCGATTATGAATATGATACTCTGCGGTGTGCCGATGCTGTTGGGCGATCCGTAGGTGGTGTCGATTTCCGTCTCATTGTGGAAGAAGAAGCCGACCCTTGCGATCTTTCCGTCCGCTCGATTCCGCATCACCAACGGCTCAAGGTAGAGCCCCTGCCCGTTGATGTAGATTCCCCCGGCTGGAGATTTCTTGGAGATACGATTGTTCAGCCCCATAAACGTGATCGTCGGGGCATCGGAGAATCGGTCGTCTGTTTGCTCGATCTTGAATTTGCCAGGACCGAAAAGACCTTGCGCGGATGCCGGAGCGGTCAACGCCATACTCCCGGCAAACATAATCCCGACGCTGACCAGCTTTCCAAGCGTTCGCATATGGCGGTGGTTACGCAACGTCATATTCACGCACTCCCACGCGCCTGCGAGCAGCTTCCACACGGGAACGCAGTTCCTCCCGCAGCGAGCGGGCATCTTCGACATTATTGATCTGAAAGGTCGTTCTCCGCCCCTCGCCTACGCCCGTCGCATCGGACGAGATAACCGAAAGATCGCCGTTACCGAAGAACTGCTGCACCAGCGAGAAATGGACCTTGATGTCCTTGATCCGGTAGAGTTCGATTTCCTCCTCGCTGCGCATGAGAATACCGCGCCGCATGAAAAGGCGGTCACCCTCCAGCCAATAAAGGCTGGTGCGGTTAATCAACGTCTTCAAGGCGAGAATCGGAAGCGTCACAACCCCCGCCCCGCCCATAGTGAGCAGCGTTATCGCGATCATAAACCAGCCAGTTGCCGACTTGAGCAAAAAGGCTTTTGTCGAAGAACGAAACTCGATTGTGCTGGATGATATGTTGGCTCTTATGTCCCTGAACGCGGCGGTCGCCATGGTATTCTCCTTCGTCTGGCATGACCCCAAAATAGCCCTCAGAAGTTAATAGGGACTATATTCCCTAGAGAATATATACCCGACCGCCATCCATTGTCAGATGGACGACTGGCGCGGCATTGTCGGGATGAATGTGAGGCGATTCCGCCAGCGCGCCCAATTGACGCAGGAACAACTGGCATTCGCGGCGGAGATCGACCTCACGTATGTCGGCGGTATAGAACGCGGGAAGCGCAACCCGTCCGTTCTGGTTCTGGTCAGGATTGCAGCGGCGCTTGGCACGGAACCAGCCGAATTGCTCAAGGCTGTTTCCAAATAGGCAGAATTGCGAAGATCAGCGATCCGGCGTTAATGTGTTAATTTCTGCATTAGTCATATCTATGAATCGCTTGCGGGCATAAGCTCCTGTTTCCTTTATGTTTATTTGAAGGCCGCCGCTGCATCCAGAAGTTGGCGTATGGCGCGGCGGCGAAATGGGGCGATTACAGCGCTGACTCGCGGCAGGGGTATGCACTTGGGGCGGCAACCCCTGTTTCGTGCCCCAGCGCCCGGCGCTGTCGGCCTGTGCGGCACCTTACGGCGCGCGCAACGCACCTCCCCACAAGCTGGCGGCAGTTTTTCGCGTGAATGTCGGTGGCTGATGCGCGTTGGAAAAGGTGCGTTGCCCCTAAAGGGGTAACCCAGCTACGCACCCTGCGGGGTGCTGCTGGCCCCTGTGGGGTTCGGGGCGCGTTAAAGGGCGACAATACACCCCCAACGCGCCCTAGGTGCGTGGCAACGCCCCTCACTGCGTCACCATATAGACGTTGCCCGAAGGAGCCTTTTCGTCGGCATCTACCAGGCGGCTTGCCGCCCGCAGCCTGTGGATCGCGTCGCGAAGCCTGACCTGCGTGAGCTTGCGCTCTTGGTTCATCTGGTTGGCGCGCTGCCCTTCCAGCGACCTGCCGCTGGGATATTCGCCATTCTCGACCGCACGCTTCACCCATTCCCAAACGAACTGTTCGTCTTCCGCGTCCTCGGCACTCCTGTCCTGTTTGAACGGATGGTCAGCGCCAGGCGCTTCTTCCGCTGGCATGGGTGCGACAACGAGTGACGACATATAGTCGCCGTCCTCGTCCATTCCGATCTGGACCACTTCCAGCCGGAACCGCGTTCGAGCGCCGGTGCTGCCGTCCTTCACCTTCGCGAGGACAAATTCAGCCGCGAGCGCTGGGTCGTCCTTGTCGCGCTGGCACTCAATCACAAAATCCATCGCCGCATGGAGGCCGGACCAGCCGCGCATCCCGCGCGAACTGTCTTTGCCACTGTGATGGATCAGCAAGACAACGCCGCCAAGCCGCAATTGCAGGTCGCGGAAAATGCTGATCATCTCCGCCATCGCGCTGCTATTCTCGTCAATGCCTGCCGAAGCGTGCGCGAGCGTGTCAATGCACAACACCCCACCAGCCCAGCCCTGCTCCGTCAGCGTCGCGACCAAGGTGTCCCGGTCCGCCTGCTCGCGCAGATTGATCGGTTCCATGATGACCGAAATGTTGGTTCGCACATCATCGGGCGGGATGACCGAAAACAACATTTCCGGGTTCTGCCGTGCCGCCTGCGCCAGCCGCCATGCTTTCACGCGATTGGGGATGCCACCTTGCCCTTCGAATGGGACATAGACGGCGGGAGCAGCCCGCACCCGATTGCCGAACCACTCGTTTCCGTTCGAGATGTGGGCCATCAAGTCGAGAGTGAGGAAAGATTTGAAGGTGCCAGAGTCACCATAAATCGCACCGATACCGGCATCGGGAATAATTCGCTTCACCAGCCACCGCAACGCAGGGAGCCGGTCCAAGTCGCCATCACTGAGCAGGCGGAAATGGCGCTGACTGTGTGGTGGCGGCCCCTGCCACAACAGTCCCGCCGCCATCGTCTGTCCGTGCTGAACGCTCGCGGCGTCGTTGGCGAGGTGCTGCATGGCTAGAGCCATGGTAGATTGTGCGTAGTCGATTCGCTTTGCCTTCTTCCGCTCACCGAGCTTCGACATACGGAACGTGCCCCAGCATTCACCGGGGGATTCGGTGAGCGGCCGGAGCAGCTTGACAAGGGCCAAGTCTGCCTCCGATTGCGAAGGGTAACGTCCTTCCCAGTCCCCACCGAACAAGCGCCCCAGCTCCCCATCGTCCTCTGCCGCGCGTGTCGCCGCGCTCCAATCCACGTGATCTTCGCCCCAAAGCTCAATCTTAGCGGGCGGCTCTGGCACCATCAGCGATACCATGTTGGTGAGCAGCGCCTGCCGTTCTGCGATAGGATGGTCCCTCACGACATTGCCGGTACAGATCATGAAGCGCGCCTGCGAATACACTTCCACGCCATCACGGCGCTTGCCCTCGCCGATCTTGCCCCTCACCCAAACATGAAAGCCGCGCCCGGACTGGGAATGCTCGGTGTAGCTGTCGAACTGATCGATGATGGACTGATAGCGATCAAGGGCTTCGCGCGATGTGCCATCCTTCACATCCATATCGATGCACGAATATGGATCGTCCGCCGTCTGCACATATCCGATGCCGCAACCTCGCGCGGCTGCACTGCGGCTGGCGGTGACGAAATCCGTCCACGTGGCGGGATCGGTAACGCTGGCGGGGCGACCATCCGCCGTCAGGGGACGCTTGTTCTGCTCTGCCAGACACCATTGCGGGCGTTCACGAAGCTCTGCGGGAATACGAGACCAATCAGTCATGACGGGCCTCCCTGCCGGTGGAGGTAGGATGGGATTTTCGCGCAACGCCGCCTGCATCCGGCAAATTTTTACGCGGCGCGAATTTCTCGAATAGTTCGAAACACGTTGATGTTTGCGACCTATCGCCGCTTTCTGTTACGCTGCTGTGCACGGTGATACTCCGGCGGCAGGACATGGTGAACGCCCGGTCCTGCCGCTATTCATGAGGAAAGGGTCAGGCGGCGATTTGCTCGCTGGTGCTGTATCGCGCCCCGGTCGCCAGCCATGCCAGCACGTCGCGTTCAGCATACCGGACGATACGAGTTCCGGGCGGGGCGAAATGACGGAGGGGAGTACCGCGCCCTCGGTAGCCTTCGAGGGTATCGACCGACACGCCGATAAGTTTGGCGCATTCCTTGGGATCGAGGGGACGCCCTTTGGGCGTATAATTGAACAGCTCGCAAAGCTGCTCGAAAGACAGGTCAGACATACACGCAACTCCGCGCATCCCGCCAATGGCAGGTCCGTCATGCCTCCGAGTTTTGTGTCGTCACCTGCCCCAGTCGGCATCGGGGGTGTCCGGGGCCTAGGGGGCTTTCACCCTTGCGCCTCACCGGCTTGCGTCTCTGGAATTTTCCTCGTGGGTACGCCCCAGTGCGGCGCTGTCACCTGTAGGTAACGGTGAAAACCTTATGCTACCGGCAGCCAGTCGCGCAACCCCGTTTACCTTGTTTATTTTCGTCGCCGGGACGATCAATTATCAATGTCCTAGAATAGTTTCCATTCGACCTTGCAGAGCGTTCGCCAAGGCTGTTCGTCCCTCCGCGTTGTTCAAATATCGGATATATCGCAGGTGACGAAGATCGAACGGAATATCATGCTCGCTCTGCGTGATGAGGATGACCTCTCGCCCCAGCGTGTGAGCAATACCTGCCTCATAAAACACGTTCGGATTTCGGCCCGAGCAGTCGCAGATCACCACGCGAGAGCGGTCGATGAGCGATACCACGTCTTGGATAATCGCCGGGTTTTCCCAAATGTCATCTGCTCGACGGCAGCGTAGGCCCGCATTGTCAGCGGCAAGCTGGATCGCCGCATAGACATCGTTAAATCCGGCATCAAAGGGCATCATTGCGGACGCAAGCGTCGGTTCAATATTCTCATGTTCGGCAATTTGAAACACCGTCGGGCGTTGGCGGCGCGGTCGGACATTGCGAAGAAGAAAACGGTAAAGGTCCACCTCCTTCACTGCCCAATGATTGCGCGAAAACTCAAAGTCGTGAGGCATATCCAGTGCGTTGCGGTTCGCCCAGATTAAACTGTTCTGCAATGGCGGCACATCGGCATCTAGCGCATATTCAAAATGAATCTCGCGGTTGGCGATACGCGCCCGTGTGATTGAACCAACGTGACAGACCTGCTCTTCGTTACCTTCATTCATGAATAAGCATGGCAATCGGGTGAGTCGGTCGAGGGCAGGATTACCACCGTCACGGAACTGATCGGCAATACGCTCATCGGTATATTCAAACATCCGGCTCAAAGGGAGCGTCCCGGTATTATCGCCCCACTCAAACCAGCGCATAATCAGATTGAACATTTATGCCCCCCCCCCAAGTCTCTCCTACATTGCGAGATTAGCCTGCGAATGTCACGGCTTAGCTGCACCGATATGCGACCGCCGCACACAATGGCCCAGCGTCGCCTGCTGGGGGCGATCAGCACCGTGCCGCCGTACACCGGCTCCCCTTGCCGGCCAAGGCTGTGCGCGAGTCTACGTGGCCCCAGTTATCTGCGAGGGCAGTTCATCTGCGCCAATCGCTTTCGCGTTTTCCAATTCAATATGCGCGGGGCGGTAGGCTCAGATCGTCTTTGCGTATAGATATTAGACATGAGCGGACGATCATTGGATGACTTCAATCATGAAAGGCAGGCACTGGATGCCGCGCACGCACAAAATGAAGCTGGGCGAGATGCCTTCATAGCCTTGGCGCACACCGCTTTGTTTGCGGCATCTGTATCATTCGTAGGCGACGTTGCGCCAATAACAGAAGCGATTTGGCGACCGGCATTGATCCTAGGCTGGTCCGCTGACGTCGTGGGCCTTCTCGCACTCACCTTTAGCTTTGGCGCTGCCCGTAAGGCTATCGACGCACGCCGAGCGGCATTGAATGATCCCGATCCACCGAACGACCGCATTTGTGAGTGGCTTAATGCAACAGCGCTCTGGTCTTTTCCTGTCGCCCTTCTATGTTTGTTCTCGTTCGTCACTGCAAATGTGGTTCATGCCGATGTCCGACAAACCAAGCCCTCCGATACCGCCGAATTACGAGAGACGGGGAGCAGTGCCGCCCCCGCGAGCGCCAGCGCACGGAGGCATATCCAAACCAGCAAGCGGAGTGATCCCGGCACCACGAGCACCGGCGGCACCGCCACCCCCTCCGCCGCCCCCCAAGAAGTAAGTGCGCACGGCGCGGAACCTATCCGATCAGAGCAATAGCCAATCAGGCCCGCAGTGCTACGACGTTCCCGCCGTTCGCCTTCTCCGCCTGCTCCTCGATCCAATCCGCAATGCGCTGGGCTTCGGGCTTGAGATATTGCAGGCGTGAGGTTTCAAGATAGTGCTTGGCAGTGACGGAACTGTTCGGAATGTGGTTCGTCAGCAACTCAATCTTCGTGAAGTCCACGGCGCAGTTTGCAACGCCGATGGTGATGTAGGTGCGTCGTAGATCGTGGTTCGTGACTTTGGTCCCGGCGACCTCGCTGATCTTCCGGCGCGTGTCGCGCGGGTCGATGATGTGGCCCGATCGCGACCACGAGGCGAACACATGCGGATTGCCTTCTACCCTTGCCCGTGATTCCAGCAGCGAAACCGCTTGCGACGACAGCGGGAGCCACACCGGATTACGGTTCTTTGGGTCGGGCAGATGGAACCAACCTTCCTCCAGATTAACGCGATCCCATGTGAGCGAGGCGGCTTCCTTGAGGCGGCACCCGGTCAGCAGCAAGAACATCGACAGGTCGATGGCAGCGAGGGTCTCGCGGTTGTGGGTCTCGCCGCGCCACTGTTCCAGTGCGTTCCATACCGCGCCGACCTTGGAGTCGGGCACGCGACTGGTGCGCGGCTTCAACTGAATCCAATCGTCCTTGAGCGCCCCGACAGGGTTGTGCGTGATGACGGGCGAGCCATCCGAACGCCGATAGCGACGGCTGGCGAAGTTAATCAGAGCGCGAAGCACTGCAAATCCTTGATTCGCTTGGCCCGGTGCCCCTGCCTTCCCGCGCAAGCCCTTCGTCAGCATGTCGCGATAGCGCTTCCGCACATCGTCCTCGCTGATGGACGCGATGGGCTTGGACAGCCACGCCTCAAACGTGGTCGTCACATGGCGCTCGATCACGTCTGCGCTCGAACCCTTCAACTTGCCCGGTCGGTCCTTGTAGGCGTCAGCCACATCGCGGAGTGTCACCGCCACGGCGGCGTCGTGCTTCTTGGCATCGCGCGGGTCGATTCCCTCTCGCATGTCCTGCAACAGCTTCTGCGCCCGCTTGCGCGCAGCGTCCTCGGTGTAGGTGCCGTATGCGCCAATAGTGAATTGGATCGACTTACCGGCAACCCTTCCCATGACGATGAACACCCGGCGCGGCGGCTTCCCCGGTGCTGGGGGTGGAGCCACCCGCAACCCATAGCCCTTCACCGCCTCGTCCCAATGGACCTGATAACCCTTCTCCGGGGCTTGAACCTTGTCGATAAACGCCTTGGTGAGCTTCACCATATGACCTCCTTCTAGCGCATTTCTAGCACGCGGCACAGTGCTACGACGTGCTGCCACGAGGCTGCAAGGAGGTTATATTATTGATTCATAAGGCGTTTTAAGGCATCTGCGTGCCACTACAGGTTACTGCCGGGTCGGGTGTCCCAAACTTGAAAACCGCCGTGGGTGCAAGCTCACCGTGGGTTCGAATCCCACCCTCTCCGCCACATGCCGCCGTGCGGCTGCACGCACAGTCCCAGCATGCGCCATCGCGTGAGCAATCATCGGCGACTTTTCTACAGCCGTTCCATCCGGAGCCACGCCCGATCGCCCTGCCACGCACGCTGGAGCGCCTGCCGTGCTGCAGCAGCTTCAAGCATATGCCCTTGCGCCTTCTCGCTTTCGACGAGACCATAGAGCGCCCAGCCATTTCTGGGCGTCTGCGCAAGGGCCGCACGAAAGGCCTGGCTGGCCTCATCATAAAGCCCCGCCTGGTAAAGGGCTGCGCCAAGAGACTGATTCACCGGGTAATACCAGTAGGGCGGCTCCTGGTATGGGATCTTCGCCTCAAGCGCGATAGCTTCGCGGTAAAGGCCTATGGCCTTGTCATAGCGTTTCTCCGCATAGGCAAGGCGGCCGCGTGCGACTGCTGCGGCAAGCGAGAGAAGATCCGGCGCTGGCACGCCCTGCTCGATCATGCCAGCGAATATTCTGGACGTCCGAAGCTTGGTAAGAGCGGCAAGCTCGCGCTCGACACCTTCGCTGTCGCGCCGCTGCGCCTTGGCGACAGCGCGAGCGTACAGCCGCATCGCCGCAGCATAGGGGAGTCGCGGGTCGGGAGCGGGCATCGCCAGTATCGCTTCCGGCTCGGCGAACTGCGCCATTGTCAGAAAGGGCGCGGCGTCGATCGCCTGTATCCACGCGATCCGCGCGGAAGTCTCGGGATCGAGGACTTTCTGCAGGCGTCGTACCTCGGCGATCGCTGTCCGCATGTCGCCCGCCAGTTGTGCCGAGGTCACGATGAAGTGGATGTTGTGGGGATAATAGCCGTAGCGGACGAGGCTTTGATCATTGGTGTCGCGAATGAAAGCTTCGTCGGATCGCGCCGCTGCGATATTGACACGGATCGCATCCGAATAGCGCCCCACCAGTTGATATATATGCCCGGGCATATGAACCAGATGGCCCGCGCTCGGAGCAATTGGCCGCGCGAGCCGATCGGCCGCAGCTTCGGCGCGACGCGGGGCGGCGCTGTTCTCCATGAGATGGATGTAGAGATGCGCGGCCTGGAGACTGGCGGGGTTGCGGGCGAGTACCGTCTCGATCAGCCGGACCGCCTCGCCGCTCCGCCCCACCGGCGTACGTTTGTCCAGCTGCCAATAATTCCAGGGACTGGTATTCATCACAGCTTCGGCTGCGAGCACTGCAACATTGTCATCCCAGGGGAAATGACGGACTGCATCGAGCATCGCATCGGCATAGGCAGCATCGAGAACGGCACGATCGCTCTTCGCGTCGCGGGAGTAACGACGCGAGATCGCCTCGATGAGCACCCGCTCGAGCGACGAGGCGTTCGTGCCCAGCACCCGTGCGCGATCCATCGCCGTCAGAGCGGTGTCACGATCACGATCGTCCATTGGGGCGTTGATGTTGGGACCCAGAGCGAGCGCTTCTCCCCACCAGCACATCGCGCAGCCGGGATCGAGCCGTTGTGCCGCGCGGAACGAACGAACCGCGCCGGCGTGGTTGAAGCCATAAGTGAGCAACAGCCCCTGATTGAAATAGCGCCGCGCCTGCTCGCTCGACGTCGAGACCGGTAAACTGGAGACTGAGAGATCGGCATAGAGCGGTATTGGACTGGAAGCCGCTCCAACAGGTCCAGTGACCGCGCTGGTCAGCATCAGTTCGCGTTTCAACGCGGACGCCATCGCCTTGCCGCCGCAAAGCGAGGAAGCAAGCTGGCTAGGATCAAGCATCGCCAAGGCCGCAGGAGAGAAGGCAAGCCCAGGCGAGAAGCTGGTGAGAACGCCTCCCATTCCGGCGAGTATGATGCTTTTCAACAGCTTGTACATTCCAGCAACCCTTGGTCGAGAGGGGGGTGCCAACGAGACGTTACTTCATGGTAACATTTCGAGTTCGATATCTCAACTTTGCGTCCACGGCACATTCCCACTGCCTGGAGTCGGTCGTGGTCTGATTAAGGTTCAATTCGAACTGGCCGATAACCGCTAAACTTATCGAGCATCGGTCCGCACTACGGCCGGTCCATTCGATAGTCATGGCGACACTCATGTGCCGGTTGCCAAATGCCCCGGGGTTGCGTGGGTTCGACGGAAGCGCGCTCAGGCAGCGCGAGGCTGTGGCTGCATTCCATGATCGACCAGCGTCGCAAAATCGCCGTCGTCGAGCGGATGCTGGAATTGGCAGCCAGCCTCGAAATCATCCGCCCACATGATCGTCGCAGCCACCTGACCGAGCCTCGGCAGGGTCAGCCAGATCATCGAGCCCTTGCGCAGGCTTGAATAGGTATGAAGCCGCGCGCCGTGAAGCGACACGTCTGTCACCTTGCACAGAGCACGATCGAACCCGCCGCGCCCGATGCGCGCGTCGAGTGACACCGGTGCACGCGGGCTACGCCGGCGTCCGTTGCTCATAGCTGGTTCGAATTCTGCGGCGAACATGGCTTCCCTCTCGCATTGTGCGACGAGGGAAAGCCTAGTCCTCGATAGCTAACGCGCCATTAACGACGGCGCGCGCCATCTTACTTCTTGTTGAGCGTCAGCCCGCCAAAGCGCTTGTTGAAGCGCGCGACCTGGCCGCCTGAATCAAGCATCGTACCGCGGCCGCCGGTCCATGCCGGATGCGCGAGCGGATCGATGTCGAGCGTCATCAAATCGCCTTCCTTGCCCCAGGTCGAGCGGGTCTCGAACTGGGTGCCATCGGTCATCTGCACCTTGATGGTGTGATAATCGGGATGAATATCTTTTCTCACGTCGAATTCTCCGGAAAGCCGCTGGTTTCCGACCAGCAGCGAAGGCGCGGCCCCTAACAGAGGGCCGCGCCGAGTGCAACCTGTGGGTGTTTGCGTCAAGCCTTAGGGGGATCGGTGATCATCGCCATGAACTTCGCTTCGGCGGCGAGCTTGCCGTCGATCGTCGTACGTCCAGCGAATTTGGTGGCGCGGGCGCTCTTCTGCACGATCTCGACCTCAAGGCGCAGCAACACGCCGGGTTCGACCGGCTTGCGGAACTTCACCTCGTCGATCGACATGAAATAGACGAGCTTGCCGGAGCCGGCGAGGCCGAGCGATTCGACCGCCAGGATTCCAGCCGCCTGTGCCATCGCCTCGACGATCAACACGCCGGGCATGATCGGACGTCCGGGGAAATGCCCCTGGAAGAAGCTCTCGTTGATCGTCACCGCCTTGATCGCCGCGATCGACCGGTCGAGGATCAGTTCCTCGACACGGTCGACCAGCAGCATCGGGTAACGATGGGGGAGCGCCGCCATGACCCGCCCGATATCGAGCGGGCCGAGCGCCCCCGTCGCAACCGCCTCGGTCACCGGCCCTTCGGCGGCGTCGTTGCAGGACGTCCGGCAGGCGCCGCAGGCGCGGGAGCGGCAGCGGGTGCACCCTGGGCCTGCTGACCCTGCTGGGGCTTGGGCTGCCATGCGACAGGCGGTGGCACCGCGACGCTGGTCAGGGTACGATCGATCTCGGCGCTCACCGCCGGCGTGATGTCGGCAGCGGCGTCGCCGAGCATCAGCACCGCTTCCGGCTTCACGATAAGACCGACCTTGCGGGTCTTAACCACGCTGCTGACAGCATCGGCGATCTTGGAACCGACCTGCTCCTGCAAATACAGGCGCGCGCGGGTGACGGGTTGCAATATGCGGCCGAGTTCAGCCTGACCGGCTGTCTGCTTCTGCTCGATCTGGGCGAGTTCCGGGCGCTTGCTGTCGCGGGCGCGCTGAATCTCTTCCTGCGAAAGCTGGCCATCGCCATTGGCATCGAGCGCCTTCAGCAGCGGCTGGATCTCGGCATTGATCGCCTCGTTGCGCGCCTTCGCCTGATCGATCTGTGCCTTGTAGGTGGTATCGATCGTCGTCCAGGTAGTGGTCCAGACCTTGGAATTCTGCATGGCGGCGTCGGGATCGAGCATCGCAACGGTCTGTGCCTGGGCCCCCGCCACGCCGAACACGAAACCTGGCACGACAAGCGCCGTGGCAAGCAGAACCTTCTTGTACGTCTTCATCAGAATTGTGTCCCTACGTTGAATGTAACGAGCTTGGTATCGTCGCTCGGGTCTTTGAGCAAAGCATAAGCAACGTCGATACGAAGCGGCCCGAACGGCGAGTTCCAGTTGACGCCCGCTCCGACCGACAGCCGGGGCTTGGCGGAATCACCACCGAAACGTTCGAGAAACGGCTGTACCGTCCGGAGAGCAGGAGCGTTTACCGATGTGCCGGCGCAATCAGTGCCCCCGAGCGTCGCAGAATAGCCGACTTTACACGTCGTGGTGAGGCCCGCATGATCTGCGTCGGTCGTCGGGACGGTGAATAGCGGATTGCCGTTGTTAAACAGCTGCGTCTCGAGCGGCAGGACCGTCTTCTTGCCCGTGAACGGATCGACGAAGACCGGAAAAGTCGCAGTCGGCAGCGGCCGGGTGATACCGAACAACGCGCCGGCCTGGACGTAGATAGACGGGCGCAAGCCCATCTCGCGCGCACCGGCACCGAGCGGAATCTCCATCTCGAGCCGGCCCAGATAATAAGCCCGGCCACCCAGGGCGTCATCGACGAACTGCGTACGGTCGGTCTGCAGCGTCTGGTTCCCGGTCGTCTGGTCCGTGATATAATTGATGCGCTGGACTCGTGGGCCGACGCCGCGGATATCGAAGCCGCGGAAATCGGGCTCGCCGAGATAGAAGCGGTCGGTGATGCGAACACTGTCGATGCCCGGTCCACGGCTGCTCTCGAGCGATTTGATATACCCGCCCTCGGCATTCGCCGAGAGGATGAAGCCGCTGCCAAGACCCCAGTATTTTGCGCCCTCGAAGCGGGTGCGGACATATCTCACGTCACCACCAAGACCGGCGAAATCGGCACTGAAGACCAGCCGCTTGCCTGCGCTTGGCCGCAAGCGGCTGTTGAGGCTGTCATTGATCAGCGAGAAACCGACCGACGAGGTAACGCGGTTGCCGATCGCGTCGCAGAGATAGCGCCCTGCCAGCAATGGATCGCAAGCGTTACCAGTAAAATAGGTCGACTTGTCGAGCCCGACCTGATCGTAGGACACGCCATAGCGACCTGACAGCGACCAATATTCGGTCAGCGGCAGGCCCGCGCGAATCTGGAAGCCGGTCGAAACCTGGGTGTAGGTCGTCTGACGTTGATCGCCGACATAGTTGAAGGCATTGTAATCGCGGCGGAAGATGTCGCCACCGATCGCGATGTTCTTGTCGAACAAATAAGGCTCGGTGAAGCCCACCTCGACCGATTTCGAGTAGCTTGAATAGTTGACGCTGGCGCGCAGTTCCTGCCCCTTGCCGCGGAAGTTGCGCTGGCGGATCGAGGCCTGGATGATAAATTTCTCAAGGCTGGAATAGCCTGCGGAAAGCGACAGTTCGCCAGTCGATTTCTCTTCGACGTTCGCTGCCAGCACTACACGGTCGGGCGCCGATCCCTGCGTTTTCTTGATCTCGAACTTCTCCTGGAAGAAGCCGAGCGAGTTGATGCGATCCTGCGAACGCTTCAGCTGGAAGCTGTTGAAGGCGTCGCCCTCTGACAGGCGGATCTCGCGCCGGATCACCTTGTCCTGGGTCTGAGTGTTGCCGTTGATCTCGATCCGCTCGACATAGGAGCGCTGGGCCGCAGCGATGTGGAAATTGATCCCCATCGTCAGCGTTTCTTTGTCGCGGTTGAACTCCGGGTTCACTTCGGTGAAGGCATAGCCGAACAGGCCGGTCGATTCGCTCAGGCTATCGACCGAATCCTCGACCTGCTTCGCGTTGTACCACTCGCCCTTCTTCATCGGCAGCGTGGCGGCAAGGCGCTTGTTGTCGAAGTCGCGGATATCGCTGTCGACCGACACTTCACCAAATTTGTAGCGAGGACCTTCCTCGACCACATAGGTGATGATGAAGTCTTTCTTGTCCGGAGTCAGTTCTGCGACCGCTGACGTCACGCGGAAGTCGGCATAGCCGTTGGTCAGGTAGAACTGACGCATCTTCTGCTGGTCATAGGCCATGCGATCCTGATCGTAGCTCGTGTTCGAGCTCAGGAGCGTGCTGAGGCGCGCCTGCTTCGTCGCCATCTCGCCGCGCAGCTTGCTGTCGGAGAACACCTCGTTGCCGAGGATATTGATCTGGCGGACCTTCGATTTCGGGCCCTCGGTGATCTCGAAGACGACGTCGACGCGATTCTGGTCGAGCGCAACCATCTTCGGCTCGACGACCGCAGCGAAGCGGCCCTGGCGACGGTATAGTTCGACGATGCGGCCGACATCCTGACGGACGGCGGTGCGCGTGAAGATCTGCCGCGGAGCGAGCTTGATCTCCTTCTTGATCTTGTCTTCCTTCAGTCGCTTGTTGCCCTCGAGCAGCACGCGGTTGATCACCGGATTCTCCCGGATCCGCAGCACGATCTCGCCCGATTCGGCACCGCTGATCGACACATCGGCGAACAGATCGCTGGCGTAGAGATCCTTGATCGCCTGATCGAGCGTCTCGTTGGTGAAGGACGTGCCGACGCGGAGCTTGGTATAGGAAAGCACGGTATCGGATTCGATGCGCTGCGATCCTTCGACCCGCAACGACTTGATCGTCCGGGTCACGGGGGGAGCCACCGGAACTGAATCAGGCTGAGCGGGAGCTGCTGCGGCCGGTGCTGCCTGTCCCCGAGCTGGTGCAGCTGGTGCCGCCCTACCGCGGGCTGGTGCAGCCTGGCCCGCAGCCGCCTGGGCGCTCGCGGCCATCGGCACGCCCGACAACATCGTGCCTGTAAGAAGCACGACGGTGGCGCGGGCGCCGAATGATGTAACCTTGATCGCTGTCACTATCCCACCCCAGTCGGAGAAAATATGCGGGCCGCCTATCCGCTAGCCCTGCCTCAACCACGTCAGCCGATCAACCCGGCCAAATTGTTCCACAGGCCAAACGAACCCAGATCGTTGAACGTCACCAGCAGCATCAGGGCAAGCAATGCCGCAAGGCCGCCGCGAAACGCCCATTCCTGCACTTCGGGCCCGACCGGCTTACGCCGAACCGCTTCGATCGCGTAGAAGAACAAATGGCCGCCATCCAGCATAGGAACTGGCAAGAGGTTGATGAATCCCAGATTAATCGACACCAGCGCTATCAACCAGACAAAGGCCGGCGCGCCGAGGGTCAATTGCTCGCCGGACACTTTGGCGATGCTCAGCGGCCCGCCCAGTTCCTTGACCGAGCGGCGTCCCGTGATGACCTGTCCGAGCGTCTCGACCATCATGCTGACGATCTCGCCGGTCTGGCGCACGGCGACTGCGGGCGCCTCGATCAGGCTTACGGTCACCAGGACCGGGCGTGCACTGGCGATACCCAGTCGGCCGACACGATATTCGTTGCCGAACCGGTCGCGCTCCACGTCGGTTCCGACCACCGCGTCGCGCGACATCGGCGTGGCGCCGCGCATGAAATCAATTCTCACCCGCTCGCCGGCGCGAATCCGCACATAGCGGACCATGTCGTCGAAGGTTTCGACAGAGCGCCCGCTTAACGCGACGACGCGATCGCCTGCCTGCAGTCCGGCCTTGGCCGCGGCGCTGTCGGCAGCGATGGCGCCGGCGACGGTCGGCGTACGGCTGTCGCCATAAGCGACCGCGAACCCGGCAAGGATAAGGATGGCGATCACGAAATTGGTGACTGGCCCGGCCGCGACGATGATCGCGCGTTGCCATACCGGCTTGGAAGGAAAGGTCCGCGCCCGCTCTTCCGGCGGCAACATCAACCAGTCGGCATCGGGCACGCTCGCCGGGTTCATGTCACCGGCAAAGCGCACATAGCCCCCAAGCGGAAGCCAGCCGAATTTCCAGCGCGTACCGCGCCTGTCGGTCACACCGAAGATCTCGCGACCAAAGCCGATCGAGAAAGCCTCGACCTTCACGCCGAACAGGCGGCCGGCAAGGTAGTGGCCCATCTCATGAAGGAACACGAGCGGCCCGATGACGAGCGCAAAGGCCAGAATGGTCAGCAACAGGCCGGGGCTAGTGATCAAGCGACGCAGTCCTTTACACGCTCGCCCGCGAGCCTTCGCGCTTCCGCGTCCACCATCAGGACGTCATCAAGCGTATCGGGGGCGGGCGGATCGTAGCGATCAAGGGTATCGGCGACGATTGCGGCAATTTCGAGGAAGCCGATCTGGCGCGCCAGGAACGCCGCAACCGCAATCTCGTTGGCTGCATTGAGGATCGCCGGCTTGGCGCCGCCCGCGTCGAGTGCATGGCGCGCCAGCGCGAGCGCGGGAAATCGCGCGGGATCCGGCGCCTCGAAATCAAGTCGGCCGATCGAGACCAGGTCCAACGGCGCCATCGGCGTTTCCATCCTGTCCGGCCAGGCAAGGCAATGCGCGATCGGCGTACGCATATCGGGCGGCCCAAGCTGAGCAAGCGTCGATCCGTCGACATATTCGACCATCGAATGAATCACCGATTGCCGGTGCAGGATGATCTCGATCCGGTCGGTCGGTATCGGAAACAGCCGCGCCGCCTCGATCAGTTCGAGTCCCTTGTTCATCATCGTCGCGGAATCGATCGATATCTTGGCGCCCATCGACCAGTTGGGATGTGCCACCGCCTGTTCGGGCGTGACGCCACGCATCTGCTCCGTCGTCCATTCGCGGAATGGCCCGCCGCTCGCCGTGAGGATGATACGGCGCACGCGGCCAGCCTGCGCCGCATCGAAGCACTGGAAGATGGCATTATGTTCGGAGTCCGCCGGCAACAGGGTCGCGCCGTGATGCGCGGCCGCGGCCAGAATCACGTCACCCGCCGATACCAGAGGTTCCTTGTTGGCGAGCACCACGGTACCGCCCTGCTCCACCGCCGCCATGACCGGCTCGAGACCGGCGCAGCCGACGATCGCCGCCATCGTCCAGTCGGCGCCGAGATCGGCGGTCCGGCAGACCTCCTCGGGACCGCCCGCGCAGTGGATATTGGTACCCGCCAACGCGTCTCGCAGTGCCGGAAGGCAGGTCTCGTCGGCAATTACCGCCACCCGCGCGCGGGTACGGATCGCCGCGGCCGCCAGCTTCGCTACATCGCGATGAGCGGTCAGCGCAAATACCTCGAAACGATCGGGCTCCCGCTCGATCAGGTCGAGCGTGGAACTGCCGACCGATCCGGTTGCGCCAAGGATGGTAATTGTCTTCATGAATAGAATCTCGGGAGAATGACCAGCAGCGCGGCTACCGGCGCGACAGGCACCAGTCCGTCGAGACGATCGAGCACGCCGCCATGCCCGGGCAGGAGGTTTCCGCTGTCCTTTACCCCCGCCCGCCGTTTCAGCCAGCTTTCGAACAGGTCCCCGCCCTGCGCCAGTACCGCCAGCACCGGCGTAGCAAGCGTCAACCGCCATGGCAGACCGTAGAATACGTGCATTGCCGCACCAAACGCACCAGCCAGCAGGACGCCCCCGGCAAGGCCCGCCCATGTCTTGTTCGGGCTGATCAGGGGCGCCAGCTTGGGGCCACCGATCGCACGGCCGCTGAAATAGGCGCCAATGTCGCAGACCCACACCAGAGCAAGCGCCCAGAAAGTGAAGACGATCCCCTCTTCCTGCCGGCGGATCAGCAGCAGCGCGAGGATGGGCAATCCGACATAAACCCCCCCCAGAGCAAGGGCCGGGCGGCGCTGCACGATAACGATAAAGAACGCCGCTGCCGCAATCAGCCCCAGCGCAAAGAAATCAGGCCCCGCGGCCATCGGCGCCATGATCGCCAGCGGCACGGACAAGGCAAATTGGGCCAGTCGCTTCTGCGATGCCGTCGCACCGTCTAGATCGGCCCATTCGCCCATCATGAAAATACCGAGTACTGAACACAATACCCAGAATATCGCATCGCCGAACCACAAGGCGGTGACGGCGACAGCGACCAAGCCGAGGCCGACGACCGTACGGAGCGCCAGGTCGGACGGTCGCTTGGTCGGTGATGTAGTGTTCACAAGCCTCCGAAACGACGCTGGCGATTGCCGAACGCCGCCACTGCGTCGGCCAGGGTGGTCGCATCGAAATCAGGCCATAAGGTGTCGACGAACAGCAACTCGGCATAGGCCGCCTGCCAGAGCAGGAAGTTCGACAAGCGAATCTCGCCTGAGGTGCGGATCAGCAGGTCGAGCGGCGGCAGGTCGCTGGTGTCGAGTTCAGCCTCGATCGCCGCCGTGTCGATCGCCGACGGATCGAGCGTGCCGTCGCGCGCCTTTTCGGCAAGACGCCGCGCCGCTGCGGCGATCTCTGCCTGAGCGCCATAGTTTAGCGCGATCACCAGAATCGGGCCGGTATTGGCCGCCGTCCGCGCGATCGCATCTTCAACCAGCGTGACCAGATCCGGCGAGAAACGGCGATAATCGCCGATTACGCGCAGTTGGACATTTTCACGCACCATCTCGTCCAGGTCGGTGCGGATGAACAGCCGCAACAGACCCATCAGGTCGCTCACCTCATCCTCGGGCCGGCGCCAGTTTTCCGACGAGAAGGCGTAGAGCGTCAGCGCCTCGATTCCCATCGCGCGCGCCGCACGGGACACCCGGCGCACCGCTTCGACGCCCTGGCGATGCCCGGCGACGCGAGGCAGGTGCCGCTTCTTCGCCCAGCGGCCATTGCCGTCCATGATGATCGCGACGTGGCGCGGCAACCCCGCGCCTCCCGCCGGGATCGGTGCCATGGCGGGCGACGAGCTCACTTGCCCAGGATTTCCTTTTCCTTGGCCGAAGCGGCTGCGTCGATATCGGCGATCGTGCTGTCGGTCAGCTTCTGCACCTCGGTCTCGTGGCGCTTGCGCTCGTCTTCGGAGAAGACGCCCTTCTTCTCGTCGGCCTTCAGATTGTCCATGCCGTCGCGGCGCACGTTGCGCGCGGCGATGCGTGCCTTCTCGGCATATTGTCCGGCAAGCTTCGCCAGTTCCTTCCGGCGTTCCTCGGTCAGGTCCGGGATTGGGAGGCGGAGCGTGGTGCCGTCGACGATCGGGTTCAGGCCGAGCCCGGCTGAGCGAATCGCCTTGTCGGCCGGGCCGACGTTCGACTTGTCCCATACCTGCACCGACAGCATGCGCGGTTCGGGCGCCGACACGGTCGCGATGGTGTTCAGCGGCATGTGCGAACCATAGACCTCGACGGTCACGGGATCGAGCAGCGACGTCGAGGCACGGCCGGTGCGCAAGCCCCCCAGATCGTGCTTCAGCGCGTCGACACTGCCGGCCATGCGGCGTTCGAGATCGACCTTGTCATAGGCGGCCATTGGCTTCCTCCTCTTCGTTTCTGACGATCGTCGACGTCCCCTCACCCCGCAGGACGGCGGCGAGATTGCCTTCGCCGCGAATGTTGAAGACAACGATCGGAATATTGTTCTCGCGGCACAATGCCACGGCAGCGGCATCCATTACCTTGAGGTTGTCGGCAAGCACCCGGCCAAAGCTCAGGCTCTCATAACGGGTGGCGGTCGGCACGATCTTGGGATCGGCATTGTACACGCCATCGACGCTGGTGCCCTTGAACAGAGCATTGCAGTTCATCTCAGCGGCGCGAAGCGCGGCTGCAGTATCGGTGGTGAAGAACGGGTTGCCGGTGCCGGCCGCGAAGATCACGATCCGGCCCTTCTCGATATGCCGCTCGGCACGCCGGCGGATATAGGGCTCGCACACACTCGCCATCGGGATCGCTGACTGGACGCGGGTCTGCACGCCGATCTTTTCCAGCGCGTTCTGCACCGCCAGCGCGTTCATCACGGTCGCCAGCATGCCCATATAGTCAGCGCTGGTGCGATCGAAGCCCTTGGCCGCCGCGGCGAGCCCGCGGAAGATATTGCCGCCGCCGACGACCAGGCATAATTCATGCCCTGCCTCCTTGGCTGCCTTGATCTCGCCCGCGACGCGGTCGACGGTCGCCGGGTCGATACCGAACTGGTTCGGCCCCATCAGGACCTCGCCAGACAATTTCAGCAAAATGCGTTTGAAGCGCGGTATTGTCACAAGTTCCAACATGCTGAGGGCCGGGGCGGCGCGAACCTTAGTAGCGCGCCAGCGCGATGCCAAGCGATGATACCGCCCGCGAACGGTGCAAAACCGATGCACCCTTCAGCCGAAAGCGTTATATCACAGCTATTTAAATAACAACATATAAGAAGGGCGAGGCCCGGCAATGCCGAACCTCGCCCTCATATTCGGTATCGAAGCGATCAGACGCCGGCAGCAGCCGCGACTTCAGCCGCGAAATCGCTGACTTCCTTCTCGATGCCCTCGCCGAGCTGGAAGCGGACATAGTCCTTAAGCTCGATCGACTTGCCGGCCGCCTTGGCAGCATTGGCGACGACGTCGGAGATCTTGGTCTTGCCATCCATCACCAGCAGCTGGCTGACCAACGCGTTTTCCTTGCGGTACTTGGCGATCGACCCTTCCACCATCTTGGCGACGATGTCAGCGGGCTTGCCCGATTCGGCTGCCTTCTCGGTCGCGATCGCGCGCTCGCGCTCGATGATCTCGGGGTCGAGGCCGTCCTCGTTGAGCGCCAGCGGGAAGGCAGCGGCGATATGCATCGCAATCTGCTTGCCCAGCGGCTCGAGCACATCGGCACCGGCTTCGCTCTCGAGCGCGACCAGCACGCCGATCTTGCCGAGGCCCGCGGCGGCTGCGTTGTGGACATAAGGAACAACCGCGCCCGATGTCACTTCGAGCCGCTTGGCGCGACGGATCGTCTGGTTCTCGCCGATCGTCGCGATGTTGTTGGTCAGGATCTCCTCGACGGTCTTGTCGCCGAGCTGCGCAGCCTTGATCGTGTCGATCGAATCGCCAAGCTCGAGCGCGACCGAGGTCACGTCACGGACGAACGTCTGGAACTGGATGTTCTTGGCGACGAAGTCGGTCTCGGAATTGACTTCAACCGCAGCGCCCTTGGTGCCGGACACCTCGATGCCGACAAGGCCTTCGGCCGCGGTGCGGCTCGACTTCTTGGCGGCGGCGGCGAGGCCCTTGGTACGCAGCCAGTCCATCGCGGCGGTCATGTCGCCGTTGTTTTCCGTCAGCGCCTTCTTGCAGTCCATCATGCCCGCGCCGCTCTTCTCGCGCAGATCCTTCACTGCTGCTGCCGTGATCTCGGCCATGTCTCTTGTCCTCTTGTGCTTCGGATATGGTTGCGGACGGGGAAGGGCCTGCGCCCTACCCCGTCCGTATGTCAGTTCGGCGACGCTCAGGCGTCGAGCTGGCGCTCTTCCTCGGCTGCAACGGTCTCGTCGGCCGCCGGAGTGACAGCTTCAGGTGCCGCTGCGGGCGTGAAATCGATCGCTTCGACCGGCGCGGCGGCAGGCGCCGGCTCGACGGTCAGCGCTTCCTCGACGGGCGGAGCCTCCATTGAGCCGACATCGACGCGACGCGCCATCTGCTCATGGCCACCGCGGGTCGCTGCGATAGCGATCGCCTCGCAATACAGGCGGATGGCGCGGCTGGCGTCGTCATTGGCAGGCACCGGGAACGCGATACCGTCCGGCGACACGTTCGAATCGAGGATCGCCACCACCGGGATACCCAGCGTGTTGGCTTCCTTGATCGCCAGCTCTTCCTTGTTGGCGTCGATCACGAACATCACGTCCGGGATGCCGCCCATGTCGCGGATGCCGCCGAGCGAAAGCTCGAGCTTGTCCTTCTCGCGGGTGAGCTGAAGCACTTCCTTCTTGGTCAGGCCGTGCGTGTCGCCCGAAAGCTGCTCTTCGAGCGTCTTGAGGCGCTTGATCGAGTTGGAGATGGTCTTCCAGTTGGTGAGCATGCCGCCCAGCCAGCGATGGTTGACGAAATGCTGGCCCGAACGGCGGGCCGCGTCGGCGACGGGCTCCTGCGCCTGGCGCTTGGTGCCGACGAACAGCACCTTGCCGCCCGCCGCGACCGAGGCGTTCACAAATTCGAGAGCGCGTGCGAACAGCGGCACGGTCTGCGAGAGATCGAGGATATGGACGCCGTTGCGGTCGCCGAAGATGTAGGGCTTCATCTTCGGGTTCCAGCGGTGGGTCTGGTGGCCGAAGTGCGCGCCCGTTTCGAGCAATTGCTGCATGGTGACGACAGGTGCCGCCATAAGGTAGTTCCTTTCCGGTTGTGCCTCTGGGAAGCGAGTAATCCGGACTGCTCCGGACACCGGCGATGTGTGCTTCCCATGCGGTGTGAAGGCGCGGCCTCTAGCTGAGCCTCTGTTGGAAATCAAGCATTGACAATGGGAACATCAAGAGAACATAAAGTGACCGCAACAGGGACATGGAACGGAACGCAAGGCTCCGCGGTTCTCCGGCTTCGGTTTCTGCCCACGCAATCAGGGAGTTGGGCAATGATGGCAGTTCTCGGCATGGTGGTTTTCGCTGGCGCCTTTGCTGCGGCGGCGTGGGTGTTCGCGTTCACGCTCGTTCCGGCATTGCCCCGAATCGTGGCGTTGCTCCGCGGCGAGGCTGATCCGGCCCATGTGATCGCCCCGATGCTGACTCTCAGCGACCGCCAGCTTCGCGCCCGGGTTCGTCCGGTGCCGGCAGCGGCAATTGCGGCTCGGTCGCGGGCGTTCCGCGCAGCCGCCTGACCCGCCGATAGGCAGTGACGCTGAACGGCATCGATCCAAGATAGGCAATGCAGACGGCCGTCAGCGTGTGCCAGGGTGCCGAAATCAGCGCCGCGCCGAGCAGCACGACGATTGCGATCGCCTCGAATCTTATGTTGTTGCGAAGCCTGAGCGACGACCAGCTATAGGTCGCAATGCTCGACACCATGAGCATGGCGATGATCGCGACCCAGGGCGCAACCAGCCAGGGCGAGCGCAACAACGGCTGATCGTTCCAGAAGGACAGATAGAGCGGCAGCATCGCCAGCCCCGCGCCAGCGGGTGCAGGGATGCCCGTCAGGAACCCGGCCGATTTATGCGGCTGCTCGGTCACATCGATATTGGCGTTGAAGCGGGCAAGGCGCAGCGCGCAGAATACCGCGAACACCAGCGCGACCAGCCATCCGAGGCGCGGAATATCCTTCAGCGACCAGAGGTAGACGATCAGCGCCGGCGACACCCCGAACGATATGGCATCGGACAGAGAATCGAGTTCGGCGCCAAACCGGCTCTCGCCGCGCACCAGTCGGGCGACGCTGCCGTCCAGCCCGTCGAGTACACCGGCGATCATGATCATCGTCACCGCCATCTCCCACTGGGCGGAGATGGCAAAACGGATGCCGGTCAGGCCGAAGCACAGCGCCAGCGCGGTGACTGCATTGGGGGCAACCGCGCGAAGCGGCAGGCCACGGGGCGACCGCCTCCGGAGCGGATGCCTCACAGGGAGCGGCTCGCCATCTGGAAGCAGGTCATTGGGCAATACCGGTCGCCGCGCTCACGCCGGGGCGTCCAAGGACCGTCTCACCTGCGACGCTACGCTGGCCAAGTGAGACCTGGGGGGCGATATCGTCGGGAAGATAGACATCGACCCGGCTGCCGAAACGGATCAGGCCAACGCGCTGGCCGGTCGCGACCATATCGCCGGGCTTTACGAAGCCGACGATCCGCCGCGCGACGAGGCCCGCGATCTGAGTGAAGCCGATGCGGCGCGTGTTTCCGTTTGAGTCCGGGCGGCTCTCGACCACGATATGCTGGCGCTCATTCTCCTCGCTTGCCTTATCCAGATCTGCATTGAGGAATTTGCCGGAGATATAGACGACCTGACGAATCGTTCCGGCGATCGGCGTGCGGTTGATGTGCACGTCGAACACCGACATGAAGATGGAGACGCGTATCAGTGGCGCGTCGCCCAGGCCATTCTCGCCGGCCAGCTCGCGCGGTACCGGCATGCGCTGGATCATCGTGATCAGCCCGTCGGCGGGAGCGATGATCAGCCCCTCCCCTTGTGGCGTGACGCGCACCGGATCGCGGAAGAACGCCGCCACCCAGACGGTAAGGCCGACCAGCGGCCACGCCATGAACCAGCCGAACCACCAGAGCGCCAGGAGCGTGACAGCGCCCGAGACGAGAACATATTTGCGCCCCTCGGGGTGCATGTCGGGAAGGCGCCATTTAATCGCGGGGGTGCCCGACGGCGGCGTGTCTGATGAAGCCATCGGCCCGGTCTATCTCCTGCGCGATCCCAAGACAATGACCGGGCGGGATTGAAGGGTTGCGATTGAGGGGAGCGATGAGGCGATCAGCGGGCATGCCCGAGAGAAGGTCGCCACGACGATGTTGATCCGCGCCGACCTTCCTCCTAGACGCTCACCGAAACCTCCCCTCTGGAAAGCGAGTATCGATGGCGAAGATCAAGGTAAAAACGCCTGTCGTGGAGATCGACGGCGACGAGATGACGCGGATCATCTGGCAATGGATTCGTGAGCGCCTGATCCTTCCCTATCTCGATATCGACCTCGATTATTACGACCTCGGCATCCAGAAGCGCGACGCGACCGACGACAAGATCACTGTCGACAGCGCCCGCGCCATCCAGAAGTACGGCGTCGGCGTGAAGTGCGCTACGATCACCCCCGACGAGGCGCGGGTCGAGGAATTCGGCCTCAAGAAGATGTGGAAGTCGCCCAACGGCACGATCCGCAACATCCTGGGCGGCGTCGATCTTCCGCGAGCCGATCGTGATGCCGAACGTGCCCCGGCTGATCCCGGGCTGGACTCATCCGATCGTCGTCGGCCGCCACGCGTTCGGCGACCAGTATCGCGCGACCGACTTCGCGTCCCCGGCCCCGGCAAGCTGCGCCTCGATGTTCGAGGGCGACGACGGCACCGTCATCGACGAGGAAGTGTTCCAGTTCCCGGTCGCCGGGCGTCGCCATGGCGATGTACAACCTCGACGATTCGATCCGCGATTTCGCCCGCGCGTCGATGCACTACGGCCTCAACCGCGGCTGGCCGGTCTATCTCTCGACCAAGAACACCATCCTCAAGGCCTATGACGGCCGCTTCAAGGACATGTTCGCCGAGGTGTTCGAGAGCGAGTTCAAGGATCGAGTTCAGGGAAGCGGGCATCGTCTACGAGCACCGCCTGATCGACGACATGGTCGCGTCGCGCGCTGAAGTGGCATGGCGAATTCGTCTGGGCCTGCAAGAACTACGACGGCGACGTCCAGTCGGACCAGGTCGCCCAGGGCTTCGGCTCGCTCGGCCTGATGACCTCGGTGCTGCTCACGCCCGACGGCAAGACGGTCGAGGCGGAAGCCGCGCACGGCACCGTCACCCGCCATTTCCGCATGCACGAGCAAGGCAAGGCGACGTCGACCAACCCGATCGCGTCGATCTTCGCCTGGACCGGCGGCCTGAAGTATCGCGGCAAGTTCGACGGCACCCCCGAGGTGACCGAGTTCGCCGAGACTGCTCGAGAAGGTCTGCGTCGACACGGTCGAAAGCGGCAAGATGACCAAGGATCTCGCGATCCTGATCGGCCCGGATCAGCCCTGGATGACCACGGAGCAGTTCTTCGAGGAGGTTCGCATCAACCTCGAACAGGCGATGGGAAGCTCGAAATAACCCATGACAACACCGCCACCGCGTCCGGATCGGGCGCGGCGGCGATGTTCATGCCCTCACAGCCGCCCCTGATGCGCGGGCAATATCGCGTGGCGGCGGCACAAACGCCCGGCTGACGGCAAACCAAACCGATAATCGACATATCGCCGCCACTCATCGGCTGACAAAGTCGTTTCGCCATGCCTAAATACCCCCATGGCGATGGGATTGGACAATAAGGGCTTCAGCGACGCACTCGTCATTCTTGGCGCTGCGGGACTGGTTATTCCGGCATTTGCTCGGCTGAAGATCAGCCCGGTGATCGGGTTCATTCTGGTCGGCCTGCTGGTCGGCCCTTCGGGTCTCGGCGCGCTCGTCCACGAATATCCGTGGCTCTACTACCTCACCATCTCGGACGCGCACGCGATCGAGCCGTTCGCCGAATTCGGCATTATCCTGCTGCTTTTCTCGATCGGGCTCGAGTTGTCGCTGAAGCGCCTCTGGTCGATGCGGAGGCTGGTGTTCGGCACCGGCGCCGCCGAACTGCTTGGGTCCGGCCTCATCATCGGCGTAGCCATCCATCTGACCGGACAAAGCTGGCCCGGGGCGATCGGCCTCGGTCTGGCGCTCGCCCTCTCCTCAACCGCGCTCGTCCTGCCGATCGCGGGCACGAGCAGTCCGGTCGGCCGGTCCGCCTTCGCGATGCTGCTGTTCGAGGATCTCGCGCTCGTCCCGATCATCTTCGCGCTGGCAGCGCTCGGCCCAGGCGCGGGTGAAGGCTTGAGCGCGATCGCCGGCGTGATCATCGGCGGCATCCTGACGATCGCCGCGATGTTCATCGGCGGGCGGGTGATCCTGCCGCGGCTCTTCGCCCAGGCCGCGCGGACCAAGAGCCCGGAACTGTTCCTTGCCGCCTCGCTGCTTGTGGTGATCGTCGCGAGCCTCGCCACGACCGCTGTCGGACTCTCGCCCATCGTCGGTGCGCTGCTGGCCGGCGTGCTGATCGCCGAGACCGACTATCACAGCGAAGTCGAGGTGATGACCGCGCCCTTCAAGGGCCTGGCGCTCGGCGTGTTCCTGATCACCGTCGGCATGAGCCTTGACCTTTCCTCGATCCTCGAGAACTGGCCTGCGCTGCTGGCGGCGATCGTCGCCGTGGTCGCGGTAAAGGCGCTGGTGACGTTCGGCCTGCTCAAGTTCGCGGGCATCCGCAACGGAGTAGCGGCCGAAACAGGCCTGTTGATGGGGAGCCCGTCCGAAACCACGCTGATCGTGCTCGGCACGGCGGCGCAGGCGAGGCTGATCATGCCGGACACGGCGAGTTTCTGGCAGACGGTCACCGCCATAGGCCTGACCATCACGCCCCTGCTCGCCTGGCTCGGCCAGCGCGTGGCCCGAAGGATCGAACTGCGTGGCGGCAGCAACGAATCCGAAGCGGAAATTCCCACGGCAGGGCCCGGCACAGTGGTGATCGGCTTCGGCCGCGTCGGGCGCATGGTGGCCGATATGCTCAAGGTGCATGACCAGCCCTTCATTGCCGTCGAGGCCGATATCGACGCGGTCAAGGCAGCACGAGCGGAAGGATATCCCGTCATCTTCGGCGATGTCGCCCGGTCGGAACTGGTCGACCGGCTCAATCTCGGTCGTGCCAAGGCGCTGATCCTGACGATGGACGATCCGGTCCTGTCAGTGCAGCTCACCCGCCGCGTGCGCAGCTGGGTGCCCAACCTCACGATCGTCGCCCGCGCCCGCGATACCGCCCATGCGGCTGAACTTTATCGCGCTGGCGCCACCGACGCCGTGCCAGAAACGCTGGAAAGCTCGCTTCAATTGTCGGAGGCGCTTCTGGTCGATCTCGGCATTGCCGTTGGTCCGGTCATCGCCTCGATCCACGAAAAGCGCGACGAGTTGCGCAAGGAGATCAAGGAAGCAGCGGACATGGTGCGCGAGCCGCGCCTGCGCCGCGCTCGCAAGGCAGCGATCGAGACCTGATTCCCCGATAACATCGATCAGCCCTGGGTCGCCGTCCCGGCCACGACATAGAGGGTAATCAACATCCCGGCCAGCACGGCGCCGGGCCGATGGCTGCCGGTGCGGCTCCAGCCAAAGGTCATGACCGCTGCGACAGCGGCCAGCACCGGCACGAACTGGATCGCGATGATGGTCGACAGCGGATCGAATCCGGTCGCCAGGGTGCCCGTCGCGAAGAATGCGCCATAGACCAGACCGAGCAGCGCGGCGAACCCGCCACACAGTACCAGCATGGGCGAGACATAGCGCACCACACCATGGTCATCCGCGACCGTCAGCGAGCTCAGCACCCTTCCCGTCATCAGGAAGGCGACTGTCATCGGCACGATGTAGATCAGCGCGATCAGCCATTGCCGGATGCTCGGCGGCTTGATCGCCATGATCCAGAAGCGGAGATCGGTCATCAGCAATCGCTGCACCAATGCCAGAACCAGATAGGCCACCAACGTCACGGCAAGCGCGAGCAGGATCGTCTTCAACCAATCGATTCCAGTTTCCCGTCCGGCCGATCGCCCTCGCCCGAAGAACCAGGTCAGCCCCGCCCCCACCAGCGCCCACACCGTCACCTGGGTCGTTACCGTCTGCGGCAGGAACGCCGTCGCCGGCACCAGCAGGAATATCCCGATGAAGACCGGGAAGAAGATCAGCACCGGCACCACGGCGGCGATCGCCGCCCGACGCCACCATCGCGCGTCCCGAGCGGGCAACGTCGCGACGGGGTTGCCCCGCAGCGACGCAAAGAAGGGAAGCGCCAGCATCAGATCGAACAGCCCCAGCACCAGCGGCACAAAGCCGAGCAGGCCGAGGCCGGTGCCAATCTCCTTCCAGAACCATATCTGATCCCCCGCCGGACGCGGATGACCGCCGGAAAGCGTGCGAGCGAACCAGTCGGTTGCGGCGCCGATCGCCGCCGCCGAGATATGATCACCCGGATGTGTCGTCGACGGCTGCACCAGATATCGCGCCGTTCCCGCCGGGATCGAGCCATAGAGCCTACCCGCCTGCACCGCTTCCGACGTGCCGAACAGCTGCTTCAGCTTCACGCTTTGCCCGACATCCATGGCGCGCCCGACACCCCACATCAGTTGGGAGAATTCGTCATAGCGGCTATAGACCAGTCCCAGATTGCGCGGCCATCCGGGCGTGCCTTCCTTCGCATAAGGCGCGCCGGTGGACGATCCCTCAAGCACGATCGAGCGATAGGCATCGGGCATCGCCGCCGCCGCCGCGAGCACAGTCCAGCCGCCCATGCTGTGCCCCTCAAGCCCGATCTGGTCCTTGTCGACGAACGGCAGCGAGCGAAGATAGGCGAGCCCGTCCGGCCCGCCAAAGCCATTCGAGAATGCCTTGCCGCCGCTATAGCCATGGCCGGTCTGGTCCATCGCCAGCACGACATAGCCGCGCCGGGCGAACTCGATCGCAAAGCCGTCCTGCGTCTCGCGCGAATTGATATAGCCGTGCACCGCCAGGATGCCGGGCGCTGGCGTTGTCGGTGTTGCACTTGTCGGAACGTAGAGAAGCGCGCTCATCTCGGTGCCGCCGGCGCCGTTGAAACGGATATCGCTCACCCGGACGCCGCCGGAGGTCTGGATCGCACTTGCGAGCAGTGCCCCGCCCAGGATCATTACCATGCCGATCGCCGCCAGCATCCAGCGCGGCCATCGCCGGGCCGGGAGCGGTTCGAGCCCGACCGAATCCTGCTGCTGGCTATCCATCGCATCCCTCCCCTTCGGGCGCGGTCGCGGGGCGCCGGCGCTCTCCGACGATGTCATGCGCCACTGCACGAACCGATGTCAAAGCCGCCCGTGCGTTCTAAGAAGCCCCCATGTGTGTCCTGGCCTTTGCGTGGCAAGCGCATCCTCGCTGGCGGCTTCTGCTGACCGGCAACCGCGACGAACTCCATGCCCGACCGGCTCAGCCGCTTGAGCGCTGGCAGGAACCGGATCATCTGCTTGCCGGACGCGATCTCCAGTCTGGCGGGACCTGGCTCGGCGTGTCCGAACAGGGCCGCCTTGCCGTGGTCACCAACCTACGCGGCTTTGGCTTGCCGGAGCCCGGCCTGGCCTCGCGCGGGGCGCTGGTGACGGACTATCTGGCGGGGAACGGTCCTTATGCGGATGCGCTCACCGCTGATCTTTCGGTCTTCAATCCGGTCAACCTGATCGTGGCTGACCGGCGAGGAGCACATTTCCTCTCGAACCGGCCGGATATCACGCGAAGCACCCTCGCTTCGGGCCTGTACGGCTTGTCGAACGGACGGCTCGACGAGCCGTGGCCCAAGACAATGCGGCTCAAGTCACGGCTGCTCGACTGGATCACCGGCGACGCGATCGATCCCGAATTGCTGTTCGATGGCTTGCGGGAACAGATCCTGCCCGACATCGGCCTAGAACCCCACACGCCTTCCGATGTGCCGCAGGAACCGCTTCATTCGCCGATCTTCATCAGCAATCCGGTCTATGGCACACGGTGCAGCACCATAGTGGCAATCGACATGTCGGGACGCGGCGTCATCATGGAACGACGCTTCTCGGCCGATGGCGACGAGACCGGCAGGACGAGCCTGCCCTTCTCCTGGCCTGAATGACATCAAGGTTCAGGCGGTTGCCTGACCCTCGGCAAGGGCTGCCCTAATCGCGTCGATCGCCTCGGCGCCCTTCGATCCGTCGGGGCCGCCGCCCTGCGCCATGTCGGGCCGGCCACCGCCGCCCTGCCCGCCGAGCACGGCGACCGCACGACGGAGGAGGTCGACAGCGCTGTAAGTCGCAACCAGATCGTCGGTAACCCCAACCGCAATCGAAGCACGCCCCTCATTGACCGCGACCATCACCGCGACGCCCGATCCGATCCGTTGCTTGGTCTCGTCGACCGCGCCGCGCAGGCCCTTGGCATCGAAATCCTGGACGACCTGGCCGACGAAGCTGACCCCGCCGACCTGCTCCGGCCCGGCCGCAGTGGCGGAGCCGCCGCCAAGTGCCAGCGCCTTCTTCGCCTCGGCCAGTTCACGTTCCAGCCGCCGCCGGTCTTCGACCAATGCGGCGACACGTGCCGGCACGTCATCGGGCGATGTCTTGAGCGCCGCCGCCGCGTCGCGCAGCTTCTCGTCGCGCGCAGTGAACCACTGCCGCGCAGCCTCTCCGGTCAGCGCCTCGATTCGCCTGATCCCGCTCGACACCGCGCTCTCGCCGATCACCTTGAACAGGCCGATGTCGCCGAGTTGCTTCACATGAGTGCCGCCGCAGAGTTCGAGCGAATAGGTCCTGTCGCCCTCGCGACCCATCGAAACGACTCGAACCTCGTCGCCATATTTCTCGCCGAACAGCGCCATCGCACCCTCGTCGATCGCCTCTTCGGGCGTCATCAGCCGGGTCGAGACTTCGCCATTCGCGCGGATATGCCGGTTCACATCGGCTTCCACCTCGGCGATGCGGAGCGGCTCGATCGCGGTGGGCTGGGAGAAATCGAAGCGAAGCCGGTCAGGCGCGACCAGGCTTCCCTTCTGCGCCACATGCAGGCCCAGGCGCTGGCGCAGTGCCTCGTGCAGCAGGTGAGTCGCGGAGTGGTTAGCGCGGATTGCACCGCGACGGCCCTGGTCGACGGTCAGTCGCACGGCATCGCCAATAGCGACCTCGCCGGCCTCGACATAGAGACGATGCGCCCAGAGGCGGCCGAGATGCTTCTGCGTATCCTGGATCGAACCGCGCAGTCCCTTCTCGCTGCCGATCGACCCGGCATCGCCTACCTGGCCGCCACTCTCGCCGTAGAAGGGGGTCTGGTTGACAACCAGGTCGACCGTATCGCCCGGGCCGGCGCGATCGACCCGCTGACCATCCCTGACCAGCGCGATAACCTGACCTTCGCCCTCTTCGGCGCTGTAGCCGATGAACTCGGTACCGCCGGTTTCCTCGGCGATGTCGAACCAGATCTCGTCCGAGGCGCGGTCGCCCGAACCCTTCCAGGCGGCACGCGCAGCGCGCTTCTGCTCCGCCATCGCCGTGTCGAAGCCCGCACGATCCACGCCGAAGCCCTGCGCCCGCAACGCGTCCTCGGTCAGATCATAGGGGAAGCCGAACGTATCGTAGAGCTTGAACGCGGTTTCACCCGCCAGGGTCGCTCCAGGCACCATGCCGGCTGTCGCTTCATCCAGCAGGCGCAAGCCGTTGGTCAGCGTGCGGCGGAACTGGGTTTCCTCCTGCAGCAGGGTGGCCTCGATCGAAGCCTGCGCGCGCAGCAGTTCGGGATAGGCGGTGCCCATCTCAGCGATGAGCGACGGCACCAGCCGGTGCATCAGCGGCTCCTTCGCCCCGAGCAGATGCGCATGCCGCATCGCGCGGCGCATGATCCGGCGAAGCACATAGCCCCGGCCTTCGTTCGCCGGCAGCACGCCGTCAGCGACGAGGAAGCCCGAAGCGCGCAGATGATCGGCAATAACGCGGTGGCTCGCCTGGGTCGGGCCGGTGCTGGCGGTACGGGTCAGCGCGCTCGATTCGGCGATCAGCGCCTTGAACGTGTCGGTGTCGTAATTGTCGTGCACGCCCTGCAGCACCGCCGCGACGCGCTCCAGCCCCATGCCGGTGTCGATCGACGGGCGCGGCAGATCGGCCCGGGTGCCGTCAGCCGATTGCTCGAACTGCATGAACACCAGGTTCCAGATCTCGACGAATCGGTCCCCATCCTCGTCAGGGCTGCCGGGAGGGCCGCCGGGGATATGATCGCCATGATCGTAGAATATCTCGGAACAGGGGCCGCACGGCCCCGTATCGCCCATCGACCAGAAATTGTCCGAAGTGGCGATGCGGATGATCCGGCTCTCGGGCAGGCCGGCGATCCGGCGCCAGAGGTCGAAAGCCTCGTCGTCCGTATGATAGACGGTGACGGTCAGCCGGTCGGGCGAGATGCCCCATTCCTTCGTGATCAGATTCCAGGCGAGCGAGATCGCGCGCTCCTTGAAATAATCGCCGAACGAGAAGTTCCCGAGCATTTCGAAGAAGGTATGGTGCCGCGCCGTATAGCCGACATTGTCGAGATCATTGTGCTTGCCGCCCGCGCGCACGCATTTCTGCGACGAGGTTGCGGTCGAATAGGGGCGCGTTTCAAGGCCGGTGAACACATTCTTGAACGGCACCATGCCCGCATTGACGAACATCAGCGTCGGATCATTGTGCGGCACAAGCGGCGCGGACGGGACGCGCGCATGTCCCTCGGCTTCGAAATAGTCGAGGAAGGATCGGCGGATGTCGTTGGTCGATGTCATGGGCGGCGATTTAAGCGGGACTTCGCGCCTTGCCAAGGAACATCACCCGAACGGGGCGTCGATCGTCGTCGGAGGCTGCGAAAACCATTTCGGGCCAGCCGGGGTCATGTGAAAACAATCCTCCAGCCGTACCCCGAACTTGCCCGGCAGATAGAGCCCCGGCTCATCCGAAAAACACATGCCAACGGCCAGCGGCGTAGCCTCGCCATGGACCAGATTGACCGGCTCATGCCCGTCCAGCCCGATGCCGTGGCCGGTGCGGTGCGACAGGCCCGGCAGCTTGTAGCGCGGGCCATAGCCAAGCGCTTCATAGCGGCGACGGACGGCGTCATCGACGCTCCCGGCTGCCGCCCCGAGCTTCGCGGCGGCGAACGCGGTCGCCTGGCCCTCGCGCACATGATCCCACACTTTGCGCTGCTCGGCATTTGCGGTGCCGAACACGAAAGTGCGCGAGACATCCGACTGATATCCCTGCGCCGTGCAGCCGCAGTCCATCAGGACCACCTGCCCGTCCGCCACGACCTGCGGCGCGCGGCTGCCATGCGGATAGGCCGCGGCCTCGCCGATCAGGACCAGCGCGAATTCGGGATCGCCGCCCAGCTTTCGCGTCGCCGCGTTCATCAGTGCGCCGATATCGGCCGGCTTCATGCCTTTCTCGATTCGCGGATATGTCCAGCGATAGGCGGCGATCGTCACATCGGTCGCAGTCTGCATCAGCGCGATCTCGGGCGCTGTCTTGATCATGCGGCAACCGCGCACGACCGGATTGGCGGAGACGAGTTTCGCGCCCGGCAGCGCCCGGGCGAGGCCGTTCACCGCGAAATAGCGCAGGGTCTCCTCGATCCCGATCGGGCGCGCGGCGAGCTTGCGATCCTTCAGGAAGCCGGCGACGACGACCAGCGGGTCCTCATCCTCCTGCCACACCCGCACCTCCGCCGGCACGCCGAGCGTCTGGCGAACGGACGGTTCCTCGAAAAAGGGCGTGACGATGCACGGGTCGCCCTCGACCGGCAGCACCGCGGCGGTCAGCCGTTCGCTCCGACCCCAGCGAACGCCCGTGAAATAGATCAGCGACGATCCGGGCTCGATCAGCACCGCACCGATCCCATTTGCCTTCATCAGGCCCTGCGCGCGCGCGATTCGGGCCCGGCGCTCTTCAGCGCCGATCGGCGCCGTGCCCGCTGTGATGTCGTTCAGCGCGGAAAGATCAGGTTCGGCCGCCCGGAGGATCGACGGCACGGCGAGCAACGAAAGACCCGTCACCGCGCCGCCGAGCAACTCGCGTTTCGTCACCAGCATAGGGCCTCTTTCCGTTTGTTGCGTCCGGACATAAGGCGCTTGACCGCGCGGCCGCAATCCCCTTCCCTGCCGCGCAAATCTCCGGGGACATCTTCATGGCCAAGCGCCTTACGCTCTACATCGTTATCGGCCTGGTGCTTGGGCTCGTCGTCGGCTGGGGTCTGCATCTCGCGATAGACGACAACACCCCGGCCTCCGCGGCCGCACTGGAAAAGATCGCCGGCTATTTCTCGATCGTCACGACGCTCTTCCTGCGGCTGATCAAGATGATCATCGCGCCACTGGTCTTCTCGACGCTTGTCGTCGGCATCGCGCATATGGGGGATACCGGCGCGCTGGGCCGTGTCGGCCTTCGCTCGCTCGCCTGGTTCATCTGTGCAAGCCTGTTGTCGCTGACGCTGGGGCTCATCCTGGTCAACATCCTGCAACCCGGTGTCGGCCTCGGCCTGCCGATCCCGCCCGTCAATGCGGATGCAGGCATCGTGAAGACCGGCTTCAACCTGAAGGATTTCGTTACCCACGTCGTCCCGTCCTCGATGATCGAGGCGATGTCGACCAACGAGATCATCCAGATCGTGGTCTTCTCCGTCTTCGTCGGCGTCGCGATCACGGCGGTCGGCGACAAGGCGGCCCCTCTGGTCCGCGCGCTGGAGGGGCTGGTCGCGGTGATGCTGCAGATCACCAACTATGTGATGCGCTTCGCCCCGTTCGCCGTGTTCGCCGCGGTCGCCAGTACGCTCGCCGAACGCGGACCCGGCGTGCTCGCCGATCTCGGCTATTTCATCCTCTCCTTCTATATCGCGCTCCTGCTGCTCTGGCTGCTGCTGATCGGGCTCGGCTACCTCTTCATCGGCAAGCGGACCTCGCTGCTGGTACGCTATATCCGCGATCCCCTGATCCTCGCCTTCACGACCGCCTCGTCAGAGGCAGCCTATCCCCGCACCCTCGAGGCGCTCGACCGGTTCGGCGTGCCGCCGAAGATCGGCAGCTTCGTGTTGCCGCTCGGCTATTCGTTCAATCTCGACGGATCGATGATGTACATGACGTTCGCGTCGCTGTTCATCGCCCAGGCCTATGGCGTCCACCTCTCGCTCGGCGAGCAGATTACCATGCTGCTGGTGCTGATGGTCACGTCGAAGGGGATTGCCGGCGTCCCGCGCGCAAGCCTGGTGGTGATCGCGGCCACGCTGTCGCTGTTCAAGATCCCCGAGGCAGGGCTGCTGCTGATCCTCGCGGTCGACCATTTCCTCGACATGGGGCGTTCAGCCACCAACGTGGTCGGCAACGCCATCGCAGCAAGCGTGGTGGCGAAATGGGAGGGCGATCTCGACCCGATCGAGCCTGCCGACATCGATCCGCCACAGGCGCCATCGAAGGGCGTGCTTTAAAAAGCCCGAGGAAATTCCCTGTTCCGGGCCAGTAACAGGGAATTTCTTTTTTTATCCGGCTTGCAGCGGATTATTCGAATATTCCTGTTTAATATCAATTCAGTATAACAGATTCCCTGTTATCCGAGAACAGGGAATTCAGGCGCGGATAACAGGGAAAATTCAGCGCCGAACAGGGATATCTGCGGCGTATAGCGATGAGAAAGAGCCCGCCGGTTCCCGAGGGTTCCGCGCAGCCCCTATCCTGCAGCCAGCGTTCACCACATTGAATCAACCGAGCTCGATCAGCGCTCAGGCATAGGCATAGGGCCCGCCCTTTGCCAAAGCCGCCCGATAGGCCGGACGGGCGTGGATCCGGTCGAGCCAGGCGATGGTATGCGGCCGCGAGCCATCGAGCCCGGCACGGTTGCGCGCTGCCTCGAGCGGGAAGCTCATCATGATATCGGCACCGGTGATCTCCTCCCCCGCAAACCAGGGACGCTGAGCGAGTTCGGATTCGACATAGTCAAGATGCACGTCGATCATCGGCTGGATGCGCTTCGCCGCCTTCTTGCCGAGGAACGGGATACGATTGACGACGAGCAGCACGAGCAGGGGCGGCATCAGCGACCCTTCGGCATAATGCAGGAACTGGCGGTAACGGAGGACCGAATCGCGGTGCGGCAGCGGCCCGAGCCTCCCGTCGGCCTTCTCGACCAGATAATCGATGATCGCGCCGGTTTCCACGATCACCCGGCCGTCGTCGCTGTCCTCAATGACCGGCGATTTGCCGAGCGGATGGACCTTCTTCAACTCGGGCGGCGCGAGCATGGTCTGCTTGTTGCGCTCGTAGCGCTTGACCTCATACGGCATGCCCAGTTCCTCGAGCATCCACAGGACGCGCTGGGAGCGGGAGTTTTCGAGATGGTGGACGATGATCGTCACGGCAATCCTCTCTCTATCCGTCGTTATGCGCAGACCATAACCACGCCGCAGCCGGGAAATCCACGGCATCGTCGACATGGTGCCGCGCGATGACCGCCTCGACCCGATCAAGCATTGCCGCCCGCTCCCCGACCGGTGCCTGGCGAAGGATCGGCGCAACCGGCCCGATACGCTGGAACAGGCTCAATGCATCGGCAACCGGAGCGGCGCCCTCGCCAGCGCGATAGGAGAACTCGACTGGCCGGCAATCGATCCGCGACCATCCCGCCGCGGTCAGCAAAGCGCGAACGGCATCGGGATCTGCGAAGGCGAAAGGCCCGGGCACATAGCCGGTGGAGGGGGGCGGCAACTCCCCCTGGGCAGCGACGACAAGCTCCGTTGCCCAGGGATTGAGCGTGGTGGCCCTGAAACAGGAGAAGACGAGGCCAGCGTCCGGCACGGTTCCGCCGCGCAATGCCGATAAAGCGGCAACCGGATCGGGGAAGAACATCACTCCGTGACGCGAGACGAGCAGGTCGACCGGCGCCAGACCGGCGAGATGCTCTTCCGCCGGTCCACAGCGGAAAGAAAGATTGTCGAGCCCCTGGCCACGCCCGGTCGCGATCTCGACAAGGCTGGGCGATATATCCACCCCGACCACCTGCCTGCCGGGCAGCGCCCCGGCGATCGCCAGGCTGGTGGTGCCGGCACCACAGCCGATATCGACGATCGCCGCGCTGCCGGAGAGAGCCATATCGAGGATCGCGGCGTTCAACTGCGTCGCCAGCCCGGCAAAAATGCGATCAGTCCGGCGCCATTCGGCCGCCCAGACATCGCCTATCGACCCTGACCAGTCACTCGCGGTCGTCATGTTCTTTCTCCGCGCCGGGCGATCGTTCATGGGGCCGGCCCGAACAGCCCTATCCCGCGGTCGCCATGCAGGCTAGCGCTGCGGCGTTCCAAAAATTCCATGGCCCGAAATATGAAAGGCCCGCCAACGCAGGCGGGCCTTTCCGGGTTTTGCGACGGGAGAACGCCGCGTAAAATCAGCTCTCAGAGTTCGTCGTCGTCCTCGGCATCGGGACCGGCCATCATCTCTTCGGCCACCTTGTCGGTACGAGCCCGGATCGCCTTTTCGAGGCGATCGGCCATTTCGGGATTCTCTTTGAGGAAATTCTTCGAATTCTCGCGGCCCTGGCCGATGCGGACGCTGTCGTAGCTGAACCACGCGCCCGATTTCTCGACCAGCCCGGCCTTCACGCCGAGATCGAGGATCTCGCCGATCTTGGAAACGCCCTGGCCGTACATGATGTCGAACTCGACCTGCTTGAACGGCGGCGCGACCTTGTTCTTGACGACCTTCACCCGGGTGGTGTTGCCGATGATCTCCTCACGATCCTTGATCTGGCCGGTGCGGCGGATGTCGAGGCGGACCGAAGCATAGAATTTCAGCGCGTTGCCGCCCGTCGTCGTCTCCGGGTTGCCGTACATCACGCCGATCTTCATGCGGAGCTGGTTGATGAAGATCACCATGCAGCGCGAGCGGCTGATCGAGCCGGTCAGCTTGCGCAGCGACTGCGACATCAGGCGGGCCTGAAGACCGACATGGCTGTCGCCCATCTCGCCCTCGATCTCGGCACGGGGCACCAGGGCCGCGACCGAATCGACCACCAGCACGTCGATCGCGTTGGAGCGGACCAGCGTATCGACGATCTCGAGCGCCTGCTCGCCGGTGTCGGGCTGCGAGACGATCAGCTCGTCGATGTTGACGCCGAGCTTCTTGGCATAGACCGGATCGAGCGCATGCTCGGCATCGACGAATGCCGCGGTACCGCCGGTCTTCTGCGCCTCGGCGATGACGTGGAGCGCGAGTGTGGTCTTGCCCGAGCTTTCCGGCCCGTAGATCTCGATCACGCGGCCGCGCGGCAGGCCGCCGACGCCGAGCGCGATGTCGAGCCCGAGCGAGCCGGTCGAGATCGCCTCGACCTGCATGGTTTCCTTCGAGCCGAGCCGCATGGCCGACCCCTTGCCGAATGCGCGATCAATCTGTGCGAGTGCCGCGTCGAGTGCCTTGGCGCGCTCTGAGCTCGCCTTGTCGTTGGAGACTGCCATTTTGTTGTCGATGACCTTCAAAGATGCCGCCACTGGAGCCTCCGTCGCTAGACTGATCACATCGCGCGTTCAATGCGTGTTGGAAGTTCCGTATACGGTTTGTTCCAAAAGAACAAGAGTGGAACAATAATTTTGTTGGATCCGTGAAACGACCCGTTCCGGGGTGCGGCCCCTTCTCGTTCCGGCTTGCTCCCCGATCGTGCCCGCGCGATGAAGGAGAGATGACCGACCACGATTTTATTACCGGCTTGCCCAAGGCGGAACTCCATTTGCATATCGAGGGCAGCCTCGAACCCGAACTGATGTTCGCCCTGGCGCAGCGCAACAAGGTCGCGATCCCCTATGCGAGCGTCGAGGAGGTTCGCGCCGCCTACAGCTTCTCCCGGCTGCAGGATTTTCTCGACATCTATTATGCCGGCGCAAACGTGCTGCAGAAGCAGGAGGATTTTCGCGATCTCGCTGTCGCCTATTTCGATCGCGCCGCGGCCGACGGCGTCGCCCATGCCGAGATCATGTTCGATCCCCAGACCCATACCGATCGCGGCATCGCCTTCGGCACGGTGATCGAGGGCCTGCTCGCCGGCATGGCCGACGCGAACGCCCGGCACGGCATGACGTCGAAGCTGATCCTGTCCTTCCTGCGCCATCTCGACGAAGATGCCGCCTTCGCCACGCTGGCGGCGGCTGAACCGTGGCTCGACCGGATCGACGCCGTGGGGCTGGACTCGTCCGAGCTTGGCCATCCGCCCGAAAAATTCGCCCGCGTGTTCGCGGCTGCCCGCGCGAAAGGACTTCGGCTCGTCGCGCATGCCGGCGAGGAAGGACCGCCCGACTATGTCCACCAGGCGCTCGACCTGCTCGAGATCGACCGGCTCGACCATGGCAATCGCAGCCTCGAGGATCCCGTTCTCACCGCGCGGCTGGCGCGTACCGGCATGACGCTGACGGTATGCCCGCTTTCGAACCTGAAACTGTGCGTGGTCGACGACATGGCCAATCATCCAATCGACCGGATGATCAAGGCGGGGCTTCGCGCCACGATCAATTCGGACGATCCGGCCTATTTCGGCGGTTATATCGCCGACAATTACCGGGCGGCGGCCTCCGCGCGGGGGCTCGACCGCGACGATCTGGCGCTGCTCGCCCGCAACAGCTTTCTCGGTTCCTTCCTGCCCGACGACGCGGTGGCGGCGCATCTCGCCCGGCTCGATGCCTATGTGGAGGCAAGCCGATGACCGTTTTCACCGAGATACCGCACGAGGCGTTCGTCGCCGCCGTCCGCGCGCTTGCGACGCAACTGGCCGAGGACGACTGGAAACCGGACTTCATCATCGGTATCGGGCGCGGCGGCCTCGCCCCGGCCGTCTATCTCAGCCATGCCACCGGCATGCCGATGCTGTCGGTCGACTATTCGAGCCAGGTGAAGGATTTCGCCGACGAGCCGCTGGTCAGGCTCGCGCACCGCACCCAGGCGGGTGAAAGGCTGCTGTTCCTGGACGACATCAATGATTCGGGCCGCACCATCGGCCATCTGCGCGAAGTCCTGCGTACAGCCGGCGCGGTACCGGACAGTATTCGCTTCGCCACGTTGATCGACAACGCCAACTCGGCGCAAAGGGTCGAGTATCGCGCCCTCACGATCGACCGCACTGTCGACAAGGACTGGTTCGTCTTTCCCTGGGAAGCAGTGGCTCCCGCCCAGTCGCTGATCGAGGACGCGGCGGCAGTACCGGAACGGATCGCCTAACCGAGCGAGTCGAGCGCCCGTGATACCGCATCCATGGTGAAGGGCTTGGACAGCGTCGGCCGGCCGCGATAGGCCTCGGCCACGCTCTCGGCCGATCCGCCGGTCGCGAGCACGAACAGCACGCCCTTCGCGGCCAGGGCGTCGGCGATCGGCCAGCTCTTCTCCCCGCCGCGCAGGTTCACGTCGAGGATCGCCGCATCGATGCCGCCCGCCTCGACCAGTTTCAGCGCATCGGCGACGTTGTCGGCCGTGCCGGCCATGGTCTTGCCGAGGACGTCGAGAAAATCCTCGAGCATCATCGCGATCAGGGGCTCGTCTTCGACGATGAGGATGTTGGTCGGGGCGGTCATCATCGCCCCATAATCTCCGGCGCGTATCGCCGCCAAGTCATTTCGCCGCCAGCACGTCCCGCGCCGCCTCGGCAAGCTGCTGTACCGAGAAGGGCTTGGCGAGAAAGGTGACATTGTCGAGGTCGATCGACTTGCGCAACTGCTCCTCGGCATAGCCGGACATGAACAGGATCGGCAGGTCGGGGTAGCGCGAGCGGACCTGGCGAACCATGGTCGGCCCGTCCATCACCGGCATGACCACGTCGGAGATCAGCAGGTCGGGCCGCGCGCTCTTTGCCAGCACGTCGAGCGCGACCTCGCCATTTTCCGCGGTCAGCACCGTATAGCCCTGCCGGACCAGCGCGCGCTCGGCGACGGCGCGGACCATATCCTCGTCCTCGACCAGCAGGATCGTGCCGGTACCCCACAGGTCGGTCGGCTTGTCCCTGTTCCTGGCCGGGCTTGCCGGCTTGGCGGGCTGCGACGCGGTATGGACCGGGAGGTAGATGGTGAACACCGCCCCCTGCCCGCGCCCCTGTTCCCGGTTGTCGGCGAAGATATAGCCGCCCGATTGCTTGACGATGCCATAGACGGTGGAGAGGCCAAGCCCGGTCCCCTTGCCGACATCCTTGGTGGTGAAGAAGGGTTCGAAGATCTTGGGCAATATCTCGGGCGGGATGCCGCCACCGGTATCGGCCACCTCGAGCGCGATATAATCGGCGATCGGCAGGATGTCGGACCCCATCCGGCGAACGTCGGTCGCGGTCACCGACTTGGTCTGGATCGACAATTCGCCGCCACCGCGGGGGTCCTTCGCCAGCATCGCGTCGCGCGCATTGACCGCGAGGTTGACCACGACCTGTTCGAGCTGCCCCGGATCGGCGCGCACCGGGCCCAGGTTACGGCCATGCTTCACCGTCAGCGTCACCGTCTCGCCGAGCAGGCGCTTGAGCAGGTTGGAAACCTCCGAAATCACGTCCGGCAACTGCAATACCTGCGGCACCAGGGTCTGCTGGCGGGAAAAGGCGAGAAGCTGCCGGGTCAGGCTCGCGGCCCGGTTCGAATTGGCGCGGATCTGCTGGATGTCGTCATAATCGCTGTCGCCGGGCGAATGGCGCATCAGCATCAGGTCGCAATGCCCGATGATCGCGGTCAGGATATTGTTGAAGTCATGCGCGACGCCACCGGCAAGCTGGCCGACCGCCTGCATCTTGGTCGCCTGCGCCACCTCGCGCTTGAGCCGGGTCTCCTCGCTATTGTCCTTGAGGCTGAGCAGCACCGCCGCATCGCCCAGGCCGCGCGCGCCGGCGATCGACAGCGCGACCGGCTCCTCCGGATGATCCTTCAGACGCACCGCGAGATCGGTCGAATGAGTCGCCCCGTTCGCGAAACGCCGGATCGCGTCGGCGACCACCCCCTTGTCCTCGCGCACCAGCAGATCGCCGGGATAGAGCGGCGGCGCCGCCGCATCGACCTCCGCCGCGCGCGCGAACGCATCGTTCATCTGGAGAAAGCGACCGTCGCGATCGACCAGCGCCATGCCGAACGGCATCAGCGAGACGAGGCTACGGACATGCGCGCTGGCGCTCGCCCCGATCGCCGGCTCGCTGGCACCGCCCTCCTCATCAAGCAAGACGACCAGCATGGGCGCATCGTCGCCGTCGAGGAACGGGATCTGAAGGACTCGCAACGGGCTGCCGGTCAGCCCTTCGCGCTCGAACCGGACAAGGCCGTGACTGTCGGTGATCAGGAACCGGGCGAAGTCGCGGCCGGCAACCGCGCCTTCCTCATGCCCCATGGCGCGGGCGCGCAGTACGCGGTTCGCGGCACGTATCCGGCCGTCGGGCGCGATCAGGGCGGCCATGATCCCCGCCGCGGCAAGCCGGTCCCCGGTTGGTCCGCCGATCACGCCTTCGACGGTGGCGGCGAGGTCAAGCGCCTCGACGCCACGGAAACGCCAGACGAGCAGATCCTCGTCCGCCCCCGCCCGCTCGATCTCCGCCCTGAGCAGCGTGCCGCGTGCAATCAGCCGGGCAACCGAGGCAGCGCCGTCACGCCAGGCGGTGCGACCGGCGGCGCCAAGGAGGTCGATTCCCGCCTCATCCACCGGCAATGCCGGGGGAGTCGGGAAACCGGCGAATAGCGCCTCATACCGGTCGTTGGCGCATACCAGGCGTCCGGCGCGATCAGTGATCGCCACCGCCTCCGGGCTGCTAGCGGCCAGCGTCCGGGCAACGCTCCAGTCGGGTTCGATGCTTTCGGCACGTCCAGATGGGAACAGCCTGCGAAACAGGAGCAGCGATCCGAGGATCACCAGGGAAGTCGCCAGGAAGGCCGCGGCGACTGGCAGGTTGCGCAGCACCACCAAAATCAGCAGCGCCGCGGTCAACCCGCACGCAGCGGCGATCAACGCCGCGCCGCGCGCCGGCGAGAGCGCTGAGGCGGAGGATGCTGGAAGGCTTGCCATCCTGCCTCTCTTTGGCCGCGCTCAGGGACGCGTCAAGCTGCTTACAAGATGCGAACGCGCTGTATTGAGCTTGCGGCCGGTCAATGCCGAGGCCGCGAGCAGTTCACTGCTTCAGCCTGGCATGGGCCCGGCTGCGCCATTTGCGCGCGATCCACCAGCGCCAGCCGAGCGCCGCCGCCGCATACCCGACCACCGACAGGACCAGGGTGATGATGAACAGCCCGACGATCGTCGCGGGCCCGGCAGTCGACAGCAGCCAGTGAAGCCAGCTCGAATTCGCCGCGACCTGGGTTGCGATCGGGGCGCCCGGCACCTGCGCATCGAGATGCAGTGCCTGCTTCCCGATCCAATAGGCAGCCACCCACAGAAACGGCGTGGTGAAAGGGTTGGTGATGAAGGTCATCGCCGCGGCAACCGGGATATTGGCGCGGATCGGCAGGGCGAGCACCGCCGAGAAAGCAATCTGCGCGACCGGGAAGAGGATGCCGGTCACCATGCCGAGCGCTACGCCGCGCGGCACTGAACGGCGCGTGAACCGCCACAGGGCGGGGGCAAGGACACGGTGAGCGATCGGCCGCAACAGGCGGTTCTGCTCCATGCTCTCGCGCGTCGGCATGGTACGCTGCCACCAGGCGGCGACGCGCGTGAAAAGGCGTGGCCGCTCAGCCACGATCACGCATGATCCTCCCTTGCTCACGCTTCCAGTCGCGTTCCTTGATCGTCGCGCGCTTGTCGTGGTCCTTCTTGCCCTTCGCTAGCGCCAGCTCAACCTTCGCACGTCCCTTCGAATTGAAGTAGATCATCAGCGGCACGAGCGTCATGCCCTCGCGCGCCACCGCGCCGTGCATCTTGTTTATCTCGCGCTCGTGAAGGAGCAATTTACGCGGCCGCTTGGGCTCGTGGTTGAAGCGGTTGCCATGGCTGAATTCGGGAACGTTCGAATTGATCAGCCAGACCTGGCCGTCCTTCACCTCGGCATAGCTCTCCGCGATCGACCCGGTGCCGCTGCGCAGCGACTTCACCTCGGTGCCGGTCAGGGCGATTCCGGCCTCGTAAACGGTATCGATGGCATAATCGAACCGCGCCCGCCGGTTCTCGGCGACGATCTTGGTTTTCTCGAAGACGGGGGGCTTGGGACGGGACATGGGACGCGCGATGTAGGCGCTCCCCGCGCAGAACGAAAGCGGGGTTGGTGAGGATTCGGTCGAGTTGCCGGAGTAACCGATGTTTCAGCGAGGCAAGTCCACTGATAAAACATGAAAAGATGATACCACTTCCTCGGGGGACTTGTGGTTGTTCTTGTCACCATACCGACCTGAGCCTATCCGAAACGTCGGGCAGCGTTAAGCTGCCGGCGGGGCGAACTCATGTGGCTGAACAGACTCTGGAAAGTCCGAAAAGCTGCGCCCTCCACAATGGTTCGGGCACGCATAGGGTATCTCGCCGACGGATCTTCCCGTCCCCGCGCTGACCGCATCCAGCCGGAACGGTCACTTGTCCCCTTCGAGGACAGGGAACTCCCGATTCACGACATGCGCTACGCTGCCGACCCGGCCTCGCTGTCCGACGAAGGGTTCACGCTCGTCCGGCACGAAAGCCGCGTCGCCGACTTTACTGATGCCGCTGAAGTGGAAAAGGTCTATCTCGCCGAGGTCGAGGAGCTGGTGAGGCAGGCCAGCGGCGCAACCCGGGTGTTCGCACTTCCGCGCCCGGTCCTGCGGTCCAGCCGTCACACACCGGACGCGACCGGCATGATCACCGAGGTGCCGGCCCCGATCGCGCACACGGATTTTACCGATCGTTCGATCCAGGCAGCCGCAGCCACGGCGCTTGAACGGGCGGGCGCTACTGGCGCCGGCACAGACCGCTTCACGATCTACACCGTCTGGCGTTCGCTGCGCCCTCCTCCGCAGGACAGGCCGCTCGCCCTATGCGACATCCGCACGGTGGCGATGACTGACCTCGTGCGGGCGGATGCCGTCGGGAATCCGGGCAGTGCCGAAGTCGAATCGGAATTCTACCTGTTGAAAGCCAATAGCCGCCATCGCTGGTGCTATTATTCGGCCATGACACCCGACGAAGCGCTGATCTTTCGCCAGTCGGACTCACTGTCGGGCGAGCCGTCGGGGTGCCCGCATACCAGCTTCATTCATCCGGAGAGCCAGGGAGCTGTGCCTCGCCTGAGCATCGAAGCCCGCGCATGCGTGTTCCTTGACTGAAGGATCGGTCTTGCCGGCATCGGGCTCAACGGTGACGGGACAGGAATCCTTCGACCGTCATGAGGGTATGAGCGCCCTGCTCACTGTTCCAGACGCCCACCGGTTCCTGACGCTCGACGTCCTGCGCGGCATCGCCGCGATCAGCGTCCTTTTCGTCCATATCGGCTATCTCGGCGGCTATCGATGGCTGGCGCCACTTGGCTATCTCGCCGTCGATCTGTTCTTCATGATGAGCGGCCTGGTCATCGGCTATGCCTATGAACGCAAGCTGCTCGACGGCATGCGCTGGCGCAGCTTCATGGCCGTCCGGATCGCCCGCCTCTACCCCGCCCTGTTCCTTGGCGCCCTGATCGGCCTGGGTGTTCAGGTCACGCTGCACGGGACATCCGGCATTGGCTTGCATTCCCTCGGCCAGTTCTTCCTAGTGCCGGATTTCACCTCCCCGCTCCTGTTCCCGCTGAACGGCGTCATCTGGTCGCTCTTCCTCGAACTCATCGCCAATGCCGCGCATGCGGGTGCCGTGCGCAGGCTGTCCACATCGCGTCTCGCCATAGTGACGATAGCCTGCGGCATCGCCTGGGCCTGGATCGCCGGATCGACCGGCAATTGGGGCGGCGGCGGGAACTGGTCGACCCTCGCCGGTGGTTTCGCGCGCATCGGGTGGAGCTATGGTGCTGGTCTTCTGCTCTATCGGCTGATCGTCGCGGGACGCCTGAGGCCGCCCGCCTTCTCCGCCATCTGGCCGATCGCAACGACATTCTTCCTGCTGATGACGCCCCGCTTCGGCGCGATGGTCCCGCGGATCGGCGCGACGCTGTTCCTGCTGTTCCCGATCATCGTTCTGCTGGCGACACATGCCCGCCTGGCCACGGCCGCGATACGGCTCGCCAGATGGCTGGCGGCGTTGTCCTATCCGCTCTACGCCGTCCATTATCCCCTGCTGCTGGTTGCCGCGGACTTGATCGGCGCTCGTTCGGGGGCAATTGCGTTATGGGCCCTTACCGCGGTAGCCATCATGCTCTTCGCGACGATCGCCGCCTATCTTTATGAGGCGCCGGCGCGACAATGGCTGAGAAGCCGCCTCCGGCAACCGGCAGGAGTATAGCGCCGCCCGCCTCGGGCATGCGCATTGTCCCTCACTTCCGGCCGAACAGCTTCTCGATATCCGAGTGCTGCAGTTTCACCCAGGTCGGCCGGCCATGATTGCACTGGCCCGAATGGGGCGTGATCTCCATCTCGCGGAGCAACGCGTTCATCTCCGCCACCGACAGCACCCGCCCCGCCCGGACCGATCCGTGGCAGGCCATGGTCGCCGCAACATGATCGAGCCGCTCCTTGAGGCTGAGCGCCTCGTCGAACGCCGCCAGTTCGTCGGCGAGATCAGTAACGAGCCCGGTGACGTCGCTTTGCCCGAGCATTGCCGGCACGCTGCGCACCAGCATGGCGCGCGGGCCGAACCGCTCAAGATCCAGCCCGAACTCGGTCAGTTCCGCAGCGCGCGCTTCCAGGCGATCGCAGGCCGGCTCGTCAAGCTCGATCACTTCGGGCAGCAGCAACGCCTGCGCGGCGACGCCACCATGCGCCATCGCCTTGCGCATCCGTTCAAGCACCAGACGCTCATGGGCGGCATGCTGGTCGACCAACACCAGCCCGTCCTCGGCCTCGGCGACGATATAGGTCTTGGCGACCTGGCCCCGTGCGACACCCAGCGGGAAGGACACCGTCTCCGGCGGCGGCGCATAGGCCGGCTCGGCCCGCGCCATCGGCGGGGGGATGAAACCCTGACGACGTTCGAACACGGCGTGCTGGCCAGTCGCCGGACGGCTGTCCCATTGCCGGTCTTCCCAGAGCTGGGGCGAGACGGGCGTCATCGGCTCCTGCTGCCACGCCGCCAGCGCCGTCTCGCTTGGGCGCTGGACGCTACGATGCCCGGCTTCGTCCAGCGCGCGCTTCAGGCCGCTGACGATCATCCCGCGCACCATCGCCGGTTCGCGGAAACGCACCTCGGTCTTGGCCGGGTGCACGTTCACGTCGACCATGTCGGCCGGCACCTCAAGGAACAGGGCGACCACCGCGTGCCGGTCGCGGGCAAGCAGTTCGGCATAGGCGCCGCGAACCGCGCCGACGAGCAGCCGGTCCTTCACGGGGCGGCCGTTGACGAAGAGATATTGGTGATCGGCGATCCCTCGGTTGAAGGTGGGCAGGCCCGCAATCCCGCCGAGTTTCAGCCCCTCGCGTTCCAAATCGATCGGCACGCCATTGTCGATCAGTGCCCGGTCAGTGAACGCGGCGACCCGGTCAGGCAGGCTCTCGCCAGCACCGACTGATAGCGAACGCCGCCCGTCATGTTCCAGGCTGAAGGCGATGTCAGGCCGCGCCATTGCCAGCCGGCGAACCACATCGAGGCTCGCCGCATATTCCGATCGCGCCGATCGCAGGAACTTGCGCCGTGCCGGCACACGCTCGAACAGCGCGTCGACCCGCACCCGAGTGCCGGGGGGAATCGCCGCGGGCCCTTCCGACACGAGCGCCCCGTTATCGACGATCCGCGACCAGCCTTCAGCGCCCCGCACCCGGCTCTCCAGGGTCAGCCGCGCCACGCTCGCGATCGACGGCAACGCCTCGCCGCGAAATCCCAACGTCGCGACGTTTTCGATCGCTTCATCCGGCAGCTTGGAGGTCGCGTGCCGCTCCAGCGCAAGCGCCATGTCGGGGGGCGTCATGCCACACCCGTCATCGGTCACCTCGATCAGGTCGGTCCCGCCGCCAGCGAGACGAATCGCGATGCGGCGGGCGCCCGCGTCGATCGCGTTTTCGACCAGTTCCTTCAACGCGCTGGCGGGTCGTTCGACCACTTCACCGGCGGCGATACGATTGACGAGATGTTCGGGCAGGCGGCGTATTGACATGGGTGTGGCTCTAGCCCAAGCGACGGCATCCCGCGACCCGCATCTACTCGGCAAACTGAGCGTGGAATTTCCAGCTCTGGCCGGGCGTTCACAGGTGTTGGAAGTGGTAGTGCGAACTGCCGGACCGCAAAACGGCCGGCCTGGAACGGAACGATCAATGGCCTTCTTCTCGCGTTTCTTCAGACTCATGTCGCACGATATGGCGATCGACCTCGGAACCGCGAACACAGTGGTGTATCTGCGCGGACGCGGCATCGTCCTCAACGAACCGTCGGTGGTCGCGGTTGAAACGATCAACGGCGTGAAGCGCGTCAAGGCAGTGGGCGACGATGCCAAGCTGATGATGGGCAAGACCCCGGACAGCATCCAGGCGATCCGTCCGCTACGCGACGGCGTCATCGCCGACATCGATGTCGCCGAGCAGATGATCAAGCATTTCATCCACAAGGTGCATGGCGGGCAGCGCAGCTTCATGCGCTGGCCGCAGATCGTGATCTGCGTGCCGTCGGGCTCCACCTCGGTCGAACGCCGCGCGATCCGCGACGCAGCCTCGAACGCCGGCGCCTCGCAGGTCTGGCTGATCGAGGAGCCGATGGCCGCGGCGATCGGCGCCGACATGCCGGTGACCGAGCCGATCGGCTCGATGGTCGTCGATATCGGCGGCGGCACGACCGAAGTCGCTGTGCTGTCGCTGCGCGGCCTCGCCTACACCACCTCGGTCCGGGTCGGCGGCGACAAGATGGACGAGGCGATCGTCTCGTACGTCCGCCGCAACCACAACCTGCTGATCGGCGATTCGACCGCCGAGCGGATCAAGCAGGAAGTCGGCGTGGCGAAGCCGCCGCCAGACGGCATCGGCCTGACCATCCACGTCAAGGGACGCGACCTGGTCAACGGCGTGCCGAAGGAAATCCAGATCAACCAGGGCCAGATCGCCGAAGCGCTCTCGGAACCGGTCGGCCAGATCGTCGAGGGCGTCCGCATCGCGCTGGAGAACACCGCGCCGGAACTCGCCGCCGACATCGTCGACCAGGGCATCGTGCTCACCGGCGGCGGCGCGCTGCTGAAGGGCATCGACGAGGTGCTGCGCGACGAGACCGGCCTGCCCGTCACGATCGCCGACGATCCGCTGACCTGCGTTGCGCTTGGCACGGGCCGCGCGCTCGAGGATCCGGTATTCCGCGGTGTGCTGCACAGCGCGTGATCAGATGATGAAGTCCCGGTGCCGATAGGCGGTACCGGGCCTTCCTTGAGGGGGAATATGGCGCCGTCTCGTAACCGGCGCCCGGGTTTTTCGCGGCGGGCGCAATACAGCCTATTCCTGAGCTACGTGATCGCCGTTGCGGGTTCGCTCGTCGGCGCGGTGCTGCTTGCCCTGGCGACGCTCGACCCACCGGCTTTCGCCGCGTTGCGGGCGACCGTTGCCGAGGTGACCACTCCGGTCTCGTCAGGCGTCGCCGCGATCGGCCGGGGCATCGCCTCGATCCCTGCCTCGGTTTCCGACTATATCGGCGTTCGCAGGCAGAACGAGCAGCTCCGCAAGCAGCTCGCGGACAACCATGCCCTACTGATGCGTGCGCGGACGCTGTCCTACGACAATCGCCGCCTGAAGGCACTGCTGCAGCTCCGCGAGCGTTCGCCCGGCCCCGTGGTGGCGGCGCGTCTCGTCAGTTCCTCGGCATCGAGCACGCGGCGTTTCGCGGTGCTCAACGCTGGTGCCTGGCAGGGTGTGAAACCGGGCCAGCCAGTGCGCGGTCCCGAAGGACTGATCGGCCGGATTCTCGAAACCGGTCCGAATACGGCACGCGTCCTGCTCCTTTCCGATCCTGAGAGCATCGTTCCGGTACGCCGTACCCGGGACGGCCTGCCCGCCCTCGCCGCAGGGCGTGGCGACGGGTTGCTCGATATCCGGTCAGCCTCGCTCGCCAATGTGGGTTTCGAGCCCGGCGACATCTTCGTGACCTCGGGCACCGGTGGCATCTATTCGCCCAACATCCCCGTCGCACGCGTGTTGAAACGCGCCCGCGATACGGCGCTGGCCCGCACCTTCGCGCAGCCCGACACGCTCGATTTCGCGCTGGTCCAGCAGGCTTTCCTGTCGGTCGCACCGCCGGCGGCCCCGCAAAAGCCATGAGGCAGCCGACCCGCGGGCCTTTCGACGCCGCGCCCCCGCCCGCGGCGGCCCGGCTGTTGCCGCCCGCATCGGTGCTGCTGGCATCGCTCGCCACGACCTGGCCCTTCGTCGCGACCTTCCCCTTCCTGCCGCCGCTCGGGCTGATGGTGCTGCTCGGCTGGCGACTGACCAGGCCGGACGTGCTTCGAATCTGGGCGCCGCTGCCGCTTGGCTTCTTCGACGATCTGGTCAGCGGGCAGCCACTCGGCAGCGCGATGCTGCTCTGGACCCTGTGCTTCTTCATGATCGACCTGATCGACCAAAGGCTGGTGTTCCGGGATTTCTGGCAGGACTGGCTGATCGCATCCGGCGCGATCGGCTTCTGCCTCATCGTGGGACGTCTCGTCGCAGCCCCTATCGGCGCCCATGTCGATACCGTGTTATTACTCCAGATCGTGATCTCGACGATGCTTTTCCCCCTTGTGGCGCGGTTCTGCGCCTGGCTTGACCGCAAGCGCGAGGGCGCATGAACCAGCCGACCCGCGTGATTACCGAGGCGACGCAGACTTACAGCTTCTCGCGCCGCGCCCTGGTGTTGGGCGCCGGGCAGGCAGCGGTCGGCCTGCTGCTCGCCGGCCGAATGACCTGGCTCGCGGTGGCCGAGAACGAGCATTACAGCCTGCTCTCCGAGAGCAACCGCGTGAACATGACGCTGGTGCCGCCCCGGCGCGGCTGGATCGTCGATCGCAACGGCGTTCCGATCGCCAACAACCGAACCGACTTCCGTGTCGACATCATCCCCGACCGGTTGGAGAACAAGGATCGCACGCTCGGCTTGCTCCGCGATATCCTCAGCCTTCCGCCAGAGGCGATGGATCGGATCACGGCCGACCTGAAGCGCGCCGCGGGATTCCAGCCGGTGCAGGTCATCGAGAATCTCGATCTGGAGAAGTTCGCCGCGGTTAGCGTCCGCCTGCCCGAACTGCCCGGCGTGGCGCCCTCGCGCGGTTTCGCCCGCAGCTATCCCTCGGGCGCGGCGGTCGCGCATCTGACCGGTTATGTCGGCGCCGCGTCGGCCGAACAATATCAGAAGACCAAGGATCCTCTGATGGTCACCCCCGGCTTCAAGCTGGGCAAGGACGGCCTTGAAAAGACGCTCGAGCCGGAGCTGCGCGGTTCGCCCGGCGCGAAGCGCGTCGAGGTAACCGCCCGCGGCAAGCTGGTCCGCGAGCTCGCGACCCGGCCCGACGTACCCGGCAAGACCGCGCGGCTGACCATCGACGCGGGCCTGCAGGAATATGCCGCACGCCGCCTCGGCACCAATTCGGGCTCGGCGGTAGTGATCGACTGCCTGACCGGCGAGATGCTCGCGATGGTCTCGATGCCGGCATACGACCCGAACAGCTTCTCCGACGGGATCAGCCATCTCGAATGGAAGATGCTGTCTGACGATGATCACGTCCCGCTGATGAACAAGGTGCTGCAGGGCCTTTATCCGCCCGGCTCTACCGTGAAGCCGATGAACGCGCTTGCCCTGCTCGAAGCTGGCGTCCACCCGGACCAGTCGGTCAACTGCTCGGGTGCCCTGAAGGTCGGCAACGGCACCTTCCATTGCTGGAGGCGCGGCGGCCATGGGAGCGTCAACATGCGGCGTGGCGTCGCGCAGAGCTGCGACATCTATTTCTATCAGATGGCGCGCGACATCGGATATGACCGGATCGCGCCGATCGCCCGCAAGCTCGGCCTCGGCCAGAAATTCGATCTGCCCTTCAGCTCGCAGCGTTACGGCACCGTCCCCGATTCGGCGTGGAAGCTCCGGCGCTACAAGCAGAACTGGACGGTCGCCGACTCGCTAAACGCGTCGATCGGCCAGGGCTATGTTCTCGCCAATCCCCTTCAACTCGCGGTCATGGCGTCGCGCATCGCATCCGGACGCGCGCTTCAGCCGAGCATCCTGATGGACAAGGTGCATCCCGCCGCAGCGCTCGATGTCTCGCCCGAGCATCTTGAGATCGTCCGCGACGCGATGTTCGCGGTGGTGAACGACGGCGGCACCGGCGGCGCTTCACGCCTCCAGATCCCGGGCATGACCATCTCGGGCAAGACGGGCACCGCGCAGGTACGCCGCATCTCGATGGCTGAACGGCGCAGCGGCGTGCTCAATAACGCCTCCCTGCCCTTCAAGATGCGCGACCACGCACTCTTCATCTGCTTCGCGCCATCCGACAAGCCGCGTTATGCCGCAGCCGTGGTGCTCGAACACAACGCCCATCTCATCCGCAATCTCGATACGCCGATGATCGGGCGCGACATCCTGACCTATTTGCTCGACCGCGAGCGGGCTGTGGCGTCACTGGCCGAGGTCGAGCCGACCTGGGGTGGCGACATCAAGACCCGCATGACGGCGCAGGCCACCGCCTATCGCGCCGCCGCCAACGCGCCACCGCCGATGGTCGGTGCGGCGACGGAATTCAACGCCACCGCGGCCACCGACGCGCCGGCCGTGGAGGCTGCGACCAGCGCCGCCGACGCAAGCGCTGAGGCGCTGGCCAACGCCACACGGGCAGGGGCCGGGGTCGCCGAGACCGGTTCGACGGAGAGCGACCGATGAACGGGCTCAATTTCGTTCCGGAGCCGCTGGCCCAACTCCCCTGGAAGATCATCCTGCTGGTCATAGCGATCGGCACCTTCGGGCTGCTGGTGATGTATTCCGCCGCCGGGGGCAGCATACGCCCCTGGGCACTGCTTCAGGGCACCCGCTTCTTCATCTTCCTCGCCGGCGCCGTGGTGCTGTCCCGCGTGCGCGAATCGACGTGGCAGGCACTGGCGATCCCGGCCTATGTCGGGCTGATCGTCATGCTCATCCTTGTCGAACTGATCGGCGCGGTGCGCGGCGGCGGGCAGCGCTGGCTCGATCTCGGCATCATTCGCCTGCAACCGTCAGAACTGATGAAGGTGTTCATCGTGCTCGCGACCGCGCGTTTCTATCACGCGTTGCCGCCCAACGAGACCCGGCGCTTTACCGCGATCTGGCCCGCGGGGGTGCTGATCCTGATCCCGGCCGCCCTGGTCATGAAACAGCCGGATCTCGGCACTGCACTAATGATCGTCGTGGGCGGGACGACCGTGATGTTCCTCGCGGGCGTGCCTTTGCGATTGTTCATCGGTGCCGCGCTGGCGCTGGGCGCGGCGATCCCGCTTGCGGTGAACTTCGTTCTGCACGGCTATCAGCGCAACCGTATCCTGGTCTTCCTCGATCCCGAAAGCGATCCGCTCGGCATCGGCTATCACATCAGCCAGTCGAAGATCGCGATCGGGTCCGGCGGCATCTTCGGCAAGGGTTTCCTTAACGGTACGCAAAGCCATCTGGATTACCTGCCCGAAGGCCAAACCGACTTCGCGCTGGCGACGATGATGGAGGAATGGGGGCTTATCGGCGGCATATTGCTGATCGTCGCCTTCTTCATCATCATCCAGTGGGGCGTGATGGTCGCGTTGCGTGCGCAGACCCGCTTCGCCCGGTTGACCGCCGCAGGCATCGCGACGACGATCTTCTTCTACGTCGCGATCAACATGGCGATGGTGATGGGCCTTGCGCCGGTGGTGGGCGTTCCCCTCCCCCTGATCAGCTTCGGCGGATCGTCCCAGATGACGATCATGCTGTGCATCGGAATCCTGATGTCGATCGATCGCCAGAACCACCAGACGGTGCGCTGGTAGACGGGGCGAGCTTTTTTTTCCGTTGCGGGAAAAAAGGGTTTGCATCCGGCGGGCCTGATGCTAACCGGCGCCCTCCCCGATGCGGCGGCGCTTCCAACGCGCCACTTCAGCTGCCCGGTATGGACGCATAGCTCAGTTGGTAGAGCAGCTGACTCTTAATCAGCGGGTCCTTGGTTCGAGCCCAAGTGCGTCCACCATCCTTCATATCCGATCGTCGATGCCCCTGCATATGCATCCATTCCAGAGGTGTTTCCGCAGCCTCGAATGGTGGCACCCCCAGTCGCCGCGTGAATTGAATCCATTCTGATCGCAGTTGGCTGATTCCGCCTTCCGACCCTATCGACCTTGTCCGCGAACCATGGTTTTCTGGCACTTGCCCCTCGCGCCACGGCCTTCCCGGCCAGTCGCGGGAGGCATCGGGTTGACGGTCACGGGAACTGCTATGTCGGATAGTTGGCTAAGCGAAATTCGAATCTTTCCCTACGGCAAGATACCGACTGGATGGCATCTCTGCGACGGCACGATCATGCAGGTCACGGCGAATCAGGCATTGTTCGCCCTGCTGGGGAATCGGTATGGCGGCGATGGCCGGGTCACCTTCGGGCTGCCCGACATGCGCGGACGCGTGCCGATCCACTTGAATCCCGCTGATCCCACCTGCAATCAGGTCGGCATGGCAGGTGGGGCCGAAGGCGTGACGCTCACCGTCAATCAGATTCCCGCGCATAGCCATCTGGTCTCCGCCTTCAGCGCCAACGGGACCATTCCTATCCCGGTGAACGGCTATCCTTCGGCAGTAGCGCCCAACGGGACGGCCGGGACACCGTCGCCCCCGCAGATATATGGCCCAATACCCACCGGCACGGGCACGACCACGCTATTCAACACCGGGTCAGTCCTTGCCGAAGGCGGTGGACAGGCACATGAGAATCGCCAGCCGACCATGGCGATGAACTGGTGCATCTGCGTTTCGGGTTTCTTCCCATCCAGAAACTGAGCGGACAGCAAGGAACGCAATCATGGATCCCTATCTCGGCGAAATTCGCCTGTTTGCCAGCATTTACGCGCCACGTGGGTGGGCCCTGTGCGCAGGCCAACCACTGCCGATAACTGGTAACGAGGCTCTCTTCACACTAGTTGGCACGACCTATGGCGGTGACGGGAGGACTACGTTCAACCTTCCGGACCTCCGCGGGCTACTGGTCTGCGGGACGGGGCAGCCCCCCGGTTCACCCAACACATACACGTTGGGACAGTCCTTCGGCGTTGCGCAGGTCACGGTAACCGAGGCGCAGATGCCGCCACATACCCATTCGATCACGGCATCCACCCAGCCCGCGAACGCTCTCGTCCCGACAGGCAATGTCTTCGCGGCGCCAAGCAGCGTGCCGGAATACGTCAATTCCGGCGCGACCGGGTTCGTCGCCCGCAACTTGGCGGCGACCGCGCTTTCCAGCGAAGGGGGGAGCATGCCGCACGCCAACCTGATGCCGACAATGGCGGTGAACTACATCATCTGTATCCAGGGCATCTTTCCCGCCTGAAGGGGACCAATAAAATGAGCGATCCATTTATCGGCGAAGTTCGCGGCTGGGCGTGCACCTACGCTCCCCGAGGTTGGGCGCTGTGCAACGGCCAGCAGATGCCGATCGCCCAGGCACAGGCCCTTTTCGCCATCACCTCCAATCTCTACGGCCCTTACACGCAGCAGGTGTTCACGTTGCCCGATTTGCGAGGGCTTTCACCGATGGACGCGGGCAATCCCGCCCCAGCCTGGGTTGCGACGGGCTTGCCCTCCACCGTCGCAGTCGCCCAAAAACTTGGGACGAGCTCGGTCACACTGAACTACAGCCAGATGGCCAATCATACGCACCAGGCGGTCGCCGCGACGGCCCCCCCGGCTTCCATGACCGTGGCGCCAAGCTCGAACAGCTTTGTCTCACGACCGCTGATACCCCCGTCTACGAGCTTTCCTACGGGCGTTTCCTATAGCGCATGGACCAATAGCGGTTCACCCAACGTCGCGATGGCGCCTCAGTCAATCAGCGCGGTCGGTGGCGGTCAGAGCCACGAGAACCGACAACCCTTCATGACCTTCAATTTCTGCATCGCGCTTGAGGGCGTCTACCCGTCACGCAACTGATCGTCCGCCTCGTCGGCGCCTCTTTCAAGAGGCACCGACGGAGTGCCGAATACACGATATCGGACATGGTTTCCCGCGCCGGATCGGGTATTCGGTCGTGATGAAATCGGTGTCGCGTAAAGAGGTCGCGGAAATCGCTATTCCCGATCGGGAGGAAAAGACGAAGAATCTCTCACGGGCTTTCGTACCGCATAGCCGTCTGTCGCGACGGTGAGACCATTCCGTCGCGTCGCCACCGCACTGAGCGCCTTTAGCCAATATGGCTTCCCGTTTCTGCCGGGCCCCGCCCCTACGCCTACGGCACGGCTCAGACGGCTCACCGGACCGAGCTACCTGCCGAAACGGCGCCGGTTCCTTCGTCCGCTGGTGTTCGTCACGATGATCCTGGCGTGGCCCGTGGGCGCGCTGGCGACGGCAATCAGGGTCCAGCGGCGGGACACGCCACCCGGACAGCTGCGTCGCATCGTCGACGCATGGTGGCTGGCGGTGACGCGCAACGTACCGCCGTTCGAATATCGCGCCTACTGTCTCGACCAGCCGGGGTCACGCGCTGACCTGCTCCAGTTCGTCTTCTGGACTGACCTACGCGCATTCGCCGAGCTGAACGCGCGGCGCGGGGCGGTGGAACAGGCAGTCAAGGACAAGGCTCGTTTCGCCAGCATCTGCGAGACCCACGGACTGGCCTCCGTGCCCACGCTGGCGGTATTCCGGGACGGCATCCAGGTGACACCAACGGCACCGTTCGTTCCCGAAGCACCGGAACTGTGGGTGAAGAGCCTCGCTGGTCATGGCGGCCAAGGCGCCGCGCTGTGGCGGCGTGCCGATGGCTCCTATCGCAACGGGGAGGACGCGGCCATTGCCGCCGACAAATTCGCCCAACATGTCAGCGGAGCCGACTGCATCGTCCAGCCAAGGGTCCTGAACCATCCAGCGATCGCCGATATGACCAATGGCGCCCTTGCCAGTCTGCGGATCATCACTGGCGTGGATCGCGAGCGTCGTGCGACCGTTGTAGGTGCGATGCTCTATCTGCCCAGCGGCGATCGGATCACCTCGGTCGCTGGCATCGGCTGCGCCATCGAAATGGACCAAGGTGCGCTGACGAGGGCGCTCGACTTTCGCAACGGTGCCCCGGACATCACGCGACACCCCGATACGAACGCGCAGATCACGGGAAGGACGCTACCCTTCTGGCCCGAAAGCCTGGCGCTCGCCATCCGGGCGCACGAAACCGGGTTCGGCCGGTTCGCCTTTCTCGGCTGGGATATCACCCTTACCGCGGAGGGGCCCCTGCTACTCGAAGCCAATTCCGGCTGGCTTGCCCTGCATCTTCAGCTACTGAACGGCCCCCTCGGCCGGACCGAATTCTCGCGCATCCTAAACGAGCATCTGTGAACAGGTCGCCCCGCGGCTTTGAGGGCCCGCTTCAGGCAATGCCGACAAGATTCTCCCCGACAAGGTGTTCGATTACCGACCGGACCTCGGCACGACAGGTCTCCGGGTCGACATCATATTCCCCGGTCAGGCACTCGATGAGGTCGGCCAGGGTCCGGGGTGTTTCGAGAAGCTCCCAGATTCGCCGCGTAACCGGCGACAACTCGAAATAGCTTCCCTGTTCCACGCTGAGCATCAGCAGCTTTTCACCCAGCGGGGCGCCAAGCGTGCCCGGACCGCGCCGCAGAACCATGGCGTCGTCGATCGGAACTGACGAAATCATCACATGCTTTCCCGAAATATGAAAATTGAAGCCGGCATCCCTATGGCACCGTCATGGCCGCTGCCGCGCGATCGCGCGGATAGCCCAACCTGTCCATCATGGGACCATGCGCGCGCTCGAGCGAGGCCACAAGGTCGCGATCGAGCAGCGCCCGGCCTTCCCCGGGCTCTGCCCGGCGAAAGAAGGGGATATCGGGTTTGAAGCGTTCCGAAAATCCATGTTCCAGCTCTTCCCGCTGGAGCCGCGCAAAATCCGTAAAGGCAATGGTGCGATCGACATCATCGGGCGCGACCCGAATTTTCAGGAACTCAAGCGCGCGCGTCAGCCATTCTGCCGGTGACACCAGCAAATCCTCATAGCGGATGAGCAGGGTGGGCACAGCATCCTGGTCGAGCCAGCTTGCAACATGCGAGCTCCAGTCCTGAGTCTTCTGGAAGATCTGCTTCGAGAAATGTTTCGGGATGCCCTGAAGGTCACCCTCCGGATCGTTCATGAAGGATACCGTCCTATCCAAGGACCAGTTCCAGAAGGTGGCGAGGGACAAGGCAATGTCGCGGGGATCCCGCACTAGGTAGAGCGCCACCTGGCCTGGGCTGGCTCCGTGAATCGGAATGCCCTCGCGATTGAAGCGATAGGCATCGTGGCTCTTGAAAAAACATCGGTCAGCCTCGGCGCGGGCTTCCGCGTCGCACAGCCAGGGCCGCAGCAGGTCCTGCTCCTCCGCGGTCAGCAGCGAGGTTTCGATAAACGATGCCTCGTCGACGACGCTGCGCGGCAAGGGCCCCGTGCCCACGGTGATCTGCTGATCCGGAGTCCACCGCGCCGCTTCGGGTTTCAGGAGATGCATCATCATGAGACGCATCCAGGTGTTGCCCGACTTCATGTAGGACGCGATCCACACGGGACCATCTGGCCCGCCGGAGGACATCACACCAGCGATTCCCAATGCGCCTTCAGGCAGGCGACGCTGCGCGGATTATCAGCAACGGCCACTGAACGCCGAAAGACATAGACGGGCACGCGATCGACAAGCCGCGCCATCAGCGCGAAGCGTTGAGAGACATCGTTGATTTGGTTTGCGAGAAGACGGCGATAACGCTGGTGATCAAGCACAACTGCGGCCTTCCCGGCGGGCAGCAGTTCGACGGTCGGATCGGCACCATCCGGCAGGGCTTCGAGAATATAGATAGCGCGGAGCGGCAGCACGGTTTCAGCACGCTGCGCCGGAAGCTCGACATGGAATTTGTGGATCTCGCTGCGCACTGCCTTGCGGCGGTGGTCGGCCACCTCCATCCAATCGATCACATCTTCCCACAAGCGGAACCTGCGCCCATCCGCGTGAAGAACGGGGATGTCACCGCCAAGATCCAGAGCGGAAACGTCGTCGCTCACGATTTCGCAGCCGCCGTGCAGACAGAGGAGCGCCGCGAGCGTGGACTTGCCTGCACCCGAGGCGCCGCTGAACGCGAACACATTGCCGTTAAACGCCACTGCCGACGCGTGCAGGACCAGCCCGCCCCGCTGATAGAGCGCGATCGCGATCGCCGTTCCGATGATGAAGATCGCCGCATCATCCAGTGCGACGCCAATCAGAGGCTCGACGAGGATATCGGTGCCGGACGTCACCAGGAAACGGACGACTCCGGGCACTTCGACCAGGAACGAGGGAGGGGCGAACTGCCAGTTCGGCCCGATCAGGGCCGCGCCGTCCAGAACAGCAGGAACGCTGCCAAGCCGGATATATATATCGGCGTGCTCGCTGCCGCAGTCCTCAATACTGCCGTACAACGGGATATCCGACTGCACGCGCAAACCGGATATCCGATAATATCGGGATTCACCGACTGCTACCGGCGCGGGCATGCGCATCCAGCCGGCGACCGAATGTCAGATCGAGCGAAGCGTCAGGACGCCGGGCCGGTCGTGGACGTGAATTCGGTCACCGTCCTGTATTTGCCCTGGGTCTCGCGATTCAGGTCATAGCGCTCGAAGGTGGGCGTTTCCCAAGCCTTGCGATCGCTGGAAAGTGCGTTCCGCTTGGCCGGCTGGGTCTCGTGATCCATCCCAATATTCCCTCAGTTACCTCGAAGCTGCGACAGATGCCATCGACGGTGACGGGCCCCGCGTCAAGACGATATGGTGCAGTTGCGAACAAAGCTGCCATGCTACAGGGCTAAATTATAACAACATGTTGCTCGATTGTGACTCGTGCACAATCGGAGCGCGCTAGGCCAAACTGGATTGCCCGGCGTTTCCCGGCCGCTGTGTTTTGCGGGCATCTTGCTGTTCCAGCCAGCTGGAAAACGCTCTACGGCAAACCATGCCCGCTTTCGAGATCCTTATCCTTCGCCGTAGCGCCGGTTCGCATTTCCCCGGCGGGCTTGCGGACCTACACCGCGCACTACACCTGGAATTTCCGACGGAATCAGGGCTTCGCATCGCACCGTGGCCGGGAACGCAATGCGCCTGATCTGCGGCATATGGCATCTCGACGGCAAGCGAGCCGACCCCGCCATGCTCGACGCGATGGCGGCGGGAATGATCGCCGCGGAGCTCGCCCCCGAGATACGGCGCTCCGTCGAAGGCAATGTCGGCTTTGTCGTGGTCGATTTTGCCGCGCCCGCTTCCGGCACCTCTGCGCCCGTATCGAAAAGTGGCACCATGCTGGCGGCCGATCGCCGGCTCGACGCCCCCAGGCAGCTTGCGGCATTGCTGGATTGTCCGGGCGCGGACCAGGATATCCTCATTGAGAGGGCGATCGAGCGCTGGGGAAGCGACGCACCGGGCCATCTGTCCGGGGACTTTTCCTTCGCCCATTGGAACGCCGAGGCGGGCCGTCTGCTGTGCGCGCGCGACATATTCGGGGTGAGACCCTTTTACTATGCGTGGCATCCGGGAAAGTGCGTTGCCTTCGCATCCTTTCCGTCCGGTCTCCATGGCGGCGGGCTGGTGCGGCGAACATTCAACCGCATGGCGCTGGCCCGTCACCTCGTCCAGCAGCAAAGACCCGATGAAGCGTTGTTCACTGGCATGGCGCGGCTTCCCGCCGCCCATCTTCTCGAGGTTTCGGCGAACGGCCTGGCAGTGCGACGCTACTGGGCGCCGGATGCGCGCATTGCGGGTCGCCGGCATGTGATGCCCGACGAGGCCGCCATCGGCCTGCGCGCCCGGCTCGATGCCGCTGTCCGCAGCCGCCTGCCCCAATCGGGCGACGTTGCGGCGCATTTGAGCGGCGGGCTCGATTCGTCCGCCATTGCCACCCTGGCCGCACGCCAGCTTCACGAAAGCGGCCGACGCCTGCATGCTTGGTCATTCCTCGACGTCCAGCGCAATGACGTCGTGCTGGACGATGAAACCGCGTTCGTTCAGGCCGTGCTGGAACAGGAACCTGCAATCGCCTGGACCGCGGTGCGTCCACCGCGCGATGATATCGACCCCGGGCCGTTCCATTCCGACCTTCCGCTACCGGTCGGGCCGGAGGACCCCGATTGCGCGGTCTGCGCCGGCGCGGCTGCGGCTGGAGCGCATATCGTCCTGTCTGGCTGGGGCGGAGACGAAGCCGCCACCTTCAACGGACGCGGTGCGCTAGCCGAGCTTTTCCTCAAGGGGCGATGGCGTACGCTGGCCCGCGAATGCTCAGCGCTCAGGCGCGAACGCGGCGTGACGATCGCCGACATCCTGCGCGGAGAAGTGATCGGCTATCTGCTGCCCACCTTCTGGCACGCGAGGCGATCCCGCAAACGCGGCGACGGGCTCAGGCATCGCCTCCTGCAGTGTTTACCGAACGACATTGCGACGACACTTGGGAAAGATCGGGATGGAGCGCTGTCCATGGGGCCGGACGCCGGGGCAAACCGTGCTCGGCTGATCGGTTCGTCCCACATCGCTCAGCGATGCGAGAATTGGGCGGCGCTGGGTGCTCAGCATGGCGTCGCCTTCGCCTTCCCAATGCTCGACCGCCGGGTCGTGGAGTATGCCCTGTCGTTGCCCAGCGACCTGTTCCTCCGTGACGGATGGAAAAGGCGGGTGTTCCGGGATGCGATGCAAGGCGTGCTGCCAGATATGATCCGCAAGCGCCACGCCAAGGCCACCCCCTTCCCGGCCCTTCCATTGATCATGGCCGAGCAGAAGGAAAAGCTGGCGGCGCGGATCGAGGACGTGGCGGTGAACGACACCGTACGATCCCTTCTGGATATCAACACGCTCCGCGCGCAAGTCGCCGCCCTGCCCGATCCGGCGAAGATCAAGGCCAGGCTCAGCGGCAATCCGGCTCCCTCGGCTGATGCTGCCGCGCTACGCCAGGTCCTGCGCCTCGCCGCCTATATAGCCCAGGACCGTTGATCGCGGATTCAGAACTCGGTCCATTCTCCCGGCTCAGCCCAGATGCTGAACGTTTCCCGATCATGGGCTCCGACCACGGCGACCGCCTGGCCGGCCACCACATCCATCGTATCGCGAAACGGATAGAATAAGGTCGCCCAGCAGGACGAAGTGCCAGGCCCCGGCCGATTTTCGTAAACGATCTCGTCGTCCATCTTCAGGCGGATCCATTGCAGCACGCCGTTGATGGGGCGGCCATCGGCAACCACCGTGGCGCGCTGCTCCCGGGGACGGAACGGACCACCCGAACGGAAGTCGAATTGCATCAGATCAGCGCTCGAACTCCGAACGTCGAGGCTCGGATCGCCGACAGCATGCGGCCACACCGGGGATTCCAACAGGTTGAACCCGGAAAGGTCGAATCCGTCGATAATGCCCATGCGCCGCTTTTCCAGAGCGCTGCTCCAGGCGAGCGCCACCCGGACAGTCCCCGCCTCCGGGATCATCCGTCCATCGGGCTTCAGCCAGCGGGCCGATTCTTCCATGACAGCGAGGCACCCTTCGCCGATCAGGTTGTTGCTGACGATCTCGGATACCAGCACATCCACTAGGCCGCCCAGATCCTGCTCCACGTCGAGCTTGGACGAATGCCTGGCGATCAGCCGGACACGGCCTGCAAACCCGTTGGCATCGAGAATCCGCGTCGCGGCCCCGGAGACCGCCGCATTCTGCTCACAGGTAACGACGTCCTGCGCTCCGGCACGCGCTGCCATCATCGCGAGCAAGCCGGTACCCGTGCCAATATCAAGAACGCGGGATTGGGGAGTCACCGCACGGCGCAGGGCCTGGTCATAAGCCCGGTTACGGGCATGATCGCGCACGATCACGAAATGCCAGTCGGGCACCATTTCCTTGAGCAGCGTTTCTGCCGCGCGGGCAACAGAGGGTGCCGGCGCCATCGCAAGCACCTCGTGGACAAGTGCTGCCGCGCGATCGGGCCGGGTCCCGGTCATGGCCTTCGCGATGTTGACCAGGGCTTGCGGATCACCTGCTCCCTGTTGGGCAAGTATCTCAAGCGCGTCATGCATATCGGCTCTCACCATGCGCGGATCTCCAGGCGCTCCTCTGGACGACGGTGCGCACCCTCAGCCCGTTAAGACGTTCGGCGATCCGATGCGAATGGTGTTTTGCGACAAAAACATCCGATACGCGCGCTTGTGCGGCAAGAATCGAGCGGGTGACATAGCGCTCTTCTCAGCCTTGTCCAATCCGTCGCAATATCGGTTACATTCTGATGACATTGCGATGACTCGCGGCTAGTCTGCCCTGTGCTTTCAGACCCATCCCTGGTTGCGGCCCGCCGGCCCGAGCATGAGCTACGGGGTCAATGGGGCATCTACTCGGCCCGAAACGGTCGCTGGATAGATGTCGTCTTCGCCTCGGAACGTGAGGCAGTTGACTCGATCAGGGTACTCAATGGCGAACGGAACCGCCGCGGCTGAGTCTCGACTTGCCGCCAGAACCAGCCAATATTGGAATCTTGGGCAGGCAGCTAGAGGCGATGCAGGCGAAGCGGCTTGCTGTTCTCGCGCACGATAATCCTCTTCACTTCCAGATCCAGTTGCACGCCCTTGAGCCACCAGCCTGCCTTAGCCCCGCCCGGGAACAGCGAGTCAGGCAATAGCGGCAGCAGTCGCTCCTTCGCTTCCGCTACCGTCAGTCCAGGCGTGCCCGCCGGAAGAATCATCAGAAGGGCATCCCGCATCGCGTGATATTTGTCCGCGTCCACCCGCCCCGGCCGGTCAGGGCTGTTCGGGTTCTCCATGGCGACCTTGGCGGGTCTCACGGCGGTCATGAGCGCAAGCCCGCGACGCCAGGCGCGCGAAAACCCATCGCTATCCAGGCGCCGAGCAGCCTCCACATGAATTTCCCCGAATGCGTGGCGTAGTTGGGCATGTCATCCGGCAACACCACGCCGTCGCGCCGGTCCCGGGTCATCACGCGCATTTCGAGCGGCGGCGCGCTGGCCATCCGGTCGCGATACACGCTCAGCCAATGGCCCTTGCTGAATTCGAGGAACATCGCCGAATTGCAGCATGTCGCCACCACGCGCCGCGTGGGTGCGCCGGGCGTGAGGCGATGCTCTTCCAACTGATCGCCACCTTTGGTGCAGCGGATTCGATCCTTCCGCTGAAGCACGAAATCAGTGCCGCCGCCGGCACCAAGGACCGGCGGCGCGCCAGCAAGCTGCTCGATCAGCGCGCCGGCCTTCTGACAGCTCGCACAATAACAGGAGACGCTGATGATCGGCGTACCGGTCATTTCGAACGTCACAGCGCCGCATCGACACGAAGCGGTCAGGGATTCGGTCCGTTTCACGCTCATCGGATTCTCCGCTGGAGACCTTGCCTAGAACTGGACCGTCCAGTACTATGAGTCAATCGAGACCAGAGGCTGCAAACGATGGCTAACGCGACAGACCCGAGCGAGATCGAACCGGCCAGCCGGTCGGAACGCAAACGCGAGGCGATCCTCGATGCAGCCACGGACATCTTCCTGCACCATGGCTATCTGGGCAGCAGCATGGACGAGGTTGCAGCACGAGCGGCCGTTTCCAAACAGACCGTCTACAAACACTTCGCGAGCAAGGAGGCGCTGTTCGTCGCGATCGTCAGCAGCATGACAGGCGCAGCCGGTGACAAGGTCCAGCGCGAAATCGCCGATCTGGGCGAGCAGGACGACCCGGAAAGGCAGTTGCTAGCCTATGCCGAGCGGCAGCTCATGGTGGTGCTGACGCCGCGGCTGATGCAGTTGCGCCGCCTCGTCATCGGCGAGGCAGGCCGCTTCCCGGAACTGGGCCGCGCGCTCCAGGAAGGCGGCCCCGGGCGGGCCGTCGCCGGTCTCGCATCCGCCCTCGCGCGCTGGACCGATCGCGGCCTGCTTGCGATAGGCGACCCGCAGGCAGCAGCCTCGCATTTCAACTGGCTGATAATGGGCGAACCGGTCAACCGGGCCATGTTTCTCGGCGATGCTGCCATCCCCGGCCCGGCAGCGCTGCGCCGCCACGCCGCAGACGGGGTACGCGTGTTCCTTGCGGCCTATGGAATGGGCTATCGCTCTTGAGTTGGATCACCCGACCAAATCATTCGACTTCCGACACAACCCGCCGAGCAAAAACCTTGGCTAGCGCGTTGCGGGGTAATCTTCGCTGAACCCCGTTCTCGCATTCGTGACCTTCATCCGGCGATCCGGCCAGACCGAAACGTCGAGCGAAAAGCCGCCATCCTCCCTTCCTCCCGGATTGGCGATGAAATCGGCGGGCCTGTTTACCTCCGGGCTTCTGGTCGCATAGTGCAACTGCCATATCGCAGGATGCGATGGCGCTACGGCAACCGTCTGGAAAACCCGCGCGTCACCACCTTTGGTCGCGCCATTGGCCATCAATGCCACGCGCGGCTGCAGGGCCGCCAGCAACGGTGGCGTCGTGCTGAGCTGCGATCCGTGATGCGACACCACGAGCAGGTCGGCGCGCCCGAGCCGATTGACCGGGCAGACCAATCCGATCTCCACATCCGCGGTGAGATCGGCGAGGCTGACGATCCGGGCTTTGCCATAGCTCGCGATGACACCGATCGAGCGCGGATTCTCTTCGCCGCCATTGCCCATGTCGCGCAGTCTCGGTGCGTCGCAACCCGGCGTTGGCCCGCCCGCCCCTTCGAGTATTCGGGGCAACAGGTCGCGGTCCGCAGAGACGATGTCCAGCGTCAGCGGCCCGATGGTAATCCGGTCGCCCGCCTTGACGCTTCGATGTTTCCGACCGCCGAGCAATGCCTCGTAGCGCGCGTATAGCGACGCGATCGCATCGGGGCCCGCCACCGCACCAGCCGGCGGCATTTCCCGATTGGGGCCGTGGTCGATGATCTCGCCGACCGGCATCACTGCCAGCAGATCCTGGATGCCGCCTACGTGATCGAGATGGTAGTGAGTGATGATCAGGTAATCGATCCTGGTGACGCCCAGTGCCCTGGTCGCGGCAAGGATGCGGTTCGCGCTCGATTGCGCCAGCGGCGTGCTACGCGCCCCCGCCGGCCATCCGGCGTCCAGCAATACCGATTGCCCCTGCGGTGTGACGAGCAACGTTCCGCCGCCGCCCTCCATGTCGATCGATACCACGCGAAGCGGTTTCTCCGGTTGTGCGGCAGCCGGCGCGGTCGCCGGAATAGCGAGCAAGCCGGTCGAAAGCGCCGCAGCCAGCCCGAGCACGGAATTCCTGCCATATCGGGCAATTGTCGCTGGCATTCGCCATTCCTCTCAACTCTCCGGACCATGCACGGACCGGCGATCGCGTCATGTCGATCAGCCTAGCCTCGAGCCACGCGCATCACAATCATTGTATACAAAATAGGATGTCTCAAAACCCATTGTCGTCCGACCGGGCCGACCCTGGTAACCTTGATCAGCTTCGAGAAATTTCACCCCTCCTGACATCACCGCCAGACCAAAGTCGCCTTGCCGGTTCAGCGTTGCGAAATCTTGCATACATGATAGGAGGCCCGACGCGGCGACAGCCTCGGGAAGCCATTCCTCACTGGAGTTCATGTGACAATGCGGATGAAGCGTGGTTTCGCAGCAAGTGCTGCCGTCCTGACCCTCGGCCTGCTGATCGGCCATAGCCTCTCGGCACAGCCGCCGGTCGCGATGCCCGATTCCCGGGTACCGCCGCCTGGCCCGGCCCTCGATCTGATCGACAAGCAATGCAGCGCGTGCCACACCACCGCGACCGTCTTTGCGCAGCGCAAGTCCGCCGACGACTGGGCCTCGACGGTCCAGATGATGGTTGATCGCGGTGCCGAACTGAAGCCGGCAGAGACCGACACCGTCATCGACTATCTGACAAAGAATTTCGGTGACGCACCGGCCGCACCGACTCCGCCCACGACCACTCGCTGAATCGAAGAGGGCGGAACACCGGCCCGCCCTCTCCTTCCGCCCTGTCCACACTCAACGCTATTTACGGACGCCCAACGCATAGACCCGCGCGTCGTGCGACACGAGATAGACTTTCCCAAGCGCCACGACCGGCTGGCTGAAATGGGTCCAGTCCTTGATCATGTCCTTGCTCGAATAAAGCTGCTTTCCCGTCTCCGCATCGAACGCGTACAAAATCATGTTGCCGACCGGCGTGGAGCGAAAGCGTGCCGAGGCAGCGGTGGCGCTGTTCAGGCGCGATCCGTCCGGCAGGGTCGGATTCTGCATCGCCTGACCGCCGGTCTGGGTCGCATAGACCACCCCGTTCGCCACCACGGGCGGATCGGGCATGATCATGTTGCCGGAGATCCATTCAGGGCTCAGCGAGATCTTGTCGCCTTCCTTCATCACCTGGAACGCCATGATGCTGCCATTCGGCGACTCTCCGGCATCGCTTTTGAATGCCGGCGCGAACCTGGATCGCGGGCCCCACATGGGGAGGTAGAGATATCTCTTGCCCTCGGGGTTCTCATAGGTGGTGATCGCCCCCCATACGCCCTGGCTCGGATCGGTACCGGCCGCCGCGTCATTGCCGAGCTGCGGCGATTTGTAGAGCGGCATCTGGTGGTTCCTCGCCTGGCCGCCACCCATGTCGTTGGCGTCGAGCAGATAAAGGATACCCTCCTTCTGCGCGGTGGCGACCAGAGTCTTGCCGCCGAACGGGAAGACCACCGGGCTGGCCGAACCGGCAAGATCATGCGCGAAGATATATTTGAAATTCTCGGGGGTGAAGGAATCGGCCACGCGCGTCGCCTTCGGCGTCAGCTTCATGATCGTGTCGCCCCAGCTTCCCGCCGCGGGATCATAGACCCCATCGGAGGTCTCGAAGATCACCGTATTGCCTGGGCCGCGGGCAAGTCCGCCCCGCCCCCACGGGGCGGCGGGGCGTCCCCCGCTCGTATAGAAGCGGGTCAGTTGAGGGCTGGCCAGGTCGCGCACGTCGACCGCGGTGACGGCTGAGGGATCGGTCATCACTGAAGGCCCGGCAGGGGCGGTGCCGCGCCGCGCGATCGACGCCACCGCCGACGCCATGGCCGAGCGCGGATCCTGCACCTCGCCACAGGCCCGGCCGCTGGTGGTGTAGACGATGTCGTCGATCAGGTTGAGGCTCCAGGCGCGCGTGAACGGGGCCACCATCTCGATCGGGGCCATGCGCTCCGCTCCGTCCCCGAGGCCGAGCGCGCGCAGCTTTCCGTCGCTGGGAATGAAGAAGATCAGGCCCCTCGCCTTGTCGACCACCGGCGTCGCGTTCGCCGTGTTCGGGCACAGCCAGGTAGCGTTCTTCTTCGCTTTGATCGGATTGGGGAACGCCTTCTGCCAGGCAATTGCACCCGTATCGGCATCGAGCGCGAACAGAGTGTCGTCGGCCCCGAGCAGGTAGACCAGGTTCCTAGGACCCTGGGGCGTCGGGATGCCGGCGGCGATGATCGGAGAGGTCAGGGTGGACAGCACCACATCGGTGACCGGCGTCGACAGCTTCGTGCTCCACTGAAGCTTCAGCTTCGAGACGTTCTTCCTGTCGAGCGTGCGCTCGCCGCGGTTCCAGGCTGTCCGTTCCTGATCATAGCCCCAGGTGGTCCATTCGTTCGCGGCGGCGGGCGCTTGAGCGGAAGCGGCCTCCTGCGCCCGCCCGGCCCCCGCACCGGCGAGCGAAATCATCAGGGCCGGAACGAGCGTAAGAAATTTTCTGGACATCGCAGCCTCATTTTCTGCCGGTAGGGAAACATCCGAGGGCTAGCCCTCTCATGGCGACGCGAAAGCTCACCGGCAGCATCTTTATCCGGTATACATGTTTTGATGAGGCACACAATTTTGGTTGTCAATCCCGCTAGCGGGACTTCGGATCGTGGAATGAACGCCTCTCGAACCGGTTGCCTTCAAACCGGGCCCAGCCCGTCCTTTGCGATGACAACGAGGAACAAGGTCCTCTATAATATATTGATTCTGAATTAATATTACATCCAATAACGGTGACATATCCGCATCGGCCCATCGATCGGAAACAGCGCATGCCGACCGTGAGGGAAGCCCTGCGACACTGGTTGACGCCCCTTCGCGTAGATGTATACAAGAATCAAATAATAGAAACCGAATCAAAAACTAGAGGGGATGCACGTGTCAAAGATGTTGAAGAATCTCGCCCGCGGTGGATCGAACATCGCGCTGGGCACGGCCCTGTGCATCGTCGCGACGCCGGCATGGGCGCAGAGCGCTCCCGGCGCCGAAGCGACCCAGGTGACGCCGGAGACTTCACTCCCGACCGCCGACGACCAGAGCGTGGCGGAGCCGCAACAGGACATCGTCGTCACCGGCACCAGCATCCGCGGCGTCGCCCCGATCGGATCGAACCTGGTCGCGGTCGGCGCTGAAGCGCTGCACGATACCGGCGCGCAGACAGTCACCGGCGCGCTTGCCTCGGTCCCCTCGCTTTCCGGCATCACCGGCCAGGGCAATACCTCCGCCTTCTACCAGCCAAGCATCCACCAGCTCGGCGCCAGCGCCAGCAATTCAACGCTCGTGCTGATCGACGGCCATCGCGGCCCGACCGGCGGCACCAACCACACCTTCCTCGACCCGAACATCGTGCCCAACATCATGCTCGAGCGCGTCGAGGTCCTCGCCGAGGGCGCATCCTCGATCTACGGGTCGGACGCGGTCGCCGGCGTCATCAACTTCATCACCCGCAAGCGCTATGACGGCATCCAGGCCGAAGGCTCGGTCACGCTGCGGAACGGCACCACCGGCTACAGCGCCGGCCTGCTCGCCGGCCAGACCTGGGATCGCGGCTGGGCAGTGATCGGCGCGCAATACAGTTATCAGGACAATCTGCGGAACCGCGACCGCGCCTTCACCAACCCGAACCAGCTCGCCAACGGCGGCACCAATTTCCTGACGCGCAACTGCTCTCCCGCCGGCGTCCAACCGGGCGGCTCGGGCGGCATCTATTACGGCCCGTATACGAACGCGTCGCTGCCCAATAACACCGCCAACTATCAGTGCACGAATTGGGGCGTGACCGACCTGATCGGGTCGGAAGAACGCCAGAGTATCATGGGCAAGATCAGCTTCGACGTCACGGACAAGCTGACGATCGGTCTCGACCTGCTCTATGCGCGCCGCCGCAACGACACGCTGCAAAGTGCCGGCACCTTGCAGACGACGGTCTTCCGCACCGGGGCGCGGGCCAATCCCTTTTACGTGAACCCAACCGTCGTCTCGCCGTTCCTCGCCGACGGCGTCACCCCGAACCCGGCCTATGACAGCCAGACCGTTACCTGGGATGCGACTGATCTGGTCGGGCCGGCGCATGGCCGCTCGGACTCGGATTCGATGTATGCCAGTTTCACCGCGACCTATGAACTGACCAGCGACTGGCATGTCGACTTCCTCGCCAGCGCAGGCCGCGACGAAAGCACGACCTATACCACCGGGGTGATCAACAGCAGCGTCGCCAACCTGGCGCTGAACGGCACGACCAACAGCGCCGGCAACCTCACCCAGCCGTCGATCCCCGGCACCAGTACGATCGTAACGCAGCTGCCGCTTACGGCAGCCAACGCGCTCGACGTATGGAACCCGGCCGGTGCGACCAATCGCACCAGCGCGGCGATCATCGCCCGGCTGCTCGACAATACGAACCGCCTTCGGGCCACCAGCGGCTACCAGCAATTCCGCGCAAGCGCGAGCGGCTCGCTGTTCGATCTGCCGGCCGGCCCGGCCAAGGTCGCGTTCGGCGTCGAACTGCTCAAGACCCAGCTCAGCCAGCTGGTGACCCGCGCGAACAACAGCGGCCCTGCCTCGACCGGCTCGCAGCAGCTGTTCTTCCCGTTCGATCGCACCGTCTGGTCGGGCTTCGTCGAGTTGAACGTGCCGATCGTCTCGCCGGACATGGATACCTTCATCCGCCGCTTCGACATCTCGCTCGCCGGCCGCTACGATCATTATGACGATTTCGGCAGTACCACGAACCCGAAGATCGGTTTCAACCTCGAACCGATTCAGGGCCTTCGCCTGCGCGGCAACTGGTCGACCTCGTTCGTCGCCCCGCCGCTGACGATCATCGGTGACCGCTTCGGCGCGTTCGGCACAGCCGGTTGGAATACCCAGACCAACAACATCTCCGTACCGGTCGCCGCCTATCCTGATGTCCTCAAGATCCCGTCTTTGGCCACCATCTGCTCGGCGAGCCAGCCGCTCTGCAACATCGGCACGCTCCAGGGCATCCAGAACACTACCGGCGATCCCAATGCGAAGGCGCAGGAAGGCAGCGGCTGGTCGCTCGGCTTCGATGTCGAGCCGTCGCTCATCCCCAGCCTGCGCGCCGGCTTCACTTACTGGAATACCAAATTCACCGGCGGCGTGACCGGTCCGCAGCTCGCCAACGTGATCAACACCGCCTCGGCGCAGTATCTGCTGACCTTCTACCCGAACTGCGCCACCGCGGCGGAGATCGCGGCGGTGACCCAGGGTATTCCGCAGACCAACGCGACCGCCGCGTGCACCAACTACATCTTCCACACGCTCAACACGAACTGGCTCAACCTCGATATCTCGGGCATCGATTACCAGATCGACTATGATTACCGCACCGACAATGCCGGCACCTTTAGCGCAGGTCTCTCGGGCACGGAATTCACCAAATTCGATCAGTCGTTCGGCTCGGGCCCGAAGTACAGCGTGCTGAACACGGCGGGCAACAATGGCACCTTCCCCTCACTGAAGCGCAAGGCGCGTGCCTATCTCGGCTGGGCCGACGGCCCCTTCTCCGCCCGGCTGTTCGCCAATTATACGGGCGGCTTCCGCAACTGGTCATCCAACACGGTCACCCCGCTGACCCGAGACGCCAATGGCAACCCGAACGGTGGTGGCGACAAGGTGAAGGCGCAGACCAGTTTCGATCTCAACATGGCCTATGAATTCAAGGGCAGCTTCCTGAACGGCACCCGCATCTCACTGTCCGGCCTGAATATCTTCGACCAGGATCCGCCCTTCTACAACACGGGCGCCGGTTACTACAGCCTGATCCACAATCCGTTCGGCCGCACTGTTACCCTCGCGCTGAACGTGAAGTTCTGACCCTCCCTCGCCCGCCTCTCGACCGGAGAGGCGGACCTTTTTAGCGTTTCGCCAGGCTCTCACTGATTCAGTGCCGTTCGGGAAGTCGTCAGCATGGGAACACGCCCGCGCTACCCACGGCCTCCGCCCATGTGGCATTACAAGGTGGATATATGCTGCGGAATATAGGGTTCGTCAGCCTCGCCCTGCTCCCGGCCTCCGCGCTCGCGCAGGATCGTACGGACTGGCCGACCTATGGCCATGACAAGGGCGCGATGCGCCACTCGCCGCTCGACCAGATCACGCCCGCCAATGTGAACGACCTGCGGATCGCCTGGGTCTACCGGATGAAACCCGCCAATACCGAGGCTGCCACTGACGCGGGCGAGACCGCCCGCCGCGCAGCCGAAGGGGCGGGCGCGCAGCGCGCCTCGCAGTTCGCCGGTTCGGAGATGACGCCGTTGGTCGTGGGCAACCGCATGTATATTTCCACGCCCTATTCTCGCGTAGCCGCGCTCGATGCGACCACCGGCAAGGAAATCTGGGTCCGCGAGATTCCCGGCCCCGGCCAGCCATCTTTGCGCGGCGTCGAATATTGGCCCGGCGATGGCATGGCCGGGCCTCGCCTCTTCTTCGGGACGCGCGATGGCCGGCTGATCGGCCTCGATGCGGCAACCGGCGCCTATGCCCCAGGCTTCGGCGAGAACGGCGTCGTCAACCTGAAGACCGACGAGATCATGAACGGGTCCCCGGCCGCGCCCTATGGCATGACGACCCCGCCGATCGTCTATCGCAACCTGATCATCACCGGCTCCTCGGTGCAGGAAAATCCGGCGCTCGGCGCGCGCGGCGACGTCCGCGCCTGGGATGCCCGCACCGGCAAGCTCGTCTGGACCTTTCACACCGTGCCTCGCAAGGGTGAGTCCGGCTATGATACATGGGCACCCGGCAGCACGGAAAAGCGATCTGGCGTCAATGTCTGGGGCTTCATGAGCCTCGATGCGAAGCGCGGCATCGTCTATCTGCCGATCGGCGCGCCGGCGCATGATCGCTATGGCGGCGACCGGCATGGCGACAACCTGTTCAGCAGCGCGCTGGTCGCGGCCGATGCCGCCACCGGCAAGTATCTCTGGCACTTCCAGGTCGTGCATCACGACATCTGGGACATCGACCTTGAATCGGCGCCATTGCTGTTCGATGCCAAGGTCAGCGGCAAGACAGTCCCTGCCGTCGCGGTCGTCGCCAAGAATGCGCTGCTGTTCATGCTCGACCGGGTCACCGGCAAGCCGATCCATCCGGTCGAGGAGCGCCCGATCCCCGCCAGCACCGTGCCGGGCGAGCTTGCTGCGCCAACCCAGCCCTTCCCGATCACCCCGCCCCTCGCCCGCACCACCTTCTCGATCGAGAAGGACATCGCCGATGTCACGCCCGAGCTGAAAAGCTGGTGCGAGAACTGGATCAGGAACAACAACATGGCGGAGGGAGTCCAGTACCAGCCGATGCTGCCGGGCCGCCCGCTGATCGTCTTCCCGGGCACCGAGGGCGGTTCCAACTGGGGCGGCGCGACCTTCGATCCGAAGACCGGCTGGCTCTTCGTCAACACCAGCAATTTCGGCCAGGTCACGACCCTGGTGAAGACCGACGGACCAGTCGCCTGGATGCCGGGCGGCATCGGCGGACGATTCCAGCAACCCGGCACCGGCCTGATGTGCCAGCGCCCGCCCTGGGGCCAGCTCAGCGCAGTCGATACCGCGACCGGCAGGATCGTCTGGCAAAGCACGCTCGGCGTGACCGACAGCCTGCCCGAGGGCCTGCGCAACACGGGCCGCCACGGCACCGGCGGGGCGATCACCACCGCGGGCGGCCTGATCTTCATCGGCTCGACCGACGACTCGCGCTTCCGCGCCTTCGAGACGAAGACGGGGAAGGAAATATGGGCCCACAGGCTCGAAGCCTCGGCCCATGCCACGCCGATTTCCTATCGTGGCGCCGACGGACGCCAATATGTCGCCGTGGTCTCGACCGGCGGCAGCTACCACAACAGCCCCCGGACAAGTGACGCACTGACCGCGTTCGCGCTGCCCTGAGACCTGCCCGACGCGTGGGTCTCCAGCGACAACGCGGCAGCTTCTTTCACCAAGCCGGTTCGCTTCCTCCCAGACGTGCGAGCGTGACGACCATCACGCGCATGCCATGCCTTTTCGCGCCATCCTGCCCATCATCGAACATGAGAGGTGGAGGTGTGACATGACATTGCGCGGCACGCTCAGGATCAACAATGCGCCAGGTCTCGCGGACGCTGGTAACGGCGGCACGACCCAACGGGATTCCTATCTGGGCCAATTGACCAAGCTCTTCCCGGTTGAGGTGGTTTCCATCTATCCTGCCGGCATCATCCTCCTGAAAGCCGTGGAGGTGAAGACATGGTGGTTCGCATGGCTCTGCGTGGTCGGCATCATCCTGTTCCGCAGCATCGCGACCACATCGAAGGATGGCGGCAGCGCGCAATATGTCGCGGTCGGCGTCGCGCTCATATCCTTCCTGCTCTGGGTCGTGGTCCTGGGCGGGTGGTTCCTGCCGAACGCCGCCCCTCCATCGGAAAAGACAATCGCGATCGCGACGGCGATCAGCCTTGTCTGGACCTGGCTGGCACCGCTTGTCGTCGCCCGGTTCGAACCGACGGCAACATCAGGAGCAGCCCGATGATCGTCCGTATTCACCGCTTTGGGCCGGAGGCGTGATCCGACAGACGGAGGCGTTAAGATGCATCCGAAAACCGTTGAATTCCTTGCCTACTGTCTTGCCCCTGTAACAGGACGCGCGTATCAGTTGAGAATAAGTCGCAAAAAGCGACAGCGCAATAAAGGGGTCTCAGGAAGGATGTACCATGAGCTTCGCCCCAGCCGCGCCCGCTACCCCCGCCCAATCCGTTACCTCGGCGATTCTTGAAGCGGTCCGAAGCTGGCGCATCGCGCGCGACACGGGCAATTCGATTCAGCCCGCGCTCTACGCTCCCCTGGAAACGCGCGGCTATGGCCTGCTGGCTCCGGTCCTCGATGGCCTGCTGACCCTGTTCGAGGCAGCCTCGCGCCGGCGCTTCGATGCGGGCGCCCCATCGGACAGCGCCATCACCGGTGACGAACACCGCCTGCTCGACCTGCTGGAAGGCGATGACATCGTACCGCCTGCCGACCAGTTCAGGCCGGACCTCGTATCGGCAATGCGAGTCGCGGTGCGGTCGGCCCGCGTCATGCTCCAATCGATGATCCGACCGGAGATCGCGGCAACGGCGTGATCCTCCCGTCGTTCGCGCGTGCATCCCCGCGCTATTTCCTATAGGATTCGACATGGAGCGGCGCGACAGCCGCCGATATCGAACGGGAGACATGCATGCGGGCCATCGCCACCTTCAGCCTGATCGGCGCGCTTGCGCTGTCCACCGGGCAGGTTTCAGCGCAGACCTCAACGGGGTCCTCCGCGCCGACGGCGCCCGCGAGGCCGCCGGTCGGCCAGGGAGAGAATGGCGATTGGGCATTCATCGGCCGTTACCGCGAGGCCAATCACCCATTGCTTGCCGCCGCCGATCCAAAGCGCGTGGTGTTCATGGGCGATTCCATCACTCAAGGCTGGGCTGAGCAGCCCTTCGTCAAGGGCAACGCCCATTTCGTCGGGCGCGGCATTTCAGGCCAGACGACGCCACAGATGCTCGTCCGCTTCCGCAGCGATGTCGTCGCGCTGAAGCCGGCGGTCGTCCACATCATGGGCGGCACCAACGATGTCGCGCAGAATACCGGCCCGACGACGCCCGAGGAGACGGAGGGCTATATCACCGGCATGGTCGAGATCGCGCGCGCCAATGGCATCAGGGTGGTCCTCGCCTCGATCCCGCCAGCGCTCGATTTTCCGTGGCGCAAGGACCTCTCGCCCGGTCCCAAGATCAAGGCGCTCAACGCCTGGCTGAAGGATTATGCCGCGCGGAAGCACCTTGTCTATGTCGATTACTGGCCGGCCATCGCCACTCCGGAAGGCGGGATGAAGCCAGGTTATTCGCACGACGGCGTCCATCCCAACGCGGACGCCTTCGCCGCGATGGCGCCGCTTGCGCAGGCAGCGATCGACAAGGCGATGCGGGGTAAATAGCCTCCTTCCTAGGGCGCCTTCCAGCCGATCTGCCGGTCGGCCCAGGCGATGAAATATTTCATGTTCGGCGCATCGGTATGCCCGCCGTCATGCTGGCGCCAGGCAAGCCGCTTCGTCCCATGGAAACGCCCGACGACCTCACGGCAAGGACGCTCTACGGTAATCTCGTGGTCCTTGCGATCGCCACGGGTCTATGCGCATTACGCGCATCTTCGCCAAGGTAGCGTGATCGTGCGGCCCGGTGAGCGTGTCCGGCGCGGCTGGCGGCGACCCCGGCACCATGTCGCAACGCGATCCCGCTTGATGGCGACATCGTCGGATTCCCCTCGACACGTTAGCCGGGCAGCAGATTCGGCCGTCATGATCGGGATCGCGGTGGCCTCGGATCATTCAGCCTTCCTTTTCGTTTCCGACACAGGTTACGCATCGTTCGATCGCCCCTTTGAAAGTCCGCTGATGTCATTGCTCAAGAAGCTGTTCGGCGCTCCCCCACCACAGGACCGGATGCTGACCTATCCGGACTACGTCCGCCGCTATGCCGCCCTCGTCGAGAGACACTGTCCCGCCAATACCGTCGAAGTCCATGTCGGTGCCAGTGCGACCGAATCCTGGGTGATCTGGACGATGCCGAAAGGCACCCGGGCGACCCAGTATTTCGGCAACTGGTATGCGCGCTATCGGAACGGCGAAGCCGGGATCGACGCCCTGATGGCGGCGCAACTGGAAGAGGCTCGGTTCAACGACGATCTGGGCGAGACGACGGATCCCGCCAGGATATTCCCGGTAATGAAGCCGGCGACATGGGCCGGCTCTGCCAAGCGCCAGATGGATGGCGCAGGGCTCGATGCCGCCGATGCCTCGTTCATCACGAGCCCGTTCTGCGGCGATATGGTCGTCGCCTACGCGATCGATACGGGCGACACCATGGAGTACATCACCCGAAAGACGCTTTCGGCGATGCGCCTGGACGAAGCGGCTCTTCATGAGCGCGCCATCGCCAATCTGACCGCCATGCTCCCCGCATTGAAAATCGAGGGCAGCGATGGGCGCTACGCCGCGCGACTGGATCGCAATTACGATGCGTCGATGCTGCTGATCCTGCCGCAGTGGCGAGGCGGACTGGCGCTTGAAGGACCGATCTGCATTGCCATGCCGGCGCGCGATGAGGTCATGCTGTGCGCCGCCGACGATCGCGACGGGCGAGAGTCGCTCGCGGCCATCGCCGCGGAGATTGCCAGTGTATCGGCCTATTCGCTTTCCCGGCACCTGTATCGGTGGACATCGGACGATGGCTTCTCGATCGCCGATGCGCGCTGAGCCGCAACGCCGCATGGCTCATGCACGCCATGCCATCCTCGTGGCGGCACTGTCATGGTCTGCCCACCCCGCCCTGGCCGGGAATGGCCGGCGGGACGCGACCGCTGCGGCGCTCGATCACTGTCTGGCCGATCCGGCCCATGCATCCACCGGAGATCAGACGGCCTGCGAGACGCGCGCCGCCGGGGACTATGATCGGCGGATGAACGTCGCATACGCCGCCCTTCTTCGGAAACTCCCGCCGGATGCCGCCCGCAAGCTGCGCGACGCCCAGCGTGCATGGCTGGCCTATCGGAATGCCGAGGCCGGCGCGCGCGAGGCGATCTACGCGACGCGGCAGGGCACGATGTTTGTACCGCTGGAAAGCGACGACGCGGTCGTCATCGTCGGCGATCGCGCGCGTCTGCTGGAGCGCTACGTGCGGGCAATGGCGGTTGAGTAAGAGCTCTCGACACGCCGTTCCGTTGCCGGAGATCGTGTCTCATGCCGAGCCCTACAACGATGACCACGGACGTACCTAGGAGCCGAATGAACGCCATACTGCTTGGTCGTCCGCCGTTCGTGTTGCGCCGCCGTCGAGTTACGGAGATATCGTTCGCGATCGCTGGCGCCGTCGTGATGATCGCGGGCCTGGCTTTCGCGACCCGGGAGCATTTCCGTTTTGTTGGCCTGCTGCTGGGTGGGGTCGGCCTGTTCGTATTTCTGTTCGGCATTCTTCAGGTCGTGCGGCCTACGAAGCTGATGCTGGAGCCGGCCGGTCTGCACTACAGCATTCTGGGGATCCATCGATTCTGGCCGTGGCAAACCGTTTCCAGCTTCCGAGTGGCACATATCCGCAGTGGCAAGGCCATTGTGTTCGACGTCGCGTATCCGGACAGGTCAGGCACTTTCGCCATCCCAGCCTTTTTCTCGATGCGCCCCGGTCCGCTCGCCGATCTATTGAACGACGCTCGATCGCAATGGATCGACGAAAATTATACGCGCGGCGCTCATGCGTCTGCTGTCGGAGCATCACCAAGCGTCGATTAGCTGTCTCAGCCAGGGAACCCACCGGGACTGCCTGAGCGCAGCCGAGGCCGCCGTCATCCATAGACATCAGTTTTCCCGATTTCCTTTCCCGGAACCGACTGTTGGAGATGGAGAAACGGGAACGCTAAATAGCGTTCCGAGCAACCGGTTTCAGGACGACAGTGCGGGCGGCGAAAAATCCTAATTTGAGCGCGACTGGTGACCGGTAGCTGTGGCAGCGGCCCGCGCCGCCACCGGGCATGCGCGTTAAGTTAGCGCCTATGGGAAATGGCCCCCTTCCTACGGCGCCTTCCAGCCGATCTGCCGGTCGGCCCAGGCGATGAAATATTTCATGTTCGGTGCATCGGTATGCCCGCCGTCATGCTGGCGCCAGGCAAGCTGGCCGTCGAGCATGTCGGTCAGCACCGGCGGCATCCGGGCAGTGCGATAGTCGTTGCCGACGCCGAGGTCCCTCGCGCCGAGCAGCGTCCACACCTGCCCCGCCGCGACGGTCGCCATATAGCTCCCCTGCTGGTCGAGCCAGTTGGCGTCGCCCTTCTCCGGCACGCCATAGCTGATGAAGGTCGGCCGTGGCGCGCACAATGCGATCAACTCATGCGAATCCACCGGGATGTCGCCTGCGTTCCTGCGGCCGAAGCTTGCCTGCGATGCACCGTATTTCAGGAAATTGCCCGCCATCCAGTGATAGCCGCCTGTCCCGGTGAGATTCTCCACCGCTTCGCCGAAATTGCGACGGTGCGGCTTGGCGCCGCCCTCACCCGACGATCCGACGAGCACCATCGCGAAGCGCTGGTCGAAGGCCATGGCGACCAGTGCCGCCTTGCCGTAGCGCGACACACCCTCGATCCCGACACGCTTCGCATCCACCCCGGGCACGGTCTCGAGATAGTCGAGCGCCCGGCTCGCCCCCCATCCCCAGGCCCGAAGCGCGCCCCAATCCTCGGGCTTGCGCGGCTGGCCCCTGTTGACGAGGCCGATGATCCCATTGCGCAGTCCCGCGCCATTGTCCGCCTGGATGCTTGCCGTATCGACCAGCGCCACGCCCCAGCCGGCCGCGACCAACGCGGAGACACGCTCATCGCTCGGCGGCGCCGGGAAGAAGCTCGGCGGGTTGACGAACATGAAGCCCGGATGGGCCTGGAACGCGGTGGCCAGTGACGGGTCCCGAGCCACGAGGCTGGCCTTCATCGCGGCGTCGATCCGTGATGCCTCATCGGCGGTCGGCTGGCTGGGCGCCGGATAGCGCGCCGCGCCGAACATCATCAGCACGGGCACCGGGCGGGTCGTCTCAGCGGGCAGCACCAACGTCACCTTGATGCCGACATCGATCGCGGGATGGGCGCTGTTGTCGGCACGGCCGATCAACTGCTTCGCCACCATGCGCTTGCCGGCGATGAATTCAATGTCAGTGCTGGCGACCGACCAGACGATCCTGGGCACATTGGCCGGGACACGCCCCACCACCTCGCGCTCGAACGCCTCGACGATCTCCGGCCGGCGCTGCTTCCACCAGCCATCGGCAGTAGTGACCTTCCCGCCTTTGTTCAGTGTGAGGATCTCGGGCCAGTCGGGAAAGGGGTTCGCCCTGGCTGGATCATAGTTAGCCGGATTGGGTCCGTCCGGCTGCCCGCTATGCCCGGGACGCAATGCCTTGATGCCAAGCTGGTCCATCATGTTCTGATGGTCCTGCTCGGCGGTCCAGGGCGCTGGCGCTGCCGCCCCCTGCCGCGACAGGGCGGGGGTCGATCCGGTCACCGCCATGCCGGACAGCATGGCCAGAGCGCAGCACGAGCGCAGCAACGCGAATTTCATGGCATTCCTCTCCCCGAGCGAGCGCCTGGGCGCCTCACATCATATATGATATACGGCGAAAGGGTTGTTGCCAATCAGCTTTGTTGGATGCCCCGGACCCGGTCCGGGGCTAGCGCTCGACCGTATCCCGCCGCATCGGGGCGAGCTTCGCGAGGAAACGGTTCTGGGCGAAGAACGGCACCCCTTCCTTGCGCATCGCCGCCTGAAGATCCTCGACCAACGCCCCCATGTCGGCATTCTGGATGCCGAGATCCTTATGGGCGTCCTTCATCGTCCGGCCGCTATAGTCGCAACCGCCGTTGAGGATGTAGCAGAACTGCTCCTTCAGCAGCCGTCGCAGGCGGACCATGTCCTGCTTCTCGAGGATGGCCGAGATCCGCTTGTCGGCATTGATCCGCTCGACCAGGTCTTCGACGATCCGGTCGATTCCGGCACGGCCATGAAAGGCGTCGAGCATCGCCGTCCCCTCGAACGGCTTCGCCCCGGCATTGCCATTGCTCTGGGTATAGGGATCGACCGGCTCTTCGCCGGGCGGAACGGCCTGGAGCGCCGCGGCGGCGGCAAGTGCAAACATCAACATGGCGTGAACCCCTCAGAAATTGCCCTGGATCGACAGGAACGCACCGCGCTGCCGCTTCACCGTCGCGATATCGCCCAGATCGACATAGGCCGCAGTCAGCCTGACATGCCGCGCGACCGCCCAGGCGGCGAACACGTCATAGGTGCCGTTCTCCTTCGCGAAGCCAAGATTGTCCGGCTTGGTGCGATATTCGGCACCGACCAGCAGGCGTCGCGACAGCAACAGGCCGGCCGATCCTTCGAACTGCGGACGATAGGCATCTTTCTTGTCCCCGCCAAAGCCGAGCAGGCCGAACTGGTTGGCCTTGGTGAAGCGGACGGTACCGTTCACCACCATGCTCTTCGAGAGGATCACCTTGGTCGCGGCGACATAGAAATCGGTGCCGCGACTTTGCCTGCCGCCGACCGCCGCGATGATCGGCCCCTTGTCAGCGCGCTTGTGCTGCACACCGACCGAAATCTGCGGCAGCAGCCGATCCTGGTCATAGACCGCGTCGCCGACCAGCCTGATTTTCGCCCCGAAAACGTCCTGGGCAAAGGTGAAGCCGCGTCCGAGCCCCAGCGCCGCCCCGGCCGCGCGCGTGTCGAAGCTTTGATGCGTATAGGAAAGCTCGATCCGGTTGCGGAAGCCGATCGCGCCGCCATAGCTGGTCAGGTCGAAATCGGGCAGTGCGACATAGGTCGCGTGGACGCTGCCGCCGACGCCGGCATCGGTTTCGTCGCCGGCGATCACTGCCCAGGTGGCAAGCCCACCGCCCGCCGCGCCCTCGACACTGGAGACGCCACCGGTCAGCAACAGCTTGCCGCCGCCGCGCAATTCGCCTGCCGAAACTGGCTGCACCGATAACGCAGCCATCAGCACGGCGCACGCGAAACGCGCCGCCAGCCAGATTTTCATGAAGTCCCCCGGATTTATATCCAATGTGGATATATTGTGGATGTATCGTTTTTTTTCGGTAAACGAGGCCTTTAGAAGTTGAACACTTTTGGCCCCTAGGTACGTAATAATGCGTATCGCTTCCGTCCTGCTTCTGCTTGCCGTTCCCGTATCAACCCACGCCGCCACCGTTGATATCTCGGTGCGCGGTGCCGACGGCAAACCGCTCGCCGGCGCGGTTGTCTTCGTCGATACGCCGCGCAAACCAGCGCCCCCGGTCCGCTTCGCCTGGGGAACGGAGATGGCGCAGCGCAACATCGCCTTCGATCCGCATGTGCTGATCGTTCCGACCGGCTCGACCGTCACCTTCCCCAACAAGGACAAGGTACGGCACCACGTCTATTCCTTCTCGAAGGTGAAGGCGTTCAACCTGAAGCTCTACGGCCGGGATCAGGTGCCGACAGTGTTGTTCGACAAGCCCGGCATCGTCGCCCTTGGCTGCAATATCCATGATTCGATGAGCGGCTTCATCGTTGTCGCCGATACACCCTTCGCGATGCAGACCGATGCAGCCGGCCGCGTCTCCATCCCGGACGTGCCTGCCGGTGGGGCCACGTTGCGGCTTTGGCACCCGGCGATCCGCGCCTCGGGCAACATGCTGACCCAGACGGTGGCGATCGCGCCGACCGGTTATTCAACCACGCTCGTCATCCACGGCAAATGACGCTCGCCCTGCTGAGTCATGGAATGCCGTTCAGCGGCGGCTTCGAGCATCTGCGCACGCGGCTCGCTGTATTGTACACGGCGCTCTTCACCATTTCGCTCATCGTCGTCGCGATCGTTGCCCAGGCGATGATCTGGAACCATGCGCGCGAATCGGTCCGCGCCGAGTTGGCGACGAGCGGCGCGGTCTATGACCGGATCTGGGCGCTGCGCGCAAAATCGCTGGCAGGCTCGGCCGATGTACTCGCCCGCGATTTCGGCTTCCGCACCGCCGTGGCGAGCGGCGATCGGCCAACCATCGAATCCGCCATCGTCAATTTGCGCGAACGGGCAGACGTCGCCAACGCCTTCGTCGTCGACATGGCCGGCGACGTCCTGGGCGACGGGCCGGCCGATCTCCGCGCCGCCGTGGCGCGCCTGCCCTCCAGCCTTCCGGGCGACCGCCACGATGCCGTGATCGCCGCCGGCGACGGCGTGTACCGATTGATCGTGTCGCCTGTCCTCGCGCCGACGGAGATCGGCCGGGTGGTCTTCGCGGTGCCGCTCGATGCCCGCGAGATGCGGGCGCTCGAACGGCTCTCCGCCATCCCGCTGACTGCAACGATCCTCCGGCGCGGCGCCGATGGCCATTGGGCGTCGAACGACGGCACGACCGACGCCCATCCCGATATCGACAGCCTCGTCGCGCGCAGTGCGGGCGGCGCCAATATGGTTCCAGCCACGCTCGTCCTTCCTCAAGGGGCTGCCTTCGCGGTGGCCCGCCGTCTCGACGGACGTGGCAGCCAACCAGAGGCGGCGCTGCTGCTCAGCTATCCGCACGCCAAGGCGCTCGCATCCTATCGATCGCTCCAGGCTGGTATCGCCCTCGCCGGATTGCTCGGCCTGACCCTCGTGCTGGTCGGCAGTCGCCGTCTCGCCAACGGCATCGCGCGGCCGATCACCGCGCTCGATGCCGCTGCAAGAGCGCTTGAGGAAGGCACTCGCGCCGAGGTCGAGGTCCGCGGATCGTACGAGATCGGGCGGCTGGCGGAAAGCTTCAACCGCATGTCGGCCGGCATCGTCGAGCGCGAACATCGCATCACGCATCTCGCCTTTCATGATTCGCTCACCGGCCTGCCCAACCGCACCTTTTTCCGCCAGAAGCTAGAGGCCAGCCTCGCCCGGGTGCAGAAGCTGAACGAAAAGGTCAGTGTCCTCTGCCTCGACCTCGACGGCTTCAAGAGCATCAACGACACACTCGGCCATCCTGTCGGCGACGCCCTGTTGCGTCATGTAGGCGCAGTATTGTCTGAGCTCGCCACCGACGGCCTCGTCTCCCGCCTCGGTGGCGACGAGTTCGCGGTGATCCTCGACAATCGCGGCGCCGACGATCGCCCCCGTGCGCTGGCGCAACTCATCCTCGACCAGATGCGCCAGCCGATGCGCCTCGACGGGCACCAGATCGCGACCGGCGCGAGCATCGGCATCGCGATCGGGCCTGCCGATGGCGACGACCCGGACATGCTGCTCAAAAATGCCGACCTCGCGCTGTACCGGGCCAAGCAGGACGGCCGCGGCGTCTTCCGCTTCTTCGAACCGGCGCTTGACGCGGCCGCCCGCAAACGCCGGCAACTCGAGCTAGATCTGCGAGAGGCGCTCCAGACCGGCCAGTTCAGGCTGAACTTCCAGCCGATCTTCGACCTGAAGAAGGATCGCATCGGCGGCTTCGAGGCACTGCTTCGCTGGGAGCATCCGACGCGCGGCAACGTCCCCCCGATCGAATTCATCTCGGTGGCCGAGGATACCGGGCTGATCGTCGGGATCGGCGAATGGGTGATGCACGAGGCCTGCCGCCACGCCGCCGCCTGGCCCGACCATGTCCGCATCGCGGTCAACGTCTCGCCGTTGCAGTTCCGCAGCACCGGCTTCGCCAATGTGATCTTCCAGGCGCTGTCGCGCAGCGGGCTCGCGCCGGACCGGCTTGAGGTGGAGATCACCGAATCGATCTTCCTCGAGGGCGAGCAGTCAGTCCTCGCGCTGCTGCACCAGCTTCGCGCGATGGGCATTCGCGTGGCGCTCGACGATTTCGGCACCGGCTATTCGTCGCTCAGCTATCTGCGCAGCTTTCCGTTCGACAAGATCAAGATCGACAAGAGCTTCGTGAACCATGTCGCCGACGACGAGAGCTCGGCGGCGATCGTCCGCGCGATCGTCGATCTCGCGACCGCGCTCCATATGGAAACGACCGCGGAGGGCGTCGAGGACAATGACCAGCTTGCTGAGCTGCGGGGCCAGGGCTGCAGCAGCATCCAGGGCTATATCTTCAGCCGACCGGTCGAGGGCGACAAGGTGATGGGCCTGATCGACGACCGCCAGAGCGTGGCGGCCTAGGAGTACTTCACGCCCGATCACCGCAGGGCTGAAGACGTCGCCTTGCCCCTCCCCCTCGCCGCCCCTCCACGCTATGCGGGGCGAAACGAGGAGGATGCCAATGCCGCTTTACGCCATCGACGGAAAACAGCCCGTGGTCGGAACCGACGTCTGGGTCGCTCCCAGCGCGGACGTGATCGGCGACGCGCGCCTCGCCGACGGATCGAACGTGTGGTTCGGGGCGGTGATCCGGGCCGACAATACGCCGATCATCGTCGGCACCCGCAGCAACATCCAGGAAAGCGCCATGTGCCACTCCGATCCCGGCGCGCCGCTGACCATCGGTGCCGACTGCACCATCGGCCATCACGCCATCCTTCATGGCTGCACCATCGGCGACAATGTGCTGATCGGGATGGGCGCGATCGTGCTGAACCGCGCTGTGATCGGCGATGGCTGCATCGTCGGCGCGGGCGCGCTGGTGACCGAGGGCAAGGTGTTCGAGCCCAACAGCCTGATCGTCGGCAGCCCGGCCAGGCCGATCCGCACGCTGGACGAGAAGGCGGCGGCGATGCTCAAGGCATCCGCCCAGCATTATGTCGACAAGGGCAAGGCCTATGCCGAGGGATTGACCAGGGTCGGTTGACCGGACCTCGCGGGCCCGGCGCGTTACTGGGTCGGGTAGTTCGGTGCCTCGCGCGTGATGGTCACGTCGTGCACGTGGCTCTCGCGCAGGCCTGCACCGGTGATCTGGATGAAGCGGGCGCGCTTCTGCAGGTCTGGTATCGTCGCCGAACCCGTATAGCCCATCGCAGCACGCACGCCGCCGACGAGCTGGTGGATCACGTCGCGCGCGGCGCCCTTGTAGGCCACCTGACCCTCGATCCCCTCTGGAACCAGCTTGAGCTGGTCCTTGATATCCTGCTGGAAATAGCGGTCGGCCGATCCGCGCGCCATCGCGCCGACCGAGCCCATGCCGCGATAGGATTTGTACGAACGGCCCTGGTAAAGGAATGTCTCGCCCGGCGCTTCCTCGGTGCCTGCCAGCAACGATCCGATCATCACCGTCGAGGCGCCAGCGGCAATCGCCTTGGCCATGTCGCCCGAGGTGCGGATGCCGCCATCGGCGATCACCGGCACGCCCGACTTCGCGGCTTCCTCGGCGCAGTCCATCACGGCGGTGAGCTGCGGCACGCCGACGCCCGCGACGACGCGGGTCGTGCAGATCGACCCCGGGCCGATGCCGACCTTGATCCCGTCAGCACCCGCGTCGATCAGCGCCCGAGTCGCCTCCGCTGTCGCGACGTTGCCGGCGATCACCTGGACCGAATTGGAGATACGCTTGGCGCGCTCGACGGCGCGCGCCACATCGCGGTTATGGCCGTGCGCGGTATCGATCACAATCAGGTCGAGCTCAGCGTCGATCAACGCCTCGGTGCGCTCGAACCCCTTGTCGCCGACGGTGCTCGCGGCGGCGACGCGCAGGCGACCGGTCTCGTCCTTGGTCGCGTTCGGATACATCACCGCCTTTTCTATGTCCTTGACGGTGATCAGGCCGATGCAGCGATAGGCCTCGTCGACGACGAGAAGCTTTTCGATTCGGCGCTGGTGAAGCAGGCGGCGAGCCTCCTCCTGATCGACGCCCGGCGACACCGTCGCGAGATTTTCGTGAGTCATCAACTCGGCGACCGGCTGGTGCGGATTGCCGGCGAACCGCACGTCGCGGTTGGTGAGGATGCCGACGAGCTTGCCGCTCTTCTCGGTCACCGGAATGCCGCTAATCTTGTGATAGGCCATCAGCGCCTGCGCTTCGGCCAGCGTCGCCTCCGGCGTGATCGTGATCGGGTTGACCACCATGCCCGATTCGTACCGCTTCACGGCACGGACGGCGGCGACCTGTTCCTCGATCGTCATGTTGCGATGAAGCACCCCGATGCCGCCAAGCTGCGCCATGACGATCGCCATGTCGGCCTCGGTCACCGTATCCATCGCGGCGGAAATGACCGGAATATTGAGCGCGATGCCGCGGCTCAGGCGAGTCGCCGTGTTGGTCTGGCTGGGGACGATGTCGGATTCCGCCGGGTACAGAAGTACGTCGTCGAAGGTGAGGCCGAGGCGAATATCCATGGGGTGCCAGATTCCTGCGGGGGGCGAGTCGTGGCGGTCCATGTAAACAAAGGCCCTTCGCGACGCTAGAGTGCGCACTGACCGTGTCGCATTTCGCTATAACGCCCCCGCCAATCTGCTAATCTGAGCGCGTCGGCCGCGCCCCTCGCGGCCCTATTCGGGGGTTCGCACCATGACTCTCACGCTTGCCGGCCTGGTTCTGGTCGTCGTCATTTTCTATTTCATGACCAGCATCAAGGTGGTCCGCCAGGGCTACCAGTACACGATCGAGCATTTCGGCCGCTTCACCACGGTCGCGCGGCCGGGCCTGAATTTCTATCCGGCCTTTTTCTATCGCGTCGGCCGGCGCGTGAACATGATGGAGCAGGTGCTCGACATTCCGGGCCAGGAGATCATCACCAAGGACAATGCGATGGTCGCGGTCGATGGCGTCGTGTTCTTCCAGGTGCTCGACGCGGCCAAGGCAGCCTATGAGGTAAGCGACCTGTATCTCGCGATCATGCAGCTTTCGACCACCAACCTGCGCACGGTGATGGGCTCGATGGACCTCGACGAGACACTGTCGAAGCGCGACGAGATCAACACTCGGCTGCTCCAGGTGGTCGATCAGGCCACCGAGGCCTGGGGCGTGAAGATCACCCGCGTCGAGCTGAAGGATATTCGTCCGCCGGCCGACATCGTCAACGCCATGACCCGCCAGATGAAGGCCGAGCGCGAGAAACGCGCGACCATCCTGGAATCCGAGGCCGCGCGGCAGAACGAGATCAACCGCGCCGAGGGCCTGAAACAGGCGCAGATCCTGGAGGCGGAAGGCCGCAAGGAGGCCGCATTTCGCGACGCCGAAGCGCGCGAGCGCTCAGCCCAGGCCGAAGCGACCGCGACCAAGATGGTGTCGGACGCGATCGAGGCAGGCAGCAGCCAGTCGCTCAATTATTTCATCGCGCAGAAATATGTCGAGGCGGTCGGCAAGTTCGCCACCTCGCCCAACGCGAAGACGATCCTCTTCCCGGTCGAGGCGACCCAGTTGATCGGCACCCTTGGCGGCATCGGCGAACTGGCGCGCGACGCATTGGGCAACGACCGTTCGCCACCGGCCGCGCCGCGCCCGCCGGCTCGCCCGCGCGGCCCGTTCGAAGGAGGTCAGCCATGAGTTTCCTCGGCTTCATGTGGAGCCACGGCGCGCTCTGGCTCGCCGCTGCGCTCGCGCTGGCAATCGCGGAGCTGATCGCGCCGGGTTTCTTCATGATCTTCCTTGCGGCGGGCGCCGCCTTGACCGGCTTTGTGCTTCTCGCGCTGCCTGGCCTCCCCGTGCTGGTTCAGGTCCTGCTGTTCGCGGTCTTCACCACCGTCGCGGTCGGCCTCGGCCGGCGCTGGTATCACCAGAGCGACGTCCCGACCGAGGATGCGCAGCTCAACGACCGCACCTCACGCCTGATCGGAACGACCGCGCAGGTCTGCGACGCCATCACCGCCGGCGAGGGCCGGGTGAAGGTGGGCGATGGCGCGTGGAAAGCCCGTGGCCCGGACGTCGCGGCTGGCGCGATCGTCCGGATCATCGGGGCCTCGGGAAGCGTGCTGCTGGTCGAGCCGGCCTGACGGCCAGCCCTTCCCGGACTCAGCTCTTGCCGAACAGTCCCTTGGCGAAACCGGCGATCTCATCCATCGGACTTCCGTCGCCATTCTGGTCGAGCATGCCACCGACCTTGCCGAGCATACCAGATCCCTGCAGCAGGCCCGCGAACTGACCAAGCGCGCCTTCACCCCCGATATGGCCGACGATCTGCTGGAGAACATCGCTCGGCAGGCCGGTCGAGGAAGCTGCGGTATCGACCGTGTCAGTGGGTGCGGCATGCGCCTGGCCGAGCGCCACCACGGCGCTTTCGACCTGTTCGGGGCTCAGCCCAACCTTGGCCGCGAGGTTCGTGATATCGACATTCTGGGTTACCTGTCCGAGCAGTCCGTCGAGCATTCCCATGATGTGTGTTCCTCAGGCCATATGGAAGAGGATTCAATCTATCACAGCGTTGGAAGCGGCGCGAGGTCGGGCGGCAGGAATTTGCGCCGGGCCGCCACCGAAAACAGACGGTCCCTGCTGTAGAAGCCAAGCGGCCAGTCGCGCCTGCCGATCGGGCTCGCCAGCAGCGCGTTGACGGAGTCGACCAGCGCCTCGCTCGTGCCGCGCGTCATGAGGTGACAGCGAATCCCGGCGACGAACACCTGCGTGATCGTGTCGTGATAGCCGTTCATGTCGTCGTTCACCCCGCCGACGCTCTCATTGTAGCGGGAGATGATCCCCGCGATCTCAGCATCGACAGCCACATCGGGCCGGTCGCGGATCAGCCAGAGCGTCGCTGCAAGATGCCCTTCGTGAGTCCAGTCTGTCCGCGGCAAGGTGCACGCAAGAAGGCCCTCCCCGATCCGGCGGATCGCGGCGTCGTCGGCAAAGGGGCGATAGGGAAGGTCAGTCATCGATCGGGCTCTTTCATTGGCCCGATCGATGACCGGGCAGATTACGCGGTTTCGGCGGTCCTGGGGGCGGCTTGGCGAACGCCCTCATCCACATCGTCAGCGAATTGAGCGAAATTCTCGACGAAGAGATCAACCAGCCTGGCCGCCGTCGCGTCATATTCGGCCTTGTTCGACCAGGTCTCGCGCGGGTCGAGGATCGCGCTGTCGACACCCGGCACGCTCACCGGCACCTTGAAGCCGAAATTGGGATCGGTGCGGAATTCGGCATTGTTCAGGCTGCCGTCCAGAGCGGCGTTGAGCAGCGCGCGGGTCGCCTTGATCGGCATGCGGCGACCGATGCCGTATTTGCCGCCGGTCCAGCCGGTGTTGACCAGCCAGCAATCCACGCCGCCCTTGGCGATCCGCTCCTTGAGCAGATTGCCATAGACCGAGGGATGACGTGCCATGAACGGCGCGCCGAAGCAGGTCGAGAAGGTCGCATCGGGCTCGGTCACGCCGATCTCGGTACCGGCGACACGCGCCGTATAGCCGGAAAGGAAGTGATACATCGCCTGATCGGGCGTCAGCTTCGAGATCGGCGGCAGAATGCCATAGGCATCGGCGGTCAGCATCACGATGTTGCGCGGCACCGGCCCCATATTCTCTTCCGAGGCATTGGGAATGAAGTCGATCGGATAGGCACCACGGCTGTTCTCGGCGAGGCTGGCGTCGTCGAGGTCGAGCTGGCGCGTGACCTGGTCCATTACGACGTTTTCGAGCACCGTGCCGAAGCGCTTGGTGGTCGCGAAAATCTCCGGCTCGGCATCGGCCGAGAGGCGGATCATCTTGGCGTAGCAGCCGCCTTCGAAATTGAAGACCGCCGTATCCGACCAGCCATGTTCGTCGTCGCCGATCAGCGTGCGGCTTGCATCGGCCGACAGCGTCGTCTTGCCGGTGCCCGACAGGCCGAAGAATACCGCGGTGTCGCCCTTGGGGCCGATATTGGCCGAGCAATGCATCGGCATCACACCGGTCGGCGGCAGGAGATAGTTGAGCAGGCTGAACACCGACTTCTTCATCTCGCCGGCATAGCGGGTGCCGCCGATCAGGATCAGCTTGTCGGTGAAGTTGACCGCGATCACCGTCTCGCTGCGGCAGCCATGCCGCTCAGGATTCGCGCGGAAGCTCGGCAGGTCGATGATCGTGTACTCGGCCTCGAAGCCGCGCAGTTCGCTCTCTTCGGGGCGAACCAGCATCGTGCGGATGAAGCTGTTGTGCCAGGCGAGCTCGGTCACGACACGCACGCGGACCCGGTGCTCGGGCTGCGAGCCGCCGAACAGGTCCTGGATGAACAGGTCTTCCTTGTCCTTCAGCGCTGCCAGGAAATCCGCCTTGAGGGTGGCGAAATGCTCCGGCGTCATCGACTTGTTGCTCTTGCCCCACCAGACGGTGCTCTCGGTCTCCGCATCGCGGACGATGAACTTGTCCTGCGCCGAACGGCCGGTGTGCTGGCCGGTCTCGACGACCAACGGCCCGTCGGCTGAAAGCTTGCCTTCGCCGCGCGCGACGGCCGCCTCGATCAGCTTGGCTGTAACCAGATTCCAGTGCAGGGTGGCGCGTGTCTCAATGCCTTGCGCTTCGAGGCCTGCGTCGGGAATACGATCGCTCACGGTCCTTGCTCTCCTGAAATTGGGCGCGCGGTCGATGCCGCAGTTGAATGCCGAAATGTGAGTCGCGCATATCGCCACGGACAGGCAAATGTCCAGTCGAGACAATCGGACGCCGCATTGAGTTGAGCGTTGCGCCGGTTTGGACTACCTCACGCGTAACAGCACAAGGGTTGCACCGCCGATGACGGCTTCGATCGCGCTCGTCGACGACGACCGCAATATCCTCACCTCCGTTTCGATCGCCCTCCAGGCCGAGGGTTTCGTCACGCGTGTCTATTCGGACGGCGAGACGGCGCTGAAGGCGCTGATCGAGAATCCGCCGGATCTCGCGATCTTCGACATCAAGATGCCGCGCATGGACGGGCTCGAGCTGCTGCGCCGGTTGCGCGAGAAGAGCACCACCCCGGTGATCTTCCTCACATCGAAGGACGACGAGCTCGACGAGGCGCTCGGCCTGGCGATGGGGGCGGACGATTATATTTCCAAACCCTTCTCGCACCGGCTGCTGATCGCCCGGATCCGCGCGATCCTGCGCCGCTCCGAACTTGCCGTCGCCGGCACGGCGGGCGAGGAGGAAAGTCCCGGGGGCTCATTGGTCCGCGGGCGGCTGGCGATGGACACTGCCCGGCACCGGGTTACCTGGAACGGTGCCGGCGTAACCCTGACCGTCACCGAATTCCTAATCCTGGAGACTCTCGCCCAGCGACCGGGCATCGTGAAGACCCGCAACCAGTTGATGGATGCGGCCTATCATGACGACATCTATGTCGACGATCGCACGATCGACAGCCATATCAAACGCGTGCGCCGCAAGTTCAGGCAGATCGACCCCGAGTTCGATGCCATAGAGACCTTATATGGCGCGGGTTACCGATTCTCCGAGGAATGACGACCGCGAGCTGACGCTTCGCTGGTCCGGGCAGGTATCGCTTACCCCGCGCATCCTCGCGGTCAACATCATCGCGCTGGCGATGCTGGCGGGCGGTTTCTTCTACCTCGACAGCTATCGCAGCCGGCTGGTCGACAGCCGCGTCGCCCAGGCGAGCCGCGAGGCGCGCCTGATCGCCGAGGCGATGGGCTCGGTCACGCCGGAGCGCCACAATCTCCTCGCGCTCCGGCTCGCGCGCGACACCGGCGCCCGGATCCGGCTGTACGATGCCAAGGGCAAGCTGATCACCGACACGCGCGCCCTGGGGCTGCGCAATTTCATCCTGCGCGATCCCGACAAGGAGAACTGGCAGCAGGATACGGCGCGTTTCCTCGACGCGGTGATCGATACCGTGGTCGGCGCGCCTCGCGCACCCTTGTATCGGGAACGTGCGGAGGGCCTGGAATGGCCCGACGTCCACACGGCGCGCAGCACCGAAAGCGCCCCCGCCACGGTGTGGCGCGCGCCCGATCGCACGCCCGTCATCACCGCCGCCGCGGCATTGCCGACGGGCGGCGTGGTGATGACCACCGTCAACGCCCGCGACATCACCCAGACCGTGCGGGTCGAGCGCTTTCGCCTGGGAGTGGTGCTGGCGATCGTATCGGTCGTGTCGATCCTGCTTTCCCTGTTCCTCGCACGAACGATCGTGCGCCCTTTGCGACGCCTTGCCCGCGCCGCAGTCCGGGTGCGGCTCGGGCGCGCGCGCGAGGTGGTGGTGCCCCGCCTGCCCTCGCGCCGCGATGAGCTGGGCATGCTCGCCCGTGCGTTATCGGACATGAGCCTGGCGCTCCGCGCCCGGATCGACGCGACCGAAGCCTTCGCCGCCGATGTGACTCACGAGATGAAGAACCCCCTCGCCTCGCTTCGGTCAGCGGTCGAGGGCCTCAGCTCGGTCAAGGACCCGGAGTTGCAGGAAAGGCTGCTGGCGATCGTGCGCGACGACGTGCACCGTCTCGACCGGCTGATCACCGACATCTCCGAGGCATCGCGCCTCGACGCGCAGCTCAGCCGCGCCAAGTTCGAGGATGTCGATGTCGGCGCGATGATCGGCGCCCTGCTCGATCAGCGAGCCGAACGCGGCGTCGAGCGGGACATCCAGATCCGTTTCGACCATCGCCCCGGCGAGACGCTGGTCGCGATGGGCGAAGGCGCGCGGCTGGAACGCGTGTTCGAGAATCTGATCGAGAACGCCGTCTCCTTCTCGCCGGATGGTGGCCTGATCGTGGTCTCGGCAGGTCGCGACGGCGATGAACTGGTCGTGCGAGTCGAGGATGAAGGCCCCGGCGTGCCCGAGGAAGCTCGCGAGCAGGTGTTCAGCCGCTTCCAGTCGCTACGGCCGGACGGCGAGGAGTTCGGCAAGCATAGCGGGCTGGGGCTCGCCATCGCCCGGACCATCGTCGAGGGCCATCAGGGCATCATCGCGGTCGAATCGCGCGAGGACCGGCTGAGCGGGGCGCGATTCGTCGTCCGCCTTCCTATATCGGACCGGCGATGAGCCAGACGATCCATGCCTCGACCGTAGCGATCAGCGGCCATGCCGTGTTGATCCAAGGCCCTTCCGGGTCGGGTAAATCCGACCTGGCCTTGCGGCTGATCGATCGCGGCGGGGTGCTGGTGAGCGACGATTATACCGTGCTGACGCCACGCGACGGCATTCTATCGGCAAGTGCGCCCGCCACCATTGCGGGCCGGCTCGAAGTGCGCGGGATCGGAATCGTCTCCGTTACCCATGTTGAGCGCGCACCGGTCACATTGCTGGTACGGCTCTCCACCGAGGTGGAACGCATGCCGGAAGCCGAGTCGCGCTCGATCGACGGAATCGCCATTCCCATGATTGCGATCGATCCGCGCGAGGCATCGGCACCGATCAAGGTGGAACTTGCCCTCAGTCGCCTGCTAGAGCGCGCGCCATGAAGCGCGACCCCAAGGATATATTGCTCGTCACCGGCATGTCCGGCGCGGGGAAATCGACCGTATTGCGGACGCTCGAGGATCTCGGCTGGGAAGTGGTGGACAATCTGCCGCTGCTCCTGCTCGACCGACTGCTCGGCGCGCCGCTGCCGGAGGGCGCCGAACGTTCGTCGCAGCCGCTCGCGCTCGGCATTGGTGCCCGCACCCGCGACTTCGATCCCGACCGAATCGTGAAACGGATCAAGAAGCTTCGCGAAGAGCATGGCCATGATATCGGCATCCTGTTCCTCGACTGCTCCGGCGGCGAGCTCGAGCGTCGTTATTCGGAAACCCGCCGGCGCCATCCGCTGGCGCTCGATCGCCCCGCCTCCGACGGTATTGCGCGCGAACGCGAACTGCTCGCCCCGCTGCGCCGCTGGGCGAACCGGCTGATCGATACGACCAATCTCACCGGCAACGAACTGGCACAGCAGGTTCGCTCGACCTTCTCCGGCGAGGGCCTTGGCGAACCGACCCTGTCGGTGACATCGTTCGGCTACGCCCGCGGCCTGCCCCGCAACGCCGACCTGGTGTTCGACATGCGTTTCCTGCGCAACCCGCATTGGGACGAGGCCCTGCGTCCCGGAACGGGGCTGGACAAGGACGTCAGCGCCTATGTCGCGGCTGACCCGGCCTATGATGCAGCGATGGAGCAGATCGAGTCGCTGTTGCTGCTGCTGCTGCCGCGCTATCGGGCCGAGGGGAAATCCTATGTCACCATCGCGTTCGGCTGCACCGGCGGGCGGCACCGTTCCGTCCACGTGGCGGAGCGTGTTGCTGCACGGTTGCGCAACGAAGGATTTTCGCCCACGGTCGCGCACCGCGATCTCGCTGCTGCGCCGCAGGACTCGCTCGAGGGTGTGGCAGAAAATGCCCAAGGGGACGGTCTTTCAGTGATTGAAACTGCTATGAAAGAGTCGGGGCAATGATCGGCCTGGTTCTGGTGACGCACGGACGCCTCGCCGAGGAGTTCGTGACCGCGATGGAGCATGTCGTCGGCAAGCAGGAACGGATCGCGACGATCGCGATCGGCCCCGATGACGACATGGAGGCGCGCCGCGCCGACATCGCCAAGGCGATCGCCGCCGTCGACACGGGACGCGGCGTGATCGTGCTGACCGACCTGTTCGGTGGCACGCCGTCCAATCTCGCCATTTCGCTGATGGAGCGCGGGCGTATCGAGGTGATCGCCGGTATCAACCTGCCGATGCTGATCCGGCTCGAATCGGCGCGCAAGGCGATGAAGGTGGTCGATGCCGTCGCCGCCGCGCGCGAGGCAGGCCGCAAATATATCTCGGTTGCCTCTGAAGTGCTTGGCGAGGCTGCCGCCTGATGCAGGTCAGCCGCACGGTCCTCATCACCAACAAGCGCGGGCTCCACGCCCGGGCAAGCGCCAAGTTCGTCACCCTCGCGTCGACCCAGCCGGTCGAGGTCGCCGTGGAGAAGGACGGCGCCGGCAGCGTGACCGGCACCTCGATCATGGGCCTGATGATGCTGGGCGCGGCGATGGGCGATTCGATCGTCATCAGCGCCGAGGGCGACGGCGCGGAACAGGCGGTCGGTGCGCTATGCGAGCTGGTGGAAGCCAAATTCGGAGAGGATTGACCTTCTTCGTCCCCTCCCGTTTACGGGAGAAGCTGGGGGTGAGCGCGCGCTCGCCGCGAATGTGCCGTTTGAGGAAACCGGGAGCCCATCCCCGGCCCCTCCCGCAAGCGGGAGGGGGGTAGACAAGATGCCCCGCGAGATCACCGCCTATTCCAACCCGCTCATCAAGCGCGTCCGTGCGCTGCGCGAGAAGAGGCACCGGCGCGAGGAAGGCCTGTTCCTCGCCGAGGGCCTGCGCATCCTGACCGAGGCTCGCGAGAGCGGGCGCCTGCCCCAATATCTGTTCTTCGCCCGCGACAGCGCGGGCCACCCGCTGGTCCGCGCCCTGATCGCGGATGTCGAGGCAGCCGGCGGCGAAGCGATCGAGACGGTACCCGACATTCTTTCCAAACTCTCCGGCAAGGACAATCCGCAAGCCGTGGTCGGGGTTTTCGCCGAATTCGCGACCTCGCTGGAAACGCTTGACCGGAGCAGCGCCGCGATCTGGCTGGTTGCCGAACGGCTGCGTGATCCGGGCAATCTCGGCACGATCCTGCGTACCGGCGACGCGGTCGGCGCCGGCGGCCTGATCCTGATCGGCGAGTGCGTCGATCCCTTCTCGGTCGAGGCGGTGCGCGCGAGCATGGGCGCGCTGTTCACCGTGCCGATCGTCCAGGCCGGCTGGACCGAGTTCCTTTCCTGGCTCCGCGCGGGTCCCGGGCAACTGGTCGGGCTGAGCCTCGACACCGATCACGACTATCGTGCCGCAGCCTACACCTCCCCGACCTTCCTGCTGACCGGCAACGAGGCACAGGGCATGCCGGCGGAGTACGCCGTCGAATGCGACCTGCTGGTGAAGATCCCGATGCTCGGCAAGGCGGACAGCCTGAACGCCGCAGTCGCCACCGCGGTGATGGCCTATGAAGTGCTCGCGCAGGCGAAACCTTCGCCCCGCTGAACGGTTGCGTAACGACCGGTTCAGCCGGGCTTGTCTATCCGGCGATCCGAGGAGACCCGATATGAAGTTCGCGCACGTCCTTTTCGTCCCTGCCCTGCTGGTCTCTGGCGCTGCTGTCGCCCAGACGAGTGACACATCGTACAAGGCAGTCGGCACCGAACCCGGCTGGGCGCTGACGATCGACAAGGGTCTGATCCGCTATGTCGGCGACTATGGGCGTACCCGCGTCACTGCACAGGCGCCGGTTCCCCGGCCAAGCTTCAACGGCCTGCGCTATGTTACGCCGAGGATCACGATCGACATTACCCGGTCTCGCTGCAGCGACGGCATGAGCAATCGCGACTATCCCGACAGCGTGACGGTGACGGTCGGCCGCCGGACGGTGCGCGGTTGCGGTGGCGAGCCGATCGTCTCGCCGCCCCGGGCGGCGGTGATCGAGGGCAAATGGGAAATCCAGTCGATCGAGGGTCGTCCGGTACGCGGGCCGCGGCCGGCGACGATCGCATTCGCCGGCGACCGGATCAGCGGGAACAGCGGCTGCAACAGCTTCGGCGGCTCGTTCCGCTTCGAGCGAGGCTATCTGACAGCCGGCCCGCTGATGTCGACCAAGATGGCTTGCATGGGTCCGGCCATGGCGCAGGAACAGGCGATCATGCGCCTGCTCGGCGAGCGCCTGAGCGCGAGCACGAACCGTGACGGCAAGCTGGTGCTGAGCGCGTCCGGATTGCGGACCCTGGTACTGGTTCGTTCGGGACCGGCCCCGCGCTGAACGGTGCATGGGCCCGGGCTCCGACGATGTCGCGGAACCCGGGCCGACCCAACGTCGTTACTCCCTGCTTAGCGCCGGGAGGGGGCCAGATGATCGATCGACGTAGCGGAATTCCATTTTTTCGAGGCCATTCCGTAGCTCCACGTCGCCGCCCGTGACGGATTCTGCAGTGAAACAAGATCCGGACCTGTTCATCGGCAACGGCGAAATGGCGTCGCTGATGCGCGCCAAGGACTGGTCGCGAACGACGCTCGGTCCGGTGGAATACTGGCCAGAAGCGTTGCGCGTCGCGGTCCGCATCCTGCTGACCAGCAAGTTCGACATGTGGATCGGATGGGGGACGGACGTCGCCTTCCTCTACAACGATGCGTATCGGCCGACGCTTGGACAAAAACATCCCGACGCGCTGGCGACGCCGACAGCCGAACTCTGGGCGGAGATCTGGCTCGATGTCGAGCCGCTGGTCCGGACGGTCTACGAGACCGGCGAAGCGACATGGAGCGAAGCGCTGCTGCTCCTGCTCGAACGCAACGGCTACAGCGAAGAAACCTATCACACCTTCTCCTACAGCCCGATCTTCGACGACAACGGGGCGGTGGGCGGGCTGTTGTGCGCGGTCGTCGAGGAAACCGATCGAATCATCACGGCGCGCCGGCTGGATACCCTCAGGGTGCTCGCCTCCGACCTGACCGCGGCGGACACCATCTCCGCCGTCACGGCGGCCACGCGCACCTGTCTTGAGAGCAATCCGCACGATCTTCCCTTCACCCTCGTCTATCTGTTCGAGGACAGCGTGGCGCGGCTTGTCGAGCGAACCGGCTTCGACGGGCCACACCCGGCAGCCCTCGAATCGATCTCGCTGGACGATCCCGCGCCCTGGCCTTTGGCAGGCGGACTCAACCAGGTCCCCTTGGCCGATATGGGGGCCTTTCCATGCGGCGCCTGGCAAAAGACGCCTGATCATGCCGTGATCCTGCCACTCCAGCGCCGTGGCGGGGAGGCACCGGTCGGTGCGGTCGTGGTCGGTCTCAACCCCCATCGGCGGGCCGATCCCGATTATCTTGGCTATCTCGATCTGCTCGCCGGCCAGATATCGTCCGGTCTCGCCAGTGCCGAAGCCTATGAAAGCGAGCGGCGGCGCGTGGCTGCGCTTGCCGAGGCAGCCGGACTCCGGGAGGCCGCGGCCGAAGTGTTGCGTGAGGTCAACGCCCGCCTCGAATCCGAAGTCGAGGCCCGCACCGGCGAACGGGACCGCCTCCGCGCCCTGTTCCAGCGGGCACCGGGCTTCATGTGCGTGTTGCACGGCCCCGACCACGTCTTCGAATTCATGAACGAGGCCTATCTCCAATTGATCGGGCATCGCGACGTGAACGGCATGCCGGTTCGCGACGCGCTTCCCGAGGTCGACGGCCAGGGTTTTTTCGATCTGCTCGACCAGGTCTATCGCACCGGCCAGCCCTTTGTCGGGCAGAGCATGCCGGTCGACCTCCAGCGAGAGCCCGGCAGCCCGCTGGAGAAGCGGTTCCTGAACCTGGTCTATCAACCCATCGTGGAGAATGACGGGGCGATCACCGGCATCTTCGCCGAGGGCCATGACGTCACTGATCAGGTCCGCAGCGAAGCCGCGCTGCGCGCGCTCAACGCCGACCTGGAACGCCAGGTGATCGAACGCACCCAGGCGCGCGGCAAGACCTGGCATCTCAGCCCGGACTTGCTCGGCGCGCTCAATCCCCTCGGCTATTTCGAGACGTCGAATCCGGCCTGGAAGACCCTGCTCGGCTGGAGCGAGCAGGAGGTCGCCAGCATGTCGATCTTCGATCTGCTCCATCCCGACGATGTCGAACGCACCCGCAACGGCTTCACGCTGACTCAGCAGGGCGAGCCGGCGATCCGCTTCCCCAACCGCTATCGCTGCAAGGATGGCAGCTATCGCTGGATATCCTGGGTCGGCATTCCCGAAGAGGGCATGGTCTATTGCAGCGGGCGCGACATCAGCGTGGAAAAGGCGGCCGAGGCCGAGCGCGACCGGCTATGGACGCTGTCCGAGGACATGCTGGCGCGGGCCGACTATCAGGGCAGGATGGTGGCGGTGAACCCCGCCTGGACAAAGGTGCTGGGGTGGCGCGAGCGCGACCTGTTGACCAATCCCTATGCCGATATCATCCATCCCGACAATGTCCCCGCCGTGGCGGCCGCGCTGGAAGAGATGAACCGCACCGGCCAGCCCACACGGTTCGAAAACCGGATCCTGTCGGCGCATGGTGACTGGAAACCGATCGGCTGGACGGTCTCGCCCGAGCCCGACGGCATCCATTTCATCGCGGTCGGGCGCGACCTGACCGAGGACAAGTCGCGCGAACGGGAGCTTGAGCAGGCGCAGGAGGCGCTGCGTCAATCGCAGAAGATGGAGGCCGTGGGCCAGCTCACCGGCGGTATCGCCCATGATTTCAACAACCTGCTGGCCGGTATTGGCGGAAATCTCGAACTGCTGGAACTGCGCATCGGCCAGGGCAGGACGACGGGCCTCGATCGCTATATCGGCGGCGCGCAGGACGCGACCCGACGCGCGGCATCGCTGACGCAGCGGCTGCTCGCCTTTTCCCGCCGCCAGACGCTCGATCCGAAACCGACTGACGTCAACCGGCTGATCGCCGGCATGGAAGACCTTATCCGCCGCACCGTCGGCCCGGAGATCGAGGTCGAGGTCGTCGGCGCCGGCGGGCTGTGGTTGACCCGGGTCGACACATCACAGCTCGAAAACGCCCTGCTCAACCTGGCGATCAACGCGCGCGACGCCATGACCGGCGGCGGCCGGATCACCATCGAAACGGCCAACAAATGGCTTGATGACCGCGCCGCGCGCGAACGGGAACTGCCCCCCGGCCAATATCTCTCGCTGTGCGTGACCGATACCGGATCCGGCATGGGGCCCGACGTCGTCGCCAAGGCGTTCGATCCGTTCTTCACCACCAAGCCGATCGGCCAGGGAACCGGGCTCGGCCTGTCGATGATCCATGGTTTCGTCCGGCAGTCCGGCGGGCAGGTGCGGATCTATTCGGAACCGGGCAAGGGCACGACGATGTGCCTCTATTTCCCGCGCTACGCGGGCGAAATGAATCCGGGCGAGGACGACGAACCCCATCTTGCCGATCCCGGACATGGCGAGACCGTGCTGGTGATCGACGACGAGCCCCTCGTCAGGGCCCTCGCCGTCGAGATCCTGCGGGATGCCGGCTATATCGTGATGGAGGCAGCCGACGGCCCTTCCGGGCTCAGGCTGGTTCAGTCGGCGGCACGGATCGATCTGCTGGTCACCGATGTCGGCCTGCCCGGTGGACTGAACGGCCGCCAGGTCGCCGACGCAGCACGCGTTACCCGTCCTGGCCTGAAAGTGCTCTTCATCACTGGCTATGCGGAGAATGCAGCCGTCGGAAACGGTCTGCTCGGCGCCGGCATGGAGGTGATCACGAAACCCTTCACGGTCGTCGCGCTCGGCAACAAGGTCAGGGAAATGCTCGATCGTTGATCGCGCGAACGCTGTCTATTCCGCGGCCTCGCTGACCGAACCGTCGATCAGGATCGGCGTATCGCCGTAACGGGCCAGCGCTTCGACCGGCTCCACGCCCTCGATCTCGCGCGCGCCGGGCTCGATGTTGAGATCGCGCAGCTTGCGCGCCGTTACCAAAGTGCGGCTTTCGAAGCTGCTGACGAAGGTGTTGTAGTTGTTGACCGCCGACGTCAATCCGCCACCCACCTTGCGCAGATCGCCCGCCGCCTTGGCGAGCCGGTCGTAGAGTTCCTTGCCGAGTTCGCCGATCTGGCGCGCTTCCTTGGCCAGCCGTTCCTGCCGCCAGACCGCCGAGACGGTGCGCGCGATGGCGATCAAATTGGTCGGCGTGGCCAGCAGCACCCGTTTCTCGAAGGCGAAGTCCCAAAGCGTGGGATCATGCTCGAGCGCGGCTGACAGGAAATGCTCGCCCGGCACGAACATGATCACATAGTCGGGCGCATCGGCGAACTGGCTCCAATAGGCCTTGTTGCCGAGACCGTTGACATGAGCGCGCATCGAAACGGCATGGGCGGCAAGCCCGACCAGCCGCTCCGCCTCGTCGACCGCGCCGAACGCATCCTGATAGGCATTGAGCGAGACCTTGGCGTCGATGACGAGCGCACGACCGCCAGGCACGCGAACGATCGCGTCGGGGCGGAGTCGCCCGCCTTCGTCCCCGCCAGACACGCTGACCTCGGTCTGGAAATCAGTATGTTCCGACAAACCACAGGTTTCCAAAACATTTTTAAGCTGCTGCTCACCCCAGCGTCCGCGCGACTTGGGCGCGTTACGGAGCGAATTGACCAGCTTCGCCGCTTCGCTGCTGACCTTCTCCTGGCCGACGCGAAGCCCCTCCAGCTGGCCCTTGAGCTGGTCGAAAGCCCCCTGGCGCTCGCTCTCGACCTTGCTCACGGTCTCCTCATATTTCAGGAGGCGGTCGCTGACCGGCTGGAGCATGGATTTCAGATTCTGCCCGGCCGTCTCTTCGGATTGCTTGAAACGGGCCTCGGCGCGTTCGAGGAACTGCTTCTGCGCGTCGTTGAGCAGCTTGCTGGCGGTCTCGTTGAAATGACCGGTCATCGCCTCGCGAGAGTTCTTGAATTCCTCGAGCCTGGCCTCGAACGCCTCGGCATGGGCGCGAAGCGTCGCATTCTCGGTGCGAAAGCCGTCGCGCTCCTCCCGGATCGCGTCGAGCTCGTCGCGAAGCTGCGCCGCGACGCGCGCACGCTCCTCGGCGCCGGCGAGGTCGACGATCGCCCGCTTGAATTCCTCGGTCCGTGCGTCGCGTTCGGTCCTGACCTCGGCGACGCCGCGCCCGGCCAGCCACCAGCCCACCGCCAGTCCGACGAGCAGAACGGCGATCATCGCCAGGGAAATCGTCAGGCCGGTCATGCTTTACCTCGTTGGAACATTGCGCGAACTTGTACTCTCCATTGCCATTTTGGCAATGCGGCTTGCGGCTGGCCGGGCGTTCGTTACGACTGCGCGCCATGCTGACCGATATCGCAATCTCCCGCGCCGCCACCCTGAAACCCATTGCCGAGATCGCCGCCGGGCTCTCCATTCCGCCCGAGGCGGTCGAGCCCTATGGGCATTTCAAAGCAAAGATCGACCTCTCCCGCCTCCCCGCGACCGGCAAGACCGGCAAGCTGATCCTCGTCACCGCGATCAGCCCCACCCCAGCCGGCGAAGGCAAGTCAACCACCTCGGTGGGGCTGGCCGACGGGCTCAACCGCATCGGCCGCAAGACGATGCTGTGCCTGCGCGAGCCCTCGCTCGGCCCCTGTTTCGGCACCAAGGGCGGCGCGGCGGGCGGCGGCTATGCCCAGGTCGGGCCGATGGAGGATATCAACCTCCATTTCACCGGCGATTTCCACGCGATCACCAGCGCGCACAATCTGCTCGCGGCGATGATCGACAACCATATCCATTGGGGCAACGCGCTCGATATCGACGTTCGGCGGGTCGTATGGCGTCGCGTGCTCGACATGAACGACCGGGCGCTGCGGGACATCGCACAGTCGCTTGGCGGGCCGGCCAATGGCTTCCCGCGCGAATCCGGCTTCGACATCACCGTCGCGTCCGAAGTGATGGCGATATTGTGCCTGGCGAGCGGGCTGGAGGATCTGGAAGAAAGGCTCGGTGCGATCGTCGTCGCCTATACCCGAGACAAGCGCCCGGTAACCGCGCGCGACCTGAAGGCGGATGGCGCCATGGCGGTGCTGCTCGCCCAGGCGATCAAGCCGAACCTGGTGCAGACGCTCGAGGGCAATCCGGCCTTTGTCCATGGCGGGCCGTTCGCCAACATCGCCCATGGCTGCAACTCGGTGATCGCGACGCGCGCCGCACTCGGGCTTGGCGACTATGTCGTGACCGAAGCAGGCTTCGGCGCGGACCTGGGTGCGGAGAAGTTCTTCGACATCAAATGCCGGCAATCGGGGCTGAAGCCCGACGCCGCGGTGATCGTGGCGACGGTGCGGGCGCTGAAGATGAATGGCGGGGTTGCCAGGGCCGACCTCGCCACGCCTGATGCCGAGGCGGTGCGGCGCGGTGGCGTCAACCTTGCCCGCCATATCGAGAATGTGCGCCAGTTCGGCGTGCCCGCGGTCGTTGCCATCAATCTGTTCGGCACCGATACCGAGGCAGAGCTTGAGGTGATCCGCGACATCGCGGCGAACCACGGATCGGAAGCGATCCTGTGCACCCACTGGGCGGACGGTGGCGCGGGCGCCGAGGCGCTGGCAGCCAGGGTCGCCGATCTGTGCGATCACGCCACCCCGCAATTCGCGCCGCTCTATGACGACGATCTCTCGCTGTTCGAGAAGATCAACACCGTCGCCACCCGGATCTATCGTGCCGAGGAGGCGATCGCCGATCCGGGCGTCAGGGCGCAGCTCAAGCGCTGGGAGGATGCCGGGTTCGGCCATCTGCCGGTGTGCATGGCCAAGACTCAGTACAGCTTCTCGACCGATCCGGCGAAGCTCGGCGCGCCGACCGGCCATGTCGTGCCGGTGCGCGAGGTACGGCTGGCGGCGGGAGCCGGTTTCGTGGTGGCGATCTGCGGCGAGATCATGACCATGCCCGGCCTGCCGAGGGTGCCGGCGGCCGAATCGATCCGCTTCGGCGCCGGTGGCGAGATCGAAGGCCTGTTCTGACCCTGAGCCCTCTCCCCTCCGGGGAAAGGGCAAGGCCACTCAGGCGGCCTTGCGCGCCTTGGCCAGCTTTTTGAGCACCATGTCGCGCTTGAGGCGCGAGATGTGGTCGATGAACAGAACGCCGTTCAGGTGATCGATCTCGTGCTGGATGCAGGTCGCGAGCAACCCGTCGAAATCATCCTCATGCGCGACGCCATCGGCGTCCAGCCATTTGATCCGGCACCCCGACGGACGCTCGACCTCGGCATATTGCTCCGGGATCGACAGGCAGCCCTCGTTATAGACCGAGACTTCCTCGCTCACCGAGACCAGCTCCGGGTTGATATAGACCAGAGGATTGCGGACCGGCTTCGCGCCTTCCTCGTCGCTCTCGGGCTCCTGCAGGTCGATCACGACGATTCGCTGCTCGATGCCGACCTGCGTGGCGGCAAGGCCGATGCCCCGCGCGTCATACATGGTGTCGAACATGTCGGCGACGATCGCGCGAACTGAATCGTCGATCTGCGCGACAGGCCTGGCGACGGCGCGAAGGCCGGGATGCGGAACTTCGAGGATTTCTAATACGGACATGCAGGCGAGCTAGGAAAGCGCGGGCCCGCCGTCAAGCGACTGGCTATGCGACCGGCCGTCTTGCCCTGAGCGCCTGGGCAAGCGTCCCCTCGTCGAGATAGTCGAGCTCGCCTCCCACGGGCAGGCCATGGGCTAGCTGTGTCACGCGCACCGGGAAGCGCTCAATCCGCTCCGCAATGTAGTGCGCGGTGGTCTGGCCCTCGAGCGTTGCGTTCATCGCCAGCACGACCTCATCGATTCCCCCCGCCTCGATCCGGCGAATCAGCGAATCGATGCTCAGGTCCTCGGGGCGCACGCCCTCCAGCGCCGAGAGCCGCCCGCCCAGGACATGGAAACGGCCGGGGAACAGCCGTGAGCGATCGAGCGCCCAGAGATCGGCGACTTCCTCCACCACGCAGAGCGAGCGCGAATCGCGACGCGGATCGGCGCAGATACCACAGGGATCGATCGTATCGATATTGCCGCAAATCGAACAGGTTGAGAGTCGATCCTCAACCGCGGTGAGCGCAGACAATAATGGCCCAAGCGCCGTTTCCCGCTTCTTGAGCAGGTGAAGCACCGCGCGCCTGGCCGAGCGCGGACCGAGACCGGGCAGCCGGGCCAGCGCTTGAGTGAGGGCTTCGATCTCGGGAGATGCCATGGTGGAACAGATAGGGGGTTGCGTGGCCCTCTGCCAAGCGGCCAGAGCGTGCCCATGCGGATCATCTTCATGGGAACGCCCGAATTCTCGGTGCCGGTGCTTCAGGCGCTGGCGGACGCCGGCCACGACGTCGTGGCGGCATACAGCCAGCCGCCGCGCCGTGCCGGTCGCGGCAAGTCCCTCACTCCCTCTCCAGTCCAGGCCCGTGCCGAGGCACTGGGCATAGCAGCCCGTACGCCGGTGTCGCTGCGCGACAGCGAGGCACAGGCCGAATTCGCGGCCTTCGGAGCCGATGTGGCTGTGGTGGCGGCGTACGGCCTCATCCTGCCGCGCCCGGTGCTTGAGGCACCCCGGATGGGATGCCTCAACGTCCATGCCTCGCTGCTGCCGCGCTGGCGGGGCGCCGCGCCGATCCAGCGCGCGATCCTTGCCGGCGATGCCGAGACGGGCGTTGGCATCATGCAGATGGAGACAGGCCTCGATACCGGTCCGGTCCGGCTCGAGGGCCGGACACCCATCGACGGCAAGACCGCCGGCGCGCTGACCGATGAGCTCAGCGCCATGGGTGCGCGGCTGATGGTCGAGGTGCTCGCTGACATGGTCGGCTATCCGCCAGTGGCGCAGCCCGAGGACGGCATCACCTATGCTCCGAAGATCGACAAGGCGGAGGCGCGGATCGATTTCTCCAGGAGTGCCGTCGATGTCGAGCGGCAGATTCGTGCGTTCAACCCGGTGCCGGGCGCCTATTTCGAGCATGCCGGCGAGCGGGTCCGTATCCTGACCGCTTCGGTAGCGCCCCTGTCCACTCTCTCGTCCGAGGTTTCACCCGGCCAGGTCATCGACGATCGACTCGCCATTGCCTGCGCCGATGCTGCATTGCTGCCGCTGACCGTGCAACGCGCCGGACGTGGCGTCATGACGGCATCCGAGCTGCTGAGGGGGTTCGCCATCCCGGCGGGAACGCGGCTGACATGACGCGGTTCGCGCTGACGGTAGAATATGACGGCCGCCCGTTCATGGGCTGGCAGCGTCAGTCGCATGGGCCGAGCGTCCAGCAGGCCATCGAGACCGCAGCACGCGAAATCACCGGCGAGACGGTCGCGGTCCATGCCGCCGGACGCACCGATGCCGGGGTCCATGCAACCGGCATGCGCGCTCATCTCGACATCGCACGGTCAATCACTCCCTTTCGCCTGATGGAGGCGCTCAACGCCAAGCTGCGCCCAGCACCGGTAGCGATCCTGGCCTGCGAGAGCGTCTCCGACGCCTGGCACGCCCGCTTCTCCTGCATGGCGCGACATTATGAATACCGGATCGTCACCCGGCGCGCGCCGCTTACCATCGAAACCGGGCTCGCGTGGCGGGTGCCAACGGCGCTCGACGCAGAGGCAATGGCGCAGGGCGCCGCCCGGCTGGTCGGCCGGCATGACTTCACCACTTTCCGGTCGGCCCATTGCCAGGCGGACAGCCCCTTGCGCACGCTCGACCGGCTCGATGTTCTCGCGGCCGACGACCGGATCAGCGTATTCGCCTCCGCGCGTTCCTTCCTCCACCATCAGGTGCGCTCGATGGTCGGCTGCCTGGCGCTGGTCGGACAAGGGAAATGGTCGCCCGACGATCTCCAGGCCGCGCTTGAAGCGCGAGACCGGTCGAAGCTGGGGCTCAACGCGCCGCCGGACGGCCTATATTTCCTGCGCGCCGACTATCCCTAGCAACACGCATCCGGGGCATCAGCGCACGAACCGCGCGGCCAGTTCCACATGGGTTGACCAGCGGAACTGACCCACCGGCTGGATCCACTCAAGCGTGTAGCCGCCCTTGCATAATATCTCGGCATCTCGCGCGAACGTACCGGGATTGCACGAAACATAGGCAATGATCGGTGTCCTGGCCGCTGCCAGTTGCAACACCTGCTCGCGAGCCCCCGCCCGCGGCGGATCAAGCACGATCGCGTCGAACCGGTCGCATTCAGCCGTCGTCAACGGCCTGCGGAACAGGTCACGGTGATCGGCGAAAAGCGTGCGTCCGGCCCGCGCGCCAGCCGCCTTGAGCGACAGGATGGCGTCACGCGCCGCTTCCCCCGCATAGACTCGCCCAGGCAGTGCCAGCGCGAACGTCCCCAGGCCGGAGAAGAGATCGGCGATCGTCCCCGCCTGCCCGACGGCCTCGCGCACCGCCGCGACGAGCGCCGCCTCTCCCTCGCGCGTTGCCTGGAGAAAGGAATTGTGCGGCATCGGCACCGGGATTCCGGCGAGCGTGATGCTGACAGGCTCCGGCTCCCACCGCGTCTCCGGACCCAGGCCGTTGTCGATGGAGAGGCGCGCGACGCCATGGCGCTGGCAAAAGGCGGTGATCGCTTCGGCCGCCGCCAGCCCTTCGGCCTCGATCCCCTCGATCAGCAGGTCGATACCCTGATCGGCTTCAGTCAGATGGAGGCGGGCGCGCCGATTGGCCTTGAGGAAGCGCGCCAGCAATACCCGCAACGGCGCCACCAGGCCGAAGAGCGCCGGGGTAAGAATCCAGCATTCCTGGAGATCGACCAGCGCATGACTCGATCCTTCGCTGAAGCCGATGCGGATACGCCCGCCCTTGGCCTCGGCCTGCAACGCGGCGCGGCGACGCGTTCGGGGTGGCGATAAAGCTGGCGGACGAATGTCGGTGGCGAGCCCCTGCGCTTCGAGCGCGCCAGCGATCCGGTCGCTGATGAAGCGCGCATAGCTCTCATCATCGAGATGCTGGAGCTGACAGCCGCCACAGGTCGGAAAGTGGCGGCATGGCGGCGCCTGATGATGCGGACCGGGGATCACGGCGCCTTCCTCGGTCAGCATGTCGCCGGGTGCCGCCAGCGCGGCGTGGCGGCCATTGGCGGTGATGCCGTCGCCCCGTGCAGCGACGCGCACGATCGTGTCGCTCATAGTAAACCTCTGACGGCGGTAAGTGCCCGGGCCAGATCGTCGGCGATGAAACTGCCACCGAGCCTGTCGGCAGCCGCGCCGTGAAGCCAGACTCCAGCCGCGGCGGCATCGATCGCCGATCCGTGATTGCCAGCCAACATTGCGCCGATCGCGCCGGCCAGCACATCGCCCGTGCCGGCGGTGGAAAGCCAGCCGCTCGTGCCCTGCGCAACCCGAACCATTCCGTCGGGCGCCGCGATGACGGTGTCAGCTCCCTTGAACACCACCGTCGCGCCCGATTTCCTCGCCGCAGCCCTTGCGCGTTCGATCTTGCTGCCGCCGCCCTTGCCGAACAGCGCGTCGAACTCACCAGCATGGGGTGTCAGCACGACTGGCGCCCCATGGCCGCAAACCCGCGAAAGCCGCTGCTCGTCGAGCAGATGAAGCGCATCGCCGTCGATCACCAACGGATGCGAGGAGGCCAGTGCCTGATCAAGCCGGGTTCCGGCGACCGCTCCGCGGCCCAGGCCGACGCCGATCACCACCGCGCCGATGCGCGCATCGCTCAAGGCTTCCCCCGCGAAAGGCCTGCGGACGATGGCATGGGGTTGGCCCGCCAATCCCTCTCCGAGCAAAAGGACATAACCGGCACCAGCCCGCATTGCCGACAGCGCGGCAAGTTCGGCAGCGCCGGACATCTCACCGGCAATGACCACGACCATGCCGCGCGTATATTTGTGGGAGTCCGGTCCCGGCGTCGGGAGGCGTGGTTCTCCCAGCACGACCGCGTCGCTCGATGTCGGAACCCCGATATCGAGGACCCTGACGGCACCGCAACGCCCAGCCGCCGGGTAGAGCAGGTGCGAAGGCTTGGCCGCTCCAAGCGCCAGCGTGAGATCGAACACGGGAACATCGTTCAGCACGCCACCATCATCGGTGGCGACACCGCTTGGCAGATCAATCGCGATCGCCAGCCTTGCCTTTTCCCGCAGGCGCGCGAGATCGCCCGCGATCGATTCCTCCAGCGGCCGGGACAGGCCAGTCCCGAACAGGGCGTCGACCAGAACCGGTGCAGGCGCCGTTTCGGCAAGCGCCTCGACCGGGGCGCCCCAACCGGCGCGGGCGTGCCTCGCCGATTCGGCGCGGGGTTCGGCACAGGCAGCCACACGCACCGGGAGTCCGGCCGCAAGCAATGCCGTCGCAGCGACATAACCGTCCCCGCCATTGTTGCCAGGTCCGCACAGGACCAGCACTTCATTGCCGGAAGCCAGCCGCCGGACCATCCCGGCAACTTCGAGACCGGCCCGGTGCATCAGGCTTTCGACCGTTGCGCCCCTCGCGATCGCTTCACCCTCGGCCGCGCGCATTTCCGCTGCCGTCAGCAGCGGTTTACCGGAAAGTGACGTCATGACGCCGGCTTCGGCGACCCACGCACGGTGGCCGGCAACCGGTACCGGTCGCCGCCCAACGCCACCTCGATGCTTTCCTTGTCCAATACCGTGACGACCGCCTTTTCCGCGCCGTCAGCGGCGATCACGCCGCGACCGTCCTTGGTCACCAGCAAGCGGTGGAAGGCGCCGTCAGGATAGCGAAGGGTCAGCACCAGACCCTCGTCGCGCTGCTCGCGATCGACGGTGCACACTCGCGCAAAATCATTCGATCCCGCCCTCGCGCAGACGATATTGCCCGATTCCTCGGCCCGCGCGTTCTGCGCCGCCTCGGCATTGGCAAGCGTGCTGTGATCGGTCTTCGCCTCGCCGCAGGCGGCGAGGGCCAGGGCAAGCACCAGTGCGCTAGATATCCGCGTAGACATGAGTTTCGGCACTGGCTCCAGGGTGCGTGACCGCGCCCTTATAAGCAGGGCCGACCGTGGCCGCATAGCGCCACAGCGCGCCGGATTGATAGTCATGCGCGCGTGGCACCCAATTGGCGCGGCGCGCGGCAAGAACATCCTCTGCTACATCCAGATCGATCGTGCCGGTTTCAGCATCGATGCGGATGATATCGCCATTCTCGACCAGCGCGATCGGACCGCCGTCAGCCGCCTCCGGCCCGACATGCCCGATACAGAAGCCGCGCGTGGCACCCGAAAAGCGCCCGTCAGTGATCAGCGCTACCTTCTCGCCCAGGCCAAGCCCGTAGAGCGCCGCGGTGGTGGACAACATCTCGCGCATGCCGGGACCGCCCTTGGGCCCTTCGTAACGGATGACGATCACCTCGCCTTCGTTGATCTCGCGCGCCTCGACCGCGGCAAAGGTGTCCTCCTCGCAATCGAACACGCGTGCCGGTCCGGTGAATTGCAGCCGGTGCATGCCAGCCACCTTCACGATCGCGCCATTGGGCGCCAGGGTACCGCGCAGGCCGACAACGCCGCCAGTCGGCGTGATCGGTGCCTTCACGTCATAGATCACCTTCTGGTCGGGATTCCACGTCACCCGATCGATATTCTCGCCAAGCGTCTTGCCGGTCACGGTCAGGCAATCACCATATAGCAGACCATTGGCGAGCATCGTCTTCATCAACATGTAGACGCCACCGGCCTCGTACATATCCTTGGCGACATACTTACCACCCGGTTTCAGATCGGCAATGTAAGGTGTTGATTTAAATATCTCCGCCACGTCAAACAGGTCGAAATCGATACCAGCTTCGTTCGCCATCGCCGGCAGGTGCAATGCGCCGTTGGTCGACCCCCCGGTCGCCGCGACGATTCGGGCCGCGTTGATGAACGCTTCCCGAGTGCAGATGTCGCGCGGACGGATATTGGCGGCGATCAGTTCCATTACCTGGGCGCCGGCCGCGACCGCGATCTGCTCGCGCGTGGTATAGGGCGCCGGCACCATGTTCGAATTGGGCAGCGACAGGCCGATGGCCTCGCCGACGCACGCCATGGTGTTGGCGGTATACTGGCCGCCGCATGCCCCGTGCCCCGGGCATGCAACCTTCTCGAGTTCGGTCAGGTCCTTGATCGGACAATTGCCGGCGGCATGCTGGCCGACCGCCTCGAACACATCGACAACGGTGACGTCACGATCATGATAGCGGCCAGGAAGAATCGATCCGCCATAGACGAAGATGCTCGGCACGTTGAGGCGGAGCATCGCCATCATCATGCCAGGCAGCGACTTGTCGCAACCAGCGAAGCCGACCAGCGCGTCGTAGCAATGACCGCGCACGCTAAGCTCGACCGAATCGGCGATCACCTCGCGGCTGACCAGCGAGGACTTCATCCCCTGATGGCCCATCGCGATACCGTCGGTGACGGTGATGGTGTTGAAGCGTCGCGGCATGCCGCCGCCCTGGATCACGCCTGCGCGCGCGGCATCCGCCTGCGCGTCGAGGGTCGTGTTGCACGGTGCACTGTCGTTGCCCGCGCTGGCGAGCGCGACGAACGGCTTGGCAATATCCTCCTCGGCGATCCCCATCGCATAATAATAGCTGCGGTGCGGGGCACGCTCGGGACCGACCGACACATGGCGGCTGGGGAGCTTCGATTTGTCGAACTGATGAGTCATGCGGCGCCTATGTCGCCAGAGGGGCCTTTTGCGCAAGACTATTGCTGATTTTTATCAGAATAGGCCCGAGAATGTCGGCCCAGCGCGCAACGCCAGCCTCGTCGCTGATCAGATCGTTGCGGATTTCGATCGCGAGACTCGGGATGCCATTGGCCTCACCGTGACGGTTGAGCGTCGCGTTGAGCACCCGGCCCGAATAGGGTTCATTGTCTCCGGTCTCGATCCCCGACGCCCGCAACATCGCGACGGCGATGTCAGCCGCACGGCGATCGCGATTGTACAAGATGCCGGCATGCCAGGGCCGGGCGCTCGCCGCGCCACTCTCCAGTTCGGGCGTGAAGCTGTGGATCGAGGCAAGCAATGTCGGGCTGGCCGCCTGGATCAGCCTGGCCAGCGCGCGATGATAGGGTGCGTGGAATCGGGCGACACGATCGGCCCGCTCGGCGACGACATTGCCGGGGATTGCATGGCCATCGCTTACCACCGGGATAAGCGACGCGTGGTCGGGCTGGCGGTGGAGGTCGATCACCAGGCGCGACACCGTCGCGAGGATCGCCGGCGCCTCAAGCCGGGTCGCCAGAACTCCGGTCAGCGGTGCCGCGCCGATATCGATCGCGATGTGCTTGTGCAGCAACGCGGCTGGAATGCCGAGATCGACCCCGTCCGGCACTGCGTTCGAGGCGTGATCGCAGATCAGCATGATACCGCCGGGCGCGCCGGGCAGGATGACGGGCGCGCTCACCACGCACTTCCACGCAAAACGGCGGCGGACTCACGTCCGCCGCCGCCATGGGGGGATGACGCCCGGGGGGGCCGGGGATCATCAGCGGGCGCGGCGTCTGGGACGGCGGACCCGTTCGATCCGTACCCAGCAAGAGCAGTGCCAATAACGGTTTGCCATGGCGCGTAGCGCGGGCTTGGGAAAAGGCGTGTCATTTCGGGGCAAGAAACCGTCACGCGAGTACCGATTCGAGACACCACCAGCCGGGACGCGCAGCGCGGACGGCGTTGGCGGCGGCAGTCCGGTCTTCGGGCCGATCATATAGCGCGAAGCAGGTAGCACCTGAACCGGACATCCGGACCAGCCGCGTCCCGGCGCCATCGAGCAACAGGGCGAGCGCGTCGCCGATTGCCGGGGCGATGCTCCGGGCCGGCGCTTCGAGATCGTTGCGGCCGAGCAACGCCCGGCCAAGCAGCGCGCCATCGCCGATCGGGCCGCGGTCCCGCCCGTCCCAGGCAGCGAACACCGGTCCGGTCGAGACGGCAACCCCCGGGTTGACGAGAAGGACCGGCATGCCGGTGAGGCCATCGACCGGCTCGAGTTGCTCCCCCCTGCCCCGCCCAAGCGCACTGCGGCCAAGCAGACATGCCGGAACGTCGGAGCCGAGCGAGTCGGCGATGGCAAACAAGCGCGGATCGTCGAGCGACACGTCGTCTCGCCGCGCGAGGGCGCGCAAGGCGGCCGCGGCATCAGCCGATCCGCCCCCGATGCCCGACGCAACCGGCAAGCGCTTCACCAACGTGAAGGCACCCGCCGGTTTGGCGAATTCGGCGGCATAGGCGCTGGCCGCGCGCGTGACGAGATTGTCGCCCTCACCCGTCAGCAGGCCCGCGAACGGCCCTTCGATCACCAGTGATGGCGGCCCGTCGGCGAGCCGCAATTCGTCGCCATCCTGAACGAACGCGAACAGCGTCTCGATCTCATGATAGCCGTCGTCGCGCCGCGACCGGACGTGCAGCGCCAGATTGATCTTGGCCGGGGCTTGCTCGACGATCACGGCTGAACGCGAACCCCGTCGGCGATCTTCGCCGCAATGCGTGGCCCATCCTTGGCATCCGCGGCGATGGCGGCCGCCTGCCAGGCATAGCGCGCCTCATATCGGCGCCCGAGCGACCAATAGGCGTCACCCAGATGTTCGTTGATAGTGGCGTTGGCAGGCTGGCCCCGCGCGGCGAGCTCAAGCATGGGGACCGCCCTGCGCGTATCGCCGTGCTGGAAATAGGCCCAGGCGAGCGAATCGATGATCGACGCGTCGCCGGGCTGGAGCGCATTTGCCTTCTCCAGCAGCGTGATCGAGATGGCGGGATCCTCCCCATGTTCCAGTCGGGCATAGCCCAGATAGTTGAGCGCGACCGGTTCCTCCGGCGCCATTTCGACTGCCCGTTCCAACGCCTTGCGCGCCTCGGGCCAGCGACCCGCCTGATCGAGCGTGCCGCCGAGCTGAAGAAAAAGGGTCCAGGACGGCGTATCGCCCGCACGCCTGATGGCGAGCGAATAGGCGCGCGCCGCATCCTCGAAGCGGCCGGCCGAGGTGAGCAGATCCCCGATCCGGACCGCATCGGCGCTGGTGGCGTCCTTGCGATTGGACAGTGCCGTCGCGGCGGCGAGAGCCCCCGCGTCTTCACCTGCATTACTGAGCACCGAGACGCGCGCTTCCAACGCGCTTTCATGGAACGGACTTGACGGTTTGACCTGGTCGAGCAGTGCAAGCGCCCTTTCGCTCGCCCCGCCTCGCACCAGAGCCCGGGCCAGCAGGATCCGCACTCTATCATTGTCGGGGTCGAGACGCAGCGAGGCCCGCATCAGCGCGGTGACGATCGGCGTCGGATCGCCCTCGGAAAGATCGGCGGCAAGGCGGGCAAACAAGCGGGACGCGCCAAACGCACTCGAGGGAGGCACGCCCCGGCCGATGGTGCGACGTAGCGCGACGACCGCGCTGTCGCTCCCGCTCAGCAGCGCCCTGGAAATATCCGCCCTACCCTTGGCAGCCAGCAGTTCCGCGGCATTGATCCGCAGATCGAGGCTCGCCTGATCAGCGCCGAGCAGCGCCTGAAGCGCGATCGCGCCTTCATCGACCTTGCCCGTCGCGATCAGCAGGAGCGCGCGATTCTCCGCCATATAGCGGCGCGCAACCGGGCTGGACTTGCTCTCGCCAAGCTTTGCGATCGGATCGCCGCCCGCGTCATAGACAGCCCATGCCCCCAGCAGGCCGGCAACGAAGTCGAACGGCCCCGTGCCGATCCGGGTCAGGATCGCGGCCGCCCCCTTCTTGTCTCCGGCGCGAACCGCCCGTGCATAGCTGAACAGGATCGCATCTGGCGGTGCTGCGCGCGCGGCATCGAGCGTCACGATCGCGCGATCGGCAAGCAGATCGTCCCCGGCCTCCATCGCCTCGCGATAGGCCCGCCGCGCGATCATGAGATTTCCCGGCGCTCCGGCGAGCGCCGTGGCATAGTCGGCCGCCGCCTGCTCGGCGCGGCCGTCACCATCGGCCGCGCGGGCACGCGCATAGGCTGCGAGGTCGTCAGCCCCGCGATCCGCCCAGGCGGGCGTCGCGACGGTCAGCGCCAGCAATACCAGTCCCAGGCGATCACATGTTCGGATAATTCGGCCCTCCGCCGCCTTCCGGCACCACCCAGTTGATGTTCTGGGTCGGGTCCTTGATGTCGCACGTCTTGCAATGGACGCAGTTCTGCGCGTTGATCACGAACTTCGGATCGCCCGTTTCCTCGCCCACGATCTCGTAAACACCCGCCGGGCAATAACGCTGCGCCGGCTCGTCATACATCGGCAGGTCGTAGGCCACCGGGATGGTCGGGTCCTTGAGCGTCAGATGGACCGGCTGGTCCTCCTCATGATTGGTGTTCGACAGGAACACGGAGGAAAGCCGGTCGAAGGTCAGCACGCCGTCCGGCTTGGGATAGTCGATCTTCCGGGCCTGGTCCTTGCGCCACAGGCTCTCATTGTCCGGGTGATGCTTCAGCGTGAACGGCATGCGGATGCCGAAATTCTCCAGCCACATGGTGATGCCGGCCAAACCCGACCCGATGAAATCCCCGAAGGTCTTCACCAGCGGCACGACGTTGCGGACGACCGACAGTTCCTTCTTCACCCAGCTCTGCTCGAACGCTTCCGGATAGGCGCTCAGTTCATCGCCGGCGCGGCCTGCCTGGACCGCATCATAGGCAGCCTCGGCGGCCATGATCCCGCTCTTCACCGCGGTATGGCTGCCCTTGATCCGAGGCACGTTGAGGAAACCGGCCGAATCCCCGATCAGCGCGCCGCCCGGAAAGACCAGCTTCGGCACCGATTGCAGCCCGCCATCGCTGATCGCGCGCGCGCCATAGGAGACTCGCTTGCCGCCCTCCAGCATGGCCGCGATCGCCGGATGGGTCTTCCAGCGCTGCATCTCCTGGAACGGCGAAAGATAGGGGTTGGTGTAGTTGAGCCAGGTGACGAACCCGATCGCGACCTGCCCGTTCGCCTGGTGATAGAAGAAGCCGCCACCGCTCGCCCCGTCGGACAGCGGCCAGCCCTGAGTGTGGATCACGCGGCCGGGAACATGATGTTCCGGCTTGATGTCCCACAATTCCTTGATGCCGAGGCCGTAGACCTGCGGCTGCGCGTCCTTCGCCAGGTCGAAGGTGCGGATCAGCTCCTTGGTGAGATGCCCGCGCACCCCTTCGCCGAGGAACGTGTATTTCGCATGGAGCTCGAGGCCCGGCGTGTAATCGGGCTTGTGGGTGCCGTCCCGCGCCACGCCCATGTCGCCGGTCGCGACGCCCTTCACCGACCCGTCGTCGTTGAACAGTATCTCGGCCGCGGCGAAGCCCGGGAATATCTCGACGCCCAGTTCCTCGGCCTGGCCAGCGAGCCAGCGGCAGAGATTGCCCAGCGATCCCGTATAGGTGCCCTTGTTGTGCATGAAGGGCGGGGTGAAGAGGTGCGGCAGGCCGAATTTCTTCGTCTTCGTCAAAATCCAGTGCTGGTTGTCGGTGACCGGCACCTCAGCCAGCGGACAGCCTTTGTCGCGCCAGTCCGGAATCAGTTCGTCGAGCCCCTTTGGATCGACCACCGCGCCGGACAGGACATGCGCCCCGACCTCCGAGCCCTTTTCGAGCACGCAGACTGAAATTTCACCACCCTTTTCGGCCGCCAACTGCTTCAGCCGGATCGCGGCGGACAGGCCAGCAGGCCCGGCACCAACGATCACGACGTCATAAGGCATGGACTCGCGTTCGCTCATCATCGTCTCCAATAAGGACGAAGCGGGCGCTCTCGTCGCGCCACAGCAACGTCCTGTCCATTCAGCGGTGCCAGCGAATTGACCGCGCCGTCAACACACGACTCTATAGGAACATCATGGGGGCGGACCAGCATATCGATTGGCGAACGGCGGCAGCGAGCGCGCTTGAGTGGTGGCGCGACGCCGGAGTCGACGCCTCGATCGACGAGTCGCCACGCGACTGGCTGGCACCGGTCGAACCGCCGAAACCTGTCAGACGCGTTCAAGCCGTAGCGGCAGCACCGGTCGTCGCACGGCCTCTGCCGAGCACGCTGGCGGCCTTCGAGGCGTGGCGCCTCGGGCCCGAAGCGCCCGAGGCAGACTGGCCCGGCCAGCCGCTCGCGGCACAGGGGCCCTCTTCTTCCAACATCATGGTCCTGATCGACCTGCCGGAACGCGAGGATGCAGATTCGGGTATCCTGATGAGCGGCCCGGCCGGGCGGCTGTTCGATCGCATGCTCGCCGCGATCGGGCGGGACCGGGGCTCGATCTATCTCGTACCGGTCTGCGCGAGCCGGCCCGTCGCCGGGCGGGTTGCGCCCGAAATCGAGGAACGGCTGAACCAGGTCGCCCGTCATCACGTCTTGCTCGCTGCGCCGAAGCGGCTGTTATTGCTGGGCAACGCGCCGAGCCGTGCCCTGCTTGGGGCGGATGCGGCCCGCATGCGGGGTAGTTTACACGGCATTAACCTTGGTGGCGGAAAAGGGCCGCCGGGGGACAACGACGTCGCGACACAGGCGGTGGCGAGCTTCCATCCCCGCTTCCTGATCGAGCGACCGGCCGCCAAAGCCGAAGCATGGAAAGATTTGCAGATGCTGATCGGGGATCTGGACACGTGACCGCGAAATTCATCCTGGCCTGCACGCTTGCGCTGGCACCGCTGGGCACCGCACATGCCGCCGACGCCCAGCGCATCGGCTCGACGCCCGCCACCGGCCGCATCGTACCCGATCAGCTCGATGCTGAGCAGCGCGCCGGCTACCGCGCCGTGTTCCAGAGCATCCGCGGCCAGAAATGGCTGGACGCGCAAATTCAGCTCGATTCGATGAAGCCCGGGCCGCTCCACGCCCTTGCCCGCGCTGAACTGCTCACTGCCAAGGGTTCGCCCAAGGCCGATCTCGATCCGCTGATGAAGCTGCTGAGCGAAGCGCCTGAACTGCCCCAGGCGCAGCAGATCGCGGTGCTGGCCAGCTCGCGTGGTGCCGTCGGCCTGCCGCCGCTGCCCGAGGCCCGCAAGCTCACCTGGATCGACGGCGCCCCTGCCCGCCTGCGCGCCAAGAGCATCAAGAGCGACATGATCGCCGGCGAGCTCGCGATCCGCATGCAGCCCTTCGTGAAGGCCGATGACGGCGTCTCCGCCCAGGCACTGCTCGAATCGATGCAGAACCTGTCGCCCGACGCGCTGACCGAGTGGCAGCAAAAGGTCGCCTGGATGTATTTCCTGGCGGGCGACGACAATAATGCCCGCGCGATGGCGACCAAGGCCTCGACCGGCACCGGCGACTGGGCCGTGCAGGGCGACTGGGTCGCGGCACTCGCCGCGTGGCGGCAGCGCGACTGCACCGCAGCCGGGCAAGGCTTCACCAGGGTGGCCGCGCGCGCCAGCGATATCGAGCTTCGCGCGGCCGGGCTGTACTGGGCATCGCGCGCCGACATGCAGTGCGGCCGCCCCGACCTCGTCGAAGGCCGGCTGAAGAACGCAGCCCAGTATCGCGAGACTTTCTACGGCCTGCTCGCGCGCCAGACGCTCGGCATTCACGATCCCGCCGCCCGGCAGGCCGATACCCTGCTCGCCAATGACTGGCAGACGCTAGCCCGCCGCCCGAACATCCGGGTCGCCGCGGCCCTGGTCGAAATCGGCGAGAATGGTCTTGCCGACGCGGTGATCCGCCAGCAGGCGCGAATCGGCGACACCTCCGAATTCCCGGCGCTTGTCAGGCTGACCGGTGCGCTCAACTTGCCCAGCACCGTCGTCTGGCTCTCGCATAACGGGCCGGTCGGGGCGACGCCGCCGGTCGAATCGCGCTATCCCGCGCCGAACTGGACGCCCGATGGCGGCTGGCGTGTCGACAAGGCCCTGGTGTTCGCCCACACGCTCCAGGAATCCCGGTTCCGCACCGACGTGGTCAGCCCGGCCGGCGCCTATGGCCTGATGCAGGTCCGCCCCGGCGCCGCGACCGATATCGCGCGCAAGCAGGGCCGCAGCTTCGATCGCTCGGCGCTGAGCAATCCGGGCACCAACATGGAAGTCGGCCAGAGCTACCTTGAGCAATTGCGCGACCAGGCGTGCACGGGCGGCCTGCTGCCCAAGGTGATCGCAGCCTATAATGCCGGCCCGGTCCCGGTCGAGGCATGGAACGCCCAGGCTCGCGATGGCGGCGATCCGCTGCTCTATATCGAATCGATCCCTTATTGGGAGACGCGCGGCTACGTCATCACCGTGCTGCGCAACTACTGGATGTATGAGGGGCAGACCGGAAAGCCCAATTCGCCCAGCCGCGTCGCCCTGTCGCAAGGCCTGTGGCCGCGCTTCCCCGGCATGGCCGGCGCAAGCGCCGTTCGGCTCAGTTCGAGCGCGCTGAATCCGGGCTCGTCCACCAATTTCAAGGCCATCAGCTCGGTATCGGTCCCGGCATCGGTCGCCAGTGCCAATTGACGAGAACGCCGCCTTCCTGCCGGTCAGGATCGCGGTGCTCACCATCTCCGACAGCCGCGGCCTCGCCGACGACCGGTCGGGAGACATTCTTGTCGAGCGGCTGAAGGCAGCGGGCCATATCCTTGCCGACCGCGCCATCGTCACCGATGACGTCTCGTCGATCGTCAGCCGCCTCCACGCCTGGATCGATGAACCGCAGGTCGATTGCGTCATCACCACCGGCGGGACCGGCGTAACCGGGCGGGACGTGACGCCCGAGGCGATCGAGCGGGTCCAGGACAAACCCATTCCCGGCTTTGGCGAACTGTTCCGCTGGCTCAGCTACCAGACGATCGGCACCTCAACCATCCAGTCACGTGCCTGCGCCTGCGTCACCCGCGGCACCTATATCTTCGCGCTGCCTGGGTCGACCGGCGCGGTGAAGGACGGGTGGGACGGTATCCTCAAGGACCAGCTCGACAGCCGCCACCGGCCCTGCAACTTCGTCGAGCTGATGCCGCGCCTGCTTGAACGCTGACAGGGCTCAGCTGGTCGAGCCTTTCGGCTTTACGCCCCCCGCCGCTTCGCGCTTCTCCTTTATGAAACCGGAAAGATCCGAATCCATCGACGCGTACCAGTCGATATAGTCCTTGAAATTGTCGTAGGTCATTTTGCCCAGTGCCGACACGTAGAGATATTCGGCAAGGTCGCCGTCATCGTCGATGGTGACCTTCAGGAAGCGCTTCTTCGCATTCCACTCATTCGCCATGGCGACCGAGAAGAAGGGCTCCTTCTTGAAATAGCTGTAGAATTCGAAGGAATTGCAGCCGGCGTCATTGGTGCAGCCATAGAATGTCAGCTGGAACCCGCTGCCGTTGGCGCCGCTCTCGATATAGCTGCCGCCGTCGTTGCCCTTCTTGATCTCAGCCTTGTACCCGGCCTCCTGGAGAAGCGCGGCGACATTCTTCACGCTGCTGACATCGACCACCCGGTCGGCGGCCATGCCCGCCGACGGGACCGCCATCGCCGCCAGCCCCAGCGCATACAGCCCGATCTTCATGTTCCTGCCCTCCCGACGCCAGTTCGATACCGAGCCGACCATATGTCGCCCGAAGGCGACACGCCAGACGCGCTATGCCGTGTCGGCATCCGGTTGCATCGCCGCGAGTTCATGGCCAGCCGGATCACGGAAATGGAAGCGCCGCCCGCCCGGAAAGGCGAAGATCGGCATCGTGATGGTTCCGCCTGCGGCGACCACCGTGACCTCGGCCGCTGCGAGATCGTCAACCTCGATCACGGGCAGCAGGTGCGCCGTATGCTGCGCCGTATCACCGTCAAGGCCCAGATCGGTGTCCCCCGTCGTGGTTGCGGCATATGCGGGCCCGAAATCGGTGAAGGTCCAGCCAAAGGCTGACGCATAAAAGGCTTTAGCCGCCGGGACATCGGCCACCGGTAGCTCCACATAATTCAAGCGCGCCATATCGCCTCCTTGTTCTTGATATGTTCTTACCGATGAACTACCCTCAGTCAATGGCAAAATCCCGTCCCGTCCGCGGCGCGACGCAAAACCAGGAAAGCGTCAGATTCAACCTGCCCGAGCGGGACGCGGATGGCGACTGGCTCGACAACCGCGAACTGCTCGACGAAGGGCCTCCCCCGTTACGCACCACCGTAACCGTCGAGAAACCGCGCACGATCATTACCCGAAACACCTCGCCCGACATCGGTTTCGACCGCTCGATCAATCCGTATCGCGGCTGCGAGCATGGCTGCATCTACTGCTTCGCGCGACCGACTCATGCGTTCCACGACCTGTCACCCGGCCTGGATTTCGAAAGCAGGCTGTTCGCCAAGCCGGACGCGCCTGCACTGCTTCGCGCCGAACTGGCGAAGCGCGGCTATGTCGTTCGACCGATTGCGTTCGGGACCAACACCGACCCCTATCAGCCGATCGAGGCCGACTGGCGGATCACGCGGCAATGCATCGAGATATTGTCCGAAACCGGCCATCCGCTGACGATCACCACCAAATCCGACCGGGTCGTCCGCGATATCGATCTGCTGGCGCCAATGGCCACAAGGGGGCTCTCGGCAGTGGCGGTGTCCATCACATCGCTCGATCCGCGTATCGCGATGACGGTCGAGCCCCGTGCCCCTACCCCGCCGCGGCGCCTCGCGGCTGTGCGCAAGCTCGTCGACGCGGGCATCCCGACCTATGTCTCGATCGCGCCGGTCATTCCGGCGATCACCGACCACGAGCTTGAGCATCTGATCGAGCGCGCGGCCGAGGCTGGCGCGTACGGCGTCACCTTCCTGCCGGTCCGCCTGCCCTATGAAGTGGCGCCACTGTTCAGGGCGTGGCTTGACGAACATTTTCCAGATCGCGCCGGCAAGGTCATGGCGACGATCCAGTCGATCCGGGGCGGGCGCGACAATGATCCGCAATTCCATAGCCGGATGCGCGGCAGTGGCCCCTGGGCTGAACTGTTGAGGACACGCTTCAAAATCGCATGTCGCAAACATGGCCTGGTCCGCGAATGGAAACAGCTTCGTACCGATCTCTTCCGCCCGCCGCCTGGTCGTCAGGGTGAATTGTTCGACTGACTGCCACAATGTCGTGACAATGTGGTCCACGCCGTCTTCATCGCCTTAACTTCGCCTTAGCGGTCTTCATGATATGACCATTGGCGGAAACAGGAGTTTATTCGCCGGCGCCGCTTTCTCCTCGGATCACGAGCGTCTCTATCATTGCGGACAAGTTTTCAATGGGAGGAGTTGGTGGCAGAAACGACCTCGAACGATCGGCCGTCGAACGACAAGCGCGCCGGCGACCGCCGCAAGGAACAGGACCCGCTCTATACCGGCGAGGAGCGCCGCAAGGGCGACCGACGCAAAAGCGAGTCCTGATCCCGTTTCATCGTTTCAGGGGGCACCGCCGGGCCGGCCCTCAGTCGCCTCGTCAGCGGGCACCCGCACGGCACCCGGCCGGCCATTGCCACGGGACGGACCAGTCGACAGTCGCGGCAATTCGCTACGCTCGATCTTCCCGTCGCCATTCTTGTCGAGCATCGCAAAGCGGACATCGGCGGCGTGCTGGAATTCTGCCGGATCGACACCGCGGTTGAAGTTCGTGTCGGCGATCGTCACCGGCTCGGGAAAGTCGAAATAGCTGTAACGCGCCGCGCCCTGCTTGCCATAGGTGACCCGGGTCTCGCCACTGCCCTGAGTACTGCTCTGACTAGAATCGGCTCCGCCGCCACCGCCATGACGCCCACCACCACCGCCTCTACCACCGCCGCCGCCCCCGCCGCGATGCCCGCCTCCGCTCCGGCCGCCGCCGCTGCCCGAAAAACGGCCGCCCCCGCCATCCCCGCCGCCGACACGGATCTCGGGCGCCAGCACGGTCTCGTAATATTCGATGTCGTCGGGATCGATCTCGCCATCATGGCCACGATCGAGCACGGCGAAGAAACGCGACGCGTCCTTCGAGAATTCAGCACGACTCAACGCCCCGTCATGATCCGTATCGGCATTCTGGAACCAGATGTCCTGCGGATCGATGCCGCCACGTTCACTGCGGAACGGTTCCCCCATCGGGCTGATGAACAGTCGCCCGTGCGCGCCTGCGCTTTCAGCGCCGCCGCCATGGAAGCCCCCCGGAGGACGCCCATGCCTGAATTTGGGTTGCTCGCTACCGGCGCAACCCGCCGTCAGGAGGGCCAGAGATGTGAGGAAGACAAGACGCATGACTTACCCGCTCGCTTGAGGAGCCCCCGGAACTCCAACAAGCGAACCAGTCTATGGCAATTTCAAGGTCCAAAGGCCCGAAACGGCCCCTGATAAGCGGGCGTCGCAGCAATGCGTCCGATCTCCGCCTGGAGCAGGTCAGCGAGATGCTTGTGATCCTTCAGCGAGGGATGCCAGTCGCAGCCCTCCAGATCGAGCCTCTCGAAATGGACGGTGGAGACCCGCCCCGGCGCCTTGCTCCCGAGCTCGTCCGCAACCTGCCGGACATCGGCGATGAACGCGTCGGCACCCATCAGGATCAGCCGCGCGTTCGGCTCGCGTGCCATCAGGTCGCGCGCGAAACCGAGATAGCGCGCGCGATAGGCGGTGTGGAGCGCAGCCTGGCTCGCCCAGGACTCGCCCGCCTGGAGAGGCGTGGAGAAGTCGTTGGTACCGAGATTGACGACAATGAACTGCGGATGCCAGCCACGGGGATCGATCTCGACCGGCGCCGGGTCTTTCGGGATGAGGCGCTGGTAGAGCCCCGGCATGCTCTCGCCGGGTCGGCTTCCCCCATAATTGCGGACCACGCCGAAACCAGAATAGGCGTTGACCCGATAGTCCGCACCCAGTCGACGCGCGACGATTGGCCCAAAGGCCCGTTGCGTGTCGGTGGTGTCCCGCACTTGGGCGGTCGTGCAAATCCTTCCGGGCGACCCATTGCCGTAACCGACCGTATAGGAATCCCCGATGAACTCGATCTGCCGGCCGGTCCGCCCCGGAGGCGAGAGCGGAACCCCCTCGCCGGCCGGGAAGATGCCGAACAGGCGACTCTCATCGTCCTGGGTTTCGCCGAGCTTTTCGAGGCGAACGCTGTGCTCGCTATCGCCAAGGCCATCGATTCGCGCATCGACATGCCCGGTCCGTGCGAAGCTCGCTTTCTCGACCCCGTCGATCAGCAGGCGCAGCCGGTCGGCTCCGTTTCGAAGCCTGACAGTCAGGCCGTTGCCCTTGAAGCGCCCCTCGAAATAGACCCCCGGCCAACCGAAGCGCATCGATCCATCCGTTTCGACAACCACACGACCGCCGACATAAAGCGGGACAGGCGCCGGCTGCTTCTTCTCCGCGCAAGCCGAGGCAGTTGCCAGAAGGAGAATGAGAATGCCGGCAAGAGGCCCGGGCTTCTCCCTGACAACCCTCATGCCTTGCCGGCGCGGCACTTCATCAGCGGCTGGATACGGGTGCCGAACATTTCCACCCCTTCGATGAAATCGTCGAAGGTAAGCAACACGCCGCCCGTATTCGGCACCTCCGCCATCTCGTCGAGCATGCGCGCCACGCTTGCATAGCTGCCCACCAGCGTGCCCATGTTGATGTTCACGGCCCCCTCCGGCGCCGCGAGCTGGCGGACATTGGTGGTGGGGTTGTGCTTGTCAGCCGCGCCCTGGTCCGCGAGCCAGGCGATCGCGTCGATATCGACCCCGTCATTGTAGGATTTCCACTTGGCCATCGCCTCCTCGTCGGTTTCGGCGGCGATGATCATGATCAGCACGAAGACCGAGACGTCCCGGCCCGTCCTTGCGGTCGCGACGGCGAGGCGATCATTGTTGAAGGCGAAGGCCTTGGGCGTGTTGACTCCCTTGCCGAGGCAGAACGCATAATCGGCCCATTTCGCCGAGAAGGCGAGGCCGTCATCGGACGACCCGGCGCAGATGATCTTCATGTCGCCGGTCGGCGTCGGCCTGACTCGGCAATCCTCCATCTGGTAATATTGGCCTTTGAAGTCCGACACGCCTTCGGCCCAAAGCTCGCGCAGAATGTGAGCATATTCGTCCAACATCTGGTAACGGTTTCTAAAATGCTCATCGCCGGGCCACATGCCCATCTGGCTGTACTCTGGCCGCTGCCAGCCGGTGATCAGGTTGAGCCCGAAGCGCCCATGGCTGATCGAATCGATCGTGTTGCACATCCGCGCAGCGAAGGCAGGCGGGATGACGAGCGTCGGGCAGGTCGCGTAGATCTTGATCTTCTCGGTGACGGCGGCAAGCCCGGCCATCAGCGTGAAGCTTTCCAGTCCATATTCCCAGAACTCGGTCTTGCCGCCGAAGCCGCGCAGCTTGATCATCGACAGGAGGAAATCCAGCCCGTGCTTCTCGGCGCTGAGCGCGATCTCCTTGTTCATGTCGAAGCTCGGCTTGTACTGCGGAGCGTTCTCCGAGATGAGCCAGCCATTATTGTTGATGGGCACGAAAACGCCGACTTGCATGTGCTTAGCTCCCCAGAAAATCGAGCACGATGATGTTGAAGCGATCCGGATCGGTGACGTTGCAGGCATGGCCGCCCCACGGCATCGCGACGCGCGTCACCTCCCCCAGGCGCTCGGCAAGCAACGCCGAACAGTGTGATGGCACGAGCATGTCGTCTTCCGACATCAGCAGCAGGATGTCGGCGGAGATATCGGACGGCAGTTCGAACGCCCTGGCCGCCGCAATCCGCTTCTCGAGAATCTCCGCGGTCGGGAAATGGGCAAGTTGGTGCGCGCCCTCCGCATCGAGGCGCGCGACATTCTTCGATATCCAGTTGGCCGGGTAGAGGAAGAAGGGCTGCGCCCGGACATAAGCTGCCGGCCCGCTCTTGTGCAGCAGTTCGAGCCGAGTCTCGAAGCATCGCGCGAAGTGCGGATCGAGAGTAGCCCAGCCATTGACGACGACGATCCTCCCGATCCCCGGGAATATCCGTGCGAGTTCGAGCCCGATCAGTCCGCCCAGCGCATGGCCGACGAAATGCGCCTGCCCGATCCCCAGTTCCTCGATCAGCGCCAGCACATCGGCTGCCATGGTCGCGACGGTGACGCCGTCGGGCAGCGATCGGTCGCTCCGTCCCGTGCCGCGATGATCGTAGAGCAGCAGCCGATAGCGCGCACCGAGCACCGCCAGGTTCGGCTCCCAATATGCAGCGGAGCCCCCCATTCCGGGCGAGAGGATGAGTACCTCCCCGTCCTGGGCGCCATGCCATTCGTACCAGAGCCCGGCTGCCTCCATCAGCCGATATGCGCCACGCTGGCGATTTCGACGAGGCAATCGGGCTTCACCAGATCGCATTTGATGCAGTAGCGCGCCGGCTTCGCACCGGGGAAATATTCGGCATAGACCGCGTTGAACGCGGCATAGTCAGCCAGGTCCTTCAGGAAAATGTGGTTCATCGCTACATCGGCCAGCGTCGCGCCACCCGCCTCGAGCGTGATCCGGATGACGTCGAGCACGTGCCGGGTCTGCGCCGCGACGTCGCCGACATGCAGCACCGCCCCGCCCTCGCCCAGCGCCAGCACGCCGGAGACGTAGACGGTGTTTCCGGCCCTGGCACCGGCGGAATAGGGTGCGATCGGGGTCGGGAACTGGGGCGGATTGATCGGTTCGAACGGCATCGCATTACTCCTTGGGGGCCTGGCCGAAGCTGCCGCAGAAATCGGCGACGGTGGAAACCCAGCCGAAGAATTTCTCGACATTGTAGACCGTCGCCTGCTGAATGAACTCCGGCCCCAGGTGATGTGTGGCATCCTCAAGCATCACGCCGAAATATTCGAGATGGAAACCGTCGCGCAGGGTCGATTCCACGCAGACATTGGTCGCGATGCCGACGAACACGATGTTGCGGATCCCCCTCGCGCGGAGCGTGCTGTCGAGTTGCGAATTGAAGAAGGCCGAATAGCGGGTCTTGTGCAGGCTGATGTCGCCCGGCTGCGGCTTCAGCGCCTCAACCAGTTCATAGTCCCATCCGCCGCGCGCGAGCAGCTTGCCGGCCAGTTCGGGGCGCTTGCGCATCGTCTTCAGCGCGTTGGACTTGTGCCAGTTGGGCGATCCCGGCCCACCCGCCTCGACATAATCGGGGTCCCAGCCATTCTGCAGGTAGATCACCTGCACGCCGGCGCGGCGCGCGGTGTCGAGCACGGTGGCGATCTTGCCGATGGTGCCGGCGGCGCCCGAAATGTCGAACCCCGCCTGATCGACATAGCCCCCCGGAGAGGCATAGGCATTCTGCATGTCGATCACGACAACGGCGGTCTCGCTCGGCGACAGGCGTAGTGCCTCGGGCCGGGCGGGCAGCGTCACCGCACCCGTCGCACTCCCCACTTCCACCGTCGTGCCCTCGTCCGCCACGCGCCAACTCCCTGAAACCAGCCGGGGAACTTGAACCAGTCGGGCTTCACCCGCAAGCCGGGCTTGTTCACCGCGCCTGCTTTGCCCATGATGCTGGTCGGGTCGCTTTCCAACGAGGGAGCGCACGCATGTTTTCAATGGACAATCTGGTTCTGCAGCTGGGCTACGCCCTGCTCGTCGTCGCGCTGCTGGCGCGAACGACCCGGCGAATGCGGATGCTGATCGCGGTTGCGGCGATCGCGATGCTGGCCGACGCGATCCTGCGGGCCGATCATGTGGCGGCCGGCCTGATGCTGGTCCTGCTCGCAATCTGGCTCGTCAAGCTTTGGCGAGACCGCCGGAAGGACAGGAGAATCCGCTTTACCCCGATGGAGGAGGTGATGCGCCGCACCTATCTCCACACGTTGCCGCGCGACGCGGCACGTGAGTTCATCGATCTCGGCCTGTGGCTGCGCGGCCGGGCCAATGACGTGCTGACAAGCGAGGGCGAGCCAATCGCCAATCTCTACTACCTGGTCAGCGGCGAAGCCCGGGCGACAATCCAGACGCGGGAGGTCGGCATCTGGCGCACCGGCGATCTGATCGGCGAGGCAACCATTTTGTCCGGTGACGACGCTACCGCCACCGTCACGCTGATTGGCCCCTGCACCTTCTGGTGCGCCTCGACGCCAACGCTGAGACGTTTCCTCAACGATCATGAGGGGCTGCGCAGCGCAATCGAACGAAGCTTCTCCAATGCCGTCAAGGACAAGCTGCACACTGTCAATCTCGCCCTTGCGGGGGCCGACCGCCCAGCCTGACGTCAGGCCGCCGCCAGTTTATAGTCCTTGAATCGCGCCCGCAACGCGGTCTTGAGCAGCTTGCCGGTCGCAGTGTGGGGCAGGTCGTCGACGAAGACGATCTCGTCGGGCAACCACCATTTAGCGACATGGCTGGCCAGATGCGCCGTGATCTCGGCCGGGGTCACTGCGCTGCCCGGCTTGCGGACCACCAGCAACAGCGGCCGTTCGTCCCATTTGGGATGATAGATACCGATCGCAGCGGCTTCGGCCACGCCCGGGCAGCCCATGGCGGCGTTCTCCAGATCGACCGAGCTGATCCATTCGCCGCCGGATTTGATCACGTCCTTCGCTCGATCGGTGATCTGCATCGTGCCGTCGGGATGGAGCACGGCCACATCGCCCGTGTCAAACCAGTTGTCGGCGTCCACCGCATCGGCATCGGCCTTGAAGTAACGCTTGACCACCCAGGGACCGCGGATCTGGAGGCGGCCCGAACTGAGCCCGTCACGCGGCAGCACGACATCGTCGTCATCCACGACGCGCAGTTCAACGCCGAACGGAATCTGCCCCTGTTTCGAGACATGATCGAGTTGCTCGGACAGGCTCATCTCGTCCCAATGCGCTGGCGGGAAGCCTGCCGTGCCGATCGGAGAGGTCTCCGTCATGCCCCAGAGATGCTTCACCGTCACGCCCATGCCCATGATCCGCTCGATCATCGCGCGCGGCGCAGCCGATCCGCCGATCGTGACCTGCTGCAGATATCTCGGCTCCTCGCCCGTCGCGTCCATATGCTGGAACATCGACAGCCAGACAGTCGGGACGCCCGCTGAATGGGTCACCTTCTCCTGGTTCATCAGCCGGCACAGGACGACGGCATCGTTGACCGCCGAATAGACGAACTTGGCGCCAGACAGCGCCCCGGCAAAGGGCAGGCCCCAGGCGGCGGCGTGGAACATCGGCACGATCGGCAGCACCACCGCGCGCGGCGACAGGTTGAACACCCAGGGCGCCACCTCCGCCATGGCGTGGATCATGGTCGAGCGGTGCTGGTAGAGGACGCCCTTCGGGTTCCCGGTCGTGCCGCTGGTATAGCAAAGCATGCAGGGATCGCGCTCGGGGCCCTCCACCCAGACATAATCGCCGTCTTCCCGCGCGATCAGCGCCTCGAAGCCGTCGGGCCGCTCCCCCTCTGACTCATCCGGGTCGAACACGACATAATGCTCGATGCTGGTCCATTGCGGCTTGAGCCGGTCGACAAGCGGCTGGAACACCCTGTCGTAGAAGAGCACGCGGTCGTCCGCATGGTTGGCGATGTAGACGAGCTGTTCGTCGAACAGCCGCGGGTTGATGGTGTGGATCACCCCACCCATGCCGATCGCGCCGTACCAGGCAACGAGGTGGCGGCTGTGATTCATCCCCAGGGTGGCAATACGATCGCCGGGCTTGCAGCCCATTTTTTCAAGAGCTTGTGACAGCTTCCTGGCGTCGCGTGCGATACCGGCCCAGTTGGTTCTGGTCTCCTTGCCATCGGCCCAGACGCTGACGAGTTCCCGGCTGCCATGCTCTCGCTCGGCATGCTCGAGCAGCCGCGGCACCCGCAACTCGAAATCCTGCATCCCACCCAACATTCAGCTCTCCCGCCTCGTTCTCGTGGCCCTTGTCGTCCGCTTTGCGCGTGTTTGTACAGCCCTGGCCTGTCTTGACCGGGCAGCTCAGAGGCCTCCGGTCGGCACGACCGTCATTGATATGTCGCGTATCGTCAAGCCGGACACGGATCGGCAATACATCGCGGCCACGGGAGCCTTTCCTTCCCGGTCAGCCGACAAGAGCCAGCTTGGTTTCGGAGGTTTTCAGGACCACGTTGCTCACCCCGGGCAGATGTTCGATCCGGGCGGCAAGCTCGCCGTCGAGCAGGAAATCCCGCCCCAGCAGCACGCGTGCCGCCCCGCCGTCAGGAAGCGCGGCATTGGCCCATACTTCGCCCCGTGCCCCGCGCACTTCAGCCAGCAACGCGCCGAGCGCCGCCATGGCCGCCGGCGTTTCCACCGACAGTTCGACCACGAAACGCGCCGTATTGGCGAGCGTCTCGAACGGCTGGATGCGCTTGATGCTCACGCGCGGACTGTCTTCGCCGGGCCGGCGGTCCAGTTCCACCGTGATCAACCCGCAGCCGCCATTCCGCGCTGCCTCCTCCAGGTCGGCTGCCACCCCATCGTCGAAGCAGGTGGCGATGAACTGGCCCGAGGGATCGGACAAGGTCGCCATCATGTACCGCTTGCCCCGGGCCGAGGTCCGCCACCGTGCGTCCTCGACCAGGGCCGCCATCGTCGCCCCGGCGCGCGTGCCGTCATCGGGAATGGAAAGTTCGCCCAGCGCGGCGTAGCTCCGCGCGCCGTGCATCTTGGCAAGGTGGGAATGACGATCGACCGGATGGGCCGAGAAATAGAAGCCGAAAGCCTCCTTCTCCTGGTCCATCCGCTGCGCGAGCGTCCAGCGCGCCGACAGCGGCAGCTTGATCGCCGGTTCGACCGCGTCCGCTGTACCGAACAGGCCACCTTGTCCGCTGGTGCGCATGTCATGGACCCGCGCGGCGGTCGCGAGGATCGTCTCGGCGGTCGCGAAGATACCCGCACGGTTCGGATCGATCGAATCGAACGCCCCCGCCGCCGCCAGCGTTTCGAGCTGGCGCTTGTTGAGCAGGCGCGGGTCAACGCGGCGGGCAAGCTCGTCAAGCGTGTCGAACGCCCCATTCTCGTCGCGCTCGGCAACGAGCTTCTCCATCGCGCCCTCGCCCACGCTCTTCAGCGCGGCGAGCGCGTAGCGCACTGCCAGACCGTCCTCGGTGCTCTCGACCGAGAATTCGGCCTCGCTACGGCTGATGTCAGGCGGCAGGCAGGCAACGCTCATGCGCCGCATGTCATCAGTGAAGACGCCAAGCTTGTCGGTCAGCGCCATGTCGAAACACATCGAGGCGGCGTAAAATTCCTCCGCATAGTGCGCCTTCAGCCACGCCGTCTGATAGGCGAGCAGGGCATAGGCGGCGGCGTGCGACTTGTTGAAGCCGTATCCGGCGAACTTGTCGATCAAGTCGAACAGTTCGTTCGCCTTGCCCGCCGGGATCTTGTTGACCGCAAGGCAGCCCTCGACGAACCCGGCGCGCTGCGCGTCCATCTCAGCCTTGATCTTCTTGCCCATCGCGCGACGCAGAAGGTCAGCCTGGCCCAGGCTATAGCCGGCCAGGATCTGCGCCGCCTGCATCACCTGTTCCTGATAGACGAAGATCCCGTAGGTTTCGGACAGGATTCCTGCGAGCAGGGGATGCGGATAGGTGATCTCCTCGCGCCCGTTCTTGCGGGCGCCGAAGCTCGGGATATTGTCCATCGGGCCGGGGCGGTAGAGCGAGACGAGCGCGATGATGTCGCCGAAATTGGAGGGGCGCACGGCCGCAAGCGTGCGTCGCATGCCTTCCGATTCGAGCTGGAACACGCCGACCGTGTCGCCCTTCTGGAGCAGCTTGTAGACGCCTTCGTCGTCCCATTCGAGGGCATCGAGATCGACGACGATGTTGCGGTTCGCGAGCAGGTCGATCGCCTTCTTGAGCACCGAAAGAGTCTTCAGGCCGAGAAAGTCGAACTTCACCAGGCCAGCGCCCTCGACATATTTCATGTCGAACTGGGTGACCGGCATATCCGATCGCGGATCGCGGTAGAGCGGGACGAGCTCGGCGAGCGGCCGGTCGCCAATCACCACGCCGGCGGCATGGGTCGAGCTATGGCGCGGCAGGCCCTCGAGCTTCATGGCGAGGTCGAGCAGATGCTTCACCCCACCGTCGCTCTTATATTCGGCGAGCAGTTCCGAGACGCCGTTCATCGCGCGCTCGAGGGTCCATGGATCGGTCGGATGATTCGGGATGAGCTTGGCGAGCCGATCGACCTGGCCATAGCTCATCTGAAGCACGCGCCCGGTGTCCTTGAGCACCGCGCGGGCCTTCAGCTTTCCGAAGGTGATGATCTGCGCCACCTGGTCGCGGCCATATTTCTCCTGGACGTAGCGGATCACCTCGCCACGCCGGGTTTCGCAGAAGTCGATGTCGAAGTCGGGCATCGATACGCGTTCCGGGTTGAGGAAACGTTCGAACAGCAGGCCGAGCTTCATCGGATCGAGATCGGTGATGGTCAGCGACCAGGCGACGACCGAACCAGCGCCCGATCCACGGCCCGGCCCGACCGGGATGTCATGGTCCTTCGCCCATTTGATGAAGTCGGCGACGATCAGGAAATAGCCTGGAAAGCCCATCTGGATGATGACGTCGAGTTCGAATTCCAGCCGCTTGCGGTAAGCGTCGCGCCAGTCCTCTTCTGCCACCGCCTCCCCGGCGACGACGGGAGCATGCGCCGAAAGCTCCTCGATCCGCTTGAGCCGCTTCTCAAGCCCCTCCCGCGCATCGTGACGCAGCGCCTCCGCCTCGGCCGCCGGATCGCCGGCAAGGCTGGGCAGGATCGGCTTGCGATATGGGGCCATCACCGCGCAGCGCTGCGCGACGACCAGGGTGTTGGCGATCGCCTCGGGCAGGTCCTCGAACAGCAGGCGCATGTCCTTGGCCGGCTTCATCCAAGCGTCGGGAGAACTGCGCGGGCGGTCCTCGCTCGCGATATAGGTCGAATTGGCGATGCACAGCATCGCGTCATGCGCATTGCCGAAATCCTGGTCGGCATAGCAACAGGGGTTGGTCGCCACGATCGGCAGGTCGCGCGCATAAGCGAGGTCGAGCAGCCCGGCCTCCGCCCTGCCCTCGATCTCGTCGAGCCGGCGGACCAGCTCGATATAGAGCCTGTCGCCGAACAGGTGTTGGAGGCGATCGGCATAGGCCATCGCCCGTTCCGTCTGTCCTTCCGCGATCAACCGGGTCAACCCGCCCTCGCCGCCGGCGGTCAGCGCGATCAGCCCATCGGTCCTGCCTTCGAGCGTGGCGAAATCGACGTGCGGCGACAATTCGAGCGGCCGATCGAGGTGCGCGCGAGACACGAGCGCGCAGAGATTCTGATAGCCGGTCTCGTCCTGCGCGTAGAGTGCGATCCAGTCGACCGGCGCTTCGATGCCGTCGGGCATATCCGGTCGCGCGATCCCAAGCATCGTGCCGATGATCGGCTGCACCCCAGACGATTTGCAGGCATCCGAATAGGCCATCGCCGCATAAAGGCCGTTGCGGTCAGTCAAGGCCGCGGCAGGAAACCCCAGTTCCTGCACGCGCTTGGCGATCGCCTTGGGTTCGATCGCGCCATCGAGCATCGTGTAGGACGAAAAGATACGTAGAGGCACGAAAGCTGAATGCGGCATTCAACGACTATGGGTGCCCAGGCCGATTCGGGAAAGCCTTGTGCGCCGGATTAGCTGTGGATTGCGATCCATGTCATGACAATGTAAATGGTTGTCATGACATTAACTATCCACAAAGAAGCCGATCGCGTCTGTTTTTGGCATGATCGCGTATCGCAAGCGCTGCAAGGCGATCTTGAGCGCCGGTTCGCGGCATTCGGCGTGACGCCGTCGCAATACCGCCTGCTCGCCGCACTGGCGCGGCATGATGCGAATACCGTCAGGGGCCTTGCTTCCTCCCTGCGGCTCGACGGCGCGGCGGTCACGCGTCTTGCCGACCGGCTTCAGGCCAAGGGCCTGGTGGTGCGTGCCGCCGATCCGACTGATGGTCGATCAGTGCGGCTCTCGCTCAGCGAAGCGGGTGCCGATCTGGTGCCGCTGCTCGACGCCGAGGCGAGCGCGCATGAACGCGCCTGGTTCGGATCGCTCAGCTTCGCCGAATTGCGCCAGTACAAGCTCACCCTGGCCAAGCTGCTCCAGCGTGCGGGTGACGGACCTGATGAGGTCTGGTTGCGACGGGAACTTTATTGAAGCCGATCCTCCCTGAAGGCCGGCTTCAGCAGAATACCCGTTCAGCCCTGATGCTGAAGCAGCTTCTCGATGTCGGCCTCGATGTCCTCAGGCTTGGTGGTCGGTGCGTAGCGCGCGACCGTCTTGCCGCTGCGATCGACCAGGAACTTGGTGAAGTTCCACTTGATCGAGGTCGACCCCAACAGGCCTGGCGCGTCCTTCTTCAGCTGCTCGAACAGGGGATCGGCATTCGACCCGTTGACTTCGATCTTGGCGAAGACCGGGAAGGTGACATCATAGGTCAGCGTGCAGAAACTGGCGATCTCGGCCGCGTCGCCAGGCTCCTGTGCCCCGAACTGGTTGCATGGGAAGCCGAGCACCTCGAAGCCGCGATCCGCATATTTCCGGTGCAGCGCCTCAAGCCCTTCATATTGCGGCGTGAAACCGCATTTGGAGGCTGTGTTGACGATCAGCAGCACCTGGCCGGCATAAGCGGAGAGGTCCGCCACGCCACCGTCAGCCGCCTTGACGCTCATTTCAGTGATCGCGGTCATGCCCTTCTCCCCTGTTGTCGCATCAGGAGATAGTCGAGTTCGCCGCGTAGCGCGAGCAACACTCGCACCTGGACGTTCAGGCAAGCCGCCCCTCGTGCAGCCGCACCACCCGGTCCATCTTGAGCGCCATTCGCTCGTTGTGAGTCGCCACCAGCGCCGCCGACCCTTCGCCGCGCACGAGCCGCAGGAATTCGGCAAGCACCACATCCGCGGTCGCTTCGTCGAGATTGCCCGTCGGCTCGTCCGCCAGCACCAGTGCAGGCTTGTTGGCCAGCGCGCGTGCCACCGCGACCCGCTGCTGCTCGCCGCCCGAAAGCTGGCTGGGCCGATGCGTCAACCGATGACCGAGCCCGAGCGCGGTCAGCAACGACTGCGCCCGATCATCGGCATCGGCACGGCTGCGATCGCGGATAAGCTGGGGCAGCACGACATTCTCGGTCGCGTTGAAATCCGGCAGCAGGTGATGGAATTGATAGACGAAGCCGAGATAGTCGCGGCGCACCATCGTCCGGCCATGCGCGTCGAGTTGCGCCGCTTCTTCCCCGGCAATGCGGATCGATCCGCCGAACCCGCCCTCGAGCAGGCCGACCGCCTGGAGCAGCGTCGACTTGCCCGATCCAGACGGGCCGAGCAGGGCGACGATCTCCCCCTGCCCAACCGCCAGGTCGACACCGCGCAATACTTCGATCGTCGAGCCGCCCTGGGTGAAGCTGCGTGTCAGGCCCGAAACAGCGAGAACCGGATTACTCATAGCGCAACACCTGCACGGGATCGGTGCTCGCCGCCTTGAACGCCGGATAGAGCGTGGCGAGGAAGGTAAGCAGGAAAGCGATCAGTACGATCGCGATCATCTCGAACGGATCGGTCTTTGACGGCAGGATCGTCAGGTAGCGGATCGTGGGATCCCACAGATTCTGCCCGCTGATCCACTGGACGAAATCGACCACATTCTGGCGGAAGACGAGGAAGGTGAAGCCAAGCACTAACCCCGCAAGGATGCCCAGCACGCCGATCGTCGTGCCCACCGTCATGAAGATCCGGATCATCCCAGTCCGCGTCGCCCCCATGGTGCGCAGGATCGCGATGTCGCGCGTCTTCGCCCGCACCAGCATGATCAGCGACGAGGCGATGTTGAATGCGGCGACCAGGATGATGATGCACAGCACGCAGAACATCACCACCCGCTCGATCGCCAGCGCCTCGAACAATTGAGCGTTCATCTGCCGCCAGTCGGCGATCACCGCCCTGCCCGCGACCTTGTCGGCAAGGGGCGCGAGAATTCTCCCCACCCGGTCGGCATCGGCCGTCTGAAGCTCGACCATGCCCACCGAATCGCCCATCATCAGCAGGGTCTGGGCATCCGGCATCGGCATGACGACATAGGCCTTGTCATAGTCATAGACGCCGATCTCGAAGATGGCGCCGACCGTGTAGGAGACGATGCGCGGCACCGTGCCGAAAGGGGTGGTCTGCCCCTGCGGGCTGATCAGCGAAATCTCGCTGCCGACCTGTGCGCCCAGCGCCTCGGCCAGCTTCGATCCGATCGCGATCCTGCCGCTGCCGTCGGTGAGACTGGCGAGCGATCCCATCACCACCTTCGAATTGATCGTCGCGTTGCGGCGGATATCCTCCACCCGCATGCCGCGGACCAGCACGGCCTCGACCCGGCCGTTATAGCTCGTCATCAGCGGTTGCTCGATCAGCGGCGTCGCGCTGGTCACACCGGGCGTCGCCTTTGCCAGGTCGACGACGCGGCGCCAGTCGGGAAGCTCGCCGCCAATGCCCTGCACCACCGCATGGCCATTCAGCCCGACGATCTTGTCGAACAGCTCGGCCCGAAAGCCGTTCATCACGCTCATCACGATCACCAGCGCGGCGACGCCGAGCATGACGGCGCCGAGGCTGAAACCGGCGACGAGCAGGATGAAAGCCTCGCCCTTGCCCGGCAGCAGATAGCGGCGGGCGATCATGCGTTCATAGCGCGACAGGATCATGATGTTCGGAACAACCCGTCCGTGTAAGATCGACTCGCTCTAGGCTGCACATGCGCGGCTGGCAACTGAAGCCGCGTGTTGCGCAATCGCCACAGGGTCGCCGCAATCCGCCCCACCCTGCCACATTCCCGGTGACAAAGCGCGGGGTCGATCCTAGCGTTGGGCCACTGAGACACAGGCAACGGCCGTGGTTCGGGGAATGCTTTCAGTTCCGCCCATCAGGGTGTGTAGCGGAAGCGGGACAAGGGGGCTGACGAGCAGTCGTCACGCAGGCGCCCGGGCTGGAAACGGCCCGGGCGTTTGGTTTTTCAAAAAACCGCGATCTTTGCTTCCGGCCAATGGCAGCCCATCAAAAAATGGCATTGGTGCTGGCCGCAACCCCGGCGCGCGCCGGAGTTGCGGTCCTGCGAAACCGTCAGAAGGATTTGCTGATGGTGCCCCCGAAAGTGCGCGGGTCACCGGGCTGGCCGACGATCAGGCCGGTGCTGCCCGACTGAGTCGACAACAGTTCGAAATAATCGCGGTTGAAGGCGTTGCGGACCCAGGCGAAGACGTTGAAGTCATTCTTGCGATAGCCCAGGCGGAAGTTCGACAACGAACCTCCCTCGATCCAGGTATAGGCCGAGGGCGACGGGTTTGACGAGAAACGCGAGCGATAACTGCCGTCGTAGCCGACATAGACCTCGCCGCCCGACCCGCCGACCGGCACATTATATTCGCCGCCGAACGAGAAGGACCATTTGGAGATGCCCGGCAGACGCTGACCCGAGATATCGCAGACCACGGGGCTCAGGGCGCCGGGTACCCCGGCGGCCCCAGGTGTACCGGTCGTCACGGTACCGCCGGAAAGCTCGGGCGGGCACGGTGCGTTCGTGAACTTCTGATAGATCGCGTCGGTGTAAGCACCGTTCACATAGAGGTTGAGGCGCTTGCTTGGCCGGAAGCTCGAGTCGAACTCGAACCCGCGGGACCGCACCTTGCCGGCATTGGCCAGATAGCCCCGGATCACGGTGAGCTGCCCGTTGTTCACCGTCGCCTGATAGTCGGAGATTTCGGTCCAGAAGCCAGCAAGGTTCAGCGTCACCCGGCGATCGAGGAATTGCGTCTTCAGGCCCAATTCGAACGCATCGACCTTTTCGGGCTTAACCGTCTGCGTCGTCAGATCGACGGCAGTGCCGAGAGCGTTGAGCGGCAGGCCGGACAGGTTGATGCCGCCCGACTTGAAGCTTTTCGAATAAGTCGCGTAGCCGTGTACGTCGTGGGAGAAGTCATAGGAGGCAGTGATGTCACCCGACACATTCCAGGCGCTGAAGCGAGGTGCGTAGCTCTGCGGCGCCAGCGTCGCAGCCTGGTCCGCATTGAGCGTCGTGCTACCATTTCCGGTAGTAACAACAGAAAGATACGAGCCACTCTTCTTATCGTAGTTGAGACGCAGGCCGGGCTGAATGTGAAAGCCGTCAGCGGCTTCCCAGTTGAGCTTGCCGAACACCGCGAAGCTCGTGTTGTCGAAACTGATCGTGTTGGTCGATGTCAGGCCGTTCAGAACCGCGGGGTTGCAGGCATTCGCCGTTGGCGTGGCGCAGCCGCTCGAGCCGACCGGCACGTTGCCGGGGTTGAGCAGCCAGCGGCTCGCCGCCGAGCCCTGCACCTGCGACCCCTGAGTATTGATCGTCTGATGGAAGAAGAAGGCACCGACGGTATATTGGAGCTTGTTCGAGCCGTTCGAAGCAAGGCGGATTTCCTGCGACACCTGCTTCTGCTGCGACGGATTCTGCGACACCGTCGTGATCGGCAGGCCGATAAAGTCGCGGTCGTTCTGCGGCTGCCAGTCCCAATAGCGCCACGCGCTGACCGAGGTCAGCGTCGCGAAGCCGACATCCCAGTTGGCGACCAGCGACACCCCGCCGATTTCCTGCCGGGACTTGATGCTCGCATCGAGATCGGTGACTCTATCGAACGGATTCTTGCTGGGCGGGGAATAACCGAAAGCGGCCGCGAGCGCGTCATATTGGCGATTGAGCGGCCGTTGGGTACGGCCGACACGCGCATAATATTGCACGCAGCAATCCGGGCTCTGCACATTGAAGTCGCCTGACAAGGTCAGGTCGAGTGTATCGGTCGCTTTCCACAGCAATGCGCCGCGCAGACCCAGGTTGCGCTGGCGATGCAGATATTTGTCGCTGGTAACATCGTAGATCGTCCCCTTACGCGTGGTCGCGGATGCCGACAGGCGCAAAGCGAGATTGTCGGCCAGCGGGCCCGAGGCAGAAGCCTTGGCCTGGACGAAGTCGTAATTGCCGCCGCTCACTTCGACCCTGGCTTCCGGCGAGAAGCTGGGTGCACGGGTGGTGATGTTGAGCGCGCCCGCCGTGGTGTTCTTGCCGTACAGCGTACCCTGCGGGCCGCGCAGCACCTCGACTCGCTCGACATCGACGAAGTCGAAGGTCGAGGCACCGATCCGGCCGATATAGACGCCGTCGACATAGAAGCCGACGCCTTGCTCAATGCCGTCATTGGTAAGGCCGAACGGCGCGCCCAGACCACGGATGTTGATCGCCGAGTTGCGCGGATTGCTCGAATAGAATTGCAGCGACGGCAGCTGCTGCTGAAGCCGGTTGACGTTGAATGCGCCGCTCTTCTGCAATTCCTCGCCACCGATCACTGACAGGGCGATCGGCACTTCCTGCACACGCTCCGTACGCCGGCGCGCCGTGACGACGATGTCGCCGGCTCCGCCGGATTTCTCCGCAGCCTCATCCTCCGGTGCCTCATCGGCCACAGGCGTCGTGACTGCAGCGGTCGCAGCAACCGCTGACGCCGCACCCGCATCAGTGATCACCACCGTCTGGGAGGCGAGCGCAGTCTGGGCAAGCAACAACATGGGCAGAGTGGCGAGCATTGATATCCCCTTTGGGCTCGTTGGTCCGAGTCGACACTATAATTCCCATCTAATCGCTATGGTTTCACCCCCGGAAGAACTTGCCGAGCGCAAAGCTGAACTTTCGCCCGCGGAAATCAGCCGTTTCACCTCTTGAACCGGCGACGGAACGCCCCAGATCTGCGGTGCGCGGTGCCGATCGGGCCGCGTGAAGACCGGGTGTCGCGCCGTAGCGGGCACCCATGACGACCATCTCGCTTTGAATTGAGGAGACTCACATGCGTCAGTTTGATTTGACCCCTTATCGCCGCTCCACCATCGGCTTCGACCGCCTGTTCGATATGCTCGAAGCCAGCGCGCGCCAGTCGGCGGTGGACAATTACCCCCCTTTCAACCTCGAGCGTCTCGCGGAAGACCGTTACCGGATCACTCTTGCCGTGGCCGGCTTCGGTCGCGACGAGATCGAGATCACCGCTCAGCAGAACCTGCTTCAGGTGAAGGGCAACAAGGCCGAGAAGGAAGGCGGCACGGCCAATTTCCTGCATCTTGGCATCGCCAACCGCAGTTTCGAGCGCCGCTTCGAGCTGGCCGATTTCGTCCGTGTCGACGATGCGCGGCTCAATGACGGTCTGCTGACGATCGAACTCGTCCGCGAGGTGCCTGAGGCGATGAAGCCCAAGACGGTCGCCATCAAGACGGGCGCGCCACTCGCCGCGGTCGACGACGGCAGGGACAGCGAAGCGGCATAAGAGCCGTCGCCACTCCAGGCAGCAAGGGCGTCCGGACCATTCCGTCCGGGCGCCCCTTTTTTGTCACATCCCGGAACCCTTGATCCAGATCAACGTTTTAGCGTGAACAGGCTTTGTTCCACGGGGGCTTCAGATGAGAGGGCGAATCGAATCCGTCGAACCGCCGGTCGATCCGGCGCTGCTGGCAATCCCGCAGCCGGAAATGACGCTGGCGGAAAGTCCCGAGGTGGCCACGCTGCACAGGCTGGCCGAACGGTGCCGCCGGCTGGCGACCACCGTCGGGGACCGCCATACCGTCGAAACCCTCATCACCATGGCTCAGGAATATGAGGCCCAGGCCGACCTGGCCGATACGTCTCACTAACGGACGGCTCGCGCTCCGGCCCGTGGATTAGCCGTTCCTAGACCAGCCGCGATTGTCTTACCGCCGCTCCGATGAAGCTCGCGAACAGCGGATGCGGATCGAACGGTTTAGACTTCAGTTCCGGGTGGAACTGCACGCCGACGAACCAGGGATGATCGGGCCGCTCGACGATTTCCGGCAGCATCCCGTCTGGCGACATGCCCGAAAAGACCAGCCCGCCCTTTTCCAGCGCGTCGCGATAGCCGGTATTGACCTCATAGCGATGCCGGTGCCGCTCCGAGATATCGGTCGCGTCGTAGATCGAGGCGACCACGCTGTTGCCATCGAGCTTCGCGTCATAGGCACCGAGCCGCATCGTGCCGCCCAGATCGCCGCCTTCCTCGCGCTTTTCGATACCGGCCCCGGTCATCCATTCGGTGATCATGCCGACGACCGGCTCATCGGTCGGGCCGAACTCCGTCGAGCTTGCATCCTTGATGTCGGCCAAATTCCGCGCACCCTCGACACAGGCCATCTGCATGCCGAAGCAGATTCCGAAATAGGGGATTTCCCGCTCGCGCGCGAACCGGACGCTGGCGATCTTGCCCTCGGCACCGCGTTCGCCGAACGCACCAGGAACCAGGATCGCGTTCATCGGCTCGAGCTTGGCCGCGATGTCATTGTCCTCGGACTCGAACAGCTCGGCGTCGATCCACTCGATGTTGACCTTGACCCGGTTGGCGATGCCGCCATGCACCAGCGCTTCGTTCAGCGACTTGTACGCGTCCTGCAGCCCGACATATTTGCCGACCACGCCGACCGTGACCTCGCCCTCCGGATTGGTGAGGCGATCGACGATGTCGGACCAGCGCGACAGGTCAGGCGCCGGGCCGGGCTCGATGTCGAAGGCCCGAAGCACCTCGGCGTCCAGCCCTTCGGCGTGATATTGCATCGGCACGGCGTAGATGCTTTTCGCGTCGAGCGCCGGGATCACCGCTTCCTTGCGGACGTTGCAGAACAGGGCGATCTTGGCCCGGTCGCTGGCCGGAAGCGGCTGCTCGCACCGACAGACCAGCACGTCGGGCTGGACGCCAAGCGCCGCAAGCTCGCGCACTGAATGCTGGGTCGGCTTTGTCTTCAACTCGCCCGCCGCCGCGATGTACGGCACCAGGGTGACATGGATGCTGACCGACTGGCCACGGCCAAGATCGTTCCTGAGCTGACGGATCGCCTCGATGAACGGCAGCGATTCGATATCGCCGACGGTGCCGCCGATCTCGCACAGCACGAAGTCGAGATCGTCGGTCTCGGCCTGCGCGAATTCCTTGATCGCGTCGGTGACGTGGGGGATCACCTGTACGGTCGCGCCGAGATAGTCGCCGCGGCGTTCCCGCGTGATGATCTGCTGATAGATGCGGCCGGAGGTGATGTTGTCCGACTGGCGCGAGGCGACGCCGGTGAACCGCTCATAATGGCCGAGATCGAGATCGGTCTCTGCCCCGTCGTCGGTCACATAGACTTCGCCATGCTGATAGGGCGACATCGTGCCGGGATCGACGTTCAGATAGGGGTCGAACTTGCGGATGCGCACGCGATACCCGCGCGCCTGCAGGAGAGCCGCAAGGCTCGCCGCCATCAAACCTTTACCGAGCGAGGAGACCACGCCGCCGGTGATAAAAATAAACCGCGCCATGGGAGAAAAGGCCTAGCGTCAACATGGGTCGCGCGACAAGCGCGCGACTCCACTTCCGTTACAAAAAAATGCGAAAGGGGGCCCGCGCTTACTGCGCGAGCGGGACCGCGCTGTTGCTGGCAGGTGCCGGTGCGGTCGTAGGTTGCGCCGCCGGTGGCGGCGGCAGGACACCGGCCGCGGCAGGAGGCGTCCTGGCCAGGGTCGGATCGATCTTCGCGGTGTTGTGGCCCATCGAGGCAATCACCGCGAGCACGATCGCCAGTCCGACGAACAAAGACGCCAGTATCGAGGTGGCGCGAGTCAGGAAATCCGCCGCGCCCCGCGCCGACATCAGACCGGAGGGGCTGCCGCCCATGCCAAGCCCGCCGCCTTCCGAGCGCTGCATCAGGATCACGGTCACCAGGCTGGCGGCGATGATCGCATGGACGACGAGAAGGAACTTGAACATGAACGGGCGCAACCTGTGGCTTGGGAAGGCGGGCACATAGGCGAGCGAAGGCTCGCGATCAACCGCAACCGGAAACAGGCAGGCCGGACATTTCGTTTCCGCACTGAAACCAGTGGCGATTATGAACGTTATAAGTCTGGTGCCCCAACGTGCGGGGCCTGGGCAAATGTGGAATTTCTTCGTGGCCACTCTTCCTGATCGATCGCTTGGCGGCTGGATGCGGACGCTGGTGGATTATGTGAGGTCGGGCGAGCCCGACCTGACCAACCGGCAGATGGCGTTGTTGCTGGTGGTATATCTCAATCCCGGTCCCCATACTGTGCGTGGACTCGCGCGTGTGCTGAACGTTTCGAAGCCGGTAGTGACGCGCGCCTTGAACAGGCTCGGTTCGCTCGGCTATCTGCGCCGACAGCGTGACGAAACCGACAAGCGCAACATATTCGTCGCGCGCACGTCTGAAGGGGCAGAATTTCTTGAAGAGTTTGGCCAGTTTATCGGTGATGCCGAACAGCCAGTCCACCAGCGGGCCTCAGCGTAGGAGCTTCGCGCTTCTCGGGCCGTCCGCCGTTCTGGATCCGTTGCACGACGCCGTCAGGCGCGATGTCGCTGACATCCGCCTCGCCGACCGCGTGTTCGCCCCGCACTACGCCGCCCCCATGCCGCGTCGAATCGCGATTCAGGCGTCGCTTCTCGCAACCAGTGCCGGCGATGCGGCGATCCTGGCCGTGCTTCGTCCCGGCGATATCTTCGAGGTGCTTGATATCGCCGGCGGCAAGGCCTGGGGCATTGCGGTGGCGCAGAAACTGGTAGGCTATATCGACTCAGCCGCGCTGGAGCCCACGCAATGACGGTGAAGGTCTTTATCGATGGCGCCGCCGGGACGACCGGCCTGGAGATTGGCGACCGGCTGAGCGGTCGCGACGATATCGAGCTGCTGACGTTGAGCGAATCGCGCCGCAAGGACGCGAAGGCCCGGGCGAAGCTGCTCAACGATGCCGATTTCGTCATTCTCTGCCTGCCCGACGATGCCGCGCGCGAAGCGGTCACGTTGATCGAGAACAGCCACACCCGGGTGATCGACGCCTCGACGGCCCACCGTGTCGGCGAAGGCTGGACTTATGGCTTTCCGGAGCTCGAGCCCGGCCAGATGGCAGCGATCGCCGAGGCGCCGCGCGTTTCCAATCCCGGTTGCTATCCGACCGGATTCCTCGCGCTCGTCCGACCGCTGGTGCGTGCGGGACTGATCCCGGTCGACTGGCCGATCTCGGTCAATGCAGTCTCCGGCTATTCGGGTGGCGGCAAGTCGATGATCGCCGAGTTCGAAGGGCCCAACCCGCCACCCGCAGCGCGCCCCTATGCGCTGGGCCTGGCGCACAAGCATGTGCCCGAGATGCAGAAGCATGCCCGGCTTGAGCATCTGCCGATCTTCACGCCTTCAGTCGTCAACACCTATCGCGGCATGATCGTCGAGGTGCCGCTGCCGCTCCACATGTTCGTGCGGCGCCCGACGCTCGTGGCCTGCGAGACGGTCCTGCGCGAGGCCTATAAGGATTCGCCGATCGTCCGGGTGGTGGAGGCTGATGCCGATACCGTGGCGATCGAGGACGATGCCGGCACTGACCGGCTGACCCTTCGCGTCTGCGGCAATGCCGAGACCGGTCAGGCTCGCCTGATCGCGACGCTGGACAATCTCGGCAAGGGCGCCGCCGGGGCAGCCGTCCAGAACCTCAACATCATGGCCGGATTCGACCCCGTCGCCGGATTGGCGCTTTAATCAGCCGGGCCGACTGCGTATTCACCTTGGCCCGGCGCGTCCGCGTCTGTTAGGCGCATCGGCTACACGGCCATCAGGAGACATTATGCGCGATCCGGTAGGCAAGCTTCTGCTGTTCGGCGCGACGGGAGACCTCGCGCAACGCATGTTGCTGCCGTCACTCTACGGGCTTCACGCCGACGGGCTCCTGCCCGCCGGCCTGACCATCACGGGTACGGCCCGGTCCGACCATGACGATGCGAGCTATCGCAAGTTCGCGAAGCACGCCCTTGACGAGTTCCTTCCCGAGGATCGCAAGGACGAGAAGGCGGTCAAGAGCTTCCTGGAGCGCATCGGCTATCAGGCGCTCGATGCGACCGACCTCACCCATTATGATCTACTGGCGAAGAAGGTGGGCGACGTCTCGGACGGCCTCGCCATCTTCCTGTCGACCGCGCCGTCGCTGTTCGAGCCGGTGATCCGCGGGCTCGAATCGGCTGGGCTGGCCGGAGACACCGTTCGCATCGGCCTTGAAAAGCCGCTCGGCTACGACCTGGCGTCGAGTCGGGAGATCAACGACACGGTCGCGAGCGCCTTTCCGGAGAACCGGACTTTCCGGATCGACCATTATCTCGGCAAGGAGACGGTCCAGAACATCCTGGCGCTCCGGTTCGGCAACAGCTTTTTCGAGCCGGTGTGGAACGCGCAGGGCATCGACAATATCCAGATCACGATCTCGGAGACGGTCGGGCTGGAGGATCGCGCCGGTTATTACGATACGGCCGGCGCGTTGCGCGACATGGTCGCCAACCACATGCTGCAGCTTCTCGCGTTGATCGCGATGGAGCCCCCTGCCCGTTTCGACGGCACGGCCATCCGCGACGAGAAAGCGAAAGTGTTCCGTTCGCTCCGCAAGATGAAGCCCGAGGAAGTGCCCCACGCCACCGTGACGGGCCAATATACCCAGGGCGCGGTCAATGGCGAGATCGTGAAGGGCTATATCGAGGAGCTGGGCAAGCCTTCGACCACCGAGACCTTCGTCGCGATCAAGGCGCATGTCGACAACTGGCGCTGGCAGGGTGTTCCCTTCTATCTCCGCACCGGCAAGCGCATGCCCAATCGGCACTCCGAGATCGCGATCCAGTTCAAGGCGGTGCCGCATTCGATGTTCGCCAGCCGCGGCGGGCTGCTCCAGCCCAACATGCTGGTCATCCGCCTCCAGCCCGAGGAATATATCCAGCTGCTGGTGATGGCCAAGGAACCTGGCCTCGACCGCGACGGCATCCGTCTGCGCGAGGTGCCGTTGAACCTGAGCCTCGACGCGGAATTCGCCGGCACGCGCCGCCGCATCGCCTATGAGCGGCTGCTGCTCGACCTGATTGAGGGCGATCCGACCTTGTTCGTCCGCCGCGACGAGGTAGAGGCGCAGTGGGAGTGGATCGACGCGATCCGCGCTGGGTGGACCGCCAATGACGTGAAGCCCAAAAGCTATGGCTCGGGCACCTGGGGCCCTTCCGCGGCAATCGCGCTGACCGAGCGCGACGGGGTGACCTGGCAGGACGATTGAGCGACCAGACGATCTTGCACCCGTTCGTGTCGAGCTTGTCGACACGGTTCTCGGGACGAACGCCAAATATTAGGACGAAGCATGAGCGAAGAAATCGAATGGTGGGATTATGACGACGCGGCCGAGATGGCTGCTGCCGTCGCGGGCGATATCGGCTTCGTGATCGAAAGCGCGATCGATGCGCGCGGCGGGTGCGTCATCGCGCTTGCAGGCGGCAAGACGCCGCTGCCGATCTACGAGAAGCTTGCCGCGACCAAGCTCGACTGGAAGCGCGTGACGATCATCCCGACCGACGAGCGCATCGTGCCGCTCGGCGATCCGCTGTCCAACATCACCGCGATCGGCAAGGCGTTCCTGCCCAAGGGCGCGCGCGTGATCCCGATCGTGAGCGAGGCGGCGAAGGACTATCGCGCGGCCGGCAAGGCAGCCGATTCGCGGCTCGCCGACCATCACTGGCCGCTCGACCTCTGCCTGCTCGGCGTCGGCGAGGACGGGCATACCGCCTCGATCTTCCCCGGCCCCGACTATGAGGAAGCCATTGCCGGTCCGCGCGAGCGCCGCGCGCTCGGCGTCATGCCCGATCCCCTGCCCGCCGATGCGCCCGTCGCACGGATCACGCTGAGCCGCGCCGCGATCGTCTCCGCCAAGGCGCTGATGATCGCCGTCACCGGCGACAAGAAGCGCAAGGTGATCGAGCAGGCGATCAGGCAGGGCCCGTCCTCCTCCTACCCGATCGGGCGCGTGCTCGCCGACGCTGAACTGCCGGTCGACATCCATTGGAGCCCCGCATGACGCTTCATGCCGATGTGAGCGCGGTCACCGACCGGATCATTACCCGGTCGAAGCCGACCCGCGACGCCTATCTGGCGCTGATCCGGCGCGAGCGCGACAATCATGTCGACCGCCCCGCCCTCGGCTGCGCCAACCTCGCGCACGGCTATGCCGGCACCGAGGAGGACCGCGAGACGATGAAGGCGGGCGGCCGAATGAACATCGGCATCGTCACCTCGTACAACGATATGCTCTCGGCCCACGCGACCTATTATCGCTATCCCGAGCAGATGAAGGTCTGGGCGCGCGAAGCCGGGGCCACCGCACAGGTGGCGGGCGGTGTGCCGGCGATGTGCGACGGGGTGACCCAGGGCTATGCCGGCATGGAATTGTCGCTGTTCAGCCGCGACACCATCGCTCTGTCGACCGCCGTGGCGCTCAGCCACGGCATGTTCGAGGGCGCGGCGCTGCTCGGCATCTGCGACAAGATCGTGCCTGGCCTGCTGATGGGCGCGCTTCGCTTCGGCCACCTGCCGATGGTCCTGGTCCCCGGCGGGCCGATGCGGTCGGGCCTGCCCAACAAGGAAAAGGCCGCCGTCCGCGAGCAGTTCGCCGAAGGCAAGGCGACGCGCGAGGACCTGCTCGACGCTGAGATCGCCGCCTATCATTCAAAGGGCACCTGCACCTTCTACGGCACGGCCAATTCGAACCAGATGATGATGGAGGTGATGGGCCTTCACATGCCCGGTGCCGCCTTCGCGAATCCTGGCACTAAGCTGCGCCAGGAACTGACTCGCGCCGCGGTCCATCAACTGGCGAAGATCGGCTGGAGCGGTGACGATTATCGCCCGCTGGGCGAATGCGTCGATGAAAAGGCGATCGTGAACGCGGCGATCGGCCTGCTCGCCACGGGCGGATCGACCAATCACCTGATCCATCTCCCCGCCATCGCGGCGGCGGCGGGAATCGTGATCGACTGGGAGGATTTCGACCGCCTGTCGCGCGCCGTGCCGCTGATCGCGCGCGTCTATCCCAACGGCTCGGCCGATGTGAACGGCTTCGAGGATGCTGGCGGCATGGCCTATGTCATCCGCGAGTTGCTTGACGCGGGCATGCTCCATCGGGACTTGATGACGGTCGCCGGGGATGACATGACAACGTACGCCAAGCGCCCGACCATCAAGGACGAGGCGCTGGTATGGGGGGATGTCGGTGCCAGCGGCGACGAGACGATTCTGCGCCCGGCCGCCGCGCCCTTCGCGCCCGAGGGCGGTTTCCGCATCCTCACCGGCAATCTCGGCCGGGCCTGCATCAAGGTGAGCGCGGTGGAGCGGGATCGCTGGACGGTCGAGGCGCCATGCCGGGTCTTTGCCGACCAGCTGGAGGTGCAGGCCGCCTTCAAGGCAGGCGAGCTCGAACGCGATGTCGTGGTGGTCGTGCGTTTCCAGGGCCCCCGCGCCAACGGCATGCCGGAACTGCACAAGCTCACCCCGCCGCTCGGCGTGCTGCAGAATCGCGGCTTCCGCGTTGCGCTCGTCACTGACGGGCGCATGTCCGGCGCCAGCGGCAAGGTGCCCTGTGCGATCCATTGCTCGCCTGAGGCGCTTGGCGAGGGCCCGCTCGCGAAGCTGCGCGACGGCGACATCATCCGCATGTCGGCCGACACCGGCGAACTGGTCGCGCTGGTCGACCCCGGGGAATGGGCCGCGAGGCCCTTCGCCGAAGCACCGGCCGCCGCCCAGGGGATGGGCCGCGAGCTTTTCGCCATGTTCCGCAGCGGCGCCAATGAAGCAGAAAAGGGCGCGTCAGCGATGCTCGCCGCAATGGGATGGTAGGAATGGAAGTCGTCGCAGTCGATATCGGTGGGACTCACATCCGTTTCGCCATCGCCGAGGTCGCGGAAGGCCGTGTGGTCTCGCTCGGCCAGCCCGCGACCTTGAAGACCGCCGAATATGCCAGCCTGCAGACTGCCTGGCAGGCGTTCGGCGCGTCCCTCGATCGCCCCATGCCTCGCGCGGCGGCCATCGCCGTGGCGTCGCCGGTCGGCGGCGACCTGATCAAGCTGACCAACAATCCGTGGATCATCCGCCCGGCGCTGGTGCGCGAGCGCCTCGAGGTGGACGAGTTCGTCCTGATCAACGATTTCGGCGCGGTCGGCCATGCCGCGGCACAGATGCATGACGACAGTTTCCTGCATCTCTGCGGCCCCGACGAGCCCTTCACGACGCACGGCGTGATCACGGTCTGCGGTCCGGGCACCGGGCTCGGCGTCGCCTATATCCTGCGCGCGCCGAACGGTTATCACGTCGTCGAGACGGAAGGCGGCCATGTCGACTTCTCCCCGCTCGACGAGATCGAGGATGCGATGCTCAAGCGGCTGCGCAAGACCTATACCCGCGTCTCGACTGAACGGATCGTCGCCGGCCCCGGCATCGTCACCATCTACGAAACGCTGGCCGAGATCGAGGGCCGCGCGGTACAGCGGCTCGACGACAAGGCGATCTGGACCGAGGCGCTCGACGGCGAGGACAGCCTCGCGCTTGCCGCGCTCGATCGCTTCTGCCTCAGCCTGGGCGCGGTGGCGGGGGATCTGGCACTGGCGCAGGGCGCCAAGGGCGTGGTCATCGCCGGTGGACTGGGTCTCCGGCTCAAGGATCATCTTGCCCGATCGGGCTTTGCCGAACGATTTGCCGCAAAAGGGCGTTTCCGTACGATGCTTGAGGCGATACCGGTCAAGCTCATCACTCACCCCCAGCCCGGCCTGTTCGGCGCCGCGGCCGCCTTTGCCCAGGAGCATGCCCGATGAGCGGTATCGAAACGATCATGCGGACGAGCGCCGTGATCCCCGTGCTGGTGATCGAGGATGCGGCGACGGCGCGCCCGCTCGCGGAGGCGCTGGTCGCCGGCGGGCTCAAGGTGCTTGAGGTGACGATGCGCACCGCCGCCGCGCTCGACGCGATCCGCGAGATGAAGCAGGTGCCCGGCGCGATCGTCGGTGCCGGCACCGTCGTCTCGACCGAACAGTTCGAGCAGGTGATGGACGCTGGCGCCGAGTTCATCGTCTCACCCGGCCTTACCGAGCGGCTCGCCACGCCGATCGTCGACAGCGGCGTGCCCTATCTGCCGGGGATCGCGACTGCCGGCGACATCATGCGGGGGCTCGATCTCGGGCTCGAACATTTCAAGTTCTTCCCCGCCGAGACGTCAGGCGGCCTCAAGGCGTTGAAAGCGCTCGCCGCGCCCTTCTATCAGTGCAAATTCTGCCCGACCGGCGGCATCACTGAAGCAAGCGCGCCCGACTGGCTGTCGTTCGGCCCCGTGCTGTGCGTCGGCGGAAGCTGGGTGACGGGCGGGACGATGGCCGAGGTCGAGGCGAAGGCGCGCGCCGCGTCAGGCCTGCGGGGCTGAGACCGGCCGGGCGACCGGCTGGTCCTTCACCCAGTCGGGCGCCCGCGTCAGGACAGCGTCGACGATCGTCCATAGCAGGGCAGCGTCACGCACCGCCACCGCGACCAGGATCTCGGTCTGCCCAGTGGCAGGCCAGGCGCCTTCCATCCCGGCGAACATCCAGAACTCGGCAAAATAGGCGAGCATGTCACCGACGATGAACAGCACGACCGGCCAGAGCCGGCGCGACGTCACCAGCATCAGCGGCAGGATCCACAGGTCGAATTGCGGCGAATAGACCTTGTTGACGAGCAGGAACCACGCGACGACCGGGGTGAACAGCACCCAGAGATGAAGCCAGTGCCGCCGGGCGCCGGTCGCGACGATCGCTGCGGCCCCGGCCAGGAACAGGATGGCCGACCACAGGTTGCGCTGTTCGATCGTCGTCTGGAGCAGGTTGAACTGGCCCGCCAGTTCCCACAGGGACCCGGCAGTACTCCCCCGGCTGCTGGAGAAAAGGTAGAATTCAAGCCAGTTCGCGCGCGCGAATATCGCGGCGGGCAGGTTGACGGCGCCCCAGGCGACGACGGCAGCCGCGATCAGGATCGCCACCGTATGAATCCTGCGCTGGATCAGCGGACGAAGCCCGAGCAGGGGAAGCAACAGCAGCGGAAAGAGCTTGGCGGCGCCTCCGAGCGCGGCAAGCCCCGCCGCATAGGTCAGCCGCCCGCGCTGCGCCAGCGCCACCGCGCCGACCGCCAGCGCGATCGCGAGGATGTCCCAGTTATGCCCGATATAAAGGATCAGCGGCGGGGCCAGCGCCCAGCACCACAGGCGCGATCGCGCCAGCCCCATCGACCATAGAAGCCAGGTTACCAGCAGGGCGATCCCCGTGTTGACCAGCGCGACGACGAAAAGGAAATTCGGCGCGGAAGCCGCACGGCCGAACACTCCGGCGGTGACGCGCCCGTCGAGATAGATCAGCCCGCCGGTGAGCACTGGATATTCCATCCGCGCCTCGAAATAGGGCAGCTTGCCCGCTGCGATCTCCCGCCCGCCCCAGAAGGGCATCGCATCCGAATAACAGCCAGTCGTATATTGCTCGGATGCGGTCCAGCCGCCGTCGTCGAAGGTGCAATGCGCCTTGAACAGCCAGCCGAGACTGCAGGTGAGGAAGGTCGCGATCAGCAGCGCGACGAGCAGGCGATCCGGCCGGGCGATACGAAGGCGCCGCGAGGCGGTCGCGACGTCAGCCGTGCCGGAATTGATTGTCACGATCTGCCCCCGACTGCCCTGCTCCCCTTATCGCCGTGAGCGATCGGGGAAAAGGCACGGTTGCACCGCCCCTACATTTCGCCGCGCGACTTCCTGATCGCGTACCATTTCTGCACGTTCGCATTGTGCTGCTCGAGCGTGTCGGCGAACACATGGCCACCCGTTCCGTCGGCGACGAAATACAGGGCGCTTGACTGTTCGGGGTCAAGCACCGCGTCGATCGAGGCCCGGCCGGGATTGCAGATCGGGCCGGCGGGAAGCCCGGTCATCGCATAGGTGTTGTATCCGTTGTTCGCCTGCAGTTCGGATCGCAGGATGCGGCGACCGAGCGGCAGCCCCTTGGTGACCGGATAGATCACCGTCGGGTCGGCCTGGAGCATCATCCCGCGCTTCAGCCGGTTGGAATAGACGGCGGCGACCATCCGCCGTTCACTCGGCTTGCCGGTTTCCTTCTCGACGATCGACGCGAGGATCAGCGCGTCGCGCGGGGTCGTCACCGCGATGCCCGGCTTCCGCTTTTCCCAGGCCGCAGCGAGGTAGCGGGTCATCGCACCCTGCATGCGCTCGATCATGAACGCCTTGGTATAGCCTCGCTCGAAACTGTAGCTGTCGGGCAGCACGGTCCCCTCGCCCGGCACCGGCGCTGTCCCTTCGAGCCCCGGAGTCTTGTCCAGCGCCTTCTTGACCATCACCGAGGGCCAGCCCTCGGGGATCGTCACGAAGCGTTGCAGCGTCTTGCCGCCTTGCAGGACCTTGAGGATATCGGCCTGGCTGAGATGCGGCGGCAGCCGGTATTCCCCGGCCTTGATCGGCGCATCGGAGCCAAGGAAGCGCGCGAACAGCCGGAACTGGCTCGCCGAGCCGATCGCCCCGGCCTTTTCGAGCTGAACCGACGCGGTCGCGAGGCTGGTGCCCGACGCGATCTGGACGCTGGTGGTACGCTTCAGCGGCCCCGGCCCGGCCCAATATTGCAGCCCGATAAAAGCTGCCCCGATCGCCGCAAGGACGACGAGCAGGCCGAAGCACCCAAGCTTGCGCATGGCTCCCTAGACGGCCCGCATGACGAGGCTTGCGTTGGTGCCGCCGAACCCGAAGCTGTTGTTCAGCACTGCCTTGACCGACCGCTTCTTCGCAACGTGCGGCACCAGGTCGACGCCGGCGCAATTCTCGCTCGGATTGTCGAGATTCAGGGTCGGCGGCACGATCTGGTCGCGCAACGCGAGGATGCAGAAGATGCTCTCCACCGCACCGGCACCGCCAAGCAGATGGCCGATCGCCGACTTGGTCGAGCTCATCGACAGCGTATCGATATTGTTGCCGAACAGGCGACGTACCGCGTTCAGTTCCAGTTCGTCGCCGAGCGGCGTCGAGGTGCCGTGCGCGTTGATATAATCGATATCCGACAGCGCCAGGCCCGACTTGCGCATCGCCATTTCCATGGAGCGGAACGCACCCGACCCTTCAGGATGCGGCGCGGTGACATGATAGGCGTCGCCCGACAGGCCATAGCCGATCACCTCGGCATAGATCTTCGCACCGCGCGCCTTGGCCCGTTCATATTCCTCCAGGCAGACGACGCCCGCGCCCTCGCCCATCACGAACCCGTCACGATCGACATCATAGGGGCGGCTGCCCCTTTCAGGCGTGTCGTTGAAATTGGTCGACAGCGCGCGCGCCTGGGCGAAGCCGGCAATGCCGAGCGGGCAGATCGCGCCCTCGGCGCCGCCCGCGAGCATCACGTCGGCATCGTCCATCGCGATCATCCGCGCTGCGTCGCCGATCGAATGCGCGCCGGTCGAGCAGGCAGTCACGACCGCATGATTCGGCCCCATCAGGCCGTATTTGATCTGCACCTGACCGGTGATCAGGTTGATCAGGCGGCCATGAACGAAATGCGGCGAAACCCGGCGCGGACCCTTTTCATGCAGCACGATCGATTCGCTGGCGATGCCCGGCAGGCCACCGATCCCTGCGCCAATCGAACAGCCAGCGCGGAAACGCTCTTCCTCGGTCATGTCGGTCAGGCCGGCATCCTCGAGCGCCTGGCCAGCGGCATCGATGCCGTAGATGATGAACGGATCGACCTGGCGCTGCACCTTGTGGTCGACGCGCTTGCCCGGATCGAAACCATATTCATGCTCCGGCGGCTTCACCTCGCAGGCGATGCGACAGGCATAGTCGGTCGCGTCGAAGCGGGTGATGATGCCCGCGCCCGATTTGGAGGCGATGATGTTCGCCCATGCGGTTTCCACATCGGCACCCAGCGGCGTCACAAGCCCGAGCCCGGTTACGACAACACGGCGCATGGCCATCTCCGTTCTTCACTTCGTCAAACAGGAACGGCTCCCCGCCCCTGTTGGTTGCCCTGGGACGGGGAGCCGTTCATTCATTTCTGCCCGATTGAGGGCAAGGCAGGGCGCCGGGGCGCCATCCGCCAGATCAGTCCTTGTGCTCGTCGATGAAGGTGATCGCGTCCTTGACGGTCGTGATCTTCTCCGCGGCATCGTCGGGGATTTCGACTTCGAACTCTTCCTCGAACGCCATCACCAACTCAACGATATCGAGGCTGTCCGCGCCCAGATCGTCGATGAAGCTCGCGTCTTCGGTGACCTTGTCGGCTTCGACGCCGAGATGCTCGACGACGATCTTCTTAACCCGGTCTGCGGTCTCGCTCATTGTTATCGTCCCTCTATCGCTGGGGGTTTCATTTCCCGAACGCACGTAGAACGCGCTCGGTGCCCTTGCAAGGGGGCGTTGCCCCCTGAAACGGCACCGATCACGATCAGATCATCGCCATGCCGCCGTTCACGTGCAGAGTCTGGCCTGTAACATAGCCTGCCTCGCGGCTCGCAAGATAAACGATGGCGGCGCCGATGTCCGCACCTTCGCCCATATGGCCAGCGGGGATTCGCGCATTCAGCGCGTCCTTCTGCGCGTCGGGCAGCACATCGGTCATCGCGGTACGGATGAATCCGGGCGCGACACAATTGACGGTGATGCCCCGGCTGGCGAGTTCCTGCGCCAGCGCCTTGGACATGCCGACCAGCCCCGCCTTGGAGGCGGCATAATTTGCCTGGCCCGGATTACCGGTCGTGCCGACCACCGACGTAACCGAGATGATGCGACCGAAGCGTGCCTTCATCATCGGCCGCGCGGCGGCCCTGGCGATGCGGAACGCCGCTTCCAGATTGACCCGGATCACCTGATCCCATTCGTCGTCCTTCATCCGCATGACCAGATTGTCGCGGGTGACCCCGGCATTGTTGACGACGATATCCAGCTTGCCGAGCGCTTCCACCGCCCCCGGCACCAGCGCATCCACCGCGGCTGCGTCGGAAAGGTCGCAGGGCAAGGCGACATGGTCGCCACCGAGGCTGGTCCTGAACGCATCCAGCTTGGCCGCATTCGAACCCGAAACCGCAAGCCGCGCCCCCTGCCCCGCCAGCGCCTGCGCGATCGCGGAACCGATTCCCCCCGAAGCGCCGGTCACCAGCGCGGTCATGCCTGTCAGGTCGAACATCTTATTCTCCAATTTTCTGGTTCACGCGGAGGCGCGAAGACCCAAAGTTCGTGTGGCCATTGACGACACGTTGCAGCCCTTCCTTGAGCGTCGCGCCGCCGAAATTGATGAGCAGCCCAAGCGGCTGATTCGTAAGCCTGAGATACGTGAGCAACTGCTTTGCGTGAACGGCGCTCAGGCGCTCGACCGATTTGATCTCCACCAGAAGGCTGTCGTTCACAAGCAGGTCGATCCTGAACGCAGCCTCGAACCGCAGGTCGTCATACTGGATATCGATCGCTTGCTGACGGCGAACCTCATAACCGAGCTTTGCCAGCTTGCCGGCGAGGATCGCCTCATAAACACTCTCGAGCAGCCCTGGTCCGAGACCGCGATGCAGTTGAAGTGCCTGGTCGATGACATCGGCGGCAATTGCCTCAAGATCCATCCGTGCGCCCATCCTCGGAGGAATAATTCACGCGAAGGCGCGAAGACGCAAAGAGATTTGGTGCAGAGCGGCGCCTCCAGAAATTTCTTCGCGCCTTCGCGCCCTCGCGTGAAAAATCTTCTCTCCGGCAAAGCCGTGAATAATTACAGCGTCTTCGCCAGCGCTTCGATATCGTCCATCGTGATCACGCTCGACGCATCCACGTCGGACGCGATGCGCTTGACCATCGGCGCCAGCACCTTGCCACCGAACTCGACGAAGCGCTCGACGCCGGTATCAGACATCGCCAGCACCGATTCCCGCCAGCGCACCATGCCGGTCACCTGCTCCACCAGCAGGCGGCGGATCGTGTCGACGTCGCCGACCGGCGACGCCGTGACGTTGGCGAACACCGGCACCAGCGGCGAATCGATCCGCGCCTCGGCCAGCGCCTTCTCCATCGCGTCGGCCGCGGGCTGCATCAGCGGGCAATGGAACGGCGCTGAAACGGGCAGCAGAACGGCGCGCTTGGCGCCATATTCCTTGGCAATGGCGATCGCCCGCTCGATCGCGCCGCGATGGCCCGAGATCACCACCTGGCTCGGATCATTGTCATTGGCGACGGTGCAGACTTCACCCTCTGCCGCGGCGTTGGCGATGATCCGCGCCTTTTCGAGATCCGCACCCAGCAGAGCCGCCATCGCGCCCACGCCCACAGGCACCGCCGCCTGCATCGCCTTGCCGCGATGCTTGAGCAACAAGGCGGTGGTCGGCAGGTCGAGCGCGCCCGCCGCGCACAGGGCGCTATATTCGCCGAGCGAATGGCCCGCCACATAATCGGCCTTGTCGGCAAGGCGAATGCCGCCCTCCTTCTCCAGCACGCGCAGGGTGGCGACCGCGTTCGCCATGATCGCGGGCTGGGCATTCTCGGTAAGCTGCAGCTCGTCTTCCGGCCCTTCGCTCATCAGCCGGAAGAGATGCTGGCCCAGCGCCTCGTCGACCTCCTCGAACACCGCGCGGGCGATCGGGCTGGCCTCGGCCAGCGCCCGGCCCATGCCGACGGCCTGGCTGCCCTGGCCGGGAAAGATGAATGCGCGCATGTGGCTGGCTCCTGTCAGATCAGGCGCGTGGGACTAGAAACCTGAACGGACTTAGGCAAGCCGCGACACTTCGCGACCATTTCACCCCTTCGCCGGCACGAGCTTGCGACAACCGCCTCCTAGATAGGTGTTCGACGCCGGACGAGGCGCCGTAACGACACCGAGGAGTGAGTATCATGAAGAAGTTCATCCTGAGTGCGATCGCCCTGTCGATGGTCGCGGGCCCGCTGGCGGCGACCGCCGCTTCGGCCGGACAGTACCAGCCGCAGGATCGCCACACGACGATTGTCCGCCAGCAGCCCGGCAGGACCGTGGTGGTCAATCGCGACGTTCGCCACGGCCGCCCGCAATATCGCGACGGATGGCGCAAGGGCGAGCGCTTCGACTATCGCCAGGCGCGCAACTATCGCGTGATCAACGACTATCGCGCCTATCGCGGCCGACACCTCTATGCGCCGCCCCGTGGCTATCACTGGGTGCGGTCGGGCAACGACGCGGTTCTGGTCGCTGTTACCGGCGGCCTGATCGGAGCAGTCCTGGCCGGCGCGTTCAACTAAGCGCCGGCATGACGGGCGGGAGGCTTGCCTTCCGCCCGTTTTCAGCTATGGAGCCGCGATCGGGGTGGGAAGCGCCAGCTTTCCGCCCCGGTTGCTTTGAGACGACAGCCGGAGGGGCGTTGCGCATGGGGCGTACGTCAGCGATCGGCCAAGAGAAGGTAAGAACCATGGCTCTTTACGAGCATGTGTTCCTTGCGCGCCAGGATCTGGCACAGGCGCAGGTGGACACGCTGGCGGAAACCGCCACCAAGATCATCGAGGACAACAAGGGCAAGGTCGTGAAGACCGAGTCCTGGGGCCTGCGCAGCCTCGCGTACAAGATCGCGAAGAACCGCAAGGCGCATTACGTGATGCTCGAAATCGACGCGCCGGCCGGCGTGGTCGCTGAGCTGGAGCGCCAGACCCAGATCAACGAAGACATCATCCGCTACATGACCGTCAAGGTCGACGCCCTCGAAGAGGGTCCGTCGGTGATGATGCGCAAGAGCGATCGTGACCGTGAGCGTCGTGGTGACCGCGAGGGCCGTGGCGACCGTCCGGACCGTGGCGAGCGTGGCGACCGCCCGCGTCGCGACTTCGACGGCGAATAAGGAGCATATAGACAATGGCACGCCCATTTTTCCGCCGCCGCAAGAGCTGCCCGTTCTCCGCGAAGGATGCCCCCCGGATCGACTATAAGGACGTCCGGTTGCTTCAGGGCTTCGTGTCCGAGCGTGGCAAGATCGTCCCGAGCCGCATCACCTCGGTGAGCGGCAAGAAGCAGCGCGAGCTCGCCCAGGCGATCAAGCGCGCCCGTCATCTGGGCCTCCTGCCCTATATCGTTAAGTAAGGAGCCGGACTCATGGATGTGATCCTGCTGGAACGAGTCGAGAAGCTCGGCAACATCGGCGACGTGGTGAAGGTGAAGGACGGTTTCGCCCGTAACTTCCTGCTGCCGAACAAGAAGGCGCTTCGCTCGAACGAAGCCAACCGCAAGGTCTTCGAAAAGAACCGCGAGAAGATCGTGGCCGACAACGCCGCGCGTCGTGGCGAAGCCGAGACCGAAGCCAAGTCGATCGACGGCATCACGCTGACGCTGATCCGCCAGTCGTCCAACACTGGCCAGCTCTACGGCTCGGTCGCGGTCCGCGATCTGCTCGAGCTGCTCGAGGCCGAAGGCCACAAGGTGCCGAAGTCGGCGATCGTGCTGAACAAGCCGATCAAGGCGATCGGCGTCTATGAGGTGAAGGTCTCGCTGCACGCCGAAGTCGCCGTGACGATCAAGGTCAACGTCGCACGCTCGCCCGAAGAGGCCGAGATGCAGGCGAAGGGCGTCGATGTCATGGCCGCCATGTTCGAGAAGGACGAGGCAGGCTTTGTCGAGGCATACGACCCGAACGCCGAGCCGGGCGCGACCGCCGAGGTCCAGGCCGAGCCGGCAGGCGAGGCATCGGCCGAAGGCTGAACGACCGCAAGGTCGGCATGAAAAAAGGGCCGCCCGGACGATGTCCGGGCGGCCCTTTTCTTTTGCCTGCCGTGAAGCGGCGAGTGGGATAATTCGGCGTTACGGCACCGCGACGCATGCTCCCACCACCGCGACCAGCGGGATCAGGGCAAGGAAAAGCGGAACGACGGACTTCATGGCCTGTTCTCGTTTCGTGTTCGAGGAACTTGAAGCGAAAAATGCGCACGCGGGCCAAAGGTTTCAACAGGATGAACGAGAATATTTTTACGCCGAAGCGGAACTTTTCAGCGACGAACCGAGTCGCGCGACCCGGTCGATTCAACAATTCGGTGAATCGCCGCATCCAGACTCGCGGTCGAGCGACTGCCAGCGCCACGACCCGCTCTTTCTCATGCGATGGAACGCGGACCCGTTTGGGCCGGATGCGATAGGAATCCCTGTTCCAATCCGGTTTTTCCCTGTTCGCGCGGACCCGATTTCCCTGTTACCGAGTAACGCGAAACGATCAAACCATTGCACCGGCACGATAAATTCTAAAAAGGAACCTTACCCGGACCGGAAAAAAGAGAAATTCCCTGTTAATTTCCCTGTTAGGGGGCAGGAACAGGGAAAATCTCGTCCGCCGCGGGGCGCCTTGCCCTTATAGCAGCCCGGCGCGCGCCAGGCCGGCGTCGACCGCGCGCTGGCTCGCTTCGCCCGGCCACGTCATCGGCAGGCGGAGAGCCTTTGGGAAATCGGGGCGGACGCGGTTGAGCGCATATTTCACCGGTCCCGGCGACGCGTCGGTAAACAGCGAGACGTGCAGTTCGAACAGGCGATCCTGATATTCCAGCGCCCTGGCATAATCGCCTGCCAGGCATGCCGCCTGGAACTCGGCGCACAGGCGCGGCGCGACGTTCGCCGTCACCGAGATACAGCCCCGGCCACCGGTCGCCATGAATGCTAATGCCATGTCGTCATTGCCGGAGATCTGGCAGAAATCCGCACCGCACGCGTCGCGCTGGCCGGAAACGCGCTGGATGATGCCGGTCGCGTCCTTGACCCCGACCACGCTGGGGAACGCCTTCGCGATCCGGCCCATCGTCTCGACCGCGATATCGGTCACGGTGCGACCTGGCACATTGTACAGGACGATCGGCAGGTCGCAGCTGTTCGCCACCGCCTCGAAATGGCGGAAGATGCCCTCCTGATTGGGGCGGTTATAATAAGGCGGCACCATCAACGCCGCATCGGCGCCGGCATCCCTGGCTGCCTTGATGTTCTGGATCGCGACTCGCGTGTCGTTCGATCCGGCACCCGCGATGACGGGCACCCGGCCGGCCGCCTGCTCGACGCATACCCTGACCACATGGAAATGTTCTTCGGCCGACATCGTCGCCGCTTCGCCGGTCGTGCCGCAGGGCACCAGGGCAGTAGACCCTTCGGCGATCTGCCAGTCGATGAACGCGCGGTACGCGCTCTCGGCGAAACGCCCGTCTTCCTCGAACGGCGTGACGAGCGCCGGGATCGAACCCGAAAACATGGTTGATTTGCTCCTACGGGACGGTGATTCCGTCGCATTTTTGTAAATTGTTCAGCGACAAATAAGGTCGGCTCCCATATCCTGTCCACATGATACCGTCATTGATCAAGTCGGGATTGCTGTTCGCCGGTGTTTCGGGCCTGGCGATGACCTCCGGGACAGCGCAGGATCAACTCGGCTGGGGCCGGGCGCAGCAAGTTCTTGAAGGGTCGGCTGCCGCCAGCAGCGGGCTGTCCGCCACGATCACCCAATGGAAATCACTCCAGGACAGCTCGAGCTATCCGTTCGAGACCTATGCCCGCTTCCTGCTCGCACATCCCGGCTGGCCGGGTGAAATGAGCATGCGGCGCAGCGCCGAGAACGCGCTTTCGGCCGGCACCTGGTCGCCCGGCACCGCCGTCACTTATTTCCGCCGCTATCCGCCGCTCACCGGTGCCGGCAGGACCCGTTTCGCCGAGGCGCTGGCCGCGACCGGCTCACGCGACGAGGCGAACCTCGCCGCCGAAAAGGCCTGGGTATCGGGATCGCTTTCCGCATCCGACGAGGCGAAGCTGATCGGCAGCTTCTCCAGCGCGCTCACCCCGGCGGATCACGACGCGCGCATGGACATGCTGCTCTGGCAGGGATCGATTCAGTCGGCCCAGCGCCAGCTCGCCCTGGTCACCCCCTCGAAGCGCCCGCTGTTCGAGGCGCGGCTTGCCCTGCGCACCAACGCGGCCAACGCGTCGGACCTCGCCTCGGCGACCAGCACGACCGGCGCGGGCGATCCCGGCTATCTCGCTGACCGGGCGAGCTGGTTCCGAAACAACAATGCATCGCCCAGCGCGCGCAGCCTGCTCGCGCGACGCCAGGCGCTTACGTCGCGCCCCGGCAACCCGGAAAAATGGTTCGAGGTGCTGCTGACCAATGCGCGCGGCGCCGCGGCCGATGCTCAATATTCAACTGCCTTCGATATCGCCCGGCAGATCGACGACGCCTATCCGGCGGGTACCGACGTCAGCGAGCAGCCCTATGGCGAACGGGACGATTATACCAGCCTGGCATGGCTCGCCGGGCAGACCGCGCTGAAGCAGCTTGGGCAGCCGTCCGACGCGATCGGCATGTTCACCCGCTATGGCAGCGCATCGAAGACGCCGACGACCCAGTCCAAGGGCTTCTATTGGGCGGGCCGCGCCGCCGAGGCTGCTGGCCGCCGGGAAGAAGCCAACCGCTATTACGCGCGCGCGGCCGGTTTCCGCGACATGTTCTACGGCCAGCTCGCGATCGAACGGCTTGGCCAGCCGCTGACGCCGCCGGGCGATCCGCTGATGAAACCGGTCGACCCGCAGGTACGCGCCGCCTTCTACAACCGCGAGGCGGTGCGCGTGGCGCAATATCTCGGCACGGTCGGCGCCTGGCAAGACCAGACCGCCTTTGTCCGCCAGATCGCGATCGACGCCAAGACCGACAGCGATCATGTCCTCGCCACCGAGCTGTCAAGGTCGCTCGGCCGCCCCGATCTCGGCGTCATGGTGGGGCGCAGCGCCCTGCAGAACGGGCTGAGCGAATACAGCACGGTCGGCTTTCCCAGCGTCCGCGTACCGGCGGCCAGCCAGGATAGCTGGACGATGATCCACGCCATCGCCCGGCAGGAAAGCCAGTTCGATCGCGCCGCCGTCAGCCATGCCGGCGCACGCGGGCTGATGCAGCTGATGCCGGGCACCGCCCGAGAGGCAGCGGGCAAATTGGGCATGTCCTATGAGCCCGGATCGCTGACCAGCGACACCGATTACAACATCATGCTCGGATCGAGCTATTTCGAGCGGGTCTACCGGCTCTATGGCAGCTACCCGCTGGCGCTGGCCGCGTACAATGCCGGCCCGGGCAATGTGAACAAGTGGCTGAAGGCCAATGGCGATCCCCGCATGCCGGGCACCGACATGATCGACTGGATCGAGGCGATCCCGATCTACGAGACCAAGAACTACGTCCAGCGCGTGCTGGAGAACGCGGTCGTCTACGACCTCATGAACCCGTCGCACTCGCGCTCAAGCGGCTCGCGGCGGATCAGCTGGTATCTCGGCAAGAACACGCCCGGCTGAGGCCGCAAGCCCCTGCCCTCTTTACCTTCTCCGGCGAAGGCCGCGGGCGGTTCCGGCTGGCATTGCACGTCTTTACCCAGATCTTTCCGACCGTCGCCACGGGAAGCATCCTGTCGTGCCGCCACAATCCCGACCTGCTATGGAACTGGCTTATGGATCGCCCCAACTACATCACCCCCTCCGGCTACAACACGCTCAGCGCCGAATATCGCACCCTGCTCGGTGACGAGCGGCCCAAGCTGGTGGAGGTGATCTCCTGGGCGGCCGGCAATGGCGATCGTTCGGAGAACGGCGACTATATCTATGGCCGCAAGCGCCTTCGCGAGATCGACCGGCGGCTCGGCTGGTTGGCGAAGCGGATGAAGGCGGCGGTGGTGATCGATCCCGCCGCCCAGCCCGACCGGACTCGGGTCTGGTTCGGCGCCACCGTCACCATCGCCGACGAGGACGATGTAGAGCGTGTCCTTACCCTGGTCGGTGACGATGAGACCGATGCCGCGGCAGGACGGATCGGCTGGAACGCGCCGCTCGCCCGCGCGCTGCGCGGCGCGGCACTGGGAGACCTGCGACGCGTCACGCTCCCGGCTGGCGAAAAGGAATATGAGGTGACCGCCATCGCCTACCCGGCAACCTAGCGTTTCCCGCAGGCAGATTGACGGCAACCGCCCGTCATGAAACGATCGCGCAACGAAACGATCCCAGAGGAACCGTCATGCCGATCCCCGCGACCTGGTCTTCACAGCTTCTCAGCATCCTGCGCATTGTCACCGGCCTGGGCTTTCTCCAGCACGGCGTCTCGAAATTCTTCGGCATCCCGCCCTTCCCCATGCCGCTCAATCCGCTGCTGACCACAGCGGGCGTGCTCGAACTGGTCGGCGGCACGCTGATCGTGATCGGGCTCTTCACCCGGCCTGTCGCGTTCGTCCTGTCCGGCATGAGCGCGGCCGCCTATTTCATCGCCCATGCTCCGCGGGGTTTCTTCCCGGCCGCCAACAATGGTGAGCCAGCGATGCTCTATTGCTTCATCTTCCTGTACCTCGCCGCTGCCGGCGGCGGCATATGGAGCGCGGACGCCGCCCGCACCAGGGCGTGATCACTCCTTGTCGAATGCGGGGCATGCCCCGTATTCGGCAGGCACCCTTTCGAACTCCACCTTTCCTCCGGTGCCGCGGGAGCAGCGCTTGCCCCCATCGCAAGCCGGGCCGTCAGGATTATGCTATTCCAGTCCGCTGCAATCGCCGCCGAGGTGCGTGGAGAAACCCGGCGCCCGAGTAGCAAGTTCGGCACCGTTCGTCTTGCCGATGAGATAGGTGACTAACCGGTTAGCGCCGGTAGCGACGTCGACGGTCCAGGCATCGACCTTGCCTGCCGGGGTCTCGACGATTTCGCTGCCCGTCACCTTCAGCGTGAATGTCCCGAAGCGCTTGTCATATTGATAGAAGGGCAACGCGTACTCGCCGCCTTGGGCGAGGGGCAGCGTGCCAAAGGTCAGGCCCCAGAGATTGCCCTCCCAAACCTGCGCTGGCGCCGTGAGATCGATCGGCACCATGCCTTCCTTCTCCATCCGCGATCCAGTGATCCGGCCATTGGCATAGCGCAGCGTGACATGTTCCTTGCCGAGCTTGCGATTGTCGAAGGCGATCGGTCGAAGATCCTTGCGCGCCAGTACGAAATGGTCACGCAGGTCGAAGGTCGTTCCGACTCGCTGGTGCACGACGATGTCCCATGCCGGCTCCCCCGCCACCTCGGCCGGGCGAACGCTTTGCCATGTCGCGCCGATCACGGAGGCATCCCGCATGATTGCGTAGCAGGCGGTACCGGCGCTCAGCCTTTCACCCTCCGGCAGCGCGGCGACCGCCAGCAAGGTCGCGAGAATCATCGCTGCATCTCCCGATCGATCTGTATTATTAAGGCAATACGCTATGATCCCGATTTCGCAAGCTGCGAGCCCGAACGTGTGAGAAGCACTCGCTAACCATCTCGAAAATCAGTCATCCCACGCTGGAATCTGCCGGAATCGCGGCGAATATGATTGCACCCGGCTTTTGGCCGTATCGGCCGCTGTTAGGGTTTGCCCCTGGCCGGGCGGGGGTCGCGCGGTCGTGTAGAGCGAGAAACGACGAATGAGCGCGACACAGAGAATGATCGTGAGCGGCAAGGTTCAGGGCGTCGGCTACCGCAACTGGACCATCTGGACGGCCAATGCGCTGGGCGTGACCGGTTGGGTCCGCAACGTTCGGGATGGCCGGGTCGAGATCATGGCATCGGGAGAGCACACCGCGCTGGAGGCGATGGTCGAGGCCTGTCGCCAGGGACCACAGCTTGCGCGCGTCGACGATATCGAGGTGCAGGCTGTCGGCGAAATTCATCTCAAAGGATTCAACAAGCGCCTCGGGATAGAGGCATAGCGGGCATCAGTTCCGGGCGATGCCCGGGAATTCGGCAATGCCGGATGTTCAGCGATAAGGCGCGCCGTTCGGCGCCGCTGCCGCATGCGTTTGCAAAGATCGGTACCCGTCGGGGGCCATCTGCCGGGACACGAGACCATGACCAACACCGACCCGCCCATGACTCAGCGCGTCTTCATCTCCGGCAAAGTCCAAGGTGTCGGCTTCCGCGACTGGGTCGTTCGCCACGGCAAGGCGCTCGGCCTGATCGGCTGGGTCCGCAACCGCACCGACGGCCGCGTGGAAATCCTGATCATCGGCGACAGCGACGCCTCCGCCGCACTGATCGACAAATGCCGGGAGGGCCCGCCCCTGGCGCGGGTCGACCATATCGAAGCCCATGCCGACGCCGAGCGCCCGCCCAAGGGGTTCACGAAGCGTTTTACGGCATAATAGATCGCGCCAAGGTGGAAAATCACGTTTTCCGTGGTATCTCCCAGCCATGACGGAGCTTCTGCCCCTCAACACGTCGCGGTTGCCCGTGAAATTGCGGGTGGACGATTATCTGCTGCTCGACAGGTCGGGTGCATTCGACGCCTATCGCAAGACCGAACTCATCGAGGGGGACGTTTATTTTATGAACGCCCAACACCGGCCGCACGCGCTCGCCAAGACAGAATTATATGATGCCCTGCGCGACGGATTGCGCGCGACCGGCTCGCCCTTGCGTCCTTTGATCGAAGCCAGCGTGGCACTATCGGAGTTTGACGCACCGGAACCGGACATCGTGCTGACAAGCGAGCCTAGAGGCGAAGGGCTTGTTCCCCTCGCTTCCGTGGCGCTGATCGTCGAAGTTTCCGACACGACGGTGAAAGACGACCTGACACGCAAGGCAGTCGTCTATGCCCGTGCGCATGTGCCCGAATATTGGGTGGTGGATGTGAACGCCAGGGTCATCCACAAGATGTGGCTGCCGGAGGACGAGGCCTATGCGGAATGCAAGGTCGTCACATTCGGGCAGCCGGTAAAGAGCGAAAGCACCGCGGGCCTCATCGTGGAAACCACCACGCTATAATCCGCATACTCCGCTGAACGATCGCGGTTGCGGGCGATGTTGCAGGCGTGGCGCCGATAGGACGCCACGCCTCGTTCCGTCAGCGCGTCAGCTTCTTGTACGCCAGGCGCGTTGGACGATCCGCCGCGTCGCCCAGGCGGCGGCGCTTGTCCGCCTCATAGCTCTCGAAATTACCCTCGAACCATTCGACATGGCTGTCGCCTTCGAACGCAAGGATATGCGTCGCGAGGCGATCGAGGAAGAAGCGGTCATGGCTGATCACCACCGCACAGCCGGCGAAGCTCTCCAGCGCCTCTTCGAGTGCGCGAAGCGTCTCGACGTCGAGGTCGTTGGTCGGTTCGTCGAGCAGCAGGACGTTGCCACCCTCCTTCAGCATCTTGGCGAGATGGACGCGGTTGCGCTCACCACCCGATAGCTGGCCGACCTTCTTCTGCTGGTCCTGGCCCTTGAAGTTGAACGCCCCGACATAGGCCCGCGTGCCAAGCTCCTGCTTACCGAAGCGGAAGACCTCCAGCTTGTCGGAAATCTCTTCCCAGACATTCTTGTTGGGGTCGAGGTCGTCACGGCTCTGGTCGACATAACCAAGCTTGACCGTCTGGCCGACATCGATCGTGCCGCCATCAGGCTGTTCCTGCCCGGTGATCAGCTTGAACAGGGTCGACTTGCCGGCGCCGTTCGGCCCGATCACTCCGACGATACCGCCTGGCGGCAGTACGAAATCGAGATTCTCGAACAGCAATTTGTCGCCATAGGCCTTGGTCAGGCCCTTTGCCTCGATCACCTTGCCGCCGAGACGTTCGGGCAGCTGGATCAGAATCTGCGCCTTGCCGACCGAGCGGTTCTCCTGCTTCTCCATCAGCTCATCGAACGCGCGGATACGCGCCTTGGACTTGGTCTGGCGCGCCTTGGGGGTCTGGCGCATCCAGGCGAGCTCGTCGGCGATCGCCTTGGCCTTGCCCTGCTCCTCGCGCTCTTCCTGCTCGAGCCGCTTCACCTTCTTTTCGAGATAGCCCGAGTAGTTGGACTCATAGGTGTAATAGCGGCCGCGATCGAGCTCGAGCACCCAGTTGACCACATTATCGAGGAAGTAGCGGTCATGGGTCACCAGGATGACGTTGCCGGTATATTCCTTGAGGTAATTCTCCAGCCACTGGACGCTCTCGGCGTCGAGATGGTTGGTGGGTTCGTCGAGCAGCAGGATCTGCGGTTTTTCCAGCAGCAGCTTGCACAGCGCGACACGGCGCTTCTCGCCGCCCGAGAGATTGGTGACGGGGCTGTCGCCCGGCGGGCAGCGCAGGGCCTCCATCGCGATCTCGAGCTGGTTGTCGAGGCTCCAGCCATCGACCGCGTCGATACGGGCCTGGAGATCGCCCATCTCTTCCATCAGCGCGTCGAAATCGGTGTCGTCCTTCGGATCGCCCATTTCGGCGGAGATCGCGTTGAAGCGATCGACCAGGTCGGCGACGGGGCGGACACCGTCCTTGACGTTGTCGATGACGTTCTTGGTCGGATCGAGCTGCGGCTCCTGCGCCAGATAGCCGACCTTGATGCCCTCGGCAGCCCAAGCCTCGCCAACGAAATCGGGGTCGATGCCGGCCATGATCTTCATGAGCGTCGATTTGCCGGATCCGTTCGGCCCGATGATCGCGATCTTCGCGTCGCCGAGGAACTGGAGGTGGATGTTGTTAAGCACCGGCTTCGCGGCACCCGGGAAGGTCTTGGTCAGACCCTTCATCACATAGCTGTACTGCACGGCCATTGCCGATCGGCTCCGTCGTTTGAATGCGGGGAATTTCGGTGGCGCATGTAGTGGTTGCGCGGCCGATTGGCAAACCGGATCGTGTTCAAAAATCCGTACATGCGGCGCTTGTCGAGGCACCGTTCCTGCTTCTAAGCGACAAAGCGACAGTCCTCGACATTTTCGGGGCGAACGGAGGACCCGATGGTGCGCAATGTCTCCCTTCTCGCGGCGCTTGCCGCCTCTACCATCGCCCTTCCGGCCATCGCCCAGCAGACGCAGCTCGACCCCGCCATCGGCAGGCTCCGCGACGCTGCGCTGAAGGACCAGGTCGCCTGGGATATCGTCGAAGGGCTGACCACAGAGATCGGCCCGCGCCCCGACGGCTCCCCGCAACAGGCCAGGGCCCGCGAATGGGGCGTGGCCAAGCTCAAGAGCCTTGGCTTCCAGAATGTCAGGATCGAAACCTATCAGCTTGACACCTGGGTGCGCGGGCTTGAGAGCGCCGAGGTCGTGTCGCCCTACCCCCAGCCCCTGCGCCTGACCGCGCTCGGCAATTCGGGCGCGACGCCGCCCGAGGGGCTTACCCTGCCAATCGTCTTTTTCCCGGGCATCGACGATCTGCGCGCCGCGCCCGACGGCAGCCTGAAGGGAAAGATCGCCTTCGTCTCCAACACCATGCAGCCCACAATGGATGGATCGAGCTATGGCAGCCAGGGCGCGGCCCGCCGCCAGGGTCCGAACATCGCCGCGAAGAAGGGCGCCAGCGCGATCGTCATTCGTTCGATCGGGACCGATCATGGCCGCGGGCCGCACGCGGGCGTCACCAATTTCGAAGCAGGCGTGACGCCGATCCCCGCCGCCGCCCTTTCGGTGGCTGATGCCGCCAATCTCGAACGCATGGTGAAGCGCGGCAAGCCCGTCACGCTCCACCTGCTACTCACCCCGAAGCGGGTCGGCCTGCGCGAATCCGGCAATGTCGTGGCGGAAGTACCGGGCAGCGACCCTGCGGCGGGCGTCGTCCTGATCGGCGGGCACCTCGACAGCTGGGATCTCGGCACTGGCGCGATCGACGATGCCTCGGGCGTGGGCATCACCACGGCGGCGGCCAAGATGCTATTGGATTCGGGCAAGCCCCGCCGCACGATCCGGGTCGTCTGGTTCGGCGATGAGGAAACCGGCGGTTTCGGCGGCGCGGCCTATGCCAAGGCGCATGCCGGCGAACGCCATGCCATCGCGGCTGAATCCGATTTTGGCGCTGACCGGGTTTGGCGCTTCCAGACCAACCTGCCCGACAGCGCCAGGCCGGTCGTCGATCGGTTGACCGCAGCGCTCACGCCGATCGGTGTCATCCGCGGCGCCGGCATGGCAAACGGCGGGACCGATGTCGAACCAGTACTCGCGACCGGTGTTGCCGGGATCGACCTGAACCAGGATGGCCTGCGCTATTTCGATTATCATCACACGCCCGAGGACACGATCGACGTGATCGACGTCGAACAGCTCCGCCAGAATGTCGCGGCATGGACGGCGATGCTTGCCGTGGTTGCGAATGCGCCGGAAGAGATAGGACCGATGCAAATCAAGAAATGACGGAAAACCGTGACCGAACCTTTCTGCAAGATGAATTGCGATTGACGCACCTGCGCCGTCCGCTATGAAAAGCGCCTCGTGGTAAGCAATCGGGCTGGCCGCGAATTTTTGCTATGCTTGGGAGCATCCGCATGAAGAAGATCGCCTTTGTTCTCGTCGCCGCCGGCCTGATGTCGCTTGCCGCCTGCTCGAAGCCCACCCCTGCCGAGAACAACGCTGAAGCAGTGGCCGACAACCTGGATTCGACTGCCGACAACCTGTCTGCAGTCGCCGACAACACCTCGAACGCCGTTGCAGCAGACGCGCTCGAGAATGCAGCCGACAACCTGCATGCCGCTGCCGACAACGTCACGGCGAACCAGTAATCAGCTCGGCGGGCTTCGGCCTGCTCAGCTGTTTAGAGAGGGCGTCCCTTCGGGGGCGCCCTTTTCGTTTGGCGCCCCGTCCGTCCGGACCTCAGCTCATGAATTCACTTCCAAGCGTTGACGACACCTTCCACAGATCGATCCCGCCTTCACCGGCATATTGATCGATCTCGCGCAATTCAGCTTCGTCGAATTCGAGCCGATTGACCGCATCGAGCGAATCATCGAGCTGCTGCACCGTCCGCGCACCGATCAAGGCGGAGGTGACGCGCGGATCGCGTAGCACCCAGGCGATCGCCATCTGCGCCAGGGTCTGACCGCGCCTTTCGGCGATCGCGTTGAGTGCACGAATGCGCTCGAGATTCTCATCGGACAGCATCCCCTGACCAAGCGATCCGCTTCTGGTCGCCCGGGCGCCTTCGGGCATCCCGCCCAGATATTTGCTTGTCAGCATCCCTTGCGCGAGCGGCGAGAAGGCGATGCAGCCAGTCCCCAGATCCTGCAGCGTGTCGAGAAGGCCGTGCTCGACCCAGCGATTGAGCATCGAATAGCTGGGCTGATGGATCAGTAGCGGCACCCGCTCCTCGCGCAGGATCGCTGCGGCCTTGCGAGTCAGCTCGGGTGAATAGGAGGAGATGCCGACATAGAGCGCCTTGCCCTGGCGATGGAGATGGACAAGCGCGCCCATCGTCTCCTCCAGCGGCGTCTTCGGATCGACACGGTGCGAATAGAAGATGTCGACATAGTCGAGCCCCATCCGCCTGAGACTCTGGTCGCAGCTCGCGATCAGATATTTGCGCGATCCGCCGACGTCGCCATAAGGCCCCGGCCACATGTCCCACCCAGCCTTGGTCGAGATGATGAGCTCGTCACGGTGCCCGGCAAGGTCGGCGGCCAGGACACGTCCGAAATTCTCCTCCGCCGACCCGTAAGGCGGGCCGTAATTGTTCGCGAGGTCGAAATGGGTGACGCCCCGGTCGAACGCACGGCGCAACATCGCCCTGCCCGTCTCGAACACGTCAGCGCCGCCGAAATTCTGCCACAGGCCAAGCGAGATGGCCGGCAGATCGAGCCCGCTCCTGCCGCACCGGCGATAGGGCATTCGCCCATCGTAGCGGGAGGGGTCGGCGGTGTAGGGTACGGGATATGGCACCGGAAAACTCCTGTCGGTGAAGCGTGGAATTCAGGGCCTGACGGCAACGCGACCGCTATACCATTCAGCCAGCGCATCGAATGCCCCTTTGCGCGATCAATCAAAAAAGAGGCTTCAATCCCGTTGGATTGAAGCCTCCTGGCATTGCCACCGATCGCGACGCTCTCCATGATGGGGAGCATCGCCGAAGGCGCCCCCTAGCTGCCGAACTTGGCGCGTATCGAAAAGACGATCCGGCGATCGTTCATGAACCAGGATCTTGGCCGGCGCAGAAGATCGTTATTGATCACCTGTGTCGTCCGCAGCGTCGAATTAAGCAGGTTCACGCCCTGGAAGCCCATCTTGATGTTGGGCGTGACACTGTAGAACGCCGAAGCGTCGAGTTGGCCGGTCGCCTCGTTGAACACTGGCGCGAAAGGCACGATCACGTCGCGCACGGTCAGCAGATACCGTGAACGCCACGAATAGGCCGCCCGAAGCTCAAGCCCGCCCGCCTGATAGAAGGGCGCGATGTTCACGGTGTATTTCGACAAGCCCTGAAGCGGCAGCTTGCTCGTATCCACATTGGCGATGCGGCCGGCCGCGACGTCCGGATCAGTGGCGGAGAGCGTGCTCTGGCTCACCCCCTTGGATTCCACATAGGTGAAATTGCCGCTGAACCCGAGGCCACGCAGGAACCCTGGCAGGAAAGTGAACGTCTGCTGGTAACCGACCTCCAGGCCCTTCACCCGGCCCGTCTCCGGCGAGTTGAACGGCGTGGTGACAATCGCATCGAAGCTCGCACCGTTGTTCGTAAACTTCAGGCGATCCGTGCCATTGGCGATGACACCGTACAGATCCTTCTTGAACAGGGAGACGGTGAGCTGTCCCACGCTCGAGAAATACCATTCCGCCGTCAGGTCGTAGTTATTGGATCGGATTGGCTTGAGATACGGATTGCCGACATTGAACAGGGCGACCGGCGCCCCGTTGTTGGTGATGGTCGTGTCGAGCGTATCGAGGACGACATTGTAGAAGGCGCGCGTCAGGCCGAAATCCGGTGGCGCGATACCCTGATTGAATGCGGCGCGGAACTGAAGCCCGCCGCCTGCCTCAAGCTTGAGGTTCAGGCTGGGGAGGAAATAGTGATATTTCAGCGACGTCGAAACCGGGGTCAATGCACCGTTCTGGAACGCATTGGCGTTGGCGACGACGGCCGGGCCGAGCGCACAGAACTTCGTCTGCGGTTGCTCGTTCTGAGGTGGATCGCAGGTGAAGGTTCGTCTCGGGAACGAGAAATTCCCCTGCGCCTCGCGTGTCGTCGCCGTATAGCGCAGGCCGACATTTCCGCTCAGCTTCATCCCACCGTCGCCGATCGGGTTGCCGAAGCGGATCAACCCGTAAAGCGCATTGTTTCGCTCATGCACGGGGTTGATCTCGCCGGGCAGGAAGGGCGTGCCGGCCACGGTGTCGCAGCGTTGCGCCAGCGGTACCCAGTTCTGCGGACAGGGGGGCGTGTTCGCCAGCCTGGGACGCCACTCATCGCCGATCGCAAGCGCCGCATTGCCCGCCGCCTGGTAATTCCGGATCAGGTCCTGGGGGACGAACAACCGCCCGGGACCGCTGGGCAGGTTGACGCTGCCGCGGAAGAAATTCGGAAAGGAATAGGCTTCGCTCGGCCCCGGCGAGCCACCCGGCGTCGCCGGGTTGCCATTGACGGGATCGTCCATCCACACCGGACCGCCGCCGCCCCAGATCTCGCTGAGCACACCCCAGTTATAGCTCGAGAAACGCGCATTGTTCTCGCGGTCGGCAAACCGATAACCGGCCCGGATCGAGCTCAGCCAGCTGTCCTCGGGGAAGGAATAGTCCAGGTCGATCCGCGCGGCATCCTCATTGCCGTCGCTATCCTCGATATGGTCCATCGCCGACCGGTAGAAGCTGTTATACGGATCGACATAGCTCGGATGCTGGGCGTTCATGTAATTGGTCGCCCCGGCATTGGCGAGCGGCAGGAAATTCACATAGGCCGGCTTGTCGCCGTTCATCCTGATATCGACGTTCTGGAACGTTGAGGCCCAGATACCGAAATCCGTATTGGTGACGCGGGATTTGGTGTGCTGGTAATCCAGGCTCACCCCAAGCCGGTCAGTGACCTTCCACTTGAAATTCGCGCCATAATCGTCGGTCAGATATCGCTGGTCCACCGCGCGTACGATATTGTTGCTCTGCAGCCCGTTGATCGGCGTGCGAAGATCGCCCCCCTGGTCGGCGCGATAGCCGTTCGGCGCGGTGATGGTGCCGCTGGTGAACACACCCTGGTCATCGAAGGAAAAGCTGGTGCCGGGAAATGGCTGAGCGTCCCCGTTGCTCGTCACATTGTCCGTGGCGATCTCGATCGCGTGCTCAGTCCATTTCTCCCGCGAATCCGACCGGAGGAACTGAAAGGTGGCGGACATGGATTCATCATTGCTGCGCCACTGCGCCGCCGCGGAGTAACCGTAGCGCGTACGCTCGGTTTCGGTGCTGCGCATCGCGGCGCCGCGCGGGACGAAGACGGTACGGCCCGTATAGGGCTTGTTCGTGGCGGGATTGATGGCGTTAGGCGCATAATAGGTGCCGTCGGAAGCCAGCGTCCGCTGGCCATAGTTGGAAATCTGCAGGCCGTCGGAACGGGACACAAGCTGCGATCGCACGAAGCTGGCCAGCAGACCCACCTCGCCAATCCCGGTGTTCCAGCGATTGCTCGCCAGCAGCGAGACCGTGGGCGCGGATTTGTGGATCAGATCGCCATAGTTCACTTCGACGGCACCGGCGACGACAAGCCCCTTTGAATCGAAGGGAACGCGCGTACGAAGGTTGACGGTGCCTGCGATGCCGCCCTCGACCATGTCGGCGCTGGGGCTCTTGAAGACATCGACGCCCGCCAGAAGTTCTGATGGAACGTCGGCGAAGCTGAGGCCGCGGCCGTTATTGGCGGTGAAGGTGTCGCGCCCGTTGAGCTCCGACCGGGTATAGGTCAGCCCGCGCACGACGACGCCGGAACCCTCGACCGAGAAGTGATCCGGGTCGACGCCCGCGGCAAAGCGACTGATCGCCACGCCCGGCACACGCTGCAGCGCCTCGGTAACGGACCGGTCCGGCAGCGCGCCGATATCTTCCGACGAGATGGAGTCGCTGACGATCTCGGCATTCTGCTTCAGTGCCTGCGCGGTCTTGAGGCTCTGCCGGATACCAGTGACGACGATATCCGCCTCATCCTGAGTCACCACGTCCGACATTGCCTGGCCTGATGCCGACTGAGCCCCCTCCGCGGCTTTCGGGGCAATCTCCGCCCAGACTGGCGACGCCATCGAGACGACGCATAGGGCAAGCGTCGAGACGCCCCCCTTCAATGAAAGGCCGATTCGTCCGCGAGTCGCGACTCCACCGTTGTGCGAGTTATCACTCATCAGGTCACCCCCTACCCTATGATACCGCTACCAATTTTTGGTGCGATTTGTTCTTGGCTATCTTTGTAGCTGCGGCCATGATGCAGCAACAAAAACAAAATGCAAGAGGCGGACAGCAAAAAGTCCCACGTGGGACATTTGTGATGGACGGCAATGTGATCGGAACCACACATTTGCTGAATTGTCGGCAGCGGGCACGCAGGAGGGGTGATGATAGAGCTGGAGACGGCAAGAACCGCCGCGGACGGGCGACTTCGTCGTATTGTCGTCGTCGGCGGCGGAACCTCTGGCTGGATGACCGCGGCGTCGCTGGGCTGGGCGCTTTCAACGCTCCCGATCGAGATCGTGCTGGTCGAGTCGGAAGAGATCGGAACGGTCGGCGTCGGCGAGGCCACCGTGCCGCACATCCGCTTTTTCAATCAGCGGCTCGGCATCGATGAGGCCGATTTCATGCGGCGCACCAACGCGACCTTCAAGCTCGGTATCGAATTCCGCGACTGGGCACGGATCGGCGACAGCTATATCCATCCGTTCGGCGATTTCGGCCGGGACGTTGCCGGTCTCCCGTTCCACCAGCATTGGCTCCGCCTGGTGCGCGCGGGCCGTATCGTGCCCGCACTGGAGGCATTTTCCCTGCCGATCCTGGCAGCGCGCGCCAACAGGTTCGCTCCACCCTCCCCCGACCCGTCGGCGATCGAATCCACCTTCTCCTACGCTTATCAATTCGATGCCGGCCTCTACGCCGCCTATCTTCGCAGCTACGCCGAGCAACGCGGCGTCCGGCGGGTCGAGGGCAAGATAGGGCCTGTCGGCCAGCACGGCGAAACAGGCTTCGTCCACTCGGTGACGCTCGAAAGCGGCGAAGAGGTCACCGGGGATCTGTTCGTCGACTGCTCCGGGTTTCGCGGGCTGCTGATCGAAGGGGCGCTCAAGGCCGGCTATGAAAGCTGGTCCCACTGGCTGCCTTGCGACGCAGCGCTCGCCGTACCCAGCGCGCATGGCGGCCCCCTGACCCCCTATACAAGCGCGACGGCTCGCGATGCCGGCTGGCAATGGCGCATCCCGCTCCAGCACCGCGTCGGCAACGGGCATGTCTTCAGTACCGCCTTCACGGATATCGATTCGGCACGCGATATCCTCATGTCCAATCTCGAGGGCGAGGCACTCGCCGAACCAAGGTTGCTGCGGTTCGCCACTGGCAAGCGCAGGAGCCAGTGGCTCGGCAACGTCGTCGCGATCGGCCTTGCCGCCGGCTTCCTCGAGCCGCTCGAATCTACCAGCATCCACCTGATCCAGCTCGCGATCACCAAGCTGATCGACCTGCTGCCGCTCGACGGCTGGGATCCGCTCGACGCCGCCGAGTTCAACCGGTCGATGGCGGTTGAGTATGAACGCGTCCGCGACTTCCTGATCCTGCACTATTGCGCGACCGAGCGGACTGACACCGCGTTCTGGAACCATTGCCGCACGATGAGCCTGCCTGAGTCACTCGTCTACAAGATGGCGGCGTTCCGCGAACGCGGTGTCGTGGTCAAATATCGCGAGGGCATGTTCCTCGAACCAAGCTGGCTCGCGGTCTATTACGGCCAGCGGGTCGAACCTGGGCGGATCAACCCGCTGGTCGAAGCGCTGCCGATCGACGAGGTCGCGTCCCGCGCCGAAGCGATGGCCAGCGCCTTCCGTGCGGCAGCCGAGGCGATGCCCGATCACGCAGACTATCTCCACAATCTATGCGGTCAGACCGGGGCGGTGCGCGCATGAGCGGGAACGACATACGCACCGTCGCGATCCTCGGCGGCACTGTCGCCGGCTGGATGGCAGCCGCGGCGCTCGCCCGGCGGCTGCCGCACCATCGCTACCGGATCATGGTGGTCCAGACCGACCGCGACGGTGACGGCCTGGGCGATTTCGGCGCGACACTGACGGCACTGCCATCAATCGCGCCCTTTCATGAATCCATCGGCATCGACGAGAACCTGCTGCTACGCGCGACGCGGGGCAGCTTTGCGTTGGGCGTCGCCTTCTCCGGCTGGGCCGCAAGCGAAACTACCCATTTCCTGCCGTTCGGCGCGGTCGGCGCCCCGCTCGGACCGGTTGCCTTCCATCAGTTGCTGACGCGCCTGCGCCGGGAAGGCCGCGCGGTCAGGGCCGCTGACTATTCGATCGCCGCCATCGCCGCCCAGGCAAGCCGCTTCGCCCGTCCTTCCACCGACGGGCATGGCGTGCTCTCACACTATGCCTATGGCCTGCATCTCGACACGTCGGCCTATCTCAGAGCGATGCGGACGACCGCCGAGGCGCATGGCGCCCACGTTGCGGCCGCCCTTTTCCGCCGCGCCATCATGGACGCCTCGGGCGGGATCGCCGCGCTGGAACTCGAGAATGGCGATTCCCTTCCGGCCCTGCTGTTCGTCGATGCCACCGGCACCGATGCGCGCCTGTGCGGCGAGGCGCTGGGAGTGGGTTTCCAGAGCTGGCGACAATGGTTGCCTTGCGACCACGCCACCGCCAGGCGCATCTTCGATCAGTCCGATCCGTCGCCATTCGGTCATGTCGAGGCGCAGTCGGCCGGCTGGCAGAACGGCACCCCTTTGGTTGGAGAGGCCGGCCGGTTGCTCTGCTGGAGCAGTGCATTCGGCAATGCGCCGTCCTGCGCCGGGAGCAATGAACCGGTCCACGGAATGGCCTTCGAAAACGGTCGGCGTATCACACCCTGGCACCGCAACTGTGTCGCGATCGGCGCCGCCGCATGCGTGCTTGAGCCCTTGCACCCGGTCGGGCTCCATCTCGTCCAGAGCGCGCTCGCCCGGCTCGTCGCCCTTTTCCCCGATACAGCCGAGGCACCGGTGGAAGCGGCCGAATATAACCGGATGACCATCAACGAGATGGAAAGCGCCCGCGACTTCCTGATCGCCCAATATGTCACGAATGGACGCGTCGGCGAGCCCTTCTGGGATGCGGTCCGGTCCATCGCCTCTCCCGATCGCCTGTTCTACAAGCTCGCCTTGTTCGCGGGCGGAGGGCGCATGCCGATGTACGATGACGAGGTGTTCGAGGAAGCCGACTGGATCGCGTTGCTCGACGCGCAGGGAGTACGGCCGCGTCGCCACGACGCACTGGCCGGCATCGTGCCGATCGAACGGATCGAGCAGCATCTTACCCGGCTGCGCGAGGCGATCATCGCCGGCGTGAAGACCATGCCATCGCATGCCGAGTATCTCAGGCGCGCCCATGCGGCGCCCCCGCGCGGTGCCGCCGCATGAGCGCGCCGGTGCCGGTCCGCAGTGTTGTCATCGTCGGCGGTGGCACTGCCGGCTGGATGGCGGCGACGGCCCTCTCCCGCCTCATCCGCACCGGGGTATCGGTGACGCTGGTCGAATCCGACGCAATCGCCACGGTTGGGGTCGGCGAGGCGACGATCCCGCCGATCCGCAACTTCAACGGACTGCTCGGGATCGACGAGAATGACTTCCTCGCGAAGACCAGCGGCTCGATCAAACTCGGCATCGACTTCGTCGACTGGACGCGCGAAGGGCATCGCTACACGCACCCCTTTGGCGAATTCGGCTTCGATATCGAGGGTGTGAAGTTCCATCATTTCTGGCGCAAGCTCTACACGGCGGGCCAGGCGAGCTGGATCGAGGACTATAATCTCTGCGCCACCGCGCAGAAGCTCGGCCGCTTCACCCTGCCAGTCGCCGATCCGGCCTCGGTGCTCTCGCGGCTGACCTATGCCTATCATTTCGACGCATCGCTCTATGCCCTTTATCTGCGCGCCTATGCCGAAGCGCGAGGCGTGGTACGGATCGAGGGCAAGGTCGAGGACGTCATGCTGCGGAGCATCGACGGGCATGTCGAAGCAATCCGGCTTGAAGGCGACCGCCGAATCGAGGGCGAATTGTTCGTCGACTGCACCGGTTTTCGCGGGTTGCTGATCGAAGGCGTACTGCAGACCGGGTTCGAATCCTGGAAGCAGTGGCTGCAATGCGACCGGGCGGTCGCGGTGCCTTCGGCGAGCCCGGGCCGCGCGATCACGCCTTTCACTCAATCGACCGCGCGTCGCGCCGGCTGGCAATGGCGCATCCCGCTTCAACACCGCGTCGGCAACGGTTATGTCTATTGCAGCACGGATATCAGCGACGACGAGGCAGCCGCCGCTTTGCTCGCCAACCTTGACGGCGAGCCCCTGCGCGATCCGATGCTGATCCGGTTCGAGGCCGGCCGGCGCAAGCTGGCATGGAATCGCAACGTGGTCGCGCTCGGCCTTGCCTCCGGCTTTGTCGAGCCGCTGGAATCGACCAGCATCCACATGATCCAGACTGGCGTGTCGAAGCTGATGGCGCTGTTCCCCGACCGCGGCTTCTCGCCCGTCGAGCGTGACGAATATAATCGCCAGACCCAGGTCCAGATGGAGCAGATCCGCGACTTCGTGATCCTGCACTACCACGCCAACGAGCGCACCGAGGGCGACCTGTGGCGCCGCGTGCGCGACATGGCAGTCCCCGAGACGCTTGCGCGAAAACTCGATCTGTTCCGCAATCGCGGGCGCTTCTTCCGGTACGACGACGAACTGTTCGCGGATTCGAGCTGGATCGCGGTCCTGCTTGGCCAGAACGTCATGCCCGCCGGCTGGGACCCGCTGGCCGACGCGGTCGCCCCGGCGCTGGTGCGCCAGCGGCTCGACCGGATCCGCGAAGTATTCCGTCGCGCCGCCGAGGCGATGCCACGCCATGAGGACTGGGTTGCCCGCAACTGTCCTGCGTTGGGGATTCCTGTTGCAAGAAGGACCGCGTGATAACGGCCTTGGGCAAGCCGAGGTTACCCCGTGGACACCTCGTTCGTCCCTAACAGAGCGACAATGCCCTTCCAGTAGGTACGTCCGATCGGGAGACGCGTGCCGCCGGCAAGTTCGATGGTCCGGCCGGTTCTTCCGGCCCGGTGGAGCACCGCGATCTTCTCTTGGTTGACTGCGTGGCTGCGATGGACACGGAGGAAACTGCCCGGCGCCAGGCGCAGGATCGTCGCGAGATTGATCGTCGCCAGCAACTCCCGCCCATCGACAAGATGGATGACGCTGTAATCGTCGTCCGCCTGCACATGAAGGATGTCGCGGAGCGCCACGCGTTGCTGCGAGCTCCCATTGGGAATGACGATAAGGTCTTCGCGCTGAGGAGACGCCGGCGCGACGAGTGTAATGTTTTCGGTGGGGCGCAGCGCCCGGACAGCCAACGGAATCTGCCACGCGAACAGCACGACAAAGATAAGGTAGTAAGTGAAATCGAGGAATTCCGGGCTTCCCGAAAGGGCCAGTGCGACGATGCAGCCAAGTGCCACCCGACGCGCATGCGCCGCCCCGCGCACCGTACCCGCGGCAGCCGAGACCAGCGCTCCCGACATGCCGGCGCGAAACGCCCATACCGCTTTTGCATCCCACCATGGCAGGAGCAGGCAGGCGCCCGCCAGCCCCAGCATCACCATCGCGAGGATCGCGACACGGGTCCGCCACCCGCGCACGAGGGAAAGCGCGGCGGCGGTCACGAGCAGGCCGGCCAGCGTCGCCAATCCGGCCAGCGCAGCCAGCCGCGCGAGTTGCCAGGGATAGGGATAGGCGAGTGCGAGCTTGCTGGTCTCGATCGCCGCCTGCAGCACTATCGTGCCGGCCAGAATCAGGAAGATCGCCGTGCCGCCGCCACGCCGGCGCCTGATCAGCCAGAGCAACAGGTTCGCGACAAACGCGAAGAGGAGCAGTCCTATGACGATCAGCGTCGGCAGATAATGGATCACGATGGTCCTGTCCGCGCCCTCGAACGGCCCGACCGACAGGTGATGGATCGGCCTTGCCACCGGTGCCCAGAGATGCTGCGCGGACAAACGGATCGCGACGATGTTCGGGCCAGGGCGCACCAGTTCCGGCGGTATCAGGACAACGGCATCGAACTGGCCCGGCGTTTCAAGCGCCCGGCTCTCACCCACCATGCCATTGCGGCCGATCAGCACGCCGTTCCAGCGCACCTCGGCACTCGCCATCGCCGTGATGTGGACGGCAAGCGGCATGTCGGATCGTCGGCGAACGCCCGAATAGACGGCCTTCAGCACGCTCATTTTCCCGGCCAGGGAAAGCGTGGAGACGTCGACCGGCCGGCACCGGTCGGAGGCCGGACAGGAGAACCAGTCGAGCCGCGGCGCCAACGCGGCCGGCGCCGGTCCCGGAGTCAGCACTGCTCCCATCAGCGCGGCCAGGCCGGCGACGATGAGGGCGAAGGCAGCGCGATACCCGCGCAGACGTTCACCGACTGCGATGGTCGTCCACCGAAAGTTGCTTGGTGCGTCGCGCGGTCCGGCGTCAGGCCCGGGGCTCGCTGATGAAGGGGTCCGCGTCATGGCGCTTCCTCCTCAGGCAAGCGGCATGATCTTGGCAAGGGACCGAAAGAGGCTCGACGATGAATTTACGAAGGACGAAAATGGGCGTGACGTCAGGATTCACCCGCCGGACCATGCTTGCCGGCGGGAGCGCCCTGCTGGCGAGCCGGGCGATGGCCGGATTCGCCCCGCGAGCCCTCGACATGCCGGAACCGGCGAGATCGATCATCGACGCAATGGTTCGCGATCACGGCTTTCAGGGTGTCGTCCTGCTAGGCCGGGGCGGAACTCCACGATTCTCCCACGCGGTCGGATCGGCCGATATCGCTCGCGGCACGACGATGACGGTCGCCACGCCGTTTCGGATCGCCTCCGTCTCCAAACGGCTGACGTCCGTGGCGGTCATGCGGCTCATCGAACGCAACCAGCTGGCTCTCGATGCACCAATCACCAGCTATCTGCCCGATTACCGCGCCGACACCGGTGCACGCGTGACCTTGCGCCGCCTCCTCTGCAACAGCAGCGGCGTGCCGAACCTCTTCCTTCCGGCGCTCCGCGCGGACTCGTTACTCGTGGCGGCCGAGATGCCAGTCTCCGAGGCAATCCGACGCTTCTCCTCAGGAGACCTTGCTTTCGAACCAGGGGCTCGGTTCGACTATGCAATGACCAACTGGTTCATCGTGCTCGGCATCATCGAAGCAGTGACCGGCATGACCTATGACGCCGCAATGCGTGTTCTCGTGACGGGGCCGCTTGGACTGACGGCAACCACGCTGGATCAGTCGCCCCGCACTGCCAGATCCTATCGCAGTGTTTCGCCTACCGTCGAATGGATCGACAGTTGCCCCGCCTACCGGGCGGCAGGCGGCGGCTATTTCAGCACGGCGCTCGACCTGCTCCATTTCGCCCACCGGGTCTATGATACAGGCTTCCTCTCGCCCGCATCCCGCTCGGCGCTGACCAGGGTGGAAATCGCCAGCGATTCCTACGCACTCGGCGGCCGCATCCGCCAGGTGCCGATCGACGGCAAAACTGTCGTCGCCGCATGGGAAACCGGCAATATCGCCGGGTATCGGTCAGTTCTCGGGCACCGGCTCGATGGACAGGGTTCAGTTGTGATCCTCAACAACACGGCGATATCGCAAAGGGCGATGGACGAATTCGCCGAAGCCCTGTTGCGGCTCCGGGTCTAATCAGACCCGGCCCGGTCCGTGGGTACCGGCCTACCGCCTATCGCATGAAGAATTCCACGGGCACGACCAGTTCGATCGAAGCGCCCGGCTTGTCAGCCGGTGGCTTGGGCAAGGGCTGTGCCCGTTTCGGCAGGGTGACCGCTTCCCGGTCGAGGGCATCGAAACCGGAACTGCGCTCCAGGCGTGACGACAGGACCCTGCCCTCCCTGTCCATCACGAAGCGGACATAGGGCACTCCCTGCTGGCGACGCGCCATCGCCGAGACCGGATATCGACGATTCTTGTTGAGATGGGCAAGCATCCGCCCCTCCCAGCTATCCGGTGCATTGCTCGACACCTGCGGTGCCGGCTGGGCCGGAATCGATCGGGGCGCCGCTGTCTCCGGCTCCTTGGGGCCGGGGTCTACTGGCTTCGGGACCGGGATGGGCACCGGCACACTCACATCTGCGGACGCCATCGTACGTTCCACCGGCTCGGCTCTCGGAGGCTCTGGCCGCTGCGCCTTCTTTTCGACCAGCTTCGGATTCTCCTTCGGCGGCGTTTCAGGCTGCGAGGCGAGCGGCAGCAGGGTCACAACCAATGGTGCGGACGGTGCAGGCAGCGATCGACGATGGTTGAACGTCAGGAAGATGCCTGCGAGAAATGCTGCACAGATCAGCGCCGTTCCAGCAAGCGCGAAGGCTCGCCGCGAGGCAGGCGGCGCATAGCCGTGACGGTGCGCCAAAGCCTCGCCATCCGGCATCGCAACCGCTGGGACCCGTTCACCCGGAAACATGAACTTCTTTCATCGTGCCGGGCTTGCGTCGTGCCATTCCAGGCGCCCGAGTGCGCGCGCCCTGCGCGATACGTTTCTTCCACCAGATCGTTATGCCGGTGATCGACAACAACGCCACGACGATGCCGGCGATGCAGATCAGGATGCGCCCCGCAATCCCTGCGACCTGGCCCGTATGTATCGGGAACATCAGGTCAGCGACCACATCGCCCGCCTTGCCCCCGCCGGCTCGCTCGACGAACAGGATGCGGCCATTCGTGCCGGAAACGAAAATACTCGAATCGCCGAAGCCGGGTTGATGCTTGCGACCGAAACGAACCATGTAGAGGCCTTGGTCACGCGCGGCATAGACTAGGCTGACCGGATCGAACCAGCCACGGCGCCTGGCCTCAGCTTGGGCCCTCGCGACAGCGACATCCCAATCTATAATCACAGAGGGCGTTACTGATGGCGCAGGCCTGTCCCAAATGCTCGGACTGGTTGGCAACAGCGCGGAGAGCGCCGGCCGGAACACCTCGGCGTTGAGGTTCAGGGCGACGCTCGACAATGCAATCAGGAACAGCACCGGCCATAGCCACAGGCCGGATGCGCGATGAAGATCAAGGTTGAGACGATAGCCGCCCGCGCCGCGCTTGATGCGCCATATCGGCCGCCATTTGGTCCAGAACGGTCCCCCGCGGGGCAAGGTGAGATAAAAGCCGAGGAAGCAATCCAGCATCCACGCGAGCGCTACGCCGCCCATCAGCCAGCTTCCCCAGATACCCGGCAGGTGCAGCGAATAATGGAGCGTGTAGAGAAATGGCATCAGGTGAGCGCGATCCAGCCGTGCCGCACCGCGCAACCGACGCCCGAGGATCGCACCATCCGCAGGGTCAACGAATATCTGGTTGTAGGCGGGTGCCTTCTGCGCTCCCGGTCGCTGACCGACATATAGGCTGACGCTCTCGCCCGGTGCGGCAGGGAGAACGATACTCGATACCGCCACGGTCGGATCAGCCCGCTCGATCCGCTCGACGATCCGTGACGGGGAAAAGGCCGGTCCCGAGACCTGCTCGACATGGAACAGGCTCGGGTTGAGCCAGGCGTCCAGTTCGGACTGGAATGCAAGCAGACTGCCGGTCAACCCGGCGATGATGAGGAAACCGGCCATCGCCAGCCCCACATAACGATGCAATGCCACCAGCAACGGCCGGGCACGTGCTGCACCGCCGCTGCTGCGGGCCCGATGAACGGCGGACGTTGCCACGAAACGGATCGATCAGAACCGGTAACGCAGGCGGGCCCATGCGTTGCGCGGGTCGCCGTAAGTGAAGCCGTTGTAGGCGCCCAGACCGGAGTAATAACTCTTGTCAGTCACGTTATCGACGTTGACGGACACACTCCACTGCTCGCTTATCCGATAGCTGGCGTTGAGATCGATCAGCACGAACCCGCCTTGGCGCACCCGGCCCAAGCCGTAGAGTTCATCATAATAGATGCCGCTCTGGTACCGGACGCTGCCACCCACAGTGATCGCGCTGAGCGGTCCCGGAAGAGCATAGCTGCTGTTGGCGCGGAAAAGATGGCGAGGATATTGGGTGTTCAGCAGCGCACCGTCCTGATCGCGCTTCTCGCTATAGGTATAGCCTGCCGAGACATTCCAGCCCGCCACAACCTCGCCCGCGACAGTGACCTCCACGCCCTTGCTCCGCGCGCCTTCTACCGCACGATAGGGCTGGCTGCCGTCGGGCAACAAGACGCCGCTGTCGTCAAGCACCGGGAGATTGTCTTCGACAATGCGGAACAGAGCGATCGACGTGTTGAGACGGCCGCCGAAATGCTCTCCCTTCAGCCCGATCTCGATATTACCGCCCCGGCGTGGCGCAATAATGCTGTTGCGACTGTCTCGCTCGCTGTTGGGCTGGAAGATGCTGGTATAGCTGGCGTAAGCGGAAATCTGGCTGGAAAGGTCGAAAATCGCGCCGGCATAGGGCGTGAAAACGCCATCCTCTCTCACGCCGCCGATATCGACATATTCAAGGCTTCCGCCGGCGCCGGCCGATCCGCTCCAGCTATTGTTCCTGTAGCGGGTGAGGCGACCGCCAAGCAGGATCGACAAGCGCGCCACCGGTTTCACGCGCAGCGACCCATAAATGGCCGTCTCTTGTATTTCGCCCCGCAATCCGCTGATCGGATAGATGAAGTCTCGCGGTGCTATCGTCCGCATGTCGAATATATCGTGCTTCGGGATGAAATCGTAAAAGCCGGGTCTCAGGAAAATGCCGCCTTCATTTCCGCGAAGTGACGACAATCGTGTCAGGTTGAAGTCGTAACGATTCACATTGGCCCCGATCACGATCCGATCATCGGCGCTGAAAATGCCAAGCGGTCCGGTCGCGTGGATATCGAAGGATTTGTTCGTACTCCGCGCCGGGTTCCCGAAAAGCGTTATCAGGCTCAGATTGTCGGTGGCCTCGATGTCGCTCGGATAGGAAGACACGTCCGCACCGGCCCGCTCGCGCTCATTGCGGACATAGCCGGCGTCAGCCTTCACCTGCCAGTCGTTGGCGAACCGATGTTCCAGCGTGACGAACGCCCGCTTCGTGGTCATGTCCCAAAACGACCAGGGCGCCGACAAATTGTAGGAGCGCGGAATAGGAATACGGGTACCATCATTGTAGAAGAGCGGATTCTGACCGAAATTGGCGCCCTTGATCGCTGTCTTCTGATATTCACCGCCAATCGACAGGACCGTCTCGGGCGTGATGTCGGCTTCGACGATGCCGTAGAGGACATCCTCCCGCTGGCTCCTGTCGTCGATGAAGCTGTCGCCGGCACGGTGCTGGCCCGACAGCCGAACCCGCAACGCGCCGTTCGCCGCGACCGGCCCGCCGATATCCCCTTCGATCGTGTAGCGACTCCATGAGCCGACCCCGACATTGAGATAGCCGGCAACAGTATCGCCCGGTCGCTTGCGGATGAGATTGATCGAACCGCCGGGTGACCCGACGCCGTTGAGCAACCCGGCCGCGCCGCGAAGTACTTCGACCCGATCATAGATCACCGTGCTGATCATGCTGACCTCGCCCGCCACCGACTGAAAGGCCAGGGTCGGTACGCCGTCGATCATCGGGCTCAGGTCAAAACCGCGTGAGGTGAAATAAACGCGCTCGTCGCTCCGATCGACGACGATACCGGGTGTCTGTTCCAGGACATCGTTGAGTGTGAGGAGATTCAGATCCTCGATCTGCTGGCGGGTGACCACGCTCACAGATTGCGGCGTCTCGCGCAGGGAGAGTGGCATTCGAGTGGCGGTGCTGGTCGAGCGCGTCGTGTAGGAGCCGGTGCCTTCCGTCTTCCCCGGATCGCGCCAGGTGGCATTGACCGCGTAGGGACCTGCATTCCCGCTTTCTCCCTCGACCCGCACCGGACCCAGTTGGATCGCGCCATCCGATGTCTGCGGAGCTTTCTCCAGCGCCACCGTCCGACTGTTGATCGACCGCCAGGTCAAACCCGTTCCAGCCAGGAGTCGGCCAAGCGCCTCATGCGGCGCGAAGGCCCCTAGGACAGGCTGCGACTGCAACCCGGCCAGCAACGCCGTGTCGACCGTCACCTGCATGTCGCCTTGATCGCCGAACGCCGTAAGCGCTGACGCAAGCGGTTGGGCCGGAATGTCGAAGCTGCGCGTCCCTGCCCTGTTCGAACGCTCCGGTTGCTGCGCATCTGCGGCCGTCAGACCGACAAAAGCGGTGATCACGGCCGATGCCATTAGCAGCGCACCCGTCGAACGGCGCGCACGCCTCCCCAAATCCCCCGAATTCCTCACTTGTCAGCCCTTCCGTCATCACGACATTTCTTGCTAGCGGTTTGCATTAGCAAGAGATCAGAGAGGAGACGGATGGGCGCGGCAAATCTTCAACGCCGTGCAAAAAAACTTTGAACGCGATGCGACCTTCAGGATGCGGAGACGAATATCAGCCATGGCGACACGCTGCGGACCCTGCCCGCGTGCGGCGCGACGACCGTCCGTAACGCCTCGACCGGATCGCGGACATCAAAGGCACCGGTCACACGACGATTGGCCAGTTCGCCGTCCGTGACGACGATCAAGCCGGCATAATAGGGTCGGAGTTGATCGACGATATCTGCTATCGTCGCGCCTTCAGTCAGCAGCTTGCCCCGCCGCCAGGGCGCGATGCTGCCGATCGCTACCACGCTGGAACTGGCCCGCCGTGCGCGACGATCGAACTGAAAATGATCGCCCGGGCGCATGACGCTCTCGCCCCGCACGTCGCCATGTGGATAAGTGGTCCGCACCGCCCCCTCGGCCAGCATTACGTCGACGACGCGATCCGTCATGCCGACGTCGAACTGCGTGCCCGTGACCGTCACTGTCACGTCCTCCGCCGTGACGTGGAAAGGTCTGGCCGGATCGTGCGCGACCTGGAAATAGGCACGACCTGCGAGCAATTTGACGCCGCGTCTGTTTGCACCGCCGTCGAGGGCGATGGCAGTACCGGTGTCGAGTTGCACCCTCGAACCGTCCGCCAGCGTCACCGTCCGGCTTTCGCCCGTCGCAGTCCGATAGTCCGCCTGCATTCTCAATTGGACCGACGGCGCGACGACGAGGGCGAGGCAAGCAGCCGCGGCGAGCGCCACGATACCCCACCGCCGGGCGGCGCGCGCAGGCCTGCCCCGGGTATGGCGTCTCACGTCCCTTGAACGAAAAACGGCTTGCTCTGCACCGAGCAGGCCCGTCAGCAACCAGACCTTTTCAGCAGCGGCCCAGGCCCGGGCGTGGTGCTCGCTACGATTCTTCCAGGCCACGACGTCCGTTGCCAGCGCCCTGTCGTCCGGCGTGGCTTTCAATCGAAGCAGCAGCTCCGCTGCCTCATCGAGCAGCGGATCGCGCGATGACGCCAACGGTGTGGCATCGCCGGATTGCGATGGTGGTTTGTGCGGCACTGGTTCGCCTGCTCCCCGATCCCCCTGATTCAACGGTGCCACCGCCTGCAGGAGTAAGACGTTCGAGCAGTGCAAATCTTCAAACGCGGCATGATGCCAGTCACGATCCGCTGTCCATCAGACGCTGCATGCAATGGGCTACCGCGTTACTGACAAGATTGTGCGCCGTCCCCTGCGAGATACCGAGCGAGCGTGCGATCTCACTATAAGTCTTGTCGTGGAACCGGTGCATCTCGAACGCGCGGCGCGCGCGTTCCGGCAACTCCTCCAGCGCCTTGAGCACCACGTTCAATTCATCGCGCTGTACAGCACAGGCTTCGGGATCGGCGCTCGCCGCTGGGGCAAGCGAGAGAATGGCGTCGGCCTCCTCGCCGCGCATCTCCGGCGCCAGGCGCCGCGAGACGTCGATCGCGAGGTTACGCACGACGCGATAGAGATAGGAGACTGGTTGAGCGATACCGCTCCGCTGTTCGATCGAAGCGCCCGTGAAGCGAAGCCATGCCTCCTGGACCACATCCTCCGCGCGCTCCCGATCGCCAACAATCGGCGCGGCATAGTCGATAAGGGCGTTGCGGTGGCTGAGATAGAGATCGAGCTGGTGGCGTGCTTCTTTCACTGCTCCCTCGATCCATTCGAGCCACGACGCGGCAGGCCCTGTGGCCAAACCGGCGCCGCCCTATGATAATTGCGAACGGTTATCAATTTAATCGCGAGATCATTCCTTCATGGCCTAGCCGCGCGAGGACAGCATCCCAAGGAGATAGGCACGAATCCGTTCGCTCCTTTCCTTGCTCGGCCCGCCCAGCACGCCGCGAACGGCTTCGGGCAGATGGTCGCCGGCATGGACCGCGCCCTCGCCGAAGACGAGATGGTCGAACCAGGCCCGCCATGCCTGCTTCTCCGCCAGCGGGAGATCGCGCACGCTCATCAGCGCGTGGATCATCGCCACGAAGGGGGTCGCTGACGTGTCATAGGCCCACCAGTAATTGACCAGCACGTTCAGCCGGTCGAACGCGCGGACATGGTGCCACCAGATCGCCGGGATGAAGAGCATGTCGCCCGGCCCAAGCTCGGCGACCTGGGCATGCCACAGCGCTTCGGCGAAGCGGGGGTAGCGCTCCAGATCGGGTTCGTCGGGGTCGACCATGCTGGCAGGAGGTCCCGCGAGCGTACGGTCGAGCGGCCCCACATAGAGGTTCGCGACCTGCTCCGGGGGAAACAGCGTGAAGCGCCGCCTGCCGGCCACGACCGCCGCGAGGTTCGGGGAGGCATCATAATGCGTCGCAACCCGCGTCGCGTTGCCGATCCATACGCGCGGCGTCGCCCCCGTCGCGGGCAGGTCCAGCGGATTCGCCTCGCTCCAGCCGGGCAGATGGTCAGGCGCCGCGGCGGCATTGGCATAGATTGCGGGCGGATTGGCCACGCCCTCCTCGGCGAGGCGAAGCAACTGCCCCATCAGCGCCCCGAGCGGCACCTGCTGGCGGACGAAGTTGAAGCCAGCCATATCGTCGCGGTAGAAGAAGCGGCCCCTGATCTCCGGCTGTCCGACCAGCACTTCCAGCGGCTTGCCGCCCGCGAAGCCCGCGACATATTCCGCCAGCGCCCGTTCTCCGCTCCTGCCCGCCTCGACCGCCGGCCAATGCGCCACCTGGCCGCGCAGCACGACCGGGGCATAGCTCGACGCGATCTCGCGAGCGAAGGTTTCGGCATCGACAGCCGCGCGTTCTGCGACGCGGGTCTCGGTGGCGGCTTTGACATCGACGGACATGTCGGCCTTGCTAGCTCCAACCGATGCTGCGCGCCACCGCGCAAAGGGCACCCTGTTACCGTTACCGGAAGTTCAGGCGGTATGCGCCGACCTTGAGGGCGGGCGGCGGCGCGGCGCGGCATCCGACTGGCGCCGGACCAGCGTGAAATCGAGCACGATGTGCTGCTGCCTGTCGTCGTTCGCCCGCGGGCGGCGAATCGTCGAGACGAGCATCTCCACGGCCGCGCGCGACATATCGGCGATCGGCTGATGAATCGTGGTCAGTTCAGGCCAGATCGCGGTGGCGAGCGTGGTATCGTCGAAGCCGCACACGGTCAGGTCGCCCGGCACATCAAGGCCGCGACGGTGCGCCACCGCGACGCAGGCCGCCGCCATGTCGTCATTGCTGGCAAAGATCGCCGTCGGCGGGTTCGGCACGTCGAGCAGCTTCTCCGCCGCATCAAGCCCTGACCGGTAGGTAAACAGGCCCTGCACGATCAGCGCGTCGTCGACGGGGATGCCCGCCTTTACCAGCGCATCGCGATAGCCGCGCAGGCGCTCGTCGCTGGCGGTCTGCTCCGGATTGCCGATGACGAAGCCGATGCGGTGATGACCAAGCGAGAGAATGTGGCCGGTCATCGCATGAGCCGCCGAATATTCGTCGATGCTGACCGCGTTCAGGTCCCCGGCCGGACGACCGCTGCCGACCAGGACGGCGGGTACGCCCTCCCCGGCGATGGTCTTGATCAGCTTGAGGGAATCGCACAGGGGCGAGGGCAGGATGAGCCCGTCGATCCCGCTGTCGATCAGATGCCTGGCGACTTCGATCTCATGGTCGCCCAGTTCGCATTTCTCGATGATCACCTGAACGTCGCTTCGGCTCGCCTGATCGAGGCTGCCGACCAGGAACTCGCTGAGATAGGCGGCGCTGGGGTTGCTGTAGAGCAGCCCGATCCGCACCGGCGCCGCGCCGGCCAGGCTGCGCGCGGCCGGATTGGGGGAATAGCTGAGCGCAGCGATCGCCGCGTTGACCGCGTCGCGGGTCGTCGGGCGGACATTGGCTTCGCCATTGATGACGCGCGATACGGTCATCGAAGAAACCGAGGCCATGCGGGCAACGTCTCTGATCGTGGGTGCCGTTCTGCGACGGCGGGAGTTCTTCTCGTTCACGGTACCGTCGGTCTCCTTCCGGTCGCTAATAGCTTATTATTTCAGTTTCGCACCATGTCCGCATGGCCACCGGACTTGCGGGTCGGAAGACGCTCCGCAACCGAGCGCCCGCAGACACTTCCCGGCCCTATTGACAAGGTTGGCCAAACGGCGATCATGATACCGCTATCAGGACCGAAGAGCCTGAAGCAGGAATGGAGGGGACGATGACTCGCATTTCGCGCCGCGAGGGCCTGATGATGGCAGCCGGAATGGTGCTCACGGCCTGCTGCGGCAGTGGCCCCTCTTCCGCCACCGATGCACCCGCCGGGCCGACACCCGCGCCCTCGCCAAGCCCGACAGCGCCTGCCGCATCGCTGAATGCCAGCGCCCGCGCCAGGGGCATGCGGTTCGGTTCGGCCTATGCCTGGAGCACGCCCGGCGCCGATCGCGGATCCTTCGCCAACCCGTCCTATGCGGCACTGCTCGAAAGCGACTGCGGTATCCTCGTTCCGGAGAACGAGCTGAAATGGCAATTCATCCGCCCAAGCGCGACAGCGTTCGACTTCACCCGCTTCGACGCGATGATGGCCTATGCCGAGAGCAAGGGGCTGGCGGTGCGCGGCCATAATCTGCTGTGGCACCAGCCAAAATGGATGCCGGCCTGGGCGGAAAGCCACGATTACGGCCCCAATCCCGCGATCGAGGCAGACCGGATCCTGACCGATCATATCCGTACCGTCTGCACCCGCTACGGCACGAAGATCGGCAGCTACGACGTGGTCAACGAAGCGGTGAATCCGGCCGACGCCAGCCTCTACGAAACCGCGCTGTCGCGCGGGCTGGGCGGCGCGACAGCCACGCTCGACCTCGCCTTCCATACGGCCCGCGCCGCCGCGCCGCACGCTCAGCTCGTCTACAACGACTATATGAGCTGGGAGCCGGGCAACGCAAACCACCGGGCCGGGGTGCTTCGCCTGCTGGAGGGGTTCAGGACGCGCGGCACGCCGGTCGACGCGCTCGGCGTGCAATCGCATCTCATCACGCAAGGGACCGACACCGGCACCAGCGTCTCCGCGCAGCAGACGGAATGGCGCCGCTTCCTCGATCAGGTGGTGGCGATGGGCTACAAGCTGCTGATCACCGAATTCGACGTGCGCGACAACAACCTGCCCGCCGACATCACCGCGCGGGACCGGGCGGTGGCCGAGTATAGCCGCGCCTATCTCGACGTAATGTTCGCCTATCCGCAACTGTCCGATGTTCTCGTCTGGGGCATGTGCGACCGGTATAGCTGGATCGAGGGGTTCGAACCGCGCAGCGACGGGGCGAAGCGCCGCCCCTGCCCCTATGACGGCGATTTCAAGCCAAAACCGATGCGCGCCGCCTTCGCCGAGGCATTTGCGGCGGCACCGGCACGACCCTGACGCGAGCCGCGTAAGGCGGCCTTTGGAGGAGCGGAGGACATGCGACACACATTGACGATCTTTCTGGCGGCCGGCGCGACCATTTTGGCGATGCCCGCCCCGGCACAACAGGCGGGGGCTCCGGCGACGAAGAGCGCCTCTTCCGAGGACATCATGAAGAAGGCAGTCAACCAGCCCGGCACCAACTGGCAGGTCTATGGCCCGAACCAGAAGGTGAAGGCGCTGAACGACACCGGCGTACCCGGCGGCCAAGTGATCCGCGTGACGGTGTCGACCAAGGGCATCAATGCCTGGGATGTCGGCTCCAGTTCCCCGATCCAGAAACCGATCGCCGCCGGCGACACGATCCTGGTCGCGATGTATCTGCGCGCGCCCGAGCTGAAGGACGGCGAGACCGCCTCCATCCCGTATATCGGCGCGAACGGCGTTGCGGCGCCCTATGAAAATCTCCTCGGCAATGGCGTGACGATCACCAGGGACTGGAAGCTCTATTACGCCTCCGGCAAGGCGACGAAGGACCTTCCCGGCGGGAGCATGCGCGCCACCGCGCACCTCGCGGCGAACAAGCAGGTAATCGATCTCGGGCCCGTGTTCGTGCTCGATTTCGGCCAGAACTACGATCCAGCGAAACTCCCCAGGAACTGAGAAAATGAGACGATGAAGCGTGCCGGTGGAACGGCCGTCATGGTCACATTGTTGACGAGCGCGGCCACGCCGATCGTCACCGCGCCCAAGGTCGCGCTGGCGCCGGGCGCCTTGAAGCAGATGGCCGTGCAGGTCGATCCGCGCCTGCCGGCGACCTGGGACGAGGCCGGGCACCAGTGGCGGATGGTAGCGGGACGTTACGACGTTATACTTGGCGGCTCCTCGCGCGATATTGCGCAAAAGGTACGGATTCGGCTCTCCGAGGGCGTGTTGCCGGTACGGTGAGCTCCAAATCGAGGCGGATGACCGAGTATAGGTCATGTATCCGCCATCATTCCTGAAATCATCTTCAAGATGGATTTTGCCCGAAGCCGATTTACGCGACCCATCCGCGAAGGGGGCGGAATCGCGCCCAACAAATAGTGCCTGAGTAAAAAACGCAGGCCCGTCCCGTGGCAATTTCCCATGCCCGTGCCAGTCGCGACAGCGACGTGGCCAGCCGGGCCCTGACAAGAATTCGAAAGTATTGAATTTCGCGAGGGTCATGATGAGGACTGTTCCTGCCTCCGGCGGAGGAAATCCGCCAATGGTGGTAGGGCAGCGCCGTTCCAGGTTGAATCGGCCCCATCCGGCGGCGCGATCGAACCGGCAACCGGCGCCCTTTGGGCATCCGGGGGTTACGCAGAGGACGTCAGTTGATTAACCGGGGACGATGAGGATCGCCGTCATCTCCGACATTCACGGCAATATCGCCGCGCTCGATGCCGTGCTTGCCGATATCGCTATGCGCGATGCCGACCTGATCGTGAACCTTGGCGATATCTGTTCGGGCAGCCTGTTTCCGAGCGAAACGGCGGATCGGCTGATGCCGCTGGCGCTGCCCACCATCCGGGGCAATCACGAGCGGCAGCTGGTGACACTGCCGCGGGACCGCATGGGCCAGTCCGATCTCTATACGGTGGAACGGCTGCGGCCCGATCAGCTCGCATGGCTGGGCGGCCTGCCGACCAGCCTCCGTATCGCGGACGACGTGCTGCTGGTCCATGGAACACCTGATAGCGACCTGACCTATTTCCTCGAGACCGTCACTGAAGACGGGTTGCAGGAGGCGACCCTGTCGGAGGTGGAACAGCGCGCAGGCGACACGGATGCTGCGGTGATCCTGTGCGGCCACACCCATCTGGCCCGCAGTGTCCGCCTCGCCGACGGACGCCTGATCGTGAACCCGGGGAGCGTCGGGCTTCCGGCCTATGACGACGACCGGCCCTTTCCCCATGTTGTCGAGAGCGAATCGCCCCATGCGCGGTACGCCGTGATCACCCGGGCTGAAGGGCGATGGTCGGCCGAGTTGATCATGGTCGATTATGATTGGGAAGGCGCGGCACAGGATGCCGAGACGCATGGCCGCCCCGATTGGGCGTGGGCGCTGAGGACGGGGCGGGTGCGGGCGTGACTGCGTAAAACGGTGAGGGTCGGGATTGGGTGGAACCGAGGGGAAGTTGCCCGGCAGGAGGCTTCCCTGACGCGGTCGTTCTTGGCCGATTTCGGATTCCTAAAACCAGTCGCTCACCGGCTAGGCACGTCGGGCAGCAAAGCGACCTAATCCCGGCCATTCACGTCAACTCACTCCCTCCCGAAACCGGGAGCGGCAATCTGCTGGTTAAAATCCTACAGTCTCTGAACGCCCGAACAACTCCCACAACACCTTTGCCTTCCCCCATCTGCGCATGCCCCACCGAGCGCGGCCCTTCTAGTCGCTCACGATCTGGATCTGCGGGCCAGCTTCACCCTGCCAGGTCATTCTGGTACCCATCGTCTGGATGGCCGCTGTGTCCACGATCGCGCCCGTGCCGTCATAATAGGTGAGATTCGAAGCGCCCTGCCAGAACAAGGTCAGGTTCGATTTGGGATATACCACATCGATCGCGGTGGTAGTTTGCGAGCTGTGCGTTTCGTTGTGGATCACGGTCATCGACATCTCGTTCGACATGTCCTCGTCCACCCCGAAGTCGAGCATCTTGGCGATGACGCCGACATCGACACTCACCGTGATTTTGCGATCATTGTAGAAGCGCTGATAGTCGTCAGTCGAGCAGCCGACCGACAGCGTGACGGATTCACTGCCGCCCTCCGGCGTCGAATTTGTGCTCGTGCACACCCAATAGGCCTCGTTGACGAGGAAGCGGAACGATCCGTTCCAGTTCCAGGGGCCATCGGCTGTCGCCGATCCATCGAAGAGGATGCTGACTTTCTGGATCCCGGGGGCTGTTTCCTGCCCAACGCTGAAACTGGGATCGAAGGTTGGTGCGGCAACAGGAAATCCGGGAACGTCGAGGAAGTTCTTTTTCAGCAGCAATGCATAGGACGGGTTTGCGTCCGGCATGGTGGGGTTGATGAGGAAACAGTCGTTCGGCGGCGTGCTGCCGGGCGGCATCAGATAGCGCTTGTGGATCTGCCAGCATGGACTCCCAAGGGGAGAGAGTGTGACGTATTCCTCGTTAGGAACCCCGTTGGGAATGACGGCGTCTTCGTATCCCGGCAGCGGCGTTACCCACAAAAAATGCCACCCACCGCCAGGTTCAGAGCCTGATGGAATGTATAACCGCTGGGCTGGGGCTGGGGCAAAACCCGTAGGGCCAAAGTAAAACCGAAATGGAGGGAAATCGACCGTCCCCTGGCCAAGGAAGCTGGTGATGGCATTCAACATCGCAGTCGGAATATCTATGGGAGCATTGTTCTGCATTGTTGATTCCTGTTTGGTGGAGGATCGCCACTTAATCGGGTCCGGATGGTAGCGGTCGGTGAACTGGGCAGATGCGACCCCGCATTGATACCGATTCTGTTCGCCGGCGATAGCTGCCGCGAAAGTTATTGGCTGTTCGATCGCGATGCCGCCCCTGATAGGTGGCCGGCACCGTTTTGCGGCCGGTGGACGGATGGCTTAAACTGGGACGGAACTGCCGTTCGCAAGCCACATGACCTCGGCAGCTCATGCCAAAAGCGGAAGATCAACTTTCGCCCGGTTGGCAAACCAGAAGAACAGCAACTGGGGCGGTTGCCGTCAGGCCTCTATACAGGTCGTGACGCGGGAACAGGCATCGTGGAGTGACCAATAGAACGACATGGACGCGGCGAATTCTGACCACCAGCTGGGCAGCTGCTAGCAATCTAGGGTGCGCTGAGGTGCTCGTCGACACGTAGCTATCCAGCGGGGCACCGTGTAAAATGTCATAGGTCGAGCTGAGCGAAGCGCGGTGGTATCAGCATTTCTGATGCTCGCGTATCCCGCCGCAGTCATTCTTCGATCAAGGGGAAGCACTGCTAAATCCTTCTCAACCGCGATGGCGCTTTAAGCCGTTGGCGTCGTCTGCTCCTGATCCTATAATTCCGGTGGAAGGGGCACCGACTTGAACGACGACGAGCTTGCTGAAACTGCGATTGAACCCGCCGTCGCCGAGGTCGAAACGATGCAGCACCCGGACACCGCTCCGATTGAGGAGTCCGGTGAAGCAGTGCAGATTCTGAAGGACGCGGGCGATCTAACGAGCGCGGCGGCTTTCGTGAGCGACATACCGGAGCCGACCTATGAAGTCGCTATCGGCGATGGGCAGCCGGTTATCGGCGTTGCGGACACGCGCTCCATCCGCGCCCGACGCTGGACACGACTCGAATCGATCACTGTCCGCAACTTCAAGGCGACGCAGGAAGCCGTCATTCCGCTGGGACAGGTCACGATCCTCGTCGGCCCGAACGGCTCGGGCAAGTCGTCTGTCCTCCAGGCGGTCCATTGGGCCGCGCGTTCCGCCAGCTACATCGCCCCCAAGAATACCACGGAGATGATCTCGTTCGAGCGGCTCGACTACGTGCCGTCGAGCGAACCCCTACGCACGGCCCATAAGAGCGAACTGAAGACGGATAAGACGTCCACGCCCGTTGAGGTTATCTTCGGTCACGTCCCGATCGGCGAAGAGCGCTCCCAGGCAACGATCAAGATCCGGGCGGCCCGCAACCGCGGCGGCATCACCGCGTACATGGATGGCGGCGCGGCGGTAACGCCGTACAAGCAGCGCTTCCAGTTCATCACCGCCTACATCCCCGGACTCGCGGGACTGTCGGAGCGCGAGAGCATCCTCGCTCAGCCGTCTCTACGCCGGCAGGCAGCGAGCGGCGATGCTGGCGGCGTACTGAGAAACGTATTGCTGAGCTTGCGCAGCCGCCGCGTTAACGAAACCGATGAGAGCGGAGGGGTAGCGCGTCTGGCGCAGCTGAACGTCTACATCGGGACCGTTCATCCGGGCATCAAGGTCGATGTGTCCTTCGACGAGCGCGAGGACTACCACATCTCGGCTACCTACACCTCGCCAGGCCTGGGCAACCAAGACCGCCCCCTGGAGACGGCGGCGACCGGACTGCTTCAGGTCATTCAGATTTTCGCTTACCTGATCCTCTTCGAACCGAAGATCATGCTCATCGACGAGCCCGACGCCCACTTGCATCCAGACAAGCAGGAGCGGCTTATCGAGGCACTCGAACTCGCCGCTGCGGAAACCGACACCCAAATCGTCCTGACCACGCACAGCCCGCACATCGCACGAAGCGCCAGCCCTGCGGTTAAGCTCGTCTGGATGAACGACGGAAGGATCGAAACGGATGATGGCGAAGCGATCCGTCGCCTTCTCGGGTGGGGTGGTCTCGATAAGTCGGCGCTTTTCTTCGTCGAGGACGAGGACGACACCGCGCTTCGCGCGATCCTTCGTCAGTGGCCTGAATTGTCCCGGCAACTTGCCGTGTGCCGCTGCTTCGGCATCGAGAACCTGCCGAAGGACAAGCTGCTGAGCGGCCTGCTCGTGGACGGACAGCTCAAGATCAAGGCAATCATCCACCGGGACGGCGACTTCATGTCGGCCGACGAGGCGGTCACGTGGGCCGACCGCTTCAAAACTGACGGCGCATTCCCATGGGTGACGACCGGGTGCGACGTCGAGGCGTACTTCTGCTCGGCCGCCCATCTCGCTGCCATTTATAGCGTCGACCCGGATGTCGCCGAGGGCTGGCGCGTAGCCGCGGCGGCCAAGGTTGGGCAGGCTAAGGATACGTTCTTCGCTAAGCGCAAGCTGGTAAACCGCGAACTCTTTCCCGACGGAGGCTCGCCAAGCTCGGATGACCTGTGGAACGCCGCCGGCGGCGCACAGCCCGAGACGGTCAAGGGCAAGAAGCTGCTGGCAGCGCTGAAGGTGGTCGTGAAGGCCGATGGCTATGACGACAAGCTGCTGAATGCGTACCGCATCTCGTCCAATAACGAGGTCGCGCCGGATCTTAGGCAACTGCTGGAAGCGTGCCTCGCCCCGCCGCCGGCCGTGGCCTGATCGACGTCAGCTGATCAGCGCGGGCCTGGCGCGCGAACGCGATTTGCGATGGCTCGCCCAAAGCGTCCAGGTGGGTGACTGAAACGCAGTGCGGGTGACCTTCGCTTTGGAGCATCCTATCGGCAGGTTCTGTCAGGAGCAGACTTTCGCAGTAACCGTTCTGAACGACTGAGTCTGGTCGAAAGCTGCCGCAACGTTTCGTGTGAATGAAAGACAGCTATCCTCACTTCGTTGACCTGAACCTATCAGTCGGCAATCGGCCAGGCGCCGCCAAAAAAAGGGGAATGGCAGCGTCATATCTGTCACCCAAGGACAGTCAGGCCGCCATCAATCCGCTAAAGATTCACACCCCGGATCAAACGGTCAGCCTGCGCCCCTCAGCAGCACTCCGCCGCGCCAGCGCGATCAGCTTGAGCCCGGTCAGCGCATCGGCAGGATCGACCGGCACCGGCGCGCCGTCGAGGATCGCGTCGGCCACGCCCTCATAATAACGCCGCCAGTCGCCGCGGATCGAGGGTACCAGCTCGGGCTGGCCATCCGCGACGGTCAGCGTGCCGAAGGCTTCCGGCGCTTCCTCGCCGAAGCCGGCGTCATTGGCGCTCGCGCCGGCGCGCAGCATCGCTTCCTGCGGATCGAGGCCGTGTTTCACGAAACTGCCATTGCTGCCGTGCAGGGCGAAGCGCGGCCGTGCCGAGACGACCAGAGTGGAGGCCGACACGATCACGCGGCGCTCGCCATAGTGCAGCGTGAGCTCGAAATAATCGTCGACCACCACGTCCGGGCGTTGCGCGGCGATATCGGCGGTGATCGCCTCGGGCGTGCCGAACAATTGCAGCGCCTGATCGAGCAGGTGCGGCCCGAGATCGGCGACCATGCCGCCGCCCTGCTCCACCGTCGCTTCGCGCCAGCCCGGCTTGATCGCCGGGCGGAACCGGTCCCAGCGCAGTTCGGCCAGCATCACCTCGCCCAGCGCACCGCCGCCCAGCACATTGAGCACGGTCAGGAAATCCGCGTCCCAGCGCCGGTTGTGGAACACCGAGAGCACCAGCCCGCGTGCCGCCGCCAGTTCGATCAGCGCGGCGCCGTCGACCGGGTCGACCGCGAAGGGCTTGTCGATCACGACATGCTTGCCCGCCTCAAGCGCCGCCCTGGCCAGCGGCGCGTGCAGTTCGTTGGGCGTTGCGATCACGACCAGGCCGATCGAGGGGTCGGCGATCAGCGCCTCGGCCGTCGGCACCACCGCCACGCCGGGGAAGGCCTCCGCAACCTCATCCTTGCGGGAGGTGACGACGCCCGCGAGCTTCAGCCGGTCGACCGCATCGACCAGCGGCGCGTGGAAGCTCTTGCCGGCCAGCCCGAACCCGATCACCCCGACATTGATCATCATTCTTCCTCTCGATCAGCCACGTTGCGTCGACAGGATTTTCGGGTCGCTGGCAAGGGAGTGGAAATAGGCATGGCGTTCGGGCGTGCCACCGCGCAGCTTCGACAGATGGCCGCGCTGCTCCTTGGTCAGGCGGAACCGGACATAGCCTAGCGAGGTCAGGCATTTCTCCAGCGTCGATTTCTGCAATGCGGCGATTTCGCGGAAGCGCTGTTCCGGCCGCGCGCCCTGCACCGCCATGGCGATCGCCTCAGCCCCCGAGACAGGTTGAGACGCCGTCTCGTTGATGTTCGACGGCAGGTTCTCGATCAGACTGGATGCCCTTACCAGCGCCTTTGCGGCGGGAGTGTCCGACACGTCGAGATAATAGGCCTCGCGCCCGCACAGCACCGCATCCTCGCGATACTGGACGAGCGAGACCCCAGCCTTGCCCCAGCTCTCTCGCGGTGCGCTCGCGGCGAGGGCGGCCGGGGAAAAGAGGATGGTGCCGAGGACAAACGGCACAAGGGCACGAGGCATTTCCGCTCTCCCGAACTGGCCTGCTACCGGTATCACTTCGTTACCTTCCTCGCAAACCGGCCTGCGTCGCCCCTGTGATCTTGCCAGTACCGGTCAGATCGTTATCGCTACCATAGAGCGATCGGGCCCGGACCACAGGGCATGACGCGCGGGAGAGACGGGCGATGCGGCTGGGAAGGATGATGAAGATCCGGTGGTGGATCATCGGGCTGGTGATGATCGGCACGATCCTGAATTATCTGACGCGCAGCATCATGGGCGTGGCTGCGCCGACCGCGATGGCCGAGCTTCATATCAGCACGGAGCAATATTCCTGGATCACCGGCGGTTTTCAGCTCGGCATCATGCTGCAACCGATCGCGGGCTATATCCTCGACATGATCGGGCTGAAGACGGGTCTTGCCCTGTTCGCCGCGGCCTGGGGAATCATCACCATGGCGCATGCGCTGGCGACAGGCTGGGTCAGCCTTGCCGGCCTGCGCGCGCTGCTCGGTTTCGCCGAGGGCACCGCGCATCCCGGCGCGCTGAAGGTCATTTCCGAATGGTTCCCGGCGCGCGAGCGCGGCTTTGCCGGCGGCGTCTACAATATCGGCGCCTCGCTTGGATCAGTGCTGGCGCCGCTGCTGGTGGCGGGCGCAGTGATGGTGTGGGACTGGCGCGGCGCCTTCATCGTGGCGGGGATATTCGCGCTGATCTGGGCCGCCTCCTGGCGCCGTTTCTATCATTCGCCCGAAAACCACCCGACGGTCCCGCCAGGGGAAAGGGCGGAAATCCTTGAAGGCCAGGAATCCTATCTCCGCGCGGACACAGTCAAGCCGCCGCTCGGCCGGCTGCTGCGCCAGCGCAATCTGTGGGGCATCGCCCTGCCCCGGTTCCTCGCCGATCCGACCTGGGGCACGCTGACCCTGTGGATGCCGCTCTATCTGACCACGGTGCGGCATTTCGACCTTGGCCAGATCGCGATGTTCGCCGGCCTGCCCTTCATCGCCGCCGATCTCGGCTGCCTGTTCGGGCCAGCCGTGGTGCTGTGGCTGCAGCGGCGCGGGATCAGCCTGATCAACGCACGGCGCGGCGCCTATACGCTCGGCGCGGTGCTGATGACGGGCATGATGTTCGTCGGCCAAGTGGAAAGCGCCGCCGCGGCGGTCGCGCTGCTCTGCCTTGGCGGCTTCGCGCACCAGACGCTGTCGGTCACCTGCATCACCATGGCGTCCGACCTGTTCCCGCGCAACGAGGTCGGCACCGCCGCCGGCATCGCTGGCACCATGGCCAATCTCGGCGTCCTCCTCTTCTCGCTGGCGATGGGGCATTTTGTCGAAACCATCGGCTATGGCCCGTTCTTCATCGCGCTCGGCGTGCTCGACCTGTTCGCCGCCGCCACCCTGTGGATTCTCGTCCGCGCCCCCGAACCCCAGAAGGACCCGACGACCGCATGATCCGCAATCCCATCCTCCGCGGCTTCAACCCCGACCCGTCGATCGTCCGCGTCGGCGAGGATTATTATATCGCGACGTCGACCTTCGAATGGTTTCCGGGGGTTCAGATCCACCATTCGCGCGATCTGGCGACCTGGACGCTTGTCGCCCGGCCCCTCGTCCGCGCGAGCCAGCTCGACATGCGCGGCGACCCGGACAGTTGCGGCGTGTGGGCGCCCTGCCTCACGCATGACGGCGATCGTTTCCACCTGATCTACACCGATGTGAAACGCTATGGCCGGACCACCACCGGCGGCGCCTCGGGTGCGTCGCTGCGCGATTTCCACAATTATCTGGTGACGAGCGAGACGATCGAGGGCGACTGGTCCGATCCCGTCCATCTCAACAGCAGCGGCTTCGATCCGTCGCTGTTTCACGATGATGACGGGCGCAAATATCTGACCAACATGCGGTGGGATCACCGGCCCGGGCGAAACCGCTTTGCCGGGATCGTGCTGCAGGAATATTGCGCAGCAAAACAGATGCTGATCGGTGAACCGCGCCTGATCTTCGAGGGCACCCCGCTCGGCCTGACCGAGGCGCCGCACCTCTACAAGCGGAACGGCTGGTATTATCTCATCACGGCGGAGGGTGGCACCGCCTGGAACCATGCAGTGACGATGGCCCGCTCGCGCGACCTGACCGGGCCGTATGAACTCCATCCCGATACTTACATCCTCAGCGCGCGGGACCGGCCCGATGCGCCGCTGCAGCGCGCTGGCCATGCCGACCTGGTCGAGACTCCATCGGGCGAGCCCTGGATGGTGTATCTCTGCGGTCGCGCCCTGCCCAATCGCGGCCGCTGCGTGCTCGGCCGCGAAACCGCGATCCAGCCGATGCGCTGGGCTGAGGATGGCTGGCTCTACACCGCGAGCGGCGACAGCATCCCGCAGCTAGACATCCCCGGGCCGACGCTCGACGCCCCGCTGCCGGCCGCCCCGGAACGCGCGGATTTCGACGGCGGCCTATTGCCGATCGACTTCCAGTGGCTCCGCTCGCCCGACCCCGACGGACTGTTCAGCCTCACCGCCCGCCCCGGCCATCTGCGCCTGCACGGCCGGGAATCGCTTGGCAGCCTGTTCGAACAGGCGCTCGTCGCGCGGCGGCAACAGGCCTTCTGCTATTCAACGGGCACGGTGGTTGAGTTCGACCCGCAAAGCTACCAGCAGGCGGCGGGCCTGATCTGCTATTATAACAGTTCGAAATTCCACTATCTGTTCGTCACCGCGGGCGAGCATGGCGGGCGGCAGGTCCAGGTCATGTCGGCGCTGCCTGACTCGCCGCAGGCCGACGCCTTCTCGCAGATCCACGACATCGCGGCTCAGGGCCGAATCCATCTCCGCGCCGAGGTCGACTATGAGCGGCTGCGCTTCGCCTTTCGCGTGGAGGGCGACACCGAATGGACCTGGCTGCGCGAACAGTTCGACGCCAGCATCCTTTCCGACGAGGCGAGCGCGCCGGGGCTGCCCAACTTCACCGGCGCGTTCGTGGGCATGGCGTGCCAGGACGGATCGGGCCGGCGCCTGCCGGCGGATTTCGACTGGTTCGACTATCGCGAGCGGGAATATCTCCCGGACCCCATGCGTGCCAGCACATGAACAACCCGCGAGGCTAGGACGTCTTTCCCTTGAGAAGCGCCACGATCGCCATGGCGTGTCCATGACCCAGCCCGAAATCCGCCTTGAGCCACTGAATGACGTCGCCCGCCTTGACGCCCGCGCTCAGCGCGCCGTCCGCAGCATAGCCCTTCTGCTCGGCCATTGCCTTGAAGTCCTCCGGGCTCTTGCCCGTCTTCGTCTCGATATTGTCGAGATATGCTTGAAAGGACATGGCGCCTTCACGCCGCCGGACGGTCGAGACGGATCGGGAAAAGGGCACGCACCGCGGCGTCCCGCAGCCAAAGGCCGCCCCACATGAACAGCCCCAGATAGACGCTGAAGAGCGTGTGGCTGAACAAGGGGCTTCCCACCCGCAACTGCGTGGCCAGGGATCCGCCAAGCAACGCGGTCATCAGCACCGCCCCCAATATGTTCGTTCGCGGCAGGAGATAGAGGACCAGGCAACTGAGTTCGATCAGCCCGATCAGCAACGTATAGCTGCCCGGCCAGCCCAGGGCGACGAGCGTATCGGTGGCCACGGCGGCCCCCACCAGCTTCGGCGCGATCGACGCGCCCAGCATGAACAGCCCGAACAGGCCAGTCAGGGTCCAGCCGGCACGCCGCAGTGCTGTCGAACTCATCGCTCTACTTCCTTTCGTATCAAATCCGTTGATTTCCGTCAGTGACAGGTTATCTCGTCGTCAAGATAATTGACGGATAATATCTCGGTGTCAAGATATAAACAAGACATACCCCCCGACCGCATCGACCATGTCGAGGAACGCAGACGCCAATGGGCTATCGAATTGCCTGACGTCGACACGATCGGCATGGCCATTCTGGGACGCGCCAGATGGATCACCCTGCGCGTGCGGCCTTCGATCGAGCAGGTCTTCGCGCGTCACGATCTCGATTCTGGCGAGTTCGACGTCCTCTCCACGCTGTTGCGTTTCGGGCCGCCCTATCGCCTCAGGCCGACGGAGTTGTTCAAATCGCTGATGATCTCGTCCGGCGGCCTGACCGACCGTCTTGCGCGGCTGGAAAAGGCCGGCCTGGTGGAACGCCTGCCCAGCGACACCGACGCGCGCAGCTTGCTCGTCCAGTTGACGGCCGCCGGCCGACACCTGGCCGAAACGGCATTCCGCGAGGACATGCTGGTCGAGGCCGAACTGCTGGCCACCCTGACCGCCGAGGAACGCGGGCAACTGGGCAATTTGCTCGCCAAGCTGGCCAGCGGCCTCCCGGGCAATTGAGCGCCGCTAGCGTCTTGAGCCGGTCTAGAAGGCAGCGTCGAACCCGAGCCTGACGCTGCGTGGCTGAAGCGGCGTGATCTGGTTGCGGTCGCGAACCAGAAACGGTGATCCAAGCGCGAAGCGATTGCCGCGCGCGTCGAGAAGATTGGTCAGCGAGAGGGTGACGGCGCGGCGCTTGGTGCCGACCCTGAATTCAAGGCCCGTATCGAGATAGTCGCCCTGCAACTGGCCGAGGATGGGGCCGATGCCCAGGGTCGACTTTCCGACATAGCGGCCAAAGCCGTTTACTTCGAAGTCGACGGACGATGACAGCGAGGTGGCATAGGCAAAGCCGAGCCTGCCGGTCGCGTCCGCCACATTGGGGAGACGCTCCAGATTTGCCCTGGCCAGGTCGGACGGCAACGTCGCGAAGGCAGGAGCGGTGACCTTGCTGTCGTTGACATAGACGGCGGCATCGAACGACAGGCCCCGAACTGGCTGCCAGCGCCCCGCCAGCCCCACCGACAGAACCCGCCCGTCCCCCACATTGGCCGTGGTCGGGAAACCGAATCCGTCGATCAGATCCGCCTGGATATCGCTCCATCGCGACCAGGACGCGTTCAGCGACAGGCTGAAGTCCCTGCCGCTGTAGCGCGCGCCCGCTTCAGTCGTCGCGACCCGATCGCCCTTGTAGCGCTGGACGAAATCCTGCCGGACCGCGATTCCACCTGGCCGGAAGCCTTCCTGATAGCGCGCGAAAAGCGTCAATTGGTCAAACGGGCGATATGCCAGGGCGGCTGAAGGCAGCAGGCGCGTTTCCGAGCGCGCGGCGCTCGCGCCCGGATCGACCCGAAAGGCGAACATCTTCAGCACGTCCTCGGAATCGCCCGAGAGTCGGGAATGGGTAAGTCGTCCGCCAAAGGTCAGTGTCAGCCGGTCGAGCGGCTTTACCGATGTCTCGCCATACAGCGTCTGCTCGTCCACCTGGTTGCGCACGCCAGTCAATGTCAGCGTATCCGCCGGCTGGATCGATATCATGCCGGGAAAAGTCTGCCCCGTCGTCGAGCCGCCCGAACCGGCTGACGCCAGGTAGAACTCGTCCATCTGGCGGTTAACGCGCGCGACATTGTGGAGCAGGCTGACGCCGACCACCCAGCCGGTCCCTTCCGGACCGCGCCGGGCCAGCCGCGTTTCGGCCGTGATCATCGAGATATGGTCGGTCTGGACATAGGCGGCGGGCGCGGCACTTGCGGATGGCGCGACCGTGAGATCGGTCGAATCGGCAAGCGCCACGCCTTCGAACTGCTCGAAGACATATTGATTGGCATAGCCGAAGGAGGAGGTCAGCTCGAGCTGGCCCCATTGCTTGCGGACGACCAGGTCGCCAAGCCAGTAATCGTTGCGATAGGGCTGGGCTATGCTGCTCGCGCGGCTCAGGCCGTCGCCGCCGCGCTCCGCATATTGGCTGTCCAGGCCGTCGATGCGCTGACCGACGCCGCTGAGGTCGATCGTCCAGTCGTCCGCCGGTACGAAGCGAAGAGCCGCCCGGCCGCCAATGGTGCGGACTTCGTTCACGTCCTTCAGCTTGCGTTTCGTGTCGTCGATATAGCCCCCGTCGATCGACCCGAAGGCAAGCGCGCGGAAGGCAAGCCGATCGTCGACGATCGGCACGTTGAAGATGGCGCCGCCATCGACCCCGGGCTGGCCGTGCTGCACGGCCTGGGTCCCGCCCCAGATCGTGCCGCCGGTCATGCTCAGATCGGGCGCATGCGGAATGACGCGGACCACCCCGCCGAGCGAACCGGCACCGTAGAGCGTACCCTGCGGCCCCTCCAGCACCTCGATGCTGCGGATATCGTAGAGCCGCAGGCTCGGGTCCGGCGCGCTGTAGGTGATCCGGCTGTTGCCCCAATATTGGCCGACGGTCGCCTGTGTCGGACCAACGAAGCTGGAATCGGCGATGCCGCGGATGAACAGCTTGTTCCGCCCCGGACCGAGGTGAGTGGATACGACGCTGGCCACCCGGGCTCCGATCGCGTCGGTGCCGCGCGCACCCTCCGCCATCGACAGCGTGTCTCCCTCGATCACCTGCACCCCGCCCGGATAGACGCTGAGCGGCACATTGCGCTTGCTTCCCGTCACGATGACCTCATCGGCCACGCTATCATGCGGTACTGGCGCCGGCGGTTGCGGAGTGGGGCGCGTTACGGGTCGAGGGACCGGCGGCAAAACGACCCGCTCGATGAGATAGGTGTTCGTCGCGACACGCCTGACTTCGAGGCGGGTACCGCTTAACATCCGCTCAAGCGCCTGGGCCGCGGTCAGCTTCCCGCGCACTGACTTCACCGCGAGCTTCGCGATCGCTGAATCGCGAAACCCGATGCTCGTCCCGCTTTGGCGGCTGAGAAGCCTGATCGCGTGATCCAGGCGAGCGGCAGGGATGTCGACATCCGCCACCCGTTCCTGGGCATGTGCAGGCGCGCCGATCAGCAGGGCTGCGGCGATCAACGGTATTGCAAGAGCGGTATCAGCGCCGCCGGGCATTGGCAGGAGTCATCGTCCATGTATCGCCTTGTTCAGCGAAATTCACACCCAGCAGCGGGCCTGCCCGTGCAAGAACCTCGCGAGGCGGCCCCTCAAGGACAAGCGTCCCCGTAAACCGCATCCGCGCGGCGCCGTCCACCACCCGGATCGAACGGCCGGTGTTGCGGGACAGGTCACGCGCAACCTGGTCGAGCGTCGCATCATCATAATGGAGCTGGCCGGATTGCCAGCCGCCTATCCCTTCAGGACTGGTCTTGCGCACCGCAGGCGCGGCATCTCGGTCGGGCCGGGACAGTGCGTCTCCCTGGTTGAGCCGTATCCGCTGCGCTCCCGCTTCATAGTCAACGGCGCCGTCAGCGACCGCGACATCGATGGCGCCGCCGTCACGCACCACGTTGAAGACGGTGCCGACATCGACCAGCCGAGTGCCGTCGGCAACGACGACGAACGGATGGCGCGCGTCATGCCGCACCTCGAACAGCGCCTCACCCTCGGCAAGCGTGATTTCTCTCGGCTTGTCAGGATCGAGCACGATCCGGGTGTCGCCGTTCAGCACGATCCGCGACCCGTCGGCCAGATCGACTGTCCGGTGCTCGCCCGGCGCGGTCGCCACTTCGCGCCGGGGCGCATCCCGGGTCACCACCGTCCAGCTCACCACCCCGACAAGCGCCGCGGCGATCGCGCCGCCTGTGGCAAACCAGCGCCCGCGCGGGGGGTAGTGCGCGGGCGCTGTCGCCGCCGCGACAGGGGTATGTGCGGCGAAGAGCTGGCCTGCCCAGGCGTCATCCTCCAGGGCGACCTCATAAGCGGGCAAATGCCGGGGATCGCTCTCGAGCCAATCGGTGAGACCTTCCCAATCGGCGAAAGACGCATCCTGGGCGCGGATCGCCCACAGGCGCGCCGCCTCTCCGATATTGTCGAACTCGTGTGCCATCATGCCCATATCCCTGACATGACGGAGCCGTTCCCGCTATTCCGCATCGAACTGCGCCTTCAGTTCGGCAAGGGCGCGATAGGCCTTTTGCAGATCCTTTTCGACTGAGCTGAGACTGACACCCAGGTCGCGGGCGATGGCGGCCTGTCCCATGCCTTCGAGACGGTAAAGGCGGAATACGCGGTCGACGCGCTGGCCAAGCCCGGCCAGCATCGCTTCGGCCTGGCGCATGCGCTCGCGGGCGATCAGCACTCTCTCGCCCAACGGTTCTTCCTCGGCCGTGACGCTGGTCTCATGCCAGTCCATCTGCCGCCGCTCGCGACTGAAGGTCGAGCGCCGCCGGTCGCGCATCAGATTTTCGGCCGCGCGAAACAGATAGGCGACCGGGTCGGCCACGGGCTGGCTCGGGGCAACCGCGAGGCGCTGCCACAGGTCATGCAGCACGTCCTCCGCCTCATCGCCCGCGCCGCGCGCGGCAAGGAAACGGAGCAGCCGGGCGCGCTCGTTCAGGATAACGCGCTGCAACCCGTCGATATGCTCACTCCCGGCCATGGCACCACGCAAAGCACTCGCCGGCTGGCTTGCCAAGTCCGGCCGTCTCCCGGCAGCGGCAACCTGTCGCTGCGGCCGGACGGGTTCCTGGAGAAGCATCAGAACCCTGCCTCAACTGTCGACTCCGGCGCTGACTCTGTACGTGCCCGCGCAAAAGCGGAGACATGGGGCTCGGCCGGCTGCCGGGGCGCCCGCCCAAGCAGACGCCGGCCCGAGAAATAGGCAAGTGGGCCCGTTGCCTGGCCATTCACGCGTACCTCGAAATGGAGATGACTGCCGGTCGAGCGGCCGGTCGAGCCCATCATGGCGATGGTCTCGCCCTGCTCCACGCGTACGCCGGGACGTACCAGCGACCGGGAAAGATGCGCGTAGCGCGTGACAAGGCCATTGCCATGATCGATCTCGATCATGTTTCCATAACCGCCCGCGCTGCCCGAATAGTCGACGACACCGCCGGCCGCGGCCATCACCGGGGAATGGAGTGGTCCCGGTATGTCGATGCCGCTGTGCATGGCCCAACCGCCGCGGATCGGATCGTGGCGATACCCAAAACCCGATGAGAGGCGCGGCATGGCCGCCGGGACCAGATCCTCCGGCACCTGGCCTGCGGAGGCCGGTGTCGACCAGGCCATCATGCGCTGGCGGAATGCGGCACCTTCGCCACCCGGCAGCCTGTCGACGCCGTCATCCGCGGCAGGCCCATAGCCGCCAAGAAGCAGCAGCGCAGCGGTGAGCGGCAGGGCGGGAATCACTGGCATTATGCTTGAGGACGGAGACCTCGCGCCGGTCCCGTAAGCCCCGGGCAATTATTTTTTACGCCGCCGTTCGCTTGCGGGAATGCCCGAGCAGCTCCGTCCCCTCGTTCGTCAGTAACGCTTTAACCAGGAGGCGAGGATGAATTCCACAGAACGCCGCATGCTCGACATGCTCAAAAAGGGCCGCGATCGCTTCGGGGTCGTCGCCGTGAAGGCTGAGTTCGAAGCTGAGGGCACGCGTCCGGACGAGTTGCTGCGCCTGCTCGAGCTCGCCTATCGCGCCGACCTCAAGGTCGCGCTCAAGATTGGCGGTTGCGAGGCGGTGTCGGATCTTCACGCCTCGAAGCTCTACGGTGCGAACTATATCATCGCGCCCATGGTCGAGACGCCTTACGCGCTGTCGAAGTTCGTCGAGGCCAAAACAAAGGTCTATGGCGACGACACGGACACGCAGTTCCTGTTCAACCTCGAGACCGAATCGACGCTGCGCAATCTCGACTCGATGATCCCGCTCGCCAAGGCGGCGCTTGACGGCATCGTGTTCGGCCGTGTCGATTTCACGCTCTCCCGCGGGCTGCCGCGCGGTGCGATCAACCAGCGCGAGATCACCGATGCGGTCCTCACCGCCGCACGCGCCTGTGCCGACCATGGCCTTGAGCTGGTGGTCGGTGGATCAGTCGCGGGCGAGTCCGGGCCGGCGCTGCGCGAAATGCGCCGCATTCGCCTCGACCGGTTCGAGACGCGCAAGGTCATCTTCGACGGCAGCGCGGCCGACATGCCCGGCTTCGAAGCGGGGATCGCGAACGCCGTGGCGTTCGAACTCGCCTGGCTCGAGAACAAGCGCGATTATTATCGCACCATCGCCGACGAGGATCTGGCGCGCATCCGGATGATCCAGGAGCGCAGCGCCGTCGCCCCGCGCGGACGGCTGGCAAGCGTCGCTGCCTGACCCGCCATGTCGTTGAGGGATGAAGTCGCGGCCATGATGCGAGGCGTTGCCGCGACAGCGGTAACGCCGCGTTTCCGCATGCTTGCCGATCATGAGATCGCCGAGAAGAGTCCGGGCGAGATCGTCACCAGTGTCGATCGCGACGCCGAACGTCGCTTGCACGACCAGCTGGAGACGCTGGGAATCGGGGCGCGTATCGTCGGCGAGGAAGCGGCGGCGCACGAGCCGGGACTCCTCGACGACATCGGCCAGGGCCTGGTCTGGCTGATCGACCCGCTCGACGGCACCGCCAATTTCGCTGCCGGCCGCGCGCCCTTCGGCATGATGGTGGCGCTCGTCGAAGACGGCGTGCCTCGCGCCGGCTGGATACTGGATCCCCTGAGCGGACGGCTCTGCCATGCCGAATGGGGTGCCGGCGCCACCTGCGACGGCGTTGCCGTGCGGACCCGCCCGACGGAAGGCCCGATGCCAATCGCAGCATTGGGAACGCATTTCATGACGCCCGAGCGCCGTGACCGGGTCAACGCCCATGCTGCGCAGCATTTCGAGCTGGTGCCAGTCCCGCGTTGTGCCGCCGAGAGCTATCCGCGTCTGGTGCTCGGCCAGAATGATCTCGCGGCGTTCCAGCGCACCCTGCCCTGGGATCACGCCGCGGGCGCCCTGTTCCTGACCGAAGCAGGCGGCGTGGTGACAGACTGGAATCGAGCCCCCTACCGGGTCGGCTCCGGCCGCGGCCTGCTCGCCGCGGCCAATGAACGCCTCTGGGAAACGGCCGCCGACATCCTGCTTGGTTCGGCAGCCGGCCTGACCGCGAGCCTGATCGAAAAAGAAGATTGCACCACATGACGACCCCCTGGAAGCAATTGCTGGCCGGCTGCGTGTTCGCGCTACCGCTGATCCCGGCACAGGCATCAGCGCAGTTCTCCCCACCAGTGTCGCCAACGGAGCAGTCCGGCGGAGGGGCGAGCGCGATCTCACGGGGTGCCGCGGCGGCGCAGGTCGCTGTCCCGCCCGCCGAGGTGCGTTCCTACCAGCCAACCGTGATCGATGGCTCGCCCGCTTCACCAGAGGCCAATGGCACCGACCAGCCGGCGCCCCGTGCCGCGCGGACAAAGCCGGTATCGCCTGTCGCCAACGAGTTCGAGACATTTGTCTCGAACGCGGCCGGCAAGCCGCTGCGCCGCTTCGGTGCCGAATTGCTGACACCGGGCGGGCGCGATTTCACCGCGCCCTCCACCACCATCGTGCCGCCGGACTATCGCCTCAACCCCGGGGACGAAGTGCTGCTCGGCCTGACCGGATCGGTACAAGCGGCGGATCTGCGGCTGACCGTCGACAAGGAAGGGCGAATCTTCGTGCCCCGCGTCGGCGCCATCACTGTCGGCGGGGTTCGTTATGGCGACCTGCGCGACGTCATCGCCCGCCAGGTGGCGCGCCAGTATCGTGCGTTCGACCTGCAGGTGACCGCAGGACGGCTGCACGGCATCACCGTCTATGTCACCGGTTTCGCGGCGACCCCTGGCTCCTACACCGTCAGCAGCCTTTCGACATTGGTCAACGCCGTGCTCGCGGCCGGCGGCCCCGCCCCCGGCGGAAGCTTCAGGTCGATCCAGCTCCGCCGGAACGGCCAGTTGATCTCCGACTTCGATCTCTACGACCTGCTGCTCAAGGGCGACAAGAGCGGCGACGCCGCATTGCAGAATGGCGACGTCATCTACCTCGCGCCGGCCGGAGAGCAGGTGGCGGTGATCGGCAGCGTCAATCGCGAGGCCATTTTCGAGATCGCCCCCAACGAGACACTCAACGACGCGATCCTCTATGCTGGCGGCATCAACACCGTGGCCGATGACAGCCGCCTGATGGTGCTCGACTCTCTCGGCAAGACCGAGTCCGGCTGGCGGCAGGTCACCGCCGCCGAGGCACGCACGCAAAAGGCCCGGCGCGGCGACATCATCCGCATCCTCTCCAATGTCGGCATCGCCCGCCCGCTCGATCAGCAACCGGTGCTGGTGACGATCAGCGGCGAGGTGGCCCGGCCCGGCCGCTATTATTTCCGTCCCGGCACGAAAATGGAGGACGTGGTAGCACAGGCGGGCGGGCTCACCGCCCTCGCCTTTCCCTATGCGAGCGTGATCACGCGCGAGAGCGTGAAGGCGCAGCAGAAGCTGAGCTTCGACCGTGCGATCCAGGACATGGAATTTCAGCTCACCGCCCAGCCGGTCGTCTCCGCCAATCGCGCTCAGCTCGCCCAGCCGGGCAATCTCGCCTTGGTTCGTTCGATCGTCGAGCAATTGCGCGCGCGCGAGCCGAGCGGCCGGCTGGTGTTCGACCTGCCGGTCGCCGCAGCCGCCTTGCCCGGCGACGTGATCGTCGAGAACAACGACACCATCTATATTCCGTCCCGCCCGGTGACCGTCGGCGTCTTCGGCGCGGTGCCGAGCCCCGCCTCCTTCGCCTATCGCGAGGGCGCCACGATCGGCGACTTCATCCAGTCTGCTGGCGGCGTGCAGCAACTGGGCGACAAGGCCGAGATCTTCGTGGTGCGGGCCAACGGCACGGTGGTCGCGAACGGCAAGCGGGTGCTGCGGGCACCGGCGCTGCCGGGCGATCTCGTCTATGTGCCGGTCGATGCCAATCGCGGCGAGTTCTGGGCACGTCTTCGCGACATCACCGGCAGCCTGTTCGGCGGGCTGGTCGGTGCCGCCTCGATCAAGTCGCTCGCGCAATGAGCGTCATGGCTCGCGCCGTCGGCATCGTCCGCAATCAGCGCTCGCGCCGCATGACCTATGCCGTGCTTGCCTTGCTGCTGGCCATATTCTGCCTGATCCCACGCCCTTATGTGGCCCGGGCGAAGATGGTCCCGCAAGACAGCAACAGCGTCGGGCTCGGCTCGATGATGAACGCGCTCGGCGGGCAGCTCCAGGGTTTCGCAGCATTGCTCGGCGGCGCCAAGCAACCGGTCGACATGTATCTCGCCATCTCGCGCGGCACAGAGGTGACCGACGACGTGATCCGCCGGCTGCGGCTGGTCGGACCGCAGGGCTATGCCAGCATCGACCAGGCGCGTGTCGCCCTGGCGCAGAAGGTTGACGTGCATTCCCTGACCGGCGGCATCGTCGAGGTGGAAGTCCGCATGCACGATGCGGTCCGGGCACAGGCGCTGACCGAGGCCTATGTCCGCGCGATCAGCGACCGGATCATCGCGCTGGGGCGCGACCGGGTTCGCCGCAAGCGCCAGGTGGTGCAGGATCGCTTCAAGGAAGCCGCGGCCCGGGTGGCGACGGCGGAAACCGCCCTCGACGGTTTCCGCCGGCGCAACAACCTCGCCGAGCCCGAGGCACAGCTGGGGTCGGCACTGTCGCTGCGGACCGGGCTAGAGGCGCAGCTTCAGGCCAAGCTCGTCGAGCTTGAGACGCTGCAACGCTTCCAGGGGCCGGACAATCCACAGCTCCAGTCGGTCCAGTCGGAAGTCGCCTCGATCCGCGCCCAGATCGCGCGCACCGCACAGGCCCGGCTTGGCGTCACGGGGCCCAACGTCACCGGCCTTTCGCAAGTCTCCGGCGAATATCTCAACCTCTATCGCGACTATCGCTTCGCCCAGGCGCTCTACGAGGTCTATGCCCGCTCGTCCGAGGAAGTGGCGGTCGAAACGCTCGCGTCGGAAACGGCGTCGGACGTGCAGATCATCGAGGCGCCGCGCCTCGATGCCGACCGGAAGTACAATATCTCCGCTGTCGCGCTGCTTGCGCTGGTAATCCTGACTGCATTGTTCACGGAGATCTATGCACCGGCGACCGGCATCGACCTCGGCCTGCGGCGGCGCGAGGATGACGAACGATGACACCCCGCGACGGGGCAATCGAGCTGTCGTTCGTCATCCCCTGCTACAATGAGGAAGAAAATGTCAGGGCGATCTGCACGGCGGTAACGGCGGAAGGCGAGCGCCATGCGCGCTCGCACGAGATCATCCTGATCGACAATGATTCGACCGACCGCACCCGTGCCCTGATGCGCGAGCTGTGCGCCGGGGACCCGCGCATCCGTGCGATCTTCAACAACCGCAACTATGGCCAGATGCGCTCGCCGACCTACGGCATCTACCAGGCCGAGGGTGCCGCGGTGATCGGCATGGGCGCCGATTTCCAGGATCCACCCGCGATGATCGGCGCGCTCGTCGAGCAATGGCGCGCTGGTGCCCAGGTGGTGCTGGGACAGCGCCGGTCCGAACGCGCATCACCATTGCTGAGCCTCGCCCGCGGACTGGGCTATGGTTTCCTGCGCCGCTATGGCGACTATCCGGTTATCCCCGGCGCGACCGGTTTCGGCCTGTTCGATCGCGCAGTGGTCGACACGCTCGCCGCATGGAACGAGCCCGAACCCTTTTTCCGCGGCATGGTGGTCGAAAGCGGCTTCCGCATCGCCGTCGTGCCGTTCGACCGGCCGGAGCGTGCGGCCGGCGAGACCAAGAACGGTTTCGCGACCCTCTTCTCCTTCGCCCTCTCCGGACTGGCCGGATCGGCCAAGTCGCTGCTGCGGCTGCCCATTCCCCTCGCCTTCCTCGCAGCCGCCGCAGTCATTCCGCTTTCCGCCGGGACGATCGTGACCGCGATCGGCGGCGGCAGCGCCTGGCCCCTGTTCGGGGTGACGCTGGCCACGGCGATGTTCGCGGTGCTCCTGCTCTTCCTCGGCCTGATCGGCGAGCAGGTACGCATGCTTGCCGAACGCAGCCGCAACGTGCCGCTGGTGATCGAGCGTGAACGGCTCAACTTCCCCCGGGACCGCGCCCGGCCCGCCGAACGGACGCTGGTCCGCAGGCCATGAACCGGCGAGCACTGCCGTCCCTGCTGCCCGAGATCGCGCTGATGCTTGCCGTGGTGGCGAGCGTCGCGTGGACGGCATGGCGTTTCCACGACCTCGGCTATCTGCCCCAGCCCTTCGTGTTCGATACCAACGACACCTTCATGGACTGGTTCAACACCGCCTATTGGGCGAACCATCCCGGTGCCTTCTCGGTGTGGCGCACGGTGTACCCGCCCTTGTCCTTCGTCTTCCTCGACCTGTTCAGCCTGCCGGGCTGCTATCTGCAGTCGCCTTTCCATGCCCGGGACTGCGACTGGGTGGCGCGCACCACGATCCTGGCGCTTTATGGGCTGAACGTCGCGCTCGTCTGGTGGAGCTTCCATCGCACCGACCCGCGCACCGCGCCTATGCGAGCGATTGCCTTCGGACTGGGCCTGCCGCTGCTGTTCACGCTTGAGCGCGGCAACCTCATCCTGGCCGCCCTGCCCTGCTTCATCCTCGCCCATGGTCCGCTCGTCCGCTCCGTGGCGTGGCGATCCTTCGCCGCTGCCGCGACGATCAATTTCAAGCCCTATCTGCTGCTGCCGGTACTGGCGCATGCGGTCAAACGCGACTGGCGCCCGCTCGAACTGGCGGGGATCGCCACCATCGCGCTCTATCTGGTGACGCTCGCGATCATCGGCAGCGGCTCGCCGATGGAAATCGCGGCGAACACCGCCAACTGGGTGGTCTTCCAGGGCGGGCAGGTATGGAACGAGATCCATTATTCGACCAGCTATGCTCCGCTGCTCCAGGTCCGCAACTCGCAGATCCCGGTGCTCGAGTTCGTACCGTCGCGCACGGTCGAGATGATCGAATGGCTGGTGCCGGTGGTGATCCATGCAAGCCAAGGCATCGCGGTGCTGGCGCTGGCCGCCGCCTGGCTTCAGCCGCGCGCGCAGCCGTCCTATCGCATCTCGACGATCCTGCTCGGCATGTTCCTCGTCACCCAGTCGCCGGGCGGCTACACCCAGGCTTTCCTGCTGTTCCTCGTCCTGCTCGAACCGTGGCGCGGCATCGGGCCGGTCGTGGCGATCGTCTGCGCCTATCTGCTGTGCCTCGTGACCGACTGGCCGCTCTCGACGGTGCTCGATCTTTCGCTCGAAAGCTGGCTCGGCGGGCGGCCGGTGAGCCCCAGCTTCGGCCTCGCCATCGGGCATTTCATACGACCGGGTCTGGTCGCGCTGATCCTCTGGGCGCTGGCGCTCGACAGCGTGGCTCGCGTGGTTCGCGCGCACCGGGAGCATCGCCCGTCGCTCGGGCTGGTACCCGCATGATCCTCGACGAGGATCTCGATGCGGTGCAAACCGCGCTCGCGCCGCTCTGGCCGCGGCTGGACGGCGCGCGCATCTTCATGACCGGCGGCACGGGCTTCATCGGCCGCTGGATGCTCGAAGCGCTGGCCCGCGCCGAGGTCGACATCGACGTCACGATCCTGAGCCGCGATCCGGGCGCCTTCGCCAGCAGGGTACCGCATCTCGCCCGGCGCTTTCGGTTCGTGGCGGGCGACGTCCTCAGCTGCCTGCCGCCGGAACGCCGGTTCACTCATGTGATCCACGCCGCGACCGATGCCAGCGCCGCGCTCAATGCCAACGATCCGCGTCTCATGTTCGACACGATCGTCACCGGCACGCGCCGGGCGCTCGATCTCGCCGTCGAATGCGGCGCCAGGCGCTTCTTCTTCCTCAGTTCAGGTGCCGTCTATGGCGCGCAGCCCTGGCATGTCGCGCATGTCCCCGAGGAGTGGGCGGGCGGCCCCGATCAACGCGATCCGCGCTCGGCCTATGGCGAGGGCAAGCGCGCGGCCGAGATGCTCTGCGCCATCTATGGCAAGCAGTTCGGGCTCGACGTGGTCAATGCGCGCATCTTCGCGCTGCTCGGGCCGCTTCTCTCGCTCGATATCCATTTCGCCGCGGGCAACTTCATCCGCGACGCCATTGCCGGGCGCACGATCCGGGTCGACGGCGCGGGAACGGCGGTACGCTCCTATCTCTATGCCGCCGACCTGACCGTCTGGCTCTGGACGTTGCTGATCAGCGGGGACGCGGGCGCGGTCTTCAATGTCGGATCCGAGGAAGCGGTGTCGATCGCCGACCTGGCGCACCGGACCGCCGCCCTGCTTGGCGGGCCCGGCGTCGAGATTCTCGGCCGGCCCGATCCCGGCTGGAACCCGGGCCGCTACGTACCGTCGACCGAAGCGATCCGCTGGGCGCACGGCCTCTCTCCCACGATCGCCCTCGACGAGGCGATCCGGCGCACCGCGCTTTCGAACGGATGGACACGATGACCCTGATAAAACTCTCCGACTGGGTGGCGAAGCAGCTCGTCAGGCACGGTATCGAGCATGTCTTCATGCTCACCGGCGGCGGTGCGATGCACCTCAACCACTCGCTCGGCACGCATCCACGCCTCGCGACGACCTTCACTCATCACGAGCAGGCGCTGTCGATGGCGGCGGAGGCCTATTACCGGCTCACCAACAAGCTGGCGGTGGTGAACGTGACGTCCGGGCCGGGCGGGACCAATGCGATCACCGGCGTCTATGGCGCGTGGGTCGATTCGATCGGCATGCTGGTGCTCTCCGGCCAGGTGAAGCGCGAGACAACGGTGCGCGCCACCGGCCTGCCGCTGCGCCAATATGGCGACCAGGAACTCGACATCGAGGAACTGGTCCGCCCGATCACCAAATATGCGACGATGGTGACTGATCCGCGATCGATCCGCTACCATCTCGAAAAGGCGATCTACCTGGCGACCAGCGGGCGTCCCGGGCCGGTATGGCTCGATATCCCGCTCGACGTGCAAGCGATGAAGATCGATCCGGATACGCTGGCGGGCTTCGATCCGGCCGAGCTCGACGAACCCTGGACTCATACCGATCTGCCGTCCACCGCCGCGGCAATTCTCGATCGCCTCCGCAAGGCAGCGCGGCCGGTGGTGTTCGCTGGCGGTGGCGTGCGGCTTTCCGGCGCCTATGCCGGTTTCCTGCGCCTGATCGACCGGCTCGGCGTTCCCGTCGTCACCGGCTGGAACGCGCACGACGTGCTGTGGAACGATCATCCGCTCTATGCCGGTCGCCCCGGCACGGTGGGCGACCGCGCCGGCAATATGGTAACCCAGAGCGCCGACCTGCTGCTGGTGCTGGGCAGCCGCCTCAACATCCGCCAGGTAAGCTATAACTGGCAGAGCTTCGCGCGCGAGGCGTTCAAGATCTGGGTCGATATCGATCCGGTCGAGTTACGCAAGCCGAACGTGGTGCCGGACATGCCGGTGGTGGCTGACCTCGGCACGCTGATACCGGCGCTGCTCGACCAGCCCTATGAAGGGCCGACAGCCGGGCATCGCGAATGGATGAACTGGGCGAGCCAGCGGGTCAGCCGCTTCCCCGTGGTGCTGCCCGAATATCACGACCACGGACCGCAACTTCACCCCTATGTCGCGATGGATGCCCTGTTCCGGCAGCTCGGCGAGGATGATGTCGTCGTCACCGGCAATGGCAGCGCCTGTGTCGTCAGCTTCCAGGCAGCCGAGATCAAGCGCGGCCAGCGGCTCTGGACCAATTCCGGCTGCGCGACGATGGGCTACGACCTGCCCGCCGCGATCGGCGTGTGTGCAGCGACCGGCGGCAAGCAGCGGGTGATCGCGATCGCCGGCGACGGCAGCATCATGATGAACCTGCAGGAGATGCAGACGATCGCCGGCTACGGCATGCCGGTGAAGGTCTTCCTGATCAACAACAGCGGTTATGTCTCGATCTTCCAGACTCACCGCAACTTCTTCAACGGCGTCGAAGTCGGCGGTGGCCCAAAGAGCAACGTGACCTTCCCCGATTTCGGCAAGGTCGCCGCCGCCTTCGGCTTCGCCTATTTCCGGGCGGAAACTCACGACGAGCTGCCCGGCACCATTGCCGAAGCCCTTGCCGCGCCGGGGCCGGTGCTGTGCGAGCTGATCGTCGACGAAAATGTCTCCTTCGCGCCCAAGCTCGGCGCCAAGGCGCATCCCGACGGACGGATCACCTCGCCCGCGCTCGAGGACCTGTCCCCCTTCCTCCCGCGCGAGGTGCTGCGCGAGAATATGCGGATTCCGCTATGGGAAGAATCGTGAAGGCCGGGGTAGCCGGCAACGGACGACGCCCATTGCGTTTCCTGGTGGCGGGGGCGGCGAACACCGTCTTCGGCCTGGGTATCTACCCGCTGCTGCTGTGGAGTTTCGCCGCGCTCCAGCATCACTATATGCTGGCGCTGGCCATCGCCCAGGCGGTGAGCCTGTGTTTCGCCTTTGCGACCTACAAGCTCGGCGTGTTCAGGACCCGCGGCAATCTGGCCCGCGAGTTCGGCGCTTTTTCCAGCTTCTACCTGTTCAACTATGCCGCCAACTGGGCCGCGTTGCCATTGCTGGTCGAGGTCGCCGGCCTGCCGCCGATACTGGCCCAGCTGGGTTTCACCGCGATCCTGATCGTCGGCAGCTACTTCTGGCACAGCCACGTTACCTTCCGGCCGGCTGGAAAGGAGACATGATGGACCATGAATTCCTGCGGCGCCCATGCCCGCTATGCGGCACCGATGACGCTCGGGAGGAAGTCCGCAGCGCGCAGCGTGCCGAAGCGAAGACCCTTGAATCGCTTCGCCCGTTCTGGTCCGGGCTTTTCAAGGAAAAGCTGTTCTTCTCCTATCATCGCTGCCTCGCCTGCGGGCTGCTCTACAATCCGATCTTCTTCGACGGCCCGCAGCTCGCCAATCTCTATTCGAGCATGGCACCGAATATGGATCTCGTGACCAGCGACGCGATCGCCGCCACGCAGCGCGGCTATTTCGAGGCGGCAGCGGCGCGCGCCATGCTCGATGGCGACTATCTCGAGATCGGGCCCGACATCGGCTATATCGTCGGGGAAGCGGCGCAGCGCGGCGATTTCGGGCATTTCTGGCTGTTCGAACCCAATCGCGCCATCCATGATCAGCTGCGCAGGGCAACGGGCGGGCGCCCCGCGACGGTGCTTTCCGACATGGACGATCTGTCCGCCGTGCCGGACGGTTCAGTCAGCCTGGCGGTGATGGTGCACGTGCTCGACCATCTGCTCGATCCGCTTGCTGCCCTTGCGCAGATTCGCAGCAAATTGCGCGCTGACGGCACGCTGATGATCGTGACCCATGACGAGCGTTCGCTGCTCCGCCACGTGATGGGCGTGCGCTGGCCGCCCTTCTGCCTCCAGCATCCGGAGCTCTACAATCCGACGACGATCAACAATCTCCTGATCCGCGCCGGCTATGGCGAAGTGGCGGTAGACCGCAGCTACAACCATTTCCCAATCGACTTCCTTGCCCGACAGGCGGCCTGGACCGTCGGCTTGAAGCTCGACCGGGTGCCGCTACCGGCCTTTTCGATCGCACTGCGCCTGGGCAACATGCTGACGCTCGCGAGCGCGACGGCTCAGGCGGCCGAACGCTCGTCCAGCCGGCTGGTAACGGTTTGATAATCGGCGATCTGCGCGCGCGTGACAGTCAGCGCGTCAGCGCCGGACGCCACGGCCTTGTGCCACGCAACGATCCAGTCGAGCGCCTGATCGAGCCCAAGAGCAGGGCGCCAGCCCAGCGCCGCCCGCGCCTTGGAGCAATCGAGCCGAAGCAATCCGGCCTCGTGCGGGCGTGGGCCGCTATCGGGCATCGCGTCGGCCGCACCGCCGCCCCAGCCAGCCCGCATCCTCTCCACGATCCACGACACCGGGCGGGCATCCTCGTCGGCGGGCCCGAAGTTCCAGGAATCGGCGAACTGTCTTTCGCCGGCCAGCAACCGCTCCGCGATCATCATGTAGCCGCCGAGCGCTTCAAGCACATGCTGCCACGGCCGTACCGCATCGGGCGCGCGGATCAGCGGCGCCGCACCGGCCTCGAACGCGCGGACCAGGTCGGGCAGCAACCGGTCCGCCGCCCAGTCGCCGCCGCCGATGACGTTGCCGGCACGGACCGACGCGAGCAACGGGCCGCCTTCGGCGAAGAAGGAACGGCGCCAGGCCGATACGACCAGTTCGGCCGCGCCCTTGCTGCTGCTATAGGGGTCGTGCCCACCCATCGGGTCGCTTTCGCGATAGGGCCAGATCCATTCGCGATTCTCGTAGCATTTGTCGCTGGTGACACAGACGATCGCCTTCACGCCGGGCGCGCGCCGTGCCGCCTCGAGCAGATGAACCGTGCCCATCACATTGGTTGCGTAGGTCTCGACCGGCTCGACATAGGACAGGCGGACGAGCGGCTGCGCGGCGAGATGGAAGATCACCTCGGGCCGGCTCGCCTCCACCACCGCCCGGACGGCCGCCAGGTCGCGTACGTCGCCTTCCACATGCCTGACCAGCCCGGCGACCCGAGCCGTCTCGAACAAACTCGGCTCGGTCGGCGGCGGGAGGGCAAAACCAGTGACGTCAGCCCCCATCGCGTCCAGCCACAGGCTGAGCCAGCTCCCCTTGAAGCCGGTATGCCCCGTCACGAGCACCCGGCGGCGGGACCAGGTGCCGCTCACCAGCGCTTCCATGGCGCGCTGCCGGTGTTCCACAGTTCGTCGAGCTGCATCTTGTCGCGCAGCGTATCCATCGGCTGCCAGAACCCGTCATGCTGATAGCTCATCAGTTCTCCGCACCGTGCCAGCTGCTCGAGCGGGCCTGCCTCCCAGACGCTCTCGGGCCCGTCGACCAGATCGAGCACCGACGGATCGGCAACGAAGAACCCGCCATTGATGCGCCCTCCGTCGCCAGCGGGCTTTTCGCGGAAATCGGTGACGCGGTTACCATCGAACTCGAGCGCGCCGAAGCGGCCCGGCGGCGAGACCGAGGTGATCGTCGCGCGGAGCCCATGCGCCTTGTGGAAGCGCACCAGCTCCGCGACATCGATATCGGCGACGCCGTCGCCATAGGTGAAGCAGAAGGGCTCGTCTGGATCGAGATAATGACGGATCGCCGCCAGCCGCCCGCCGGTCATCGTCGCAGGGCCGGTCTCGACCAGGGTGATGCGCCACGGCTCGCTGCGGGCATAATGCACCTCCATGCCATTGCCGCCGCGCAGGTCGATCGTGACGTCCGATGTGTGCAGGAAATAATTCGCGAAATATTCCTTGATCAGATAGCCCTTGTACCCGAGGCAAATGACGAAGTCATTGAATCCGGCCGAAGAATAGATCTTCATGATGTGCCAGAGGATCGGCATTCCGCCGATCTCGACCATCGGTTTTGGCCGAACGCTGGTTTCTTCGCCGAGCCGGGTGCCCAATCCGCCGGCCAGGATTACGGTTCGCATCGTCGCTCCACGTCATGTCTTTCGATACCATGACGAAACCGATCGCTCCGGCCCGTAACCGGCTGCTCGTCCAATGGACGGAAGCTGGAATATTGATGCTCATCCTGGCGATCGCGGCGGGATTGCGGATTCATGGCGTCGGCTTCGGCCTGCCCGCGTTGAACGATCCGGACGAGCCGCTGTTCGTGATGAAGTCGCTCGACATGCTGCGAAACCACAGCCTCAATCCGGGCTGGTTCGGTCACCCCGGCACCACGACCCTCTATTGCCTCGCCCTGGTCAGTCTGGGCGTGGGTGGCCTCGGCATTGCCACAGGCCGCTTCGCCGACAGCCAGGCGCTCATGGCAGCCGTCTACGCCGATCCCGGCATCCTGTTCCTGCCAGCGCGGCTGTTCATCGTCGCCTGCGGCGTCGCCTGCGTCTGGCTCACCTGGTCGCTCGGCAAAAAGCTTGGCGGCCCGAGGCTCGGGCTGATCGCCGCGGCGTTCCTCGCGGTGAACTCGGTCCATATCGAATATTCGCAGATCATCCGGACCGACGTGCAGGCGACGGTCTTCATGCTGCTGAGCACCCGGTCGGCGGTGGCGATCGCGCGCGAGGGACGGCCGCGCGATTATCTGATGGCCGGCGTCTGGGCAGGCCTTGCCTGCGCGACCAAATGGCCGGCGGCGATCATCGTCCTCAATCCGCTATGCGCCGGCCTCTATCGGGGCTGGCATGATCGCCATGAACTGCGCCGCGTCGCGCTGCTGCCCGTCATGGCGCTTGCCACCCTGCTGCTCGTCTCGCCCTATCTGCTGCTCGATTATCCCACGGTAGTGCAAAATCTCGCCGGTGAAGCGCGGACGGCACATCCCGGTGCGACGGGCGGCGGTTTCCTGGCCAATCTCGCCTGGTATGCGGGCCATCCGCTATTGGCATCGTTTGGCGGGGCAGGCCTCGCCCTGGTCCTGCTCGGCGCGATCGGCGCATTGAGTCGCCTGCGGGTTGCAACCGTCGCAGTTCTGCCCGGCGCCCTCGCATTCCTGTTGGTCATCGGCGCTCAGGCCCTGCTCTGGGAACGCTGGATCGTGCCGCTGTTGCCTTTCGCGGCGATCGCGGCAGCGGCGGCGCTGTGCTGGCTGGCCGACTGGTTGCGCGCCCGGGTGAATCGCCGCCTCCCCCTGCTCGAAGCCATGGCAGCGCTGTTGCTGGCGCTCCCGATGCTCCAGGCCGCGAAGGTCAGAGCAACGGAGCGCGCGCACGACACGCGCCAGGCGGCCAGCGCCTGGATCAGGGAAAACGCTCCACCCGGCAGCCGGATCGTAGTGGAACATGCCGCGTTCGATCTGCTTCAGATGGGCGCCTGGCGCTTCCTGTTTCCCCTCGGCTCCGCCGGCTGCGTCGATGTCGAGGATATCCTCGCCAAGCGAATCCGCTATTCGGAGGTAGAGACCCTGCGATCGGGACGGGCCGTCGTCGATCTTGCCCATGTGGATGCCCCGCTGCTTCCCACCTGCCGCGCCGACTTCGTCATCCTGAGCCATTATGACGGCTATCGTGCCGACCCGGCACATTTCCCGGACGAACTCGCCCGATATGCCCAATTGCTGCGCGGTGGCAGGCAGGTCGCCGTGATCCGTCCCAAACCCGGTATCCGGACCGGGCCCGTGGTCCGGATCATCAGCCTGTCGCCGGCACGATAGCCTCTGGCTCTATCGTCAATAATCCTTGGAATAGCGCAGGTTGATCGCGGTGCCGTTGGAGCCGCCGGTTTGGCTCAGGATGCTCAGCGCCTTCGACAGGGCGATCTCGATCTGGGTTGCGGTGAAGCCCCGGGTATCGGTGACGATCTCCACATAGATATCGTTCGAGATATATTTGCCCGCGGCGACCGACGTTCCGCGTCCGGTCGCTTCGTCCGCGCCGAGAACCCGCAGGCGATCGATACCGGAAGCCGAACGCAGCTTGCCGAGCGGATTGAGCCCGCCGCCCGAGCCGCGCAACGAATTGAGCGCGGCGGCAAGCTGGATCGCCTGCATCGGCGACAATTCGGTCACCGAATTGCCGAACAGGATTCGCGAGAGCAACTCGTCCTGTGGCAGGCTGGGCGAGGAGCTGAAGGTGATCTGCGGGTTCTGCGCCCGGCCGGCGATATTGATCGTGACGGCGGTGCCGGAAATGGTCGCCGTCGCCTTCATCGACAGCAACGGGTTCGTCACCGCGCCGCCCTCGAAACGGATCACGCTCTCCTGATCGAGATCGAAGCGCTTGCCCGCGAAATTGTAGGTGCCCCGGACCAGATCGACATTGCCGATGACTTCCGGCGTGGCGGAGGTGCCGCCGACCCGCAAATCCGCGCTCCATTCGCTCTCCAGGCCCATGCCGGAAACGAACAGGCGATTGTCGGCATGGATTCGCAGGTCGAGCTTGAATAGGCTGGGCACGCCTGCCGCCGCCGCGGCGGCATCGCTCGCTGCCTGGGCGCGGCTGGTGCCCTTACGCCGCACGCCCTGTAGCTCGGCGACTTCGGCCGCGCCCTGGCGGATGATCTCATACCGTACCTCGGGCAAGTTCAGCGTGCCGGAGACCAGACCGCCATTCGCCTTGCTGTTGGTGACGGCGATATCCCCCGAGACGGTCGCGCCAAGCGCATCGCTGCGGGCAAGCTGCGCGTTGCTCAATGTAGCCCTTATATCGATCGGGAAGCCCGCATCGGCCCCGAAGCCGACACTACCCTTCGCCGAAACGCTGCCCTTCCCGGCACGTCCGCTGAATTCGGTGATCTCAAGCCGGTCGCTGGTGAAGCGGCCGTTCAGCCTGATAGCGCTGATGCGCGTGCCGTAGGTCTCATTGTCATAAGCGAGCGCGTTAGCCCGGATCAGGCCGGTCAGTTGCGGGCTGGACAGGCGTCCGGAGAAATCGGCGGCGATGCCGATCTGCCCGGTAAGCGTCTGGTTCGCGAGGCCCGCCAGGCTCCACAGCACGTCGGCCGGGCCATTATAGCGAATTCCGCCGCCCAGCGGCGCATTCATCAGGGCGGTCGTCCAGTCGCCCTCGCCGACGGGCTGCAACCGCACCTGCGCCCGGCCGATCGCCGCCCCACCGCGCTTGATGAGCGCACCCAGCGTGCCGCCTTCGGGACGGAGCGTGCCAAGCGCGGAGATGTCGACCGGCGTCGACACGACCGCGGCCCCCGAACGCGTGAAACCGCGAACGTCGAGGTGCAGATCGGCGCGTGGCATGCCCGCCCCGGCCTGGACGAAGTCGAGGCTGCCGGTCGCGCGTCCGCCAATGCCCGCACCGGCAGCGAACGCATTGAGGATCGCGAGATCGAAATTGTCGAACCGCGACTGAAGCTCAAGCGTCTTGCCATAGCGCCCGGCAACCCGGACCTGTCCTTGCGGCACGACGATCGCGACCGGCGCAAGCACATAGGTGCCATGATCGTTCCTGATCATCGCCGGCTGGGCCAGATAGAATGCCACGGTGCCGACCTGGCCCTGTGCCGCGACCCGGTACAGGTCAGGCGAAAGCTGCGCGTTGGCGGCGACGCGAAAGCTCACGCCGCTCTCGCCGTTGGCGACGACTTGCGCGGTGCCGTGGCCACCCTGATAATTCACCTTGGCGCGCGCGGTCTGGAGGTAGAAGCTTCCCTGGCGGACGCCGGCAAGCTGCATATCGGCGACGATTTCCGGCGCCTTGGCATAGAGCGTGATCGTCGCCTCGACGATCGCGCGTTCGATCACGAGCTTCGCCTCGCCGGGGATATGCGCGCCGTTTGCGCGGGCCGAAACCTGGGCGCGCTGCACGGCGCCGACCGCCGACAGGGTGACGGTGCCGTTGATCCCCGACCCGTTGGCGGTGAGCCGGCCCAGGAACGGACCCGCGGGCGCCTGACGAACCGTACCGGCAAAGTCGACCCCGGCGAAACGCGCACGGTGGATGTCGATCGTCAGCGGCCCACCGCCGGTGCGGATCAGCACGTCAGCGTTGAACGGCCCGTAGGGCGATCCGCCGGTCGCGACCACGGCATAGCCGGTGCCGGTGCCCCGGATCGTCGCCTCGACATCGCTGAGCTGCACGCCGACATTCGGTCGGCTCGCGCGCAGCCTGATCAGCGGGCGCTCGGCGGTGCCCGACACGGCAAGCGCGAGCGGACCATATTGCGTCGAACTGCCCTGCGCGGTGAAGGCGATTCGGCCGTCTGGCAGATAGCTGCCCTGGCCTCCGGTGAGGCGGAAGCTTGGTGCCGCGACGCGCAGATTCTCCACGCGGAACACGCCCTTCGGATCGAAGCTGATGTTGCCGACAATCACGGCGCGGCCGCCGAGGAAATTCTCGACGCCCGCATTGTCGAGCTTCACCGTGGTGACCCCGAACCGCCCCTTCAACCCGAAACCACCCGACGCGACGGTAACCAGTTTCATGTCGGTCGTCGCGTTGATGATGCCGACTCCGTCGATGCGGTAATCGTTGATCCGGCCCTTCAGGCCAGCACGATATATACCGGTCGACAGGTCGGCGACCACGATTGCGGTCGCATCGATCTGCGGCGAACGGATGCGCAGATTGTCCGACAGGATGGTATCCCCGGAAATCGCGAACTCGCCGTTCACGGTCACCTTGGTGAGCAATCCGCCAGCCGCCGCGTTCAACCCGGTGACTCGCGCGATGCGCGCGGAGACGGGCACGATGATCCGGTCGGCATCAACCCGGCTGCGTCCCTCGGCATAAAGGCCCTGCACCACGGTCTTGTCGAAGCCGATCGCCGCCGCGCTGATCTTGTAGTCGACCAGCGGCCGGACAAAGGCACCGTCGAGGCGAAGCGAGGCGCGGACATCGCGACCGTTGAGATTCGGTGCGATCGATCCCGGGGTAAGCAGCCCTGCCTCGACCTGCATGCCCTCGAAACGGCTCTTCGCCAGATCCACCACGCCATTCGCCGTCACCGCCAGCGCATTGGAGCGCAGCGACAGCCTTGTGGTCGCGCGGCGCGCAGCGAGCGTGGTGGTGAAGTCGACCAGCAACGCCGGTGCTGTCAGCCGCTCGACCGGCCCAGCCAGGATCAACCCGGGATGAAGCGGCCCGCGCACCGTGAAGGTGCCGTTGCGCGCGGTGACATCCAGCGCGGCAAGCGTCTTGCCGCCGAGCGCTGCCTCCGCCTTGCCCTGCCAGGACGACCAGCTTCCGCGCCCGTTGATCTGCGCGGCCAGCGGCCGCTTCAGCCCGGCCATCCCTGCGACGATCCCGCCGGCCGGAGCATTGAGTCGCGCGTCGACGATCAGGCGATCCTGGTCCGGCACCGCATCGAGCACGAGCGCAAGCCGATCGCCCCCGTCGAGCGCGGCGGCGTTGCCGGTGATCTGCGCGCGACCATCGGCGATATGCGCCACCGCATCGAGCGTCATCGCCCGCCGCGTGCCCGTGATCGGCGCGCCGAGGACGAGGCGTCCGACCTTCAGGCGCCCGATATCGATGTCGATATCAGGCAGGGTAGGCGCATTGGGATCGCTCGGCACCGGCTTCAGTTCGGGCAACCGGGCGAGCGTGATCAGGGGCGCGGCGGCGGAGCGTATGTCAGCGTGGTTGCGGATGAAGGCGAAGGGCCGCCAGTCGAGATCGATCCGCGGCGCGGTCGCGAAGACTCCCTTCGGGTCGCTGATCCTCAGGTCGCGGATGGTGAGCTTGCCGTAGAGCGAGCCGTCCAGGCGCCCGAGCTCGACCTTGAGGCCGGATGCCGTTTCATAGCCTGAAAGCTTGCCGACCAGGAAACGCCGGCCGGGGTCGGTGTTCAGCGCGAAGACCGCGACGATCGCCAGGGCGAGCAGACCGGCGACCGCGATGGCCAGCCAGGCCGCGATGCGCCCGATCGGGAAACGGCGGCGCGGTGCCGGTGCGGCGGTCTCGACGTCGGTTTCCGGCATCAGAAGGCCTGTCCGATCGAGATATAGATCGCGACCTTGGATTCACCCTTGCGCCGGCCAAGCGGAGTGGCGACGTCAAAGCGAACCGGGCCGAAATTGGTATAATAGCGCGCGCCGATTCCGGCGCCGTAGCGCAGGTCGGTGAACTTGGGCTGGGTCGAGGCATAGGCCTGGCCGACATCGAAGAAGGGCACGATCCCGAAATTGCCGAACCGGTACCGCGCCTCGATCGCGCCCTCGACAAGGCTGCGCCCGCCCACCGGATCATTGTTGCTGTCGCGCGGGCCGAGTTGCTGATAGCCGAAACCCCGCACCGAGCCGCCACCGCCCGCATAAAGCCGACGCGAGGGCGCGATCGCATCGCGCGGTGCGCCGGCGATCGAGGCAACGCGGATTCGACCCGCCATCACCAGGCTGTCCGTGACCGGGTAATAGGTGCTGCCGTCCACCTGGGCGCGGATATAACGATAGTTGCTGCCTTCGGTCTGTGACGTTTCGGGGCTGATGCGGACCATCGCGCGGAAGCCCTTGGTCGGATCGAGCAGGCTGTTGGTGCTGTCGAAACCGACCTGGCCGTTTATCCCGGCAATGCCGTAATTCTGATAGGCGCGCTTGCCCGTCGCCGCCTGGAACGTGTCTTCGCGCGATCCGAGCAGTTCGAAGCCATAGGCCCAGGTCCAGCGCTTCTGCCAGATCGGCGTTGAATCAAGCGAGATCCGGCCGTTGATACCCAGGGTCAGCGCCTTGTACGCGTCGAAATTCTGGCGGTTGGCGGTGACCGAAAGCAGCACCGTCTTGTCGCGCCGTCCCGCATTGGCCCGGCGGAACGTCGCGGCCGCGCCCTGCTCCTGGGTTCCTGCCGTGCCGCTGAAGGCAAGCGACCCTTCCGGGCCGAACAGATTGCGGTGTGTCCAGCTCGCATCGAGCCGCAGGCCCTGCCCGGTCGAATAGCCGGCAGTCGCGGCCAGCCGTCGGGGCTTGCCCGCATTCTGGGTAACGAGCAGGTCGACCACCTCAGTCCCGTCGGGCGCGATCTGGCCCGTACGCCGCGGCTCGACCGCGACGCTGTCGAACAGCCCGGTCGCGACCAGCGCCTCGCGCAGATCGTTGACCCGGCGATCGTCATAGAGCTCGCCAGGCTTGAACCGCGCGAGGACGCCGACATGTGCCGCGTTGAACGCGAGCTTCCCGGTCGTCGAGTAGGTGCCGAAGGAGGAACGCGGTCCGGGATCGACCGGCAGCGTATAGGCGCCGAGATGAGTCGCATCGTCCAGTTCGATGTCGCGTTCCCCGACCTTGACGAAGGGATAGCCCTGTTGCGGCAATTGCAGCGCCACGCCGCCCTCCGCCGCCTCGATCGCGCTGGCGACGATCGGATCGCCGGTCCGCAGCGCAAGCGCGCTCCTGACAAGGCCCGGCGGCACTGTCTCTGGCCCCTCGATCACGATGGCGCCGAGCGTATAGCGCGAACCGGGCGAGGCATTGATCGTCGCGGTGACTCGACCGGGCTGGTTCTGCACCGGCTCGACCAGCGAGGAGACCACACCGTCATAATATCCCTCGGCGCGCAGCATGCGCAGCGCCAGGCCCTCATCCTCCCTGGCACGGGCTGAAATCACCGCGCCGTTGGCACCCTTGCCGTCCCCCTTGTCGAGCGAGGAGAGTGCGCGGAAGGGATGTTCCAGGCCGACCGCTTCCAGCCCCTCTACCTTGACCGAGTACCGAAGCTCGGGTGGTGCATCGGAAGCCTCCTTGCCGGTGGCCGCGGCAGGCGGCTCGACATCGAAACCGGCGAGCGGCGGCAGCGGTTCGGCGAGTGCCGGGTCGACCGTCGCGGGCGCGGTGACGGGCTGCTGCGCGGGTTGCGCACCGGCAGGAGTGGCCGGCTGCACCACCGGCATCAGATCGATGCTTTCGATCGGCGCGAGCGGCTGGTTCAGGGCGGGGTCGATCGCTGGCAATGCCTGCTCGAACTGCGAATCCGGGATGATCGGCGCGTCGGCACCCTGTCCTGCGGGATCAGTCGCCTTGGCGGATTCCTTCTGGCTGTCCCGCGCCTGCTCAAGCGGATCTGGACGCCGTTGCGCTGCGGCAGGTTGCGCCATCGCGCATGCGCTGGCCAACAGGATGACGCTCGACCGTGAATGCAAAACCGCTTGCCCGCCCCCAGCTAGAATAATCGGCTACTCTCGCAAAGCCTTACGGTTCACGAGCATAGCGGTCCATATGCATTGGAACCGCCCCGGCCCTTCCTTATAACCAGCCGATCGCCTTCATGTTCCAGCCGCGTCCAACAAAATCCGCTTGAGCAGCGATTGGCGCAGGCGATCCCATAGGCGCTAGCGTAGCATTCGAGGCGTTTAGACGTGGAGCTATGCCAGCCCGCTCAGCTTTCGCGTACGGCCACGAGTGTTCCGCTTCTGAAAGGCAACATGCTGGTCCGCCAGGTCGGGCTCGACAGACGTTCGACCACCGGCTTCAATTCCGTGCGGAACTGCGCGACATTATCCACGAACACGATCGCCCCATTCGATAGCGACGGCTCGACAGCTCGAAGAACATCGAGCGCAAGTTGCGGCCAACCATCAAGCAAGAGAAAGTCCACCTGCTCATCGACGCACGCTAGCGTTTCGCGTGCGTCACCCTCGCGGATCTCCACCAGATTGGCGAGACCGGCCGCCGCGAGATTCGCTTGCGCTGCCGCCGCCTTCGCCGGCACCAGTTCGGTGCCTATCACGCGCCCGCCGCAGCCCGCATCCCGGATCGCCGCGGCGAGATAGATGGTCGAGACGCCGAAGGACGTGCCGAATTCGACGGCGCAACGCGGTCTCCGCGCCCGGGCAAGCAGGTAGAGGAGATCGCCTTGCGCAAGATTGAGCGGCAGGAGTTTGTCGTCGAAGAAGCCAATGTCCCTGGGCGGCCTGACCGGGCGCCCGAGCAGCATGGAAGGCAAGCGGGGCAAATAGTGGCGAAAGAGCGTTGGTAGCTGTTTGCTCGCTTTTCTCTGCAGCCGATCGACGACAGTTCGCGCGGTCGGATCCAGAACGGAAGGATGAAAAACGTCAGTCATAGATCGATACCTCAGACTGTACCTTACTGTCTGCGGCGCGACGGCTATAAAGCATTGCAGCCATGATATAGCATGGAGCCGCCATGATCGCATATGGACCCACCGCCGTTCCGCTGCCCGTCGGCGAGATCCTGGTCGCCGCGCGCGGCCGCGATCCGGCGGGTCACGGCTCGCTTCCGCACCGGCATCCGGAGGGCCAGCTCCTGGGATCGCTGAGAGGCCTGATCTCGGTCGGCACCGAAAAGGGCGTGTGGGTGGTGCCGGCAACTCATGCAGTATGGTTGCCGCCACATGAGCCGCACTGGGCACGCTCGCATGGGGCCATGGATGGGTGGACCGTCTATGTGGCGGAAGATGCCTGTGCGGGCCTGCCGCGCGAGGCCTCCACGATCCGTACCTCCAGCCTCCTGCGCGCGGCGGTGCTGCGGGCCGCGGGGTGGACACCTGGTCCGAGGGGCCCCGCCGCCGAGCGGGTTGCGGCCGTAATCCTCGACGAGATCGGCGGCCTGCCGGTGGAGACGTTCGGACTGTCGCTACCACGCGATCCACGAATGCTGCGGGTTGCTCAAGCGCTGATCGACGACCCCGCCGATGATCGCGCAATCGGCGCCTGGGCGGCGCTGGCGTGCGTGAGCGAGCGCACGCTCAGCCGCCGGTTCGTTGAGGAGACGGGCTTCAGCTTCAGGGTCTGGCGCCAGCGCTCGAAACTCATGCGGGCCCTGGAGATGCTGGCTGAGGGACAGGCGGTTACCACGATCGCGCTCGACCTTGGGTACGCCACGGCAAGCGGTTTTATCGCCCTGTTTCGCCGGACGTTCGGCGAACCGCCTGCCGCCTATCGCGCCGAGATGATCGATGCGGATCGCGCCGACCCTTAGGTTGCAACGATTCTCGAAACATCCCTTCCCAATCCGCTCAATAGCTAAGCGTTACGGTCAACCGAGCCCCGCACCGTCTTCCTCGCATGAGCTGGAGCTGTCCCGGCCGGAACATTCGGGGGTCGGATCATTACCATTCCGTGACGATCTGCTGACGACTTTGTCACGGACACTTGGGCTCAGTCGAACGTTCCACAACTGACGGCCGCTGCGGCACGCTTTGCCGCATCGGTCCGTGCCTGGAGGAAGAGATGAAGACGACGAGAACTTCGCGGGCCACACTGTTTGCAGCGCTGGGTGCCGCAACCCTGATGACCGCCGGCTGCGCCACCGAAACGACCTATCGGCCAGCGACCGGCACCGGCTTCGAGCGGGCCGGCTACAGCGACCGGATGATCGAACCGAACCGCTTCATGGTGAGCTTCGCGGGCAACAGCTACACATCGCGCGACACAGTCGAGCGCTATCTGCTGTATCACGCGGCGGAACTGACGGTTCAGCACGGTTATGATTACTTCATCCTGGCCGATCGCAATACCGATCGGAAGACGCGGACCTACACCACGCCGGGCGCCTTTGGTCCGGGACCTTATGGATATTGGGGCGCGAGCTGGCGCTATCGCGGCCGTGGCTTCGGCTGGCGGAGCTGGGATCCGTTCTGGGGCGATCCGTTCTGGGATCGCGGCGTCGATGTCACCACCGTCGACAAATATGAAGCCAGCTCGGAAATCGTGCTCGGTCGCGGCCCCAAGCCGGCGGACAATGTCCGCGCCTTCGATGCGCGCGAGGTGATCAACAACCTCGGCCCGTCGATCGTCGCGCCGAAATAACCGCCGAAATAGCCAAAGGGCTCCCCCGCTCGTTGCGGGGGAGCCCCTTTCTCATACCGCCCCGTGGCAGTGCTTGTATTTGCGGCCCGACCCGCAGGGGCATGAGGCGTTGCGGCTCACCTTGCCTTCCCAGTCGGCCGGGTCCTCGCCCACCTCCTCCCCGGTCGGCCGCGGGATCGATAGCGGCGGTAAGGTCGTGGTCAAAAGGCCGCGGGTGCCGGCGTCGAAATCCGCGCTGTCGTCGTCGCCGCTGAACGGATCGAAATGCGTGGTGATGAAGTCGGGCAGGTCGGGCAGCGCCGGCCGCTCCTCAAGCTGGAACTGCGCATGCGCGATGGTGCGGGTCACGTCCTCGCGAATATTGCCCAGCATCCGCTCGAACAGCGAAAAGGCTTCCTGCTTATATTCGTTGATCGGCGTCTTTTGCGCATAGGCGCGCAGGTGGACGACCTGGCGCAGCGCGTCGAGTGTCGCCAGATGCTCCTTCCAGTGATGATCGAGATTCTGCAGCAGGATCGACTTCTCGACCTGGATCCACTGCTCCGGCTCAAGCATCGCGGCCTTCTCGGCGACCATCGCATCGGCCGCCTCGCGCACGCGCTCCTCGACCACCTCCGGATCGATCGACTCTTCCTTCAGCCAGTCGTCGATCGGCGGCTCGAGCGCGAGCATCTCGGCCAGCTTCGTGCGCATGCCCTCGATATCCCATTGCTCGGGATAGCTGTTGGGCGGGCACGCATCGCCGACGATTGAATTCACCAGTTCGGTGCGCATGTCGGCAACGACATCGCCGACCGTGTCCGCATCCATGATGTCGGCGCGCTGTTCGTAGATCACCTTGCGTTGGTCGTTCATCACGTCGTCATATTCGACGACCTGCTTGCGGATATCGTAGTTGCGCGCCTCGACCTTCTTCTGCGCCGTCTCGATCGCCTTGGAGAGCCATTTCGATCCGATCGCCTCGCCATCGCCGATGTTCGACCGCATCATCCGCGCGAACAGCGTGTCCGGCCCGAAGATGCGCAGCAGATCGTCGTCAAGGCTCAGATAGAAGCGGCTGAGGCCGGGGTCACCCTGACGGCCCGAACGGCCGCGAAGCTGGTTGTCGATGCGGCGGCTCTCGTGCCGCTCGGTGCCCAGCACGAAGAGACCGCCCGAAGCGAGCACCTCCGCTTTCTCGGCGGAGATCTCCGCCTTGATCTTGGCGATCGCGGCTTCGCGCTCCGGCCCCTCGGGCATTTCGGCCAGTTCATCATTGACGCGAAATTCCAGGTTGCCGCCAAGCTGGATGTCGGTGCCGCGGCCGGCCATGTTGGTGGCGATCGTCACCACGCTCTTGCGCCCGGCCTGCGCCACGATGTGCGCCTCGCGTTCATGCTGGCGCGCGTTGAGCACCTCGTGCTTCACGCCTTCCTTGACGAGGAATTCGGACAGCAGTTCCGACTTCTCGATCGAGACGGTGCCGACCAGCACCGGCTGGCCCAGCTCGGCATGATGCTTGATCTTCTTGGCGATCGCCTGGAACTTGTCGGCGGTGTCCTTGTAGAACTCGTCCTCCTCGTCGACGCGCCTCACGCCGACGTTGGTCGGGATGGTGACGACGTTCATCTTGTAGATATCGTAGAATTCGGCCGCTTCGGTCGCCGCGGTACCGGTCATGCCGGAGAGCTTGGGGTACATGCGGAAATAATTCTGGAAGGTGATCGAGGCCATGGTCTGGTTCTCGGGCTCGATCTGAACGCCCTCCTTCGCCTCGACCGCCTGGTGAAGGCCGTCCGACCAGCGCCGGCCATCCATCATCCGGCCCGTGAACTCATCGATGATGATGACCTTGCCGTCCTTGACGATGTAATCGGTGTCCAGCTTGAACATCATGTTCGCGCGCAGCGCCTGGTTGGTGTGATGCACCACCTGGGTGTTCTCGAAATCATAGAGGTTCGCGCCCTGGAGCAGGCCGGCCGCCTCGAGCATGCGCTCGACCTTCTCCGTGCCGTCCTCGGTCAGGATGATCGACTTCTGCTTCTCGTCCTTCTCATAGTCCTCGGCGGTCAGTTGCTTCACCACCGCGTCGACGCTCTTGTAGAGATCGGACTTGTCGTCGGTCGGACCGGAAATGATCAGCGGCGTGCGCGCCTCGTCGATCAGGATCGAATCGACCTCGTCGACGATCGCGAAGTTGAAGGCGCGCTGCACCATCGAGCTGCGCTCATACTTCATGTTGTCGCGCAGATAATCGAAGCCGAACTCGTTGTTCGTGCCGTAGGTGATATCCGAATGATAGGCGTCGCGGCGCTGCTGGTCGGTCAGGTTCGGGATGATCACGCCGACGGTCAGGCCGAGGAAGCGATAGACCTGGCCCATCCAGCCGGCATCGCGCTCCGCCAGATAGTCGTTGACCGTGACGACATGCACGCCGGTGCCCGGCAGCGCGTTGAGATAGGTCGCGAGCGTCGCGACCAGCGTCTTGCCCTCGCCGGTGCGCATCTCGGCGATCTCACCGCGATGGAGCACGATGCCGCCGACCATCTGAACGTCGTAATGGCGCTGGCCGAGCGTCCGCTTCGCCGCCTCGCGCACCGTGGCGAACGCCTCGGGCAGCAGGTCGTCGAGCTTGGTGCCGTTCGCCAGCCGCTCGCGGAACACGCTCGTCTGGTTGGAAAGCTCGGCGTCGGTCATCGCCGAGATGGTCGGTTCGAACGCCGCGATCTTCGCGACGATGGAGCCGAGCGACTTGACGTAACGGTCGTTCGAGGAGCCGAAAAGCGATTTGGCAAAGCCGCCGAGCATGGAGAATTCCCGATCTTTGAAGGCATGGCCGCCGGATCGTGCCGGGCGGCGGAATGGACATGACGAAAGGAACCGGCCGAAGCCGGATCAGGCGGTCGCGCTATTCGCGACGACGCTCCGCATAGAGCGGATAGGCATGGTCGAGCGAAAACACCGCATTCACGCCCACCGACGCGGCCGCGACGAGCGTCGGCATCGCCTGGACGATCGGCCGCGCCGCGACGCGCGCGGCGGCCGGCGCAGTCGTGCGCGCCGTGGACGCCTCGACCACAGCCTGATGCAGCCGCACCTCGGGAGCCCGCACGCCGGAAATCGCGCCGGTCAGCGCGCTCAGCAGGGCGGAAAGGATGAGAAGCAGTTCCATCGCGGCGTGCGATGTAGTGGGTCGGGATGCGGGCGTCCAGCGATTGCTCATCACGAAAACCGTTCAGTTCTGCGGCAATACCCATCGGACCGGCACCGTATAATCGCCGATGGTCGCCACACCGTTTCGGTCTCGTGCCGGTGTGAAGGTCGCCTGCTTCATCAGGATCGTACAGGTCGTTGAATCGAGGCTCTTCGATCCGCTGCCGGTTGTGATCGTACAATCGGTCGGTGCCCCTGTCGCATCGACCACGACTTTCGCCACCGTGCGTCCTTGTTGGCCAAGGCGTATCGCATCGGGCGGATAGGCATCCTCTCCGAACCAGGCGCCCGGACTATCGACTGGCGCCGCCTTCGCTCCGGCCAGCGTACGATCAGGCGGCGGCACGACCCGTCCGCCAAGCGCGATCCACAGGCGCGGCCCATATTGCTCGAAGCCAAGGACGATCATCACGATCAGCAACAGGAAGAGCACCACAGCCGTGAAGACCACGGCGATCGTGACGCTCCGCCCCTCCCCGATGATCATGCCGCCTCCATCGTCCCCGTCCCGATGATACAGGCGAATTGCGCGCTGGCCACGCTTTTGACGGCAACGGCATTTGCCTCCCGCACGCCGGGCCTTATTAGGGCGCCCATGTCCAGCACCCGCTCCCCGCTCGCGCCTGAAGGCTTTCCCGATCTCCCGGCGATCCCCGGCGTGACGCCGCGCATCGCCCGCGCGCGCTACAAGACCTGGGATCGCTGCGACCTGACCTTCGTCACGCTCGATCCGGGCACGGTGGTGGCCGGCGTGCTGACTCAGAGCCGCTGCCCGTCGCCCGAGGTGGAATGGTGCCGCAAGGCGCTGGTGCTCGGCCAGGCGCGCGCGCTGGTGGTCAATGCCGGCAATTCCAACGCCTTCACCGGCGATCGCGGCCGCGCGGCGGTGGAGAATCTCGCCGCCCGCGTCGCCGGCCGGCTGGGCTGCCAGCCCTCCGACGTGTTCGTCGCCTCGACCGGCGTGATCGGCGTGCCGCTGCCGATCGACAAGAGCGAGGCCGGCCTCGATGCCGCCTTCCAGGCCGATCCGTGCGGTTGGGAAGACGCCGCCGCCACGATCATGACCACCGACACCTTCACCAAGGCCGCGGTCACCCAGGCAGTGATCGGCGACAGGACGGTCAGTCTCGTCGGCATCATCAAGGGGTCGGGCATGATCATGCCCGACATGGCAACGATGCTCGGCTTCATCTTCACCGACGCGGCGGTCGATCCCGCCTTCCTCCAGGCCGCGCTTTCCGACGCGAACCTGAAGAGCTTCTCCTGCATCACGGTCGACAGCGACACCTCGACCAGCGACACGGTGCTCGCCTTCGCGACCGGCAAGGCGGGCAACGCTCCGCTCGCCTCGTCCGACGACGCCGGGGCGGACGCCTTCCGTGCGGCGCTTGCGGATCTCTGTCTGCAACTTGCCCATCTCGTCGTGCGCGATGGCGAGGGGGGCATCGAAGTTCATCACTATCGACGTCACCGGCGCCGAAAGCGACCGCAGCGCACGGGTCATCGCGATGTCGATCGCCAACTCTCCGCTGGTGAAGACCGCCATCGCCGGCGAGGACGCCAATTGGGGCCGTGTCGTCATGGCGGTCGGCAAGGCCGGCGAACCGGCCGAGCGCGACAGGCTCGCCATCCGCTTCGGCGAGACCCAGGTCGCGCGCGACGGCCTCGCGGTGACGGGCTATGACGAAACCCCCGTCGCGGCGCACCTCAAGGGCAGCGAGATCGACATCGGCGTTGACCTCGGCCTTGGCGACGGACGCGCCACGGTTTGGACCTGCGACCTGACTCACGGCTATATCGCGATCAACGCCGATTACCGGAGCTGATACCCTTCCCCGGCGCGGGACGCGGAGGCGCATTATTTGAAGGGCATGGCGGCATGCTGACCATCTGGGGTCGCCTGAACTCCCACAACGTGAAGAAAGTCGCGTGGTTCGCCGAGGAGGCCGGCCTCTCCTATGTCCGGCATGATGTCGGCGGCCGGTTCGGCATGGACGCCGACTATCTCGCGCGGAATCCCAACGCCCTGATCCCGACGATCGACGACGGCGAGGTGACCCTTTGGGAATCCAATGCGATCCTGCGCTATCTCGCCGCGCGTCACGCACCGGATCGTTTCTGGCCCGCCGCTCCCGCGGCACGGGCGATGGCCGATCGCTGGATGGACTGGCAGATCGATTACGCCGAGGCCCAGCGCGACGCGTTCATCAACCTGGTTCGGCGCACCGAAGACCAGCGAGATACCGACGCGATCAGGCGATCGGCCGACACCTGTGCCCGCAAGATGGCGGTGCTCGACGCCCATCTCGCGCTGAGCCCCTGGCTGTCGGGCGACGCCTTCGGCATCGGTGACGTGCCGATGGGCGTCTATGCTCATAGCTGGTTCACCCTGCCGATCGAGCGGCCGGACCTGCCCAATGTGGCCGACTGGTACAACAGCCTCCAGGCACGCGCCGGCTATGCCAGCCAGGTGATGATCCCGCTCACCTGACTTGACGGCCCCTTCGCCCCGGGGCATTCGGCCGCCGTCGCACTCAGGCGACGTTATGACAGGAGGCCGTCATGCACCGCATCGACCAACTCGCCGACCTGCCCTGCTTTCGAGGTCAGCTCGAAGCGGCGTAAGGGATATCCGTCCGAGACGAACGTGAAGCGGGGCTTCCGCTTCGTCCATGGTGATATCGAGCTCATCGAAAAACTCGGCCGGAACGACCCCTGCCCTTGCGGCTCGGGGAAGAGATTTCCGCGCCTGCTGCCTGCAAAGCGGCCGGTTTCGATGGTGCTGAACGCCACGATTATTATCGCTGAATAAAAAAGGGGCCGTGCAGCCAAAGCCGCGCGGCCCCTTTCGATATCTCAGGTGATCAGGCGAGTTCGCCCTCAAGCCATGCCTTGATCCGGCCCTTCGGCTCAGCGCCGACTTTGGTCGCGGCAGGGGCCCCGTTCTTGAACAGAATCATCGTCGGGATGCCGCGCACGCCATAGCGCCCCGGGGCGTCGGGATTGTCGTCGATGTTGAGTTTGACGATCGACACCTGCTCGCCAAGTTCGTCGGAAATCTCCTCCAGGCTGGGGCCGATCATCTTGCACGGCCCGCACCACTCGGCCCAGAAATCGACGAGCACCGGCTTGTCGGAACTGATGACGTCGCTGTGGAAGCTGTCGTCGGTGATCTGCTTGGTCGCCATGATGGAATCTCCTGTGTTGCGCGCAATCTAGGGACCGGGGGCCCGGCACTCAAGCGGGCAGGTCGTAGCTTTGTTGGGGTGCGGCATAGCCCGGCTTGTGGCGATCGAGCAGCGACAACGGCAAGCCAACCAGTGTCGGCCCCGCCGTGTAGAGCAATGCCGCCTCGATCTCCCGCCCGGGAAAGATCACGCGCAATGCCTCGACATAGGCCGCCATCTGGCGCGCATGATAGGGCGGGATATCGTCCGGCGCCTGTGGGATCTGCCGTCCCGTCTTGTAGTCGATCACCTGTATCAGCTCCGACGTCACGAGCAGCCGGTCGACCGTGCCGGATACGACCAGCCCCTCGCCGACCACCGCCGCGATAGGCGCCTCCGCCAGCGACTCCGGCCCGAACAGGTCGGCAAAGCGAGGATCATCCAGCACCTTGAGCACGGTTTGCCCGATCTTCGCCCGCGCGACGGGATCAGCGACCGCACCGACCCGCTCAAGCCAGCAATCGGCCGCGCCCTCGCGGCTCGCGCGCGACACCGACGGCAGGCGCTCGAACAGCGCATGGATCAGCCGCCCGCGATCGGCGGCGGCGCGCATCGCAGGCGTCGGGGGCGGATCGGCCACGGCATCCTCCCCCAATGACGACGGCGCGAGCGGGCGCGGCGGGCGCGCCTCGACCGGCGCGCGCTCCTGAGTCCAGCCGGGGAGCGAGACATCCTCTTCCTGTTCCGCCGCTTTCCGGCCGAAGACGGCAACCGCCTTTTGTGGCACGATTCCAGTGAAGCTCCGCGCATCGGGCGACGGTGCGACGCCCAGCGCGGTCATCGCGCAATCGGCCGCGGCATACCAGCTCGATGGCGGCGGCTCGCCCTTGGCAAGCGGCCCCAGCGCCCCGGCGATGACCAGCCGTTCCTCGGCCCGCGTCGCCGCGACATAGAAGAGCCGCCAATGCTCCTCCAACTCCCGCTGCGCATCCGCATCGAGCACGTCGCCAAGCGGCCCGCTGCGTTCGCTGGCGCGCGGGCGGAAGATCGGCAGCGCGTTCGCCATGCCCTCCGGCGTCCAGTCGAGCGTCGAGCGCGGCGAGCGAGTCGGATCGACCGCCGCATCGGCCAGGATCACCAGCGGCGCCTGCAATCCCTTCGCACCGTGCGCGGTCATCACCCGCACCGCGTCGAGCGGCGCTGACGGATCGCGCTTGATTTCCACATCGCCGCGATCGAACCAGTCGAGAAAGCGCTGCAGCGACGGCGTACCGAGCGATTCGAAATCGAGCGCGGCGTTGAGCAGTTCCTCGATCGGATCGCGCGCCTCCTGCCCCAGCCGCCGGATCAGCTTGCGCCGCCCGTCGAGCGACCCGGACAGCATCTCTTCGAGGAACTGATAAGGCGTGGCGATATCCGCCCGGTCGAGCATCCTGTGCAGCGGATCGAGCGCCTCGCGCGGCTGGGTGCGCGACAGATGCCGCCACAGGCTGCCGGAGTCGCGCGGCGCCGTCTCCATCAGTCGCTCCTGGCTCCAGCCGATCAGCGGCGAGACCAGCAGGCTGGCGAGCGACAGATCGTCCCCCGGCTGCAACACGAAACGGATCGCGGCGAGCAGGTCCTGCACCGCAAGCGGCGCGTTGAGCCGCAGCCGATCAACCCCCGCGACCGGCACGCCCTCGGCATAGAGCCGCGCCACGATCAGGGAGGCCAATTCACCGCGCCGCTTGACGAGGATCATTACATCCTCGGGGCGCAACGTCCGCCCCTTGCTCTCCAGCACCAGCGTGCCGATCCACGCCTTGATCTGTTTCGCGATCTGGCTGGCGAGCGCGCGGGTCGAATCGGCGATCCAGCCTTCCTCATCCTCCTCGCTCCCGCCCGCGACCGTCAGCGGCCACAAGCTGACGGTGCCGGGGCCCTGGACTTCACTGGCATGCGGCTCGCGCTCGGCAATGGTGCCGAGCCCTGGTTCAGGAATCGCCTCGATCGCCGCATCGACGAACTCAAGCACCGGCAGGGTCGAGCGGAAACTGTGAGTCAGCGAGAGCCGGTCGAAACGGAGCCCCTCCCCGTCCGGCCCCTGGGCGTCCTCGGCCAGCCCGCCGAAGTGCCGCTCAGCCGCCTGGAAATAGATCGGGTGCGTGCCCTGGAAGCCGAAGATCGCCTGCTTGTAGTCGCCCACCGTGAACAGGGTCCGCAGCCGCTCGTCATGCGCGCCCAGGCCGGCGAAGAACTCGTCGGCCAGCGCGCGTACGATCGACCATTGCTCCGGATTGGTATCCTGCGCCTCGTCGATCAGGATATGCTCCGTCACCTGGTCGAGCTTGTAGCGCACCCATTCGCCCATGCCCGGCTGGCCGAGCAGATCGATCGTCGCGCGGATCAGGTCGTCGAAGTCGACCCCGCCGATGCGCCTTTTCGCCCGGGCATAGGCCGCCGCATAATCACGCCCCACGTCGAGCGCGTCGGCCAGAAGATCGGCATAGACGGCGCGGACTCGCAGATCGAGCAGCTCCGCGCACCAGGTGTAAAGCCCGCTCGCCAGTTCGGGATACTCTTCCTCTTGCGGCGCCTGCCCCTTGGCGAAGGAGCGCATGCCGCCATCCGCCCTGGCCCAGACCTTGTGGAGATCGACGAGCGCGGCGGCGCGCTCAACGACCGGTTTTTCAAGCCAGCCATAAATGATCCCGGCGCGTTCGACCCCGCTCTTGGTACCCCAGCCGCTGTTCATGCCACCGATCGAGTCGAGTGCTTCATGATCGACCATGTCATCGCCACAAGCACTCAGGATCACGCTCTCGATATCGCCCGTCGGCAGGTCGAGCGCGCGGCGGAGGAACGGGCGCAGTCCGTCACCGCGCGGCAATTCCTCCATCGCGGCCGGCGCTCGCCCACAGGCGCGCAGGAAATTCTCCGCCTCGCCCTCGCCAAGCCGCACGCTCAGCCGGCCGATCGTCTCGATCGGCTTCGCCCTGCCCTCGCGATCCGCCTCGACCAGCATCTCGGCCAGCGCCTCGCGCGCCAGCACCGATTCCTCGCGTGCTTCCAACGGGCGGAAACCCGGCACCAGCCCGGCCTCGACCGGGAAGGCAGCAAGCAACCCCTGGCAGAAGCTGTGAATCGTCTGGATGCGCAGGCCGCTGCCCGGCGCGTCAAGCACCTTGGCGAACAGGGTACGGGCATAGGCGGTGCGGCGCGGATCGAGATGATCCTCGCCAAGCGCATACAGGTCCTTCTTCAAGTCGTTCTCGGGCATGCGCACCCAGGCGGCGAGCCGGGCGCTGATCCGCCCCGCCATCTCGGCCGCGCCGGCCTTGGTGAAGGTCAGGCACAGGATCGCGCCGGGATCGACCCCGCGCAGCAACAGGCGAAACACGCGCGCGGTCAACACCTGAGTCTTGCCCGTGCCGGCCGAGGCCGACAGCCAGACATGAGCATCGGGCGCGCTCGCGGCGGCCTGATTGCCCTTCAAATGCGGAAGGGGCCGGTTATCCGCGCTCACGGCCATACCATTCGTCGCGGCGCATCAACTGGTCGTAATCAGCGTAGGGCGCATATTCGGGGTGGAGCTTGGCGGTGAATGCCTCCCCGCCGGTCAGCCAGGCCGCGACCGCCTCAGTGAAATGATGTGCCGCCAACGCGGGGAAATCCTCAGGCCGCACCTTCTCGGCCTTTCCCGCCGGGTCGACCGGAGAGGTGATATAGCCGAAACTGTCGTTGCGTTTGCCCAGCGACCAATATTCGAAACCGCGTGCGTCGCCCTGGATTCCCTCGAACCCGCCCCGCTCGGCGATCAGCCCGAGCAGGCCGAGTTGCAGGCTGAACCCGGCGCGCACCGAGGCAGGCGACGGCGCCTTGCCGGTCTTGTAGTCGATCACCGCCAGCGTCCCGTCGGGCATCCGGTCGATCCGGTCGAACTTGCCGGTCAACGTAACCCCGGCAATGTCGATTCTTCCCTCACGCTCGACCGCGAGCACCTGCCGACCCAGCGAACTCCCACGCGCGATCTCCGCCGCGATCCAGTCGATCGCCTCCATCAGCCGTGGCTGCCACAGCGCGCGCATCATCGGATGGGTACGCTCGTCGGCCAGCATCGCCAGCGCGCGCACCCGCAGGGTGTCGGGCGCACACTGGTCCTCGCGTGCCCAGACCTCCAGGATTTCATGCACCGCCGTCCCACGCCACGCCGCGCTCGGATCGGCATCGACCGGGTCGAGCGCCAACAGCCGCAGGATGCGCTTGGCGTAAAAGGCATAGGGGTCAGCCTTCAAACGGTCGACATCGGTGACGGCGATTCGTTTCGGTCGCAGGATTGCCGGGGGCGACGGCGCTGGCTGGTCGGCCGGTTCGTGCATGCCCGGATCGTCCAGCGCTCTCGTCCAGCGCTCCAGTGTCCGCGCCCGCTCGAAACGTTCTCCGGCCAGCGCCTGCAATCGCAGCCAGAACCGGGAGGCGATCGCTGGCTGGCTCGCATCGCGTCGCGCTCGCGTGATCAGCGCCTGCGGCGCGCCTAGCGCGCCGGCGAGATCATGCGCTGACACACCGACCCGGCGTTCCAGCCCCGGAAGGCCAAGCTCCGCCCGGATGCGCGGCGCGAGCCACGGGTCGGGCGCGGGCTGGCCGGGCCAGACGCCCTCGTTCAGCCCGCCCAGGATCATCAGGTCGGCGGTCTGCAACCGCGCCTCGATCAGGCCGTAGATCGCCAGCCGCGGATGGCCGCCCTGCGGCGGTCGCACCGCGACCTCATCCATCAGCGTCTTCAGCAGCGGCGCAAGACTGGCCGGTTCGACACTCGCCGGCCCGGCACTCGCCTCAGCTTCCAGATCGGCCAGCAATTCGGCCGCCGCGCGCCCCGCCGGGCCGCTCCACAGCGCATCGCCGCACAGCGCCTGGGCAGTCTCGCGCAGCGCCGCCACCAACGCCGCCAGAGGCTCCGCGTCGTCCTCGAACACCGTCTCGATCGGCGCCAGCAGCGCGCGCGCGTCAGGCCACCATGCCAACGCTTCGCCGAAGAGCCGCCGCTCACGTTCCGAGGGCGTGGCGAGATGGTCATCGATCCCCGCGAGTCCGGGCGCCGGCCGCGGCCCCCGCAACACGCGGTCAAGTGCGCGGGCGCCATCCAGCCACGCGCCACGCGCCTCGCCAAAGCGCACCAGCGGATGCTTGAGCAATGTCAGCAGCGCCAGCGGGGCGAAGCGCTGAGTCGCTGCTTCGGCAAGTGCGGTCAGCAGCGTGCCCGAGGGCAGGATCGACAGCGGCCGCCCGGCGGAATCGTCGATCGCGATCCCCCAGCGCGCGACATGAGCCGCCACCCGGCGTGCCAGCGCGCGATCGGGTGTCACCAATGCCGCGGTCCGCCCGGGGATCTCCAGCGCCTGCCGCAGGGCAAGAGCGATCGCCTGTGCCTCCTCGGCAGGCGTGGCCAGCTCGGCGGCGGCAATGCCCGACAGGCGACGATCCTCGGCGTCGAGCGATGTCCATTTGCCCGTGAATTCGGCGGGCGCGAGCGCATTCGCGATGGCTCGGCCCCGCGCCGCCGTGGCATCATGACCCCCGCCATCGCGCCAAAGCGAGAATTCGCCGCGGTTCACCCCCATCCGTTGCAGCAGCAGCTTCAGATGGAATTGCGGATGGGTCTCGATCGACCGGCGGCGGAACCCGGTTACCGGATCGGGCTCATGCGGCCCCAGTGCCTGCCATTCCTGCTCGTCCATGCCGGTCGCCAGATCGGCCAGCACCACCATGCCGAGCGGCAACCCGGACACGCGCCGCAGCAGCGCCGCCACCGCCGGCGCTGAATCAGTGATGCCCGCCGCGCACACGAAGCCCAGCGGCGGGATATTTTCCCACCGCTCGGCTAGTCGATGCAGCAACCGCCCGCGCCGGTCGGCCAGGTCGATCTTTCCCAGCCGTTTCAGTTCGCCCGGCCAGCGGTCCAGCACGATCCCGAACAGGGCCAGCGCCCGGCGCCAGTGATCCGACAGTTCCTCGCTCAATTCGAGGTCGCGCAGCTTCGTCGGCGCCACTTCCTCGACCAGCAGCTGGTCAAGCGTCCGCGCGAGATCGCCCGCCAGCCGGACAGCCTCAGCCGCATCGACCGGCTGGCCGCTTCGCGACCGCTCCTCAGCGACCAGCCTGGCGAGGATCAGCCGGCGCTGGAGCGGAGCCACCGCCGGGGGAACCGGATCGCCATCGTCCGCCGGATCGAGCGCCGCCCCCGTCGCCTCGTCCAGGTCGCCGATCGCGACCAGCCGTGGCAGCAGCAATCCTCCCTGGCTCGCCCGCACGAACGCATCGGTCATCGCCCGCTTGGCGCGATTGTTGGGTAACAGCACCAGCCCGCGCGCCAACCCCAGCGGTTCCCCGCCCAAGCGCCGGATCAGCCCGGCGGCAAGCGCGTCGGCAAAGGCCCGGTGCGCAGGGATGGTGAAGAGTGCCGGTTTGACGGCCTCAGCCATCAGCGAGGATCGCCTCGGTCTGTCCTATCGCCGCAGGTGTGCCCACATCGAACCACAGGCCCTGATGGACCAGCCCATAGGCCCGTCCAGCCGCGATCGCGCGTTCCCAGAAGACCATCGTGGAGAACGGTCCCTCGGGCCAATCCCTGATCACGCGCGGCGACAGGATCTGAACGCCGGTATAGACGAAAGGCGCCGGCCGCCCGGGCTGGCGCCGCTTGGTGATACGGCCGTCGGGCGCGAGGTGGAAATCGCCCTGCCCGCCATGATTATATGCCTTGGCGAACGGCACCATGAGGAGCAGCGCGTCCATCTGCGCATCGTCCCATCGCGCCGCGAGCAGCCGGATCGCATCGGCCGGCCCGTCGATCCAGAGATTGTCGCTGTTGATGACGAGGAACGGCTTGTCTCCGATCAGGTCGCGCGCCTGGACGATGCCGCCCCCGGTCTCCATCAGCCTGTCCCGCTCGTCCGACACCGCGATCTCGATGCCTTTGACCCGGTTCATCAGATGCGCCTCGAGCGCGTCGGCCAGATAATGGACGTTGACCACCGCCCGCTTAACGCCGGCCGCGCGCAACCGGTTGAACACATGGTCGATCAGCGGCCGGCCGGCGACCTCGACCAGCGGCTTGGGCCGAGTCGCGGTGAGCGGCCGCATCCGCTTGCCCAGCCCCGCTGCCATCACCATCGCGGTTTCGGGAATCTCGCCGCCCGGGTCGGGACGGATCGCAAGGGTACGTTTGGTCGTCATTGGCCGGAAATCACCATCGGGTCACCGCGCATGTCGGCAGGGATATTGGCATCGAACCAGGTCTTCACCGGCGCCAGCGCCGGATGAGCGAGGTCGCGCTCCAGATAGCGCCAGACGCGCGGGCAAAGTGCCGCATAGCGCAGCTTGCCGTCGCGCTTCCACAGGCGGGTGAAGATGCCGACGATCTTGGCATTCCGCTGCGCGCCAAGGACATGATAGGCGATGTCGAAATCCTTTCCGGCGCCGGTGATCCGCTTGTAGCGGTCGAGCATGACGCTTTCGAGCGCCGGGTCGACGTCGCGCCGCGCATCCTGCAGCAGCGAGACGAGATCATAGGCCGGATGCCCCGCCAGCGCGTCCTGGAAGTCGAGCAGGCCGAGCGTGTCGCCGCCGCCGATCAGCATCAAATTTTCGGAATGATAATCCCGCAACACCGTCACCCGCGGCCCGGCGAGCACGGCATCGAACACCGCATCCCATGCCGCATCATACCCTGCCTGATCGGCAGCGATGCCGACCGCCGGGCAATACCATTCGGTCAGCAAATTGGCCTCACGACGCAGCACCGCACGGTCATAGGGCGGGAGCGGTCCCGCCTCGTGTGTGCGCAGCTGAACCAGGATGTCGATCGCCGCCTCGTAGAGTGCGATCTCGCGTTCTGACAGCTCGTCCGCCGTCTCGCGCAGCCGCACGTCGCCGAAATCGTCGAGCAGCACGAGGCCCCGCTCCAGGTCGACGCCATGGATCGCCGGCGCGGCAAAACCCCGCTCGCACAGCCAGCGCGCGATCTCGATAAAGGGGCGCGGGTCTTCCTCCGGCGGCGGCGCGTCCATCAGGATCGCGCTGCGATCGCCATCGACCACCCGGAAATACCGGCGGAACGAGGCATCGCCCGCCACCGGCAGGATATCCGCCCCGCCCCAGCCATTCGCCGCGAGAAAAGCGGCCGCCGCAGCCGGGGGAATCATATCTGTCGCCATCGCGCCTTCCATGCCGCCGGCACCTGCGCTGTCAAGGCGCGGGTGCCATCGGGTTCGATCGTAAGCGCCAGCGCCAGCGCCTCGGGCCACATGCCGGGCGCCCGTTCGGGCCATTCGACGATCAGCAGCGAATCGGACAGTGCCTCATCGAGCCCCAGTTCCTCGATCTCATCGGGCTCGTCGATGCGGTAGAGATCGACATGCAATACGGGCATGCTCACCTCGGGCGGGGCATAGGGCTGCACGATCGCGAAGCTCGGGCTCGGCGCCTCGCCCTCAAGCCCCAGCGCCGCGAGCAACCCACGCGCGATGCTTGTCTTTCCGGCGCCGAGGGGGCCGGTCAGCGTAATCACGTCGCCGGGCCCGGCAAGCGCGGCGAGGCGTGCGCCAAGCGCTTCGGTGGCGGCAGCGTTCGCAAGTGTCATCGTCATCTCAATAGCCGGTCAGGAGCATGTCGATGGCGTTCATGATGGCAAACTGCTCCTCCACCAGCGACGTGACACGTTGACCGATCAATCGGACTGGGATGGTGGCGGCCGACTGAGTCGCCATGATCACGCTCCGCCCCTCTACCTCGAAGGTCGGATTCAGCCGGGCGAACGTCTTGTGGAACAGGGATGCCGGCAACAAGGGCACGACAAAACGACTGTCCAGTTCGTCAAGCACATCCGCCTGGCAATCGAGCAGCAATTCGTCACTATCTTTCGGTCGATAGACATCGAAGCGCGCCATCAGAATTGACGGAAGCGCTCAAGTGGCAACCCATGCTCTGCGACATAGGCGTTCCATTCGGCGGTCGCCTCGCGATTCTCTTCCTTCCAGCGTCGCCCGCGCTCCTCGGAGATCTGCTTCGCCAGCCCCTCTTCGCAGGCGCGCGAGATATTGATGCCCAATTCCCTGGCATCCTCGATCATCGTGGAATCGAGCGAGATATTAGTCGGCCGCCTGAACGGCACCTTCGCGTCACGAACGGTGGATCGCGTCATGAAAAGCCTCCAGCTTATGCGCATATACTATGCGCATAGCCATGCGCATACAAGCTAGCGCCGCCACAGCTTGACGGTGATGAACGTCCCCTCGCCCGGTTCGGATATCAACTCGATCGTGCCGCCATGCGCCTCGACGAACTGCTTGGCGAGCGGCAGGCCAAGCCCGAGCGATCGCTCGCCTCCGCGGGTCACACCGGGTTCCGCGAACCGGTCGAACGCATGCGCCACGGCCTGCGGAGTCATGCCAGCGCCGTCGTCCGACACAACGATCCGCGCCGCGGCCGCGGTCCCGTCGACATGCAGCAGGATCCGCCCGCCCTCTTCCGCCCCGCTCACCGCATGGCGCAACAGATGCTCGACCACCTGCCGCAGCCGCTTGGCGTCCCCCTTCATGCCACCGGTCGAGGGCAATATCTCGACCGCGAAATCCAGCTTCTTACGCGCAGTGAGCGGCCGAATCGTCTCGGCCGCCTCGCGCGCCACCACGTCGAGATCGACCTCGAGCATTTCCAGCGCCGGCGTACGGCCCTCATTCTGGGTAAGATCGAGCACTTCGTCGACGAAGAAGCCAAGCCGCTCGACCGATTCCAGGATCGCCCCGACATAGCCGTGCGCATCCTTGCTCAGCTTGCCGGCATAGCCCTCGGCCAGCATCTCGGCGAAACCGCTGATCGAGGTGATCGGCGTGCGCAGTTCATAACTCATATTGGCGACGAACGCGGTCTTGATCCGGTCGGCCGCTTCGAGCGCCTCGTTGCGATCGCGCAGCGCGCGTTCGATCCGACGGCTGTCGGAAATGTCGAGCATCGTGAACAACCCGTTGCCGTCGGGCAGTGGCACCGCGGCCAGTTCGAAGAAGCGCCCGTCGGCGAATTCAAGCTCCCCGCCACGCTGCTGTCGCTCCACCGTCGCCGCGCGCACCAGATCGCCGATCAGCGATGCCCGCGCCGGCTTGGCAAGCTGCCGCGCGGCCGCATCGGCCAGCGTGTCGACGCCCGGATGGCCCGTCAGGAACGCCTCATCGAACCCCCACAGCGCGCGGAACTTGTTGTTCCACAGCTGCAGCCGCCCATCAGCCGCGAACACGCCCAGCGCCTCGTAGAGATTGTCGAACGTCGCCGTCCGCACCCGCAGCAACGTGTCGCGCGCGCTGGCGAGCTGGACCTGTTCGGTCCGATCCTCGAAGATCAGCAACAGCCCGCCATCCGGCAAGGGCTGCGCGACGACGCGAAGATGCACACCGCCCGGCAGATGCCATTGTTCCTCGATCGCGCCGCTCGCCTCGAGGAACCAGTCGCGCCGCTCCGCCTTCCAGCCCGGAAAGTCGCGCACCTCGGGCAAGCGGTTCGCCTCGCGCATCCGTTCGAGCACGCGATCGAACTCCGGCCGGTCGGCAAGCCATTCGCTCTTCATCGCGAACAGCCTGCGGAAAGGCTGGTTGCAGAAGGCGAGCGTCCGGTCCGGCGCGAACTGCACGACGCCGGCGGAGAGCCGGTCGAGCATCGCGCGCTGCGCATCGCCGAAGCGCTTGATGCCGCTGCGCGCCTGTTCCAGGTCTTCGATATCCACCGCGAAGCCGGCCACACCGCCGGTCGGCAACGGCACGTCATAGACGCGCAGCATCCGCCGCATGGTGCGGATCGTCGCCGGCATCGTCTGCATCTGCGGCTTGCCCGTGTCGCGCGCGATGACCGCGCTCGCCAGCGGCCCGCCGACGCCCGATCCCTCGACCAGTTCAACGCCGCGCCGGATCACGTCGGCGGCATCGGGTGCCTCGACCGCATCGACATAGGCGGAATTGACCATCGCCAGCCGCAGGTCGGGGCCGCGATACCACATCGGCAACGGCGCCGCCTCGATCAGGCCGGTCAGCGCATCGAATGCCGCCAGCGCTTCGGCCCCCTCCTCACCGAGCCGCGCGATCTCCGCCTCGCTCTCGGTTGCGTCGAAGACCCACAGGACGACACCGCCCGGCGCCTGCAGGTCGCGGGGTGCCCGTGCTCCCCTGATCATCAGCGCCCGGGATGATCCACGCGCGCGGATCGCCCGCGCGAACGGCCGCCCCGCCTTCTGCGCCGCGGCGACATCGGCCGCGATCGCGCGTGAGTCCTCGGCGGTCAGCCCGCCGTCGCGCCCGGCCAGATCATCGAGATACCGCGGCGGCGGCGATATCCCCAGCCAGTCGGCCAGGCGATCGGGCAGTTCAAGCCGGCCGTCAGCCCGCACGATCATCGCCAGTGCCGGGGCTGAACCGATCAGCGCTTCAAGCCGCGCATTGGCCGCCAGCGTTGCCGCGGCGTCACGACGCGCGCGAAGCCCGAGATACAGCAACCATGCCGTCGCGATGACGAACACTGCAAGAACGCATCCGGCAATTGCCGCAGCGCTGGCCGAAAGTCCGATCACCGCGCCATCCCGTCACTCATGCCCGATCCATAAGCCAGTCCTGCGCCTCGCGGGAAGCCTTAACGGCACCGGCCGCCGCGACGTTGGTCGCGACGGCCGGCTGGACATGGTTTTTCGATCAACGATCAGTAACGATAATGGTCCGGCTTGAACGGACCCTCAACCGGCACGCCGATATAGCTTGCCTGCTTCTCGGTCAGCTTGGACAGCTTCACGCCAAGCTTCTCCAGGTGAAGCGCCGCGACCTTCTCGTCGAGATGCTTCGGCAGGACATAGACGTCGTTCTTGTACTTCTCGCCGGCCGTCCACAGCTCGATCTGAGCGAGCGTCTGGTTGGTGAAGGACGACGACATCACGAAGGACGGGTGGCCGGTCGCGCAGCCCAGATTCACCAGGCGGCCCTTGGCGAGCACGATGATCTGCTTGCCGTCCGGGAATTTCACCAGGTCGGTGCCCGGCTTCACTTCGGTCCAGTCATAATTGCTCAGCGCGGCGATCTGGATCTCGCTGTCGAAGTGCCCGATGTTGCACACGATCGACATCGGCTTCATCGCCTTCATGTGATCGGCGGTGATGACGTCGGCATTGCCGGTCGCCGTCACGAAGATGTCGGAACGCGTCACCGCTTCCTCCATCGTCACGACCTCGAAGCCCTCCATCGCCGCCTGCAGCGCGCAGATCGGATCGACTTCGGTCACGAGAACGCGCGCGCCGCCGTTGCGGAGCGACTGGGCCGAGCCCTTGCCGACGTCACCGAAGCCGGCGACGGTCGCGACCTTGCCGGCCAGCATCACGTCGGTGGCACGACGGATCGCGTCGACCAGCGATTCCTTGCAGCCGTAGAGGTTGTCGAACTTCGACTTGGTCACGCTGTCGTTTACGTTGATCGCCGGGAACGGCAGTTCGCCCTTCTTGGCGATCTCGTACAGGCGGTGAACGCCAGTGGTCGTCTCTTCCGAAACGCCCTTCAGGTTCTTGACCGTCTCGGTCAGATAGCCCGGATACTTGGCGAGGAACGCCTTCAGCGCGCGCTGGAACTCGACTTCCTCTTCATTCTCCGGCTCGCCCAGGGTGTGGCCAGCCTCGATCTTGGCGCCCCACAGCGCGAACATGGTCGCGTCGCCGCCGTCATCGAGGATGATGTTGGCGGTGGTGCCGTCAGTGTCGGCGCCCCAGTTGAAGATGTCGCCGACATAGTCCCAATAATCGGCCAGGCTCTCGCCCTTCACGGCGAACACCGGCACGCCGGTCGCGGCGATCGCGGCGGCGGCATGGTCCTGGGTCGAGAAGATGTTGCAGGTCGCCCAGCGGACATCGGCGCCGAGCGCGGTCAGCGTCTCGATCAACACCGCGGTCTGGATCGTCATGTGCAGCGATCCGGTGATGCGCGCGCCCTTCAGCGGCTGCGACGCGCCGAACTCCTCGCGGAGCGACATGAGGCCGGGCATCTCGGTCTCGGCGATGTTGATTTCCTTGCGGCCGAAATCGGCGAGGCCGATGTCTGCGATGACATAGTCTTGAGCGCGGTCGGCGAGTGCGGTGGCCACGTAGTGTCTCCGGATAGGCGAATGGATGCGCGCCACATAGGGCCGGAGCGCCGCCAAATCAAATATAAAGATGTCTTTATATGTTGAGTCGCAATTGAGTCACGGCGCGCGCGATTGACCGCGGGATCAGGCCGTCCCGGTGCTGTTCGCCAAGAGGCGCGGGTCGATCCCCGCCTCGGCGAAGCCCAGCTCCCAGCGCATCGCCGCATCGGTATCGTAGAGCAGCTCGATATTTCCCGTCACGTTGAACCAGCCGTGTCGGGTCAGTTCTTCGTCGAGCTGCCCCTCGCCCCAGCCGGCATAGCCAAGCGCGACCAGCCACCGGCTCGGCCCGGATCCGTCCGCGATCGCCTTCAGCGCGTCGATCGTGCCCGACAGGGCCCAGCGCCCGGCGACGTCTATCGTGTCCAGGCCGCTCCAGTCGCCGGAATGCAGCACGAAGCCGCGGCGCTGTTCGACCGGCCCGCCCGAATGGACAGGCGCATTCGGCGCGACGCCCGGCTCGATGCCGAATTGCGCCAGCACCTCGTGCAGGCCGAGCCCGCGAATCGTCTGGCCAATCCCGATCCCGATCGCACCCTTAGGATCATGCGCACAGATGGCGATCACCGCGCGTTCGAAGCGCGGATCGCCGATGCCGGGCATCGCGAGCAGGAGCTGACCCGTAAGATTCGTCGCTTTGTCCATCAGCCGCATCATAACCCAGCCATCGGCGCTCGCCACGCTTGAAATCCGCCCCCGTCTGCACGAGGTAAGCGCAATCGCGGCTTCGCCGCGATCGATCAGGCCGCAGTCCGCGGCATCTACGACAACTAATGCGCGCCCCAGGCGGCTCCAGGAGGATTCCAACATGACCATCAGCGTCGGCGATCGGCTGCCCAGCACCACTCTCGTCAAGGCGACAGCCAGCGGCCCGGAGCAGATCAGCTCGGACGATTATTTCGCAGGCCGCAAGGTCGCGCTGTTCTCGGTACCCGGCGCCTTCACGCCGACCTGCTCGGCGAAGCACCTGCCCGGCTATCTCGACAAGGCCGAGGACCTGAAGGCCAAGGGCATCGACGAGATCGCCTGCACCGCCGTCAACGATCCGTTCGTGATGGGCGCCTGGAGCAAGGCGAACGACGCCGATGCGGTGACCATGCTCGCCGACGGCAACGGCACCTTTGCCGAAGCGGTCGGCCTGACCATGGACGGCTCCAAGTTCGGCCTCGGCAAGCGTGGTCAGCGTTACTCGATGGTCGTCAATGACGGCGTCGTCGAGCAGCTCAACGTCGAGGCGCCGGGTGAATTCAATGTCTCCTCGGCGGAGCACATGCTAAACGAACTCTGAGGTACGAGACTCGGGTCGCAACTCGGCGGGGCGCGGACGGGCAACGATCCGTCTCCCCGCCGGGAACTCGCGGTTTCTCCCCGGCGTTCCCCTGGCCAGCGATCGACCCCAGCCAACGACAGAGGAGGCATGCCATGACCGACGAAACCAGCACGCGCACCGCAGCTGAGGAGAAATCCTTCTTCGAACGCGCCCAGAACGCCATCGAATCCGCGGTCGAGTCGACCGTCGAGGCTGTAAAGGAACACCCTGCGGCGGCAGCCGCTATCGCGGCGGGCGCCACCGCCGCCGTCGCTGGTGCCGCCTATGGCATCAGCAAGCTGCGCGACGACGACTGATCCTGACATTTTCAGGCAGGGCGCCCCCGCGGCGCCCTGTTTCTTCTCCGCGATTGCGGCCGGTCTGCCGCTGACTTGCCAGAGTCATGCGCGTGCTTTAGCCACGGAGGATGACGACTGCTTCCGATATCGTCGCCCAGCTCGATACGCTCTACCGTGCATCGGTCGAGCGGCTGCAAGCGGCCCTTACCGCCTATCTCACTGACGGCGCTGTCCCCTCACCCGATGCGCGCCACGACGGCAGCTTCGCCTATCCCGAAATCCGGCTGCGCTATCACGGCGGCGAGGATCGCCCCACCCCGCTCCGCTCCTTCGGCCGCCTGGTCACGCCTGGCGAATATCGCATCAGCGTCACCAAGCCGGCGATCTTCGCCGACTATCTGACCGAGCAGCTTACCCTGCTGATCGAGGACTATGACGTCGTGGTCGAGGCAGTGCCCGGCCGGCAGGAGATACCCTTCCCCTACGTCCTCGACGCCGGCCACGCGATGAGCCTGGACGAGGTTTCGGCGCTCGATCTCGCGCGCCATTTCCCGGCCACGGAGCTCGCCTATATCGGCGACGAGATCGCCGACGGCCTCTACGTCGATGCGGACGGCACCCGCCCGCTCGCTCTGTTCGACGGACTGCGCACCGATTTCTCGCTCGCGCGTCTGCGACACTATACCGGCACCCCGCCGGAGCATGTCCAGCGCTACGTGCTGTTCACCAACTATCACCGTTATGTCGACGAATTCGTCCGCTGGGCCTGCGCGCAGCTCGGGCCCGACGAGAATGGGAAGCCGAGCCGCTTCACCGGTGTCTCGGGCGCGGGCGGCACGCTGATGCGCGCCGGCGACGATGTCGAGGCGATGCTGGCTGACAGCAGCGCCTGGCGCCGCCACCAGATGCCGGCCTATCATCTGATGGCTGACGATCGCACCGGCATCACCCTGGTCAATATCGGCGTCGGCCCGTCCAACGCGAAGACGATCACTGATCACCTCGCGGTCGTCCGGCCCGAGGCGTGGATGATGATCGGCCATTGCGGCGGCCTGCGCCCGAGCCAGCGCATCGGCGACTATGTGCTGGCCCATGCCTATCTGCGCGACGATCATGTGCTCGACGACGTCCTGCCGCCGGAAATCCCGGTCCCGGCCATCGCCGAAGTCCAGCTCGCGCTCGCCCGCGCCGCCGAAACGGTCTCCGGCCAGTCGGGGGAAGAACTGAAACGCCGCCTTCGCACCGGCACGATCGTCACGACCGACGATCGCAACTGGGAATTGCGCTATTCCCGGTCGGCGCTGCGCTTCTCGCTGTCGCGCGCGGTCGGCATCGACATGGAATCGGCCACCATCGCCGCGCAGGGCTATCGCTTCCGCGTACCCTACGGCACCCTGCTCTGCGTGTCCGACAAGCCGCTCCATGGCGAGCTCAAGCTGCCGGGCCAGGCCAATCGCTTCTACGAACGAGCGATCAGCGAGCATATGCGCATCGGCATCGAGGCATGCGAGGAACTACGGCGCGAAGGCGCCAAGCTTCATTCGCGCAAGCTGCGCGCCTTCAACGAGCCGCCCTTCCGGTAAACCGGGCGGGGCGCCGCCTATTCGGGTATGTGAGCACCGACGCGGAGGAAATCGCGCTTTGCAGGCCGGGATGGGCCGGATGTCGAACGGCCCGAGGAAACCCTGCGCGTTTCGTGCGTTACGGCTGCTCACTATTTCCTGAGGAGCATGTGATGGCCACCGCCGCAAAGAAGCCGACCGCCCCCCGCAAGCCCGCGGCCGCTCGCAAGCCTGCCGCGCGCAAGGCACCGGTACGCGCGAAGAACGGCACGTTCACCGGCAAGTCGACATCGCGCTGGGGTACCGCTGCGATCGTCGGCGGCGTCGCGGCGGTCGGCGCGGCCGCCACCGCCGCGCTCTACGCGTTCCGCGACAGGCTCCCGGTCGACTTCGACACGCTGCTGCACCGTGACGGCGCGCATCAGGCGGACGGCACGGATTCCTCGGCTTCGTTCGAGGCTGGGATCGCTGACGAAGGAACGATTCCTACCCGCACTCGCGCCTGAACCCTTCTTCCTCCGGGAGAAAATGGCCCGAAGCGCCGAATGAAGGCGACCAGGGTGAGGATGATTACAGCCATCACCCTCACCCTTCGGTCGCGACGCTCTTCCCTCTCACGCCGGGAGAGGGAAAAAGCCCATCAAATCACCAGCCCGTCGGCTTGCCCTTGTTCTGCTCGTCGAGCCATGCCTTGAGCGGCGCGAAATATTCGACCATCGCCTGGCCCGACATCTCGCGCGATCCGGTGAATGCTTCAAGCGCGTCCGGCCATGGCTTGGACTGGCCGAGCTTCAGCATCGCGTCGAGCTTCGCGCCGACTTCCTTGTTGCCATAGAAGGAACAGCGGTGGAGCGGCCCCTTCCAGCCGGATTGGTCGCACGCCGCCTTGTAGAACTGGAACTGCAGCACCCGCGCGAGGAAATAGCGGGTGTACGGGACGCTTGCCGGCACATGGTATTTCGCGCCCGGATCGAACTTCGTCTCGTCGCGCGCCACCGGCGGCACGATGCCCTGATACTGCAACCGCAAGGCGTTCCAGGACGCCTCATATCCTTCCGGCTTGATCGATCCGGAGAACACGCCCCAGCGCCATTTGTCGATCAGCAGGCCGAACGGCAGGAACGCCACCTTGTCCATCGCCTGCTTCAGCAACAGGCCGATATCCTTGTCGGCGCTCGGCACCTTCGCCTGATCGAGCAGGCCGATCTTGACGAGATAATCGGGCGTGATCGACAGCGCGACGAAATCGCCGATCGCCTCGTGGAAGCCGTCATTCGCACCGTTCAGGTAGAGAAAGGGCTGCTTGTTATAGGCGCGCTGGTAATAATTATGCCCAAGCTCGTGATGGATGGTGACGAAATCGTCGCCATTCACCTTGGTGCACATCTTGATGCGGATATCGTCCTTGTTGTCGATATCCCATGCCGACGCGTGGCAGATCACCTCGCGGTCGGCCGGCTTGGTGATCTGCGACCGCGCCCAGAAAGTCTCTGGCAGCGGCGCAAAGCCGAGCGAGGAATAGAATCCCTCGCCGGTCTTCACCATCTTCAGCGGGTCATAGCCCTTTTCCTTGAGCAACTCGCCCGTGTCGAAGCCGAGATCGCCGGCCCCCTTGGGCGCGACGAGATCATAGATGTTGCCCCATTCCTGCGCCCACATATTGCCAAGCAGGTCGGCGCGGATCGGCCCGGTCTTCGACTGGACGGCATCGCCATATTTCTCGTTGAGCTTCCAGCGGACATAGGTGTGGAGCGACTGGTAGAGCGGCTCCACCTGCTTCCACAGCGTGTCGGTCATCCCGGCGAAAGCCGCCGGATCCATGTCGTAGCCCGAACGCCACAGCGCGCCCGTATCCTTGTAGCCAAGCCCCTGAGCACCCTCGTTCGCAATCGAGACCATCCGCTCATAATCGCCGCGCATCGGCGCGCCGACATTGTCGTGCCAGCTGACCCACATCTCCTTGAGCTTGGCCGGGTCGCGCTCGGTGCCCATCGCGGCCTCGATGTCGCTGCCGTTGATCGGCTTGCCGTCGAGCGTTCCCCTGCCCTTGCCATAGCCAGACGACATGCGGGTCACCAGCGTCGACAGCGTGTCGGCCGCGCCGGCGCGTGTCGGCGCCGGAAGGGTGATCGCGTTGCGCAGCAGGTCGAGCTTGCGCCGCGTATCCGGAGAAAGGCTCGCGACCTTGTCGTATTTCGCTGCCTCAAGCGCGGCGTTGACCTGCAATTCGGTCTGCTGCGCGTTGGCGCGCGCAGCGATCGCGTCGGTATCGTCGGTGATATAGGTCGCGTTGACCCAGCCGACCTGGTTCGCCGTCACGGAGAAGTCGGCAAGCGCCTTCTCCGTCCGCTCGACAAAAGCATCGGCATCGGCCGCGGTGACTTTCGACTGGGCAGCGGCGGTTTTTTTCGGGCTCTGGGCGAGCGTCGGCGTCGCGGCGAGCGACAGGATCAGGGCAAGGGTCGAAATTCCGGAACGGATCATGCGGCGAGTCCTCGATATATCGGGTGATGCGGCAAATTGTGCCGCCCCCGCGTCGCGGTCAAGCGGCGAGGAAGTCGGCGATCTCCTGCCCGAGCTCGGGCTTTGTCACCGCGCTCATATGGCCACCCGGAGTCGTCCGCAAAATGGCATTGGGCAACACCGCCGCCAGTTCCGCCGCCGATCCATTGTCATTGTCCTCGTCGCCCGTCAGGACGAGCACCGGCTCCCCGATCGCCACGACATCGGCCTGATCAGTATTGACGAAGGTGTCGATGATCCTGAGCAGCGCGACCGGGTCGCCCTTGGTCGTCTTCAGGAACGCCTCGGCCAGCCAGGCCGGCGTGCCGCGTTCGTGCTTGTCGAGGTTGGTCAGGATATGCCGGAAATGGTCGCCGCGCCGCGCGGTGCCGACCAGGCCGGACAGACCCATTCCCGACAGCACGACCTTCCCGGGCGCCGCGCCCTTCATCAGCATCCGCACCGTGGTACGCGCGCCGAGCGAATAGCCGCCGAGATCATAGTCAGTGAGACCAAGATGCGCGATCAGCGCGAACTGGTCCTGCGCCAGCACATCCGGCGGATAGCTCGCCGCATCGTGCGGCTTCGCGCTCGATCCGTGCGCGCGCAGGTCGGGCATGATCACCCGGAAACCCCTGGTGGCGATCTTCTCCGCATGGCCGTAGCGGATCCAGTTGGTGAACGCGTCCGAGAAGAAGCCGTGGAGCAGCACGACCGGCCGCCCCTCTCCCATCTCCCGCCACGCGATCCGCGCGCCGTCGAAGCTTTCGAAATAGTCGGGCTCAATCGGGGAGTTTGCCAATGGCGTCCATCCAGCGTTGCACAAGGCGGTGGTTCTGGTCAGTCCGTTCGGCGGGCAGGCCGGTCGTGTCAAGCCACGCTTCGTGCCAACTCTCCGCGCCCGAATGCTGGGTCGGGCGAAAGCCGGACGGATCGTCGAAGCTGCCGACCGTCAGATCCAGATATTCGCTGTCATGCGCTTCATAGGTCAGCGGCGTCCCGCACGCGGCGCAGAAGCCGCGTACCGCGATCGGCGAAGAGGCGTAGCGCTCGGGCGCAGGTTCCCACGTCACGTCTGCCTTGCGCGCATATTTGAAGGCGATCGACACCCCGCCCGTGGCGCGCTGGCACATCCGGCAATGACAGAGATAGGCGTCGCGATCATCGATCAGGACCCGGTATCGAACCCGCCCGCACTGGCATCCACCGGTCATTGCCTCCCGCATTTCCCACCTCCTGGATGTTGCAATGCAAAATAATCACCCCGCTTGGGCTAGGATTATATGAGCATGCTTATTATATGCGCGCCCATGAGTGACTCGGTCGGCTTCATGATTAGCGATGTTTCGCGCCTGATGCGCCGCCGTTTCGATGAACGTGCGCGTCTTATCGGCGTAACTCGGACTCAGTGGCGAACGCTCACCACGCTCAAGCGGCATGAAGGGATCAACCAGGGCGGCCTGGCCGATCTGCTCGAAGTCGAGCCGATCACGCTCTGCCGCATGATCGACCGCCTTGAGGAAGCCAGTCTGGTAGAGCGCCGCCGCGATCCGGCCGATCGCCGCGCCTGGCAGATCTTCCTGACGCCCAAGGCGCTGCCCATCCTGGAGCAGCTCCGCGGCCTCGCCGAGGCCATGGTCGACAACGCGCTCTATGGTCTGGACGAAGCGCAGCGCAACCAGCTGATGGCCTCGCTCAACACCATCCGCACCAATCTCACCACCCCTACCGAAAGCGACGAGGCCAACCATGGCTGATGCAGACCCCAAGATCGACCGCAAGGTCGAGACGATCGCCATCAATCCGATCGAGGAGGTTATCGCGCCGCCCGCGAAGAAGCGCTCCTGGGGCCGTATCGTCCTGATGCTCAGCGTGCCCCTGCTGCTGGTCGCGCTGGGTGGTTATTTCTGGCTGACCTCGGGCCGCTATGTCTCGACCGACAATGCTTATGTCCAGCAGGATATGGTTTCGGTCAGTCCCGACGTCACCGGCCGTATCGTCGCGGTCAATGTCCGCGAGAACCAGCGGATCAAGGCTGGCGATGTCCTGTTCCGCATCGATCCCGAGCCCTTCCGCATCGCCCTGGCCCAGGCCGACGCGGCGCTCGCCGCCGCGCGCGTTCAGGTCGACACGCTGGCGACCGACACCGGCAGCGCCAATGCCGACATCCAGAGCGCCAATGCCGATATCAAGCTCGCCCAGGCGACCTATGACCGGCAGGCAGCGCTGATGAAGCAGGGCTTCACCACCCGCGCCAGCTTCGACGCAGCCGCGCAGCAGGTGTCCGCGGCCAGGGCCCGCCTCGCCACGGCGGAGGCGAGCGCCGCCAAGGCGCGCAACCAGGTCGGCAGCGGCGGCGGCGCCTCGGGTCTTCCCGCCGCGATCCAGGCGGCGATGGCGCAACGCGCCAAGGCAGCGCTGGAGCTGTCGCGCACCACCGTCTACGCGCCGGAGGACGGCGTGGTCAGCCAGACGAGCCGTCTCCAGGTCGGCAATATCATGCCGAGCGGCGTGCCAGTGCTGAGCCTCGTCGCAAGCCATGCCGCATGGGTCGAGGCGAACTTCAAGGAGACCGATCTCAACCATATGGCTGTCGGCCAGTGTACGGAGATCACGCTCGACGCCTATCCGGGCCTCAAGGTGAAGGGCCATGTCGCCAGCATCGGCGCCGGCACCGGCTCCGAATTCTCGGTCCTGCCGGCGCAGAACGCCAACGGCAACTGGGTGAAGGTCACGCAGCGCGTGCCCGTCCGCATCGCGATCGACGGCACGCCCGCGCGCCCGATGATCGCTGGCCTCAGCACCAACATCTCGATCGACACGAAGAATCGTTGTGCCTGATCCGGTTCCCGGCCAGGCGTCGCTGCCGGTCAAGAACCGGGGCCTGCTGACCATCGGCATCATGGGGGCGATGATCATGCAGATCCTCGACACCACCATTGCCAACGTCGCGCTGCCACACATGCAGACCAGCCTCGGCGCGACGATGGACACGGTCACCTGGGTGCTGACCAGCTATATCGTTGCCTCGGCGATCGCGATCCCGGCGACCGGCTGGCTCGCCGACCGGTTCGGCTCGCGCAATCTCTTCCTGTTCGCGGTGGGCGGCTTCATCATCGCGTCGATGCTCTGCGGCACCGCCGTCAGCCTGGAGGAGATGGTCGCTTTCCGTATCTTCCAGGGCGTGACCGCTGCCTTTATCGGCCCGTTGTCACAAACCGCGATGCTCGACATCAACCGTCCGGAAGACGCCGCCAAGGCCATGTCGGTCTGGGGCATGGGCGTGATGGTGGGGCCGATCATGGGCCCGGTGATCGGCGGCTGGCTGACCGAAAGCTACAACTGGCGCTGGGTATTCTACGTCAACGTGCCGGTCGGCGCCCTCACCTTTGCCATCCTGTGGTTCCTGCTGCCCTCCCGGCCGAGGCGCACGCGGTCCTTCGACCTCACCGGCTTCGCGATGATCTCCATCGCGGTCGCCAGCTTCCAGCTCATGCTGGACCGCGGCCAGCAGGAAGACTGGTTCTCGAGCTGGGAGATCATCATCGAGGCGATGATCGCCGCGGCGGCGCTGTGGATGGGCGTCGTCCATCTCGCGACCGCGGAGAAGCCGCTGTTCGAACGCGTCCTGTTCACCAACCGCAACCTGGTGATGGGCATGATCTTCATGATCGTGATCGGCATCTCGACCATGGCGCCCATGGCCCTGCTGCCGCCGATGCTTCAGCAATTGTTCGGCTATCCGGTGGTCGATACCGGACTGATGATGGCGCCGCGCGGCGTTGGCGTGCTCATGACCATGTGGTTCGCCGGGCGGATGATGGGCAAGATCGACACCCGAATCCTGATCACCGTCGGGCTGATCATCTTCGCTTTCTCGCTCCGCCAGATGGCGGCCTGGACGCTGGAGATGGATTTCTGGCCGGTGATCACCAGCGGCTTCGTGCAGGGGCTCGGCATGGGCCTGGTGTTCATGCCGCTGAACTCGCTCGCCTTCGCGACGCTCAGCCATCATTATCGTACTGACGGCGCCAGCTTGCTCAACCTGATGCGCAGCATCGGCCAGTCGGCCGGCATCTCGATGGTCACGGTGCTGCTGGCGCGCAACATCCAGACCAGCCATGCCGATCTCGCCAGCCATGTGACCTCGCAGACGATCCCGGCGATCGATCTCAGCTCGATCGACCGGTTCGGCTCCCTGTCGGACAGCGTGTTCGGCTTCGCCGACGGCATGATCAACAAGCAGGCCGCGATGATCGCCTATATCGACGATTTCTACCTGATGGCGTGGATCTCGATCCTCGTCGTGCCGCTGGTGCTGCTGCTCAGGAAACCCAAGGGCAAGGTCGAAGCCGTCGTCGCTGAATAGCTCAGCGCATCAGGATCGCGGCGAACTCGGCCGGCGGCGCATTCTCGCCGAAGACCGGGATTCCCTCGGGCAGGACCAGCCAGGGCTGTTTGCGGCTGGTCCAGATATGCAGCCGTGGCTCGATCATATGGCTCGCGTCGAGCGTCCCGGCCCGCACCACGGCGATGCCGGGCCGCGCGCTATTGGTGTTCCACAGGCGCGTATGACAGGTTCCGCAGAGACGCTGGTGCGATTGCGATCCGCTCGGGCTGGTGAAGCGATAGTCTACGATCGGCCCGCTCGCGGCGATCGAATCCTCGCGCACCACGCCCTGCTCGGTGAAGGCGCTGCCCGACCAGGTCTGGCAATCGAGGCAGTGGCAGCAATAGACCGGGGGCAGTTGCTCCATGGCGAGCGTGTACCGACACGCGCCACAGCGGCAGCCGCCCTCGATCATTGCCTCACGCCGCCTTTTGCAGGTGCCGCCGTCCGAGCAGTTCGGCGATCTGCACCGCGTTCAGCGCCGCGCCCTTCCGCAGATTGTCGGAAACGCACCACAGCGCCAGGCCGTTCTCTACCGTCGGGTCCTCGCGGACTCGGCTGATATAGGTCGCATATTCGCCGACGCACTCGATCGGCGTGACGTATCCGCCGTCCTCGCGCTTGTCGACGAGCATCACGCCCGGCGCCTCGCGCAGGATCTTCTGCGCCTGCTCGGCCGAGATTTCGTCCTCGAACTCGATGTTGATCGCCTCGCTATGCCCGACAAAGACGGGGACGCGAACGCAGGTGGCGTGGACCTTGATCTTCGGATCGAGGATCTTCTTGGTCTCGACCACCATCTTCCACTCTTCCTTGGTCGATCCGTCGTCCAGGAAGCTGTCGATGTGCGGGATCACGTTGAAGGCGATCTGCTTGGTGAATTTCTTCGGCTCCGCCGGATCGCCGACGAAGATGTTGCGGCTCTGCTCGAACAGCTCGTCCATGCCCGCCTTGCCCGCGCCGGACACCGACTGATAGGTCGCGACGACGACACGCTTGATCCGCGCCACGTCGTGCAGCGGCTTCAGCGCGACGACCATCTGGGCGGTCGAGCAGTTCGGGTTCGCGATGATGTTCTTCTTGGTGTACTCGTTGATCGCCTCGGGGTTCACCTCCGGCACGATCAGCGGGACGTCCGGGTCCATGCGGTAGAGCGACGAATTGTCGATCACGGTGCAGCCGGCCGCGGCGAAGCGGGGCGCATGAATCTTGGTCGCTTCGGATCCGATCGCGAACAGCGCCATGTCCCAGCCGGTGGGATCGAAATGCTCGATGTTTTGAATCTTCAGCTGTTTACCGGTTTCGCCATAGTCGACCATATCGCCCTGCGACCGCGACGATGCGACGACGGCGATCTCGTCCGCCGGAAACTCGCGCTCCGCCAGGATGTTGAGCATCTCGCGTCCGACATTCCCCGTCGCGCCTGCGACTACTACCCGGTACCCCATATCCATCTTTCCATAAATTGCGCCCATGCGGCGGGCATCGCCATTTAGGCGCAGCGATGGCGAATGGAAGCGAGTTTTTGTGTCCCCGGCACGAGCCACTCTTGCCCGTCAGGAGATTTCCCTCCCGTTCGGCCATCAACATCGGCAAGCAATCGTCGCGGAAACATCATTACGCCACCGACATCAATCCAATGCCCGTCCACATTCTATAGGATACAACCCATTTACGCGATCGCAGCGAAAATGGTTCGGACTCCCCTTGCAATAAAATTCCGGCCGCCAATTAATGCCGCCAGTCGAATAGCCTTGATGACAGCGGTCGCGGGATGCTCAAGCTCTCCGTGCCTTTGGCGAATAATCGCTGTCGTCCTCGTTGGCCGGGGCGGGGATTCTCCCTTGGACCCTCCCCGGTCAACGCAGCCCTTCGCTTATTTTCCCAATTTCTCATCGAGGAAATCGAAGATCGTCGTCCAGACATGGACGCTCTTGCCCGCGCTGTGAGTCTTGCCGGGATAGAACATCATTTCGAACGGCACATTCTCCGCCTGCATCTTCGCGGCGAACGCGGTCGAATTGTCGAGCACGACATTGTCGTCGGCCATGCCGTGGATCAGCAGCAACGGGTCCCTGATCTTCGCCGCGTCGTCGATCGCATCGGATCTGGCATAGGCCGCCGCGTCCTTCTTCGGGTCGCCCATGTAGCGCTCGGTATAATGGGTGTCGTACAATTCCCACTTGGTCACCGGCGCGCCGGAGATGCCGGCCGCATAGACACCCGGATTCGCCTCCAGCATCTTCAACGTCATATAGCCACCATAGGACCAGCCATAGATCGCGACCTTCGCCGGATCGACGAAAGGCTGGGCCTTGATCCATGTTGCCGCGGTCAGTTGATCCTCGACCTCGACGCCGCCCATCGCGCGATAGATATGGTCCTCGAACGCCTTGCCACGATGGGTCGAGCCGCGATTGTCGATCCGGAAATAGATATAGCCGCGCGACACGACATATTGCGCCAGCGGATTCTGCCAGGCGCGCGTGACCTGCTGGCTGCTCGGGCCGCCATAATGTTCGAAGAACACCGGATATTTCCTGCCTGGCTCAAGCGCCGGCGTGATCATCTCGTACCACAAAGTCGTGCCGTCAGCCGCCTTGAAGCTGCCGAAGGTCTTGGCCTGGTGATTGCCGAGATAGGGGTAATAGGGGTGTCCCGGCACGACGGCATTCTCATTGACCCAGGCGATCCGCTTGCCGCTCGTATCGGCCAGATAAGTCTGCGGCGGCTGGGTCGGGCTTGAGCGCGTGACGATGATCCGGCTCGCCGCCTTGTCCATCTTCCCCATGTTCCACCAGCCCGGCTCGGTCAGCCGGGTGATGACGTTCGGCCGCGCGATATCGACTGAATAAAGATGCTGTTCGAGCGCACCGTCCTTGTTGCCGGTGAAGAAGATCCGGCCCTTCGCCTCGTCCACCCCGTTCAGGTCCTCGACGGCCCACTCCCCTTTGGTGAGCTGAGTCCATTTGCCGTCGGCAAAGCGATAGAGATGGCCATAGCCATCGCGTTCCGACCGCCAGATCAGGCTGCCATCCCGCATCGGCCGGTATGCATCGGACAGGTTGATCCAGCTCCGCTCGCCCGATTTCTCGGTGAAGAGCACGCTGCTCCTGCCCGTCGCGGGGTCGACCTTGAGCATGTCCAGGCTTTTCTGATCGCGGCTCTCGCGCTGGACCAGCAAGGTCTTGCCATCGGGCGTCCAGTCGACGCGGGCGAGATAGATGTCGGGGTTGCTGCCCAGGTCCACCTTCACCTGGCCGGTGCCGTCGGCGTTCATCACATACAGCTCGGCCAGCACGTTCGGCGTGCCGGCGGCGGGATAGCGCTGATTGTACACCTTGGTGCCGTCGGCACCGATCGCCGCGCGCGTGACGATGCCCACCGGTGCCTCGTCGAACCGCTCGACCGCGATGCGCGCGTCGCTCGGCGACCACCAATAACCGGTGGTGCGGTGCATTTCCTCCTGAGCGACGAACTCGGCCTCGCCCCAATGGACGGTGCCGGCACCCGTCGTCGTGACCTGCCTTGCCTCGCCATTGCCGCCCAGAGGCTGGACGTACAGATTCTGGTCGCGCACGAAACTCACGAAGCCGCCCTTCGGGCTGACCACCGGGTTCAGCACGCCATCGGGGCTGTTGGTCAGCCGCGAGACCTGGCCGTCAAGCGTCGCCAGATACAAGTCGCCGTCCAGCGGCACCAGGATCGACTTGCCGTCCGGCGCCCAGCCATAACTCACGATGCCTTTCGAACCGCCGATACGCGCACGCTCGCGCTGCATCTTCTCGGCCTCCGACAGCTCGGCGCCGCTACCGACTTTCCGTGAATCGACCAGCATCCGCTCCTTGCCGGTCCTGGTGTCGAGCGCCCACAGATCGAGCCGGTCCTTCTCGTCGGGCCTCGGCCTGAGCGAGGTGAGCAACGTCCCGTCAGGCGACAGCTTCAGCACGCGCGGCTGCGCGCCGGCGAGGTCCGGGCTGGAGAACAGGCGATCGAGGGTAAGTTTCTTCGCCGCCGTATCGGCACTCACTGCCGCGACCGGCGCCATGCCCGGCTCAGCGGCCATGACAGGTGTCACCAGTGCGGCGAGCATCACGCCCGCCAGCAGCCAGGTTCTCGGCATCGTCCATCTCCAGTCCCGCTACGCTAAAGCCCGGCAAATGCGGGCGAATACCCTCGCTTATTGCGGGGTAGGGCAATGGTAAAGGGATGAGCGAGCAGCGCAGCGAAGCCTTGCGCCGCGATCCTACCCTGTCCGCCGGAAGCAGCCTGCTGCATGATCGTCAACGATGCCCGTCGCCTGCATCCACGCATAGACGATCACCGGCCCCACGAACTTGAACCCCCGCTTCTTCAGCGCCGCCGATATCTCCTCCGACAAGGGCGTCTTCGCGGGCAAGCTCACGCCATCCCCGATAATCGGCACACCGCCCGCCATGCCCCAAACAAAGGCGGAAAAGTCTTCGCCCGCGTCGCGCATCGCAAGATAGGCCCGGGCATTGCCGATCGTCGCCTCTATCTTGGCGCGCGACCGAATGATCCGGGCATCGCCGAGCAGGCGCGCCACATCCACCTCGCCGAACCGCGCGACGATCTCCGGATCGAACCCCTCGAACATCTCCCGGAATGCGTCGCGCTTGCGCAGGATGGTGATCCAGGCGAGCCCCGCCTGGAAGCCGTCGAGCATCAGCTTCTCCCACAGCGCCCGGCTGTCACGGACGGGCACGCCCCATTCCTCGTCATGATAGGCGCGCATCTGCGCATCATTCTCGGCCCAGCCGCAACGTTGGACGGTCATCACAGGGTCTTTCGAAAGCTCCGCCGATCCTTTGGTAGTTTCCTCCCTGACGCAAGCCGCTTCACCGGCTCCCACTTCACGGGGCCTTATCGGCCGGCATCTTCCTGAGCGCCTTGAACACCCCGTTGGCCACTGCGGCGGCCGGAGCATCACCGGTCAAGGCGACAGCGACGATCGCCCGATCGGCGGGCGAATATGCAATCATCGCGCTCGCGCCGGGGCCACCGCCTGCATGGCCAAGCCACAGATCCTGCTGGTCACCGTCACCTACCTCGAGCACCATCGCACCGAGTCCGTAGAAAGTCCCCGGGTCGAACATCGGATAGAGCCGCTCGAACATGCCCGTCACCGTGGCAGGTCGAAGCAGCTTGCCTTCCAGCAACGCGCTCCAGAACCTGACCATGTCGGCAGGCGTACCGACGATCGGCCCGCCCGCCCCGACGATGGAGAAATCGGTTGCGGCGCCCTTCATCGTCACCGGCGGTGCCACATCGGGCACCGCCTCGCCCGGCCGCACCGCCATGACTGACGACAGGCCGAGCGGCCGCACGATCCGCGCCTCGATCGCCTCGGCCAGCGGGCGCCCGTCGACTGCCCCGACGATCAGCGCCAGCAGATCATAGCCGCTGTTCGAATAGCGCCAGTTCGCCCCCGGGCAGAACATCGCGCCGTGCCGCCGCAGGATCGCCACCGTCTCCTCGGGCGCCAGATAATGGGGCCGTGCATGGACTCGCAGATCCTCGTTCGCGCTGAACAAGCCGCTGCTGTGTGCCAGCAGGTCGCGGACGGTGACGGCGTCGCCGTTCGGCACATCCTTGATCCAGCGCGAAGCCTTGTCGTCGAGCGAGAGCTTCCCCTCCTCCACCAGTTGAAGCACGACGACGGCGACGAACGTCTTCCCCGCGCTTGCCCACCACAGGCGCTGCTTTCCCGGCGGTGCCTCGGTATGGGACCAGATGCCCTCGCCGATCCGCCCGACCGCGATCCCCATCGCCTCGGGCTTCGCCGCATTGCGCATTGCCGCAAAGCTGCGGTCGAGATCCGCGGCGACGGCAGACGGCAACGGCACGTCGGGTATCGTCCCGGCAAGCGTCGGATCGATGGCCGCGTGGAGCGGCCGGCCCTTATAATCCTGCCGCGCGGCGCAGCGTACCGGCTTATAGTCTTCGGCAACCGCCGGAAACGTGACCACGGACGCGACAACCAGGCTGCAGATATACCCCGCATAGGATCTCGGCACGATTGCGTCCCTCCGCGTCATTTGTCTTGAACGGCAACCCCTCGCTGCCGTCGCGGCGGTAGCGCGGGTTCCCTGAACGCCGCCGAAACCACGGCTCGACTGGCCCCGCTCCACGGCCCGTTGCCGCCCCGCTTTTCATCAGAAGCGCAGGCTGATCCAGCCGGCGAGAAAATCGGAACTGCGATAGCCTGCCTCGGTCAACGCCGGGCCGGCAGCGAGATGCTCATATCTGCCGGTCAGGGAGACACGCGGCGAAACCGTCCAGACCGCCTGAAGCCGCGCCACATCGGCGATCCGCCGGCCGCGCACATTCTGCGTCCCGGTGAACGGCGCGCCACTCGCGCGGTAGACGGCGTCATGCACATCGTCACGCCACGCGCGTTGATATTCAGCAGTGACGCGCAGCGACGCGAACGGCGAAACCGTCACATTGGGCGCGATGGCGACCAGGTTCGAAGGGGTCAGGAACAGCTGGTAGCTGTAGTAGATGTTGTTGCCGAACGGCGCATAGGCATTGCGCAGCTTGCTGCCGCCATAGCCGCCACCGCCGCTCGCATAATCGACGTGGAAGCCGATCCGGGGCGCCGTCTTCGCGCCGCCGACGCGATAGGTCTGCGCGAGGAACACCTGCCAGGCGTCGATATCCTGGTCGATATAATGGCCATACTGGTGGTTCACCGTCCAGTCGATCGTCAACGGCCCCGCATCGCCCCAGACGCGCACGCCAGCATAATAGCGGCGCGCGGGCCCGACCCGTCCACCCCACGCCCCCTTGAGGTTGCGTCGCCGCCAGAAGAACGGATCGACATAGAGGGTCGAACCACCGAACCATGTCGTCGGCACGGCAATCCCCGCCGTAATTCCCGAAAAGCGCCGGTCGGGGTCGGTCACGTCGTCCTCCGATCCGCGATCGCCATAGGAGGTCGGTTTCAGGTCGAAGATGTCGGCGCGCACGCGACTGCCCCGCGCCCACAGGCGGATACCGTTCAGCGTGTAGCGGACGGTGTTGTTGTCGCGCTGCGAGACGAGCAGATTGGCGCCGTCAGTGAACTCCTGCCGCCCATAGCGTGCGCCAAGGGCGACGCCGGCGACTGTCACATCGCCCTCGACGAACGCCTGCTGGACCACAAGATCGTTGCGGAGCGACGAGGAAGGCGTGCCAAGCTCGACACCTGAAATCCCCGCATGGGCAAGCTCCCCATAGGCGCGCAGGTTCGGCCCAAGGTGAAGGTCGGCGCCACCGATGATGCGATTGATATCCTGCCGTTGCGCGCGCGCCTCGCGCAAGCCGGGGTTGGTGGTGTGATTGACCCGCAGCCGCAACTCCCCCGACAGCGTGAGGTAGATATCGCCATCGCCGTCGAGCGGCAGATATTTCAGCCGGTCGAGCGGGTCGTCGCGTTTCGACGGATCGCCCATCTTCCGCCAGTCCTCGGCCCAGCGCGACAGGTTGAAGCCACCGGTCGTCGCCCCGTCGCCGACCGCGCCGGCGGGATAGGGCGTGTGGCTCGTCGCGGGCACCGCGGGTGGGGAGAGGGTCGGCGCGACCTGTCCCGGCGCCGTAGCCGGGACGAGGCAAAGGGTGGCGGCACCAAGCCGCGGCAGCATCTTCATCGGGGATCCCCTTTCGGGCTTGAGCGCGGTTATTCGGCGGCGACGACGCCGTCAGGCAGGTCTTCGACACGCGGCATCTCGCCGCGCAGCGCCGCATCGAACTGCTTCGTGTCGAGCGCACCCTCCCAGCGCGAGACGACTACCGTCGCGACCGCGTTGCCGATGAAATTGGTGAGGCTGCGGCATTCGCTCATGAAGCGATCGATGCCCAGGATGAGCGCCATCCCGGCAACCGGCACCGTGGGCACGATCGACAATGTCGCCGCGAGCGTGATGAACCCGGCGCCGGTCACGCCCGCCGCGCCCTTCGACGACAGCATCGCCACGCCGAGCAGCAGCAGTTGCTGGCCCAGCGACAGCTCGACATTGCATGCCTGCGCGATGAACAGCGCGGCCAGGGTCATGTAGATATTGGTACCGTCCAGGTTGAACGAATACCCGGTCGGCACGACCAGCCCCACGATCGACTTCGGGCAACCCGCCCGCTCCATCTTCTCGATCAGCGAGGGCAGCGCGCTTTCGGACGATGAGGTGCCGAGCACCAGCAGCAACTCGGTCCTGAGATACGAGATCAGCCTGAAGATCGAGAATCCCGCGAGCTTCGCGACAATGCCGAGCACGACGATCACGAAGAACAGGGAGGTCGCGTAGAAGGTGCCGAGCAGCAGCGCCAAGTTCGCGAGCGTTCCGACCCCATATTTGCCGACGGTGAACGCCATCGCGCCGAAGGCCCCGACAGGGGCTGCCTTCATGACGATCCCGACCAGCTTGAAGAAGGCGATCGAGACGTCGTTGAGCAGATCGAGCACCCGCGTCCCACGATCGCCGATCAGCGCCAGGCTGGTCCCGAACAGGATCGACACGAACAGCACCTGGAGGATGTTGCCTTCGGTCATCGACGACAGGAAGGTGTCGGGGATGATCCCGGTCAGGAAACCGGTCAGGCTCGTCTCATGTGCCTTGGCGGCGAATTCGGAAACCTTGGATGTATCGAGTGTCGCCGGATTGATGTTGAGTCCCGCGCCGGGGCGCACGACATTGGCGACGACAAGGCCGACGATCAGCGCCAGCGTCGAGAAGAACAGGAAATAGACAAAGGCCTTGCCAGCGACTCGCCCCACCGAGGCCATGTCTCGCATCCCGGCGATGCCGGTCACGATGGTCAGGAAAATCACCGGGGCGATGATCATCTTCACCAGCTTGATGAAGGCATCACCGAGCGGCTTGAGCGCCTCGCCCGTCGCCGGTGCGAAATGGCCAAGCAGGACGCCGGCGACGATCGCGGCCAGCACCTGAAAATAGAGGTGCGCATACCAGGGTCTGCGCGCCGGTACGGCGGAGAAGTCGGCTGGGCTGGTGCTGAACGTCATGAACGGCCTTTCATCCTCTCGGGCGCCCGGCCGTTCTCGCGACGGATCTGGCGATGGCGAAGGATATCATCCGACAACATCGCGGCATCCCAAGAATTTTTTATTCAATATCATTATATATCAATAATATATTCCAATATCGACGGATCACCTGTCCAGATATTGGCCCAAATCCAAAGTGCCATGGGCATATTCTTGCCCAGCATGGCGAGACGATCTACCCTCGCCAGATGCCTGGCCCTTCCCTTCTCCGTCGATGCGGCGTGCTGCTTGCCGCGGTGGTGTTGGCGCTGGCCGTTGCGTGGATCGCGGGCCGCATCGTGGACCGGCGTACGCACGGCGATCTCGCCACCTCGGTCGCCGCTGACGCCCGGTTGCGGCAGGGACTGCTCACCAGCGAGATCGCCCGATATCGCCTGTTACCGCTCGCGCTGTCCGGCGACAGCGACCTGGCTGCCGCGTTGGGTGGACAGGCCGGCGCGACCGCGGCGCTCAATGTGAAGCTTGAACGGCTGGCCAGTGATACAGGCGCTGCGGTCATCTATGCGATCGGGCGCGACGGACGGGCCGTCGCGGCGAGCAACTGGCGCACGCCGAGCAGCTTCGTCGGGCAGGACTATCGTTTCCGTCCCTATTATCGCGACGCCCTGCGCACCAGCGCGGGCGAGCAATTCGCGCTCGGCATCGTCAGCGGGCGGCCGGGTCTGTATCTGAGCCGCCGCAGTCCCGATGGCGGGGTCGTCGTGGTCAAGCTGGAATTCGACGCGATCGAACGGCAATGGCGCGCCGCAAGGGGTATCACCTGGGTGACGAACCGTGCCGGAGTCATCCTGATCGCCAGCCGCGCCGACTGGCGCTTTGCCGCCACCGCGCCGATCGACGCCGCCACGGCGACCGCGACGCAATCATATATCGGCATTACGGCATTCAAGCCCTCGCCAGTGCGGGCCAACGCCGCGGGGCGGGCGGTAGTGACGGGCGAACGCGACGCGCTGGTGCTCGAACGCACGGTGCCTGATGCACTCGGCTGGACGGTGAACCTCGCGATGCCCGACGGTCCTGCGATCGATACGGCGGTGCGCACCGCGCAGATCGCCGCCGGCCTTGCCGTTCTCGCCCTGTTCGGGCTCGGCTGGGCCGCGCGCGACCGGTCGCGGCGAAACAGCGAACGGACCACCGCACTCGAATCAGCGGTGGCCGCTCGCACCGCCGACCTGCGCCACGAGATCGAGGAACGGGCAGCGCTCGAAGCACGCGCCGCTGATCTGCGCGAGGGGCTACGCCAGGCCAATCGTCTCGCCGCGCTGGGCCAGATCACCGCCAGCGTCGCGCACGAGACCGCTCAACCCGTTGCCGCGATCCGCACCTATGCAGCGACCAGCGAACAATTGCTCGACCGCGGCGAACTCGACGATGTCCGCGCCAACCTCGCCGCAATCGCCCGGCTCGCGACCCGCATCGGCGAGGTCACCACCGAGTTGCGCGGGTTCGCGCGCAAAGGGAGCGGGTCGATCCAGCCGGTCCCACTGGTTGAAATAATCGAAGGCGCACGCCTTATCCTGAAGGAGAGACTGTCGCGGGCCCATGTCGCCTTCCCGGCGATTCCCGAGGATCTGACGGTGATGGCCGGCCGCGTCCGGCTCGAACAGGTGATCGTCAACGTCCTCCAGAACGCGACCGAGGCGCTGGAGGGCCGCGCCGATCCGGCCATCGCGATAAAGCTCGCGCTCGACCCGCTCACGGTCCGCCTGACCATCGCCGACAATGGACCGGGGATTGCTGCCGATGTCGCCGCGCGCCTGTTCACCCCGTTCGTCACCAGCCGCCCGACCGGCCTCGGCCTCGGGCTGGTCATCGCGCAGGACATCATGGTCGATCTGGGCGGAGCGTTGCGGCTGCTCTCGACAACACAGGGCGCCTGCTTCGAGATCGAGCTGCGCCGGGCATGAACGAAGGCGCCGTCATTCGGGTCGCGCTGATCGAGGACGACGAGGATTTACGATCCTCCACGACACAGTTGCTGTCGCTTGCCGGCTACACGGTGGAGGCATTCGCCGCGGCGATGCCGGCACTCGGGACGATCGACGCCGATTTCGCCGGGATCGTGATCACCGATGTCAGGATGCCCGGCATGTCGGGCATCGAGCTGTTCCGCGCGCTGCACGAGCGGGATGCGACATTGCCCGTAATCCTGGTCACCGGCCATGGCGACGTCGCCATGGCGGTCGATGCGCTGAAGGGCGGCGCCTGGGATTTTCTGCCCAAGCCGTTCGACCCGCACGCGCTCGTCGCCGCGGTCGATCGCGCCGCGACGGCGCGTGGCCTGTCGCTGGAAAACCGGCGTCTTCGTTCGCTGGCCCAATCGGTCGAAGCCTCCGGGCTGATCGGCACGTCGCCGGCGATCCGGCGATTGCGTGAGATGATCCCGGTTCTGGCCGATGCCGATATCGACCTTTTCATCGAGGGAGAGACGGGGACCGGAAAGGAATTGTTCGCGCGCGAGATCCACCGCGCCGGCAAGCGCGCACGCTACCGTTTCATGCCGATCGCCTGCGGTGCGTTGCCGGACGCGCTGATCGAGAGCGACCTGTTCTCGACCAGCGGGGCCGGCAGCATCGCCGCGGCCAGTCGAGGCACCGTGTTCCTTGACGATATCGACAAGGCTTCGCCCGCGCTTCAGGCGCGGATCGGCGCGCTCGTCGAAGATCGCGCGCTGCGCGACCCAAGGGCGCGCGACGCGATTCCACTCGATCTGCGCGTCATCGCCACCGGCGCCGAGGAAGCGCAGCGAGGGCCCGATGCGATCGCACCAGCCCTTTTCTATCGGCTTGCCGCGGTGCGGTTGCGCATGCCGCCGCTGCGCGAGCGGCGCGAGGACATACCATTGCTGTTTGCCCATCTGCTCGACCTGTCGGCTGCGCGCATGCGGTGCCCGATACCGACACTGACCGGATCGGCACGGGCTCACCTCCTGCGGCATGACTGGCCGGGCAATGTCCGCGAGCTTGCGCATTTCGCCGATCGCCTGATCCTGGGTCTCGATGGAGAGTCGATCGGCCGGGGGGGAACGTCTGCCGAAACACGGCCGGACCTGCCGGCGCAGGTAAACGAATTCGAACGCCAGCTGCTGGTCGACGCCTTGAAAAGCACAAGCGGCGACGCAGCGGCAACGATCATCGCCCTCGGCATCCCGCGCAAGACCTTCTATTACAAGATCAAGCGCCATGGCATCGATCTCGATGCCTTTCGAAAGCGTGGGGAGCGCAAGGGTCAGGGAACCGACACCCCTTCAATCGCCTGACCATGTCTCCAATCCGGCGGGCGAGCCCAGCGCAAAACGCGGCCCGGCTCCCGACAAGCCCGCCCTGTCATCCCGATTGTACAGTGCGCATTTCTTCAGCGAGAGGCACCCGCACCCGATGCACCCGTCGAGGACGTCGCGCGTCTGTTGCAATTCGGCGATCCGCGCCTCGATCGCGATTTTGAAGCTGCCGCTGATCTGCCGCCAGTCGCTCGCGCTTGGCGTGCGGCCCTGGGGGAGCTTGTCGAGCTCTGCCGCGATCTGCTGGATCGAAAAGCCCAACTGCTGCGCGATCAGCGCGAAGGACAGGCGGCGAATATCCGATCGCAGGAAACGGCGCTGCCCGCCGCCGGTGCGCAGCGCCTGGACCAGCCCCTTCGCTTCGTAGAAGCGGATCGCCGATACCGACAGCCCGGTTCGTGCCGCCAGCTCGCCGATCGCCAGCAGTTCGTTCCCGCGCTCCATCCGATACTCCAAATAAATGCTTGACCTCAACTTAGGTTGAGGTTGCATCAGGTGGCGCATGACGGTCAATATAAAGGACGACATCATGCCATCTCCCTTCATCGAGCATGTCAATCTCACGGTCCGCGAGCCGGAGCGCTCGGCCAGGCTGTTGCTCGACCTGTTCGGCTGGAAGGTTCGCTGGATGGGCCCGGCCCGCGACGGCGGCCGCACCATCCATGCTGGCGACGATCGCTTCTACATCGCGCTCTACACGCCGCCCGCCAGCACGCCCGTCCGGGATGATTTCCAGAAGGGAGAGCCGTTCAATCACGTCGCCATCGTGGTCGATGACCTGGATGAGATCGAACGCCGCGTGATCGCCGCCGGGCTCGAACCCTTCGCACATGGCGATTACGAACCTGGCCGCCGCTTCTATTTCTTCGACCATGACCGGATCGAGTATGAGATCGTCAGCTACGCCTGATTCAGCACGCGCGAGCGGCATGGCAGGCTGAAGCGGTCGGGGCACAATATTCGCCCCCTGTTTCCGTTCGTGCCGGGTAGGCGCAGCCGTATCGAGGGCCCGTATCGAGGTAAGCGTGGCACGCAAAACGCCTGCCCTCGACAGGCCCGTCGCGAGTGTCCTCGACAGGCTCGGTGGCTGCTCGGGACGAACGGAGGTGTCGGACAGTTCCGGCACAACGAAACAGGGCGCGGAGACCATCGTCTCCGCGCCCTGTTCGAAACTTCAGCGAAATCGCCTGGCCGATTACTCGGCGGCGGTTGCCTTGGCCGGACGGGTGTCGCGGCGCTCGGCGATACGCGCCGACTTGCCGGTGCGGCCACGCAGGTAATAGAGCTTCGCGCGACGCACGGCGCCCTTGCGGACGACTTCGATCGAATCGATGTTCGGCGAATAGAGCGGGAAGACGCGCTCGACGCCCTCGCCGAACGAAATCTTCCGAACGGTGAAGTTGGAGCCCATGCCCTTGTTCGACCGCGCGATGCACACGCCTTCGTAGTTCTGAACGCGGGTGCGCTCGCCTTCCACGACCTTCACGCCGACCTTCAGCGTGTCGCCGGGGCGGAATTCCGGGATCTTCTTGTTCGCCAGGAACTTGGCGATGTTCTCTGCTTCGATCGTCTGGATGAGATTCATCTCATTCGTCCTTCGTCTGTCACCGCGCGCCAGAGGGCGACCTGACCCGAGCGCCCTCATGGCGCTCCCAAAGGTCCGGCCGCCTTAGCCGTGTATCGGTCTCGGCCATGTGCTTTCGCCATGCCTCGATCCTCGCATGATCCCCCGATCGCAGCACTTCGGGGATCGTGCGCCCTTCCCAGTCAACAGGTCGGGTATATTGCGGGTATTCGAGCAACCCCGTTTCGAAGCTCTCGTCCACACCGCTGGAAGCCGCGCCCATTACGCCGGGAAGCAGCCGAATGCAAGCGTCGAGCAGCGCCAGCGCGCCCATCTCCCCGCCGGAAAGGATATAGTCGCCGACCGAGACCTGCTCGACCTGCCGTCCTTCGAATATCCGCTCGTCGAAACCCTCGAACCGGCCGCACAGAATGGTGACGCCGGGACCGTTCGCCAGCGCCCGGACACGCTCCTGCGTAAGCGGAGCACCCCGCGGCGTCATCGCCAGCACGGGCCGGTCGTCCGCAACACTGTCGATCGCAGCGGCGAGCACATCCGCCCGCAGCACCATCCCGGCGCCGCCGCCCGCCGGCGTGTCGTCCACGGTGCGGTGCTTGTCGATCGCAAAGTCCCGGATATTGACTGCATCGAGCGACCATTTCCCTTCGCCCAGCGCCCGCCCCGCCAGCGACACGCCGAGCGGACCGGGAAACATCTCGGGGTAGAGCGTCAGGACGGTGGCGGCGAAGGTCATATCGTCCAGTTCTCGACCTTGAGGCCGGGGATGTCGGCAAAGTCGCGCGGGTTGTTCGTTATCAATGCCAGACCCCTGCTGACGGCATGAGCGGCCAACAGACGATCGAAGCGACCACGACGAAACGGGAGCCGCGCATAAGCCTCGGCCGCAGCCCGGTCGAACGGCTGCACAGGCATTTGCTCGATCAGCAACGCGAGCCGCGGGTCAGGCGAGGCGCTGTCACGCTGCAGTCCCAACGCGAACTCCGCGAGGACAATGGCCGAAAGCCCAATATCGCCCGCAACCGTATCCGCGATACGCCGGGTCAATGCCGGATGGGTACCCGCGAAGAGATAGATGCAGCAATTGGTGTCGATAAAATAACGCACCTATTGTCCGCTCTTCCCGTCGAGCAGATACCAAGGCCGGTCTTCGTCCTCGAATTCGCGCTCCTCGGAGGTCAATGGCTTCAGCCAAGGAATCGATCCAGCGATGCCGGTCAGGTCGATCTTGCGCGGTTCGGCAATGACCGGCTCGACAATGAACCGGCCCTTCTCCTCGCGCACGGTCATCTCGACGCCGGCCTCGATGCCCAGCGATTTTGGCAATCGGAGGGCGACGGAGTTACCGGATTTGAAGGTGCGTGATTTGCGGGGGGCGTTCATGCCGGGCTCCATATATACAAAATGTATATACTAACTGACAAACCCGGCGTCAACGATGAGCCGCTCGCTATCCCATTCGGGTACCGCGTCGGCGTTCATCGGCACCATGAAGCGCTTGCCGTCCGGCCGCTCGATCTCGATCACATCGCCCGCGCCGAAATCGTCGATCGCCACCACGCGACCGAGCGCTTCGCCGCCCGTGGAGATCGCGGGCAGCCCAAGCAGGTCGGCATGGTAATATTCACCCTCTTCGAGCGCCGGCAACGCAGATCGCGGTACCGTCAATTCAGTGCCGCGCAGCGCCTCCGCGGCGTTGCGGTCATTGACCTCCGCAATACGGGCGATCTCGCCATTATTGCCGTGGCGCACCGACTTGAGGGTCATCTTGCCGTCGTTGAAGCTCTTGTAGCGCTTCAGGTCCTCGGTGAAGACCTTCAGACGGACTTCCCCCGTCACGCCATGCGCGCCGATGATGACGGCAAGCGTGACGGGCAAGTCTCCCCTCCCACTTGTGGGAGGGGTCGGGGGAGAGCTTGTATCAGGCATAGTGAGCCACAGGCCCTCCCCTAGCCCCTCCCGCAAGCGGGAGGGGGATTACGCTTAGCCCTCGGCCGCAGCTTCGGGGGCCGCTTCCACCGCAGGGGTCTCTTCCGAAACCGCTTCGGCAACGGCTTCAGCTTCCGGCGTCGGCTCTTCGGTCGCAGCTTCGACCTCGGCGGCAACTACCGCCTCGGCTTCCTCGTTGCTGTCCTGAGCAGGCGCTTCGACGACGGGCTCAGGCGCCGGAGCGGCTGCCGCTGCGGCCTTCGCCTCTTCGGCCTCCGCCAGCTTGGTCGCACGCTCTTCGGCGCGCTCGGTGGCCTTCTCGCCGGGCTTGCCCTTGTTCGGGTTGTTGCGTGCCGGACGCTCACGGACGCCAGCGACGTCGAGGAAACGCGCGACGCGGTCGGTCGGCTGCGCGCCGACGCTCAGCCAATGCTTCGCGCGATCGCCGTCGAGCACGATGCGCTTGTCATCGTCCTTGGCGAGGAGCGGGTTATAGGTGCCGAGCTTCTCGATGAAGCGGCCGTCGCGGGGCGAACGGGCGTCTGCAACCACGATGCGGTAATAGGGACGCTTCTTGGAGCCGCCACGCGACAGACGAATGCTGAGTGCCATTACTTCTTCTTCCTTCTTTCGATTACGTTATTTCTTCTTGATCAAATTCTCGAAGCCGGGGGGCAGATTGGCTTGTCCGCCGCCAAGCCCCGGCAATCCGGGGCCGCCGACGGGGCCATTGCCGCCCAGCATGTTACCGAGCGCGGGGCCGCCAAGGGCGCCGCCCAGACCGCCCATGCCGCCTCCCGGACCGCCCTTTCCAAGCATCGCCATCATGCCCTTCAACCCGCCCATCTTGCGGATCTTCTTCATGGCGGTGGACATTTCCTGGTGCATCTTCAGCAGCTTGTTCACGTCCTGCACGGTCGTGCCGCTGCCCTTGGCCACGCGGATCTTGCGCTTGGCGTTGATGATCTCGGGCTTGGCCCGCTCCTTGGGCGTCATCGACGTGATCATCGCGTCCATGCGAAGCAGGATCTTCTCGTCGACCGCGCCCGAGGCCATTGCCTGCTGCGCCTTCTTCATGCCGGGGATCATGCCGGCGAGCGCACCGAGGCCGCCCATGTTGCGCATCTGCGTGAGCTGCTGGCGAAGATCGTTCAGGTCGAACTGGCCCTTGGCCAGCTTCGCCGCCATCTTCTCGGCGTCTTCCTGCTGGATCGCCTCGGCCGCCCGCTCGACCAGGCCGACCACGTCGCCCATGCCGAGGATTCGGCCGGCGACCCGCCCCGGGTGAAACGCCTCAAGCGCGTCGAGCTTCTCGCCCATGCCGGCGAACTTGATCGGCTTGCCGGTAACGGCCCGCATCGACAGCGCCGCACCGCCGCGCGCATCGCCATCCATGCGGGTCAGCACCACACCGGTCAGCGGCACCTGCGCGGAGAAGCTGCTGGCGACATTAACCGCGTCCTGGCCGGTCAGCGCGTCGACCACGAGCAGGATCTCGGCCGGCTTCGCGACGTCGGCTACGGCGCGCATCTCGTCCATCAGCGCCTGGTCGACATGGAGTCGGCCGGCGGTATCGAGCATCAGGACGTCATAGCCCTGCAGCTTCGCCGCCTGCAGCGCGCGCCGCGCGATATCGACCGGCTGCTGGCCCGGCACGATCGGCAGCGTCGCCACCTCGGCCTGGGTGCCGAGCGTCGCCAGCTGTTCCTGCGCGTTCGGGCGATTGACGTCGAGCGACGCCATCAGCACCTTCTTGCGCTCGCGGCCCGTGAGGCGCTTGGCGATCTTCGCGGTCGTGGTCGTCTTGCCCGAGCCCTGAAGCCCGACCATCATGATCACCGCCGGCGGCGTGACGTTCAGCTCGAGCTCGGACGCATCCGAGCCGAGCATCTCGACCAGCGCGTCGTTGACGATCTTCACGACCTGCTGGCCCGGCGTCACCGAGCGCAGGACGTTCTGGCCGATGGCCTTCTCGGTCGCCTTGTCGACGAACTCGCGCGCCACCGGCAGGGCGACATCGGCCTCGAGCAACGCGACGCGCACCTCGCGCATCGCCGCGCGCACGTCCGCCTCCGTCAGCGCACCGCGCCCACGCAGTCGATCGAACACACCGCCAAGACGGTCGCTCAGGCTCTCGAACATCAACAACCTTTCATTCCGGATCGCGGAACGCCATGACAAACGCAAAGAACGCCGGCGGACGAAACCTCGTCGGCCGGCGTACGCCCCATGGGCGGCCCTTCACGAATCCCATGACGGAAACGATCGTGGCGGCCCTTAGCGCAGGCAGTCCGGTTGCGCAACCTCGCGGCGCCCGCATCACCGGGAGCGCCTTGCATGCACCGCGCTTAACCCGATCTATACCGCTGTCATGGGATGAGCGCTCCTCGGGATCGGTGGGGCGCGTCGGCATGGCTGGTGAAATGGGCGACGAATCGAAGGTTGAGCCGCCACAGGGGCGCCGCGACATGCTCAGCGGCGCGATCACCGTCGCCTCGATCCTGCTGTTCGTCGGCACGGGCAGTTCGGTGCTGTCCTCCACCCTCCAGCATTATTTCGCCGGCGGCGAAGGCACCGACCAGACACTGGTCATCGCCCTGCTCCTTAATGTCGCGCTCATCCTGTTCGGCTGGCGCCGCCACCGCGAGCTTGCCCGCGAGGTCTCGATTCGTGCCGCTGCCGAGGAGCGCGCGCACCAGCTTGCCGCCAAGGACCCGCTCACCGGCTTCCTCAATCGCCGCAGCCTCGGCGAGGAGGGCGCGGCGATGTTCGTCCGTGCCCAGCGCCGGGGCAAGGCGATGGCAATGATGATGCTCGATCTCGATCACTTCAAGACGATCAACGACATGCATGGCCATGCCACCGGCGATGCGCTGCTGCGCGAGGTCGCCGAGGAGATTGCCGCGGCGATGCCCTCGGTCGCCTTGACGGCACGTTTCGGCGGCGATGAATTCGCCTGCGCCTTCCTGTTCGATCCCTCCCATCCCGCCACCGTCGAACGCATTGCGGAACGCCTCGTCTCGCGTCTCGCCCAGCCATTCAAGGCAGACGGGCTGCAACTCCATATCAGCGCCTCGCTCGGCATTGCCCGTTCCGACTTCGACTGCGCGAGCATCGATGCGCTGATGCGCTCAGCCGACATCGCCATGTATGCGGCGAAGAATTCGGGTCGCAACCGCTTCGCCTGGTTCGACCTTTCGATGGAACGCGAGCTCCAGACCCGCAACGAGCTCGAGGTCGGCCTTCGCGGCGCGATCCCGCGGCAGGAGATCGTGCCTTATTTCGAGCAGCAGATCGATCTCACCACCGGCCGCCTCGGCGGTTTCGAGGTGCTGGCCCGCTGGGAACATCCGCAGCGCGGGCTGATCGTGCCCGATGTCTTCATTCCCATCGCGGAAGAGACGGGCATGATCGCCGACCTCTCGCTGTCGATCATGCGCCAGGCCTTCATGGCCGCCAAGGACTGGGACCCCGCGCTGTCGATCTCGGTCAACATCTCCCCCTGGCAGCTCAAGGACGCCTGGCTCGCACAGAAGATCATCAAGGTCCTGACCGAAACCGGCTTCCCGGCCACCCGGCTCGAGATCGAGATCACCGAAAGCTCGCTGTTCGACAATCTCGCGCTGGCCCAGTCGATCGTCGGCAGCCTGAAGAACCAGGGCATCCGCCTCGCGCTTGACGATTTCGGCACTGGCTACTCATCGCTTGCGCATCTCCGCGCCCTGCCCTTCGACCGGATCAAGATCGACAAGAGCTTCATCATGTCGATCAACGAGAATTCGGAAAGCGCCGCGATCGTCAACGCGATCACCCGGCTCGGCGACAGCCTCAACCTCCCGATCACGGCAGAGGGCATCGAGGACGCCTCGATCGAGGAGCGGCTCCGCACGCTCGGCTGCTCCAAAGGCCAGGGCTATCTCTATGGCCGCCCAATGAGCATCACCAACACCCGCCGCCTGCTCGCCGAAAAGCGCCTGCTGCTCCAGCCGCCCGCGGCCGATGCCAAGGAAGGCGCTGCCGGCCCAGCTACCACCCAGCGCCTGGCCGGCTGAGATAAACCTCCTCCGCAGGCGTCGATTGCCGCCCGAGCGCTGCGTTGCGCGACGGGAAACGCCCGAACCGGGCGATCACCTCGGCATGATCGAGCGCGTAGAACAGATGCTCCTCGTTCCCGAGCTGCTCGAAACACGCCACCGAGAGAGTCTGCGCCTCGCGATTCTCCGCATGCATCAGGGGCATGTAGAGGAAGGGTCGCCGCTCGTCGGGATCGAGGCGTTCGTCCCATCCCTTCTCGATCGCCTCCCGCGCCAGATCCAGCGCCAGGGCATCCCCGGCAAAGGCTTCCGCCGTGTCGCGATGCATATTGCGCGAGAATTGGTCGAGCAGGATGATCGCCGCGAGCAGGGGCTCGGAATCGTCCCGCCAGCCTCTTGCATCACGCGCCAGCACATCGTCGCGCATCGCGCCGAATCGTTCGGCGATCTGCCGGTCCAGCGCTTCGTCCCTGGCGAAGCGCTTCTTCGCCGGGACCTCATCGAACCAGAAGGAAAGCACCGTGCGGGCCTTTTCATGGACTTCGCCCGAACCCGCCCCTAGATCACCGCGCATGTACCACCGTTCCGGCCTCCCTCATGGCTGAGCCCGATATTATCAGCCTGGGCTGCCGCCTCAACATCGCTGAAAGCGAGACGATCCGCGCGCTTGTCGACGGGCGGGACTTGGTCGTCGTCAATAGCTGCGCCGTGACCAGCACCGCAGTGCGCGAGACGCGCAGCGCCATCCGCCGCGCCCGCCGCGACCGGCCCGGCGCTCAGATCGTGGTGACCGGCTGCGCCGCGCAGATCGATCCGAAGGGCTTCGCCGCCATGCCCGAGGTCGATCGGGTGATCGGCAATGCGGAGAAGCTGAAGAAAGAAGCCTGGGAATCCCGTGACGAGATACTGGTCGGCGACATCATGCAGGTGCGCGAGACCGCGCCGCATCTCGCCGCCGCCTTCGCGTCGCATGCCCGCGCCTTTGTCGAGGTGCAGAATGGCTGCGACCATCGCTGCACCTTCTGCACGATTCCGTTTGGCCGCGGCAACAGCCGCTCGGTCCCGGCGGGCGGCGTGATCGACCGGATCAAGGCCCTGGTCGATGGCGGCTATCGCGAGGTGGTGCTGACCGGGGTCGACCTCACCAGCTACGGCCCCGACCTTCCCGGCACGCCCTCGCTCGGCATGCTGGTGGAACGGATTCTCGACCATGTCCCGAAGCTGGAGCGCCTGCGCCTGTCGTCGCTCGATTCGATCGAGATCGACGACCGGCTGTTCGACTTGCTCACCGGCGAACCGCGGATGATGCCGCATGTCCATCTTTCGCTCCAGGCCGGTGACGACATGATCCTGAAGCGCATGAAGCGCCGCCACAACCGCAGTGAGAGCGTTCGCGTGGTCGAGCGCCTCAAGGCTGCCCGCCCCGACATCGCGATCGGTGCTGACCTCATCGCCGGTTTCCCCACCGAAACCGAGGCAATGTTTCGCAACAGCCTCGCGCTGATCGACGATTGCGACATCGTCCATCCGCACATCTTCCCCTATTCGCCACGCGAGGGCACGCCCGCCGCCCGGATGCCGCAGATCGAACCCGAACTACGCAAGCGCCGCGCCGCCTTGCTGCGCGACGCTGGCTCGACTCGGCGTACGGCGTGGCTGCAAAGCCTGGTCGGCACCGTCCAGCCCGTATTGGTCGAACGCCCCGGGGACCGTGGCCATGTTCCAGCGTTCGCCGAAGTGCGGTGGAATCCGCCAGGCGATATCGGCGCCGTTCAACCTATCCTCATCACCGGCGCCAGCGCCACATCTCTCACCGGAACCCCTGCATGAGCACCACACCAAGCTGGCACGACAAATTGCTCGGCGGCTTCAAACGCACCTCCGACCGGCTGCTCGGCAACCTCGCCGGGCTCGGCACCGCGAGACTTGACGATGCGACGCTCGACGAGATCGAGGAAGCGCTCATCGCCTCAGATCTCGGCCCGGAAACCGCGGCGCGAATCCGCGCCCGCCTCGCCGAGGGCAGCTTCGAGCGCAACATGGAGGAGCTTGGCATCCGGCTGGTCGTGGCCGAGGAAATCGAGAAGGTCCTGGCCAAGGTCGCCAGGCCGCTCGAGATCGAGGCGTTCCCGCGCCCGCAGGTGATCCTGGTCATTGGCGTCAACGGGTCAGGCAAGACGACGACCATCGCCAAGCTCGCTCATTATCTCACCGAGCAGGACTACGGGGTGATGCTCGCCGCCGGCGACACCTTCCGCGCCGCTGCGATCGGCCAGCTCGCCACCTGGGCCGGGCGGGTCGGCGTACCGATCGTGTCGGGCAACGAAGGCGGCGATGCGGCCGGGATCGTCTATGAGGCGGTCAAGCAGGCGACCGCGACCGGCATCGACGCCCTGATCGTCGACACCGCCGGACGCCTGCAGAACAAGCGCGAGCTGATGGACGAGCTATCCAAGATCCGCCGCGTGCTTGGGCGCATCAATCCGGAATCGCCCCACGACATCCTGCTCGTGCTCGATGCCACGACCGGCCAGAACGCGCTCAACCAGATCGAGGTGTTCAAGGAATTCGCCGGCGTCACCGGCCTTATCATGACCAAGCTAGACGGCACCGCACGCGGCGGCGTGCTCGTCGCCGCGGCGGAGAAATACGGCCTGCCGATCCATGCCATCGGCGTCGGCGAGGGCATGGGCGATCTGAGGCCGTTCGACGCGACCGAGGTTGCGCGGATCATCGCTGGTGTGGAAGGGGTCCGCAATGGCAAGTAATCCCAAGAATCCACCGATCGGCCCCGGTCTCCGCCTCGCGATCGACATCGCGCCGCTGGCGGTGTTCTTCATCGTCAATTTCGTGAGCAGCGGCCCGCAGATTGCCCGCCTGCTCGCCGCGACCGCCGCCTTCATGGTGGCGAGCGCCATCGCGATGGTCCTCTCCCGCTGGAAGACCGGCCGCATCTCCCCGATGCTGTGGATGACGGGAACGCTCGTGCTCGTGTTCGGCGGGCTGACGCTCTATTTCCACGACGAGACCTTCATCAAGGTCAAGCCGACCTTCGTCTACGCAAGCTTCGCGGCGATCCTGACGTTCGGCCTGGTGACGGGCCGCCCGCTGCTCCAGTCGCTGCTTGAGGCTGCGTATCCCGGCCTCACCGAAACGGGATGGCGCAAGCTGACGATCAACTGGGCGATCTTCTTCGTCTTCATGGCGGTGCTGAACGAGATGGTCTGGCGCAATACCACCACCGATGTCTGGGTCGCGTTCAAGCTATGGGGCGCCATTCCGCTGACCATGGTCTTCGCCATCGCGAACGTGCCGATGCTGATGAAGCACGGCCTCAATACCGGGCAGGAACCGCCAATCCCGCCGGAAGGCTAGAAAATCCCCCCCATGGCTTAGCCACGGGGAGGAAAGAAGGGTCAGATCGCGTCGTAGATGCGACCTGCCTCGTCCCAGTTCACCACGTCCCACCAGGCCTTCAGATAAGCGGCGCGATCGTTGCGATAGGTCAGGTAATAAGCGTGCTCCCACACGTCATTGCCCAGGATCGGCGTGCCCTTCACGGCCGCGTCGTCCATCAGCGGGTTGTCCTGGTTCGGCGTGCTGGCGATCGACAGCTTGCCGTCGGAATCGGCAACCACCCAGGCCCAGCCGGAGCCGAACTGGCCAGCGCCCTTGGTGTTGAAATCTTCCTTCAGCTTGTCGAGGCCGCCATAGGCGTCGATCGCCTCGGCCAGCTTGCCCGATGGCGCGCCGCCACCCGGCGTCATGATCTTCCAGAAAAAGGCGTGGTTCCAGAAACCGCCGCCATTGTTGCGCACCAGCGGTGGCTGGGTCGAGATCACCGCGAGGATCTCCTCGATCGTCTTGCCTGCCAGCGCGGGGTCTTTCTCGACGCCCTCGTTGAGCTTGTCGGTATAGGCCTTGTGGTGCTTGTCGTGATGGAACTTCATCGTCTCTTCGTTGATGGTCGGCTCCAGCGCGTCATAGGCGTAGGGAAGCGGGGGCAGTTCGAAAGCCATGAGTCATCCTCCTTGGAAATGCGCGGGTCACTGACGCAACGCCGAGCGGGTGAAATGGGTCCGAAGACCTCGTTACGCAACCGATTCCGTCAGGCGCCGGCCGAAATAAGCCCATGGCGTTTCAACGCATGGCGAAGCTGGTCGTAGCTCAGCCCCAGCGCTTCCGCCGTAGCCCGCTGGTTGAAGCGATGCTCGGCCAGTGCCTTGGTCAGCAGGTCCCGCTCGAACCGCGCAATGCGCGTCTTGAAGTCGGACGATTCCTCCCCTGCCTCTTCCGGTGCGGCGCTTTCCGGCACGGCCACCGCAGCCGGCGCAACAGCGAAGGACGCCCCCGCGGGTGCCGGGCGATAGGGCGAATGAAACGGATCGAACTCGATCGCCTCGATGGGACCTGCCTCTTCCCAGCGATAGACCGCGCGTTCGACCACGTTGCGCAACTCGCGCACATTGCCCGGCCATTGATAGTCGACCAGCGCCGCAACCGCATTCGGCCCGAAACCGGGCCAGTCGCCAAACCCCATCTCAGATGCCATGCGACGCCCGAAATGCTCGGCCAGCACCAGCACGTCGCCCGGCCGGGCGCGCAACGGCGGCAAGGTCACCACTTCGAACGAGAGCCGGTCGAGCAGGTCGGCGCGGAACTGATGCCGCGCGACCTTGTCGGGCAGGTTCTCGTTGGTCGCCGCGACGATGCGAACATCGACCTGCAACGGCCGCGACGAGCCGATCCGGGTGATCTCGCCATATTCCACCGCGCGCAGCAGCCGCTCCTGCGCGCCCATCGAAAGCGTGCCGAGTTCGTCAAGGAACAGGGTCCCGCGATGCGCTTCCTCGAAACGCCCGACCCGCGACTTGGTCGCGCCGGTGAACGCCCCGGCCTCATGCCCGAACAGTTCGGCCTCGATCAGCGTCTCGGGCAAGGCTGCGCAGTTCATCACCACCAGCGGCTGGTCCCAGCGCGGCGACAGGCGGTGCAGACGCTCGGCAACCAGTTCCTTGCCAGTGCCCCGCTCGCCGATCACCAGCACGGGGCGGTCAAGCGCGGCGGCGCGGCTGGCCCGCTCAAGCGTCTCCAGAAAAACGTTCGACTGGCCGATGACCTGGGTAGTGCGATCCATGCCCAAGGCTTGGCGTAAAATCCCAAGGCTTGGCAAGATGCTTTAATGCGGTTCATCGCCCGTTCAGCCGAAAATGGCGGAAAACCGGGTTTTTTAAAACTGGCACGCTCCCTGCAATACTTCAGGCATCTGCCCCACGGGGCGCCACCGACAACCAGTTTCAGGGAACCACGACAATGAACAACAACTACAAAGCCCGCGACCTCCGCCACACCGTCGCAGCCATCGCCTGCTCGATCGTGCTCGGCTCCACCTTCCTGCTCGGCGCCGTCGCGCCGGCCCAGGCCGCTCCCGCGGTCCTCTACACCCAGACCGCCGCCTGACCCCAGGCGGTGCCGGCCGGGGCGGTATCCCTTGCACCGCCCCGGCCCCCTTCAACCCTTCACCCAGTATCCTGCGTACCCAATAGGAGAGTTTTCGAGATGGGCATTTTCTCCCGAACCCGCGACATCATCGCCGCCAACTTCACTGACCTGCTCGACAAGGCGGAAGACCCCGCCAAGATGATCCGCATGATCATCCTCGAGATGGAGGAGACCCTGGTCGAGGTTCGCGCTTCCGCAGCGCGCACCATCGCCGACCAGAAGGAAATGCGCCGTCACATCTCTAAGCTCGAGACGCTTCAGGAAAGCTGGACCGAAAAGGCCGAGCTGGCGCTGTCGAAGGGCCGCGAGGATCTGGCCAAGGCGGCCCTGGTCGAGAAGCAGAAGGCAGTCGACATGGCCGCCCAGCTCGGCGGCGAGATCGGCGTGCTCGACGAGGCGCTCAAGGCCTCGGAAGAGGACATCAACAAGCTGCAGACCAAGCTCCGCGAGGCCCGCACCCGGCAGAACTCGATCGTCACCCGGCTCGAGACCGCGCAGAACCGCTTCCGGCTCCGCGAAATGTATGCCGGCCCGAAGATCCAGGACGCGTTCTCGCGCTTCGAGATCATGGAGCGCCGCGTCGACATGGCCGAGGGCCGCGCCGAAGTCGCCGGCATGGGCGCCCCGAAGAGCCTCGAAGAGGAAATCGCTGAGCTGAAGGCAAGCGAGAAGGTCGAGGCGGAACTCGCCGCGATGAAGGCCCGCGCCGCCGGATCGAAGGACGCCTGAGATGGAAGATGTCCTTATCCCCGCGATCGTCTGCAGCATCCTGTTCATCGGAATGCCATGGGTGATCCTCCATTACGTCACCAAGTGGAAGCAGGCGCCCAAGATCACCACCGAGGACGAGAACCTGCTGGACGAGCTCCACTATCTCGCCCGCCGCCTCGAAGACCGCCTGAATACCGTGGAGCGCATCGTCGCTGCCGACCACCCCGAGTGGCGCCCCGGCACGATGACGCCTTCGACCAGCAACGACCTCCCCAGGAGCAACTGAGATGTCCGCAAGCCGCACCAAATTCTACCTCGACAAGCAGAACCGCAAATGGCTGGGCGTCTGCTCCGGGATCGCCGACTATACCGGGGTCGATGTCACCTGGGTCCGCGTCGGCGCCGTCCTGCTCACCGTCGCCGGTGGCTTCCCCTGGACCCTGATCGCCTATTGGGTGGTCGCCTGGATGGCCGAAGCCAAGCCCTACGGCCTGTACGAGACCCCGGAGGATGCGAAGTTCTGGCAGGGTGTCCGCTCGAACCCGAAGCGCTCGACCGCTGAGGTCCGCTCCAAGTTCCGCGACATCGACCGCCGGCTCGCCGACATCGAGATGATGTACACCAGCCGCAACAGCCGCCTCGCCGACGAGATCGACAGCCTTCGCTGATCGATCCGGGGCGAACAGGGAGAAAGACAATGACTTGGGGTGGACCAGGCTTCGTAATCGCCATCATCGCGATCTCCTATGCCGGCTGGATCATCAACAACTGGGTCCGCGCCCGCCACGGTTATCCTCTGGAGGATGAGTGGTCAGGCAAGACGGCGAAGGGAGCCCCCGACGCCGACCGCAAGATCCAGCTGCTCACCACGGAGAATGAGCGCCAGGCGGGCCAGATCAGCCGGCTGGAGGAACGGATCGCAGTGCTTGAACGCATTGCCACCGATCCGGCCGAGCGCACCGCCCGCGCCATCGACGAGCTGCGCTGACCGCGCGGTTTCAGGAGTTAGAACGATGCACAACGGTCAAGTTTTCGTCCTCGCGATCATCGCCCTCGGTATCTTCGGTGGTATCGCGAAGATGTGGATCAGGGCACGGCACGGCCTTCCGATCGAGACCCGGCGCGAGCGCCGGCACCGCGATCGCTACGCTGACGACGCCGGCCCCGATGCGGAACGCAAGATCCACCTGCTCTCGACTGAGAACGAGCGGCTGGTGGGTCAGGTTTCCCGCCTTGAGGAGCGGATCGCCGTCCTCGAACGCATCGCCACCGATCCCGCCGAGCGTACCGCCCGCGAGATCGAGGCCCTTCGCGGCCAGAACTGAGGAACCTCCCCATGTTGAATGGTTTCACGATCTTCATGCTGGCCGTCGTGGTCGTTGGCATCCCCGTCGTCGGCGGGCTGCTCTACGAGACCTACCGGATCAGCCTGAAGCACAAGGAAAAAATGGCCAACGCCATGAACGCCCAGGCAGCCGAGAAGGCAGCGCAATATGCTGCCCACACCGAACGCCTCGAACAACGGGTCCGCGTCCTGGAGCGCATCGTCACCGACCGCGGCATCGATGTCGCCGCCGAGATCGAGCAACTCCGCGATCGCCCGCCGCTCAACTGATTTGAAGAGAAGGATCTGGTATGATTATCTTCCTCGCCGTGATGACCGCCATCGGTGGTGTTGCCGTGTACCTCTGCGAGAGGGTCGATGCCCCCCGCCGCCGCCTTGAACGTGAGGCCGGCAAGGCCCTCTGAACCAACCATTTTCGTTTCCCGCCACACCAGGGAGTTGGAATAAATGAACCCGTTTGAAATGGTCGCCCTCATCGTCATCACCGTGACGGTCGGCAGCGTCCTTCGCGCCCGCTTCGGTGTCGTCCGGGACCGCAAGGGCGGAGGCTATAGCCCCCAGGACGATGCCGCCGCCCAGGCCGAGAACCGGCGACTGCGTGATGAACTTCAGGCCATGAAGGAACGCCTCGCAGTCCTCGAACGACTTGCCACCGAAAACGACACCAGCGGCGCACGCCTCGATCGCGAGATCGAAAAGCTGCGCGACCGCACTTGACCGAAGGAGCAGGGATCATGACCGATCCGAACTTCTACATCACCATCGCCGGGGCGACGCTCGCTGGCCTCGGCATGCTGACCTACGCCACCCTCAACGGCTGGCGCGGCTGGCTCGCCCTGAAGCACCAGGAACTGACCGTCCAGGGCGACATGCACACCACGCCTTCCCTCCCCAATGCCAGCGCCCGCATCGAGATCGCCGACCTCAAGGAACGCATCCGCAAGCTCGAGGCGATTGCTGCCGGCGTGGATCTCTGAACTGCCCCCCATGCCCCCAATGCCGGACCCAAGCCGGCATCCACCGCGCCGCCGACGCATTCCCCTAGGTGCGAAGCGGCGCGGTGACCCGGGAGTGGGGTTTATTCCATCTTCCCCGGCGAAAGCCGGGTTCCCCTCGGGGAGCGGTAGGAAACGGACATTGCCTGCGGGCACGGACATCCCCCGCTGGATCCCGGGCCCTTCGCCGGGAAATCAAGACTTCGACGTTTGATTTTGACCCACACAGGCCCTAGCGCGCATCGCATGCCAAGCCTGACCGACCTGCAAGACGAATACGGCTTCCTCGACGCCGACGACCGCTATCGCCTGCTGATCGATCTGGGCAAGGACCTGGAACCGATGCCGGAGGCGCTGAAGACCGATACCACCCTGGTCCGCGGCTGCTCCGCCTCGGTATGGGTCTATCCCACCGTCCGGGAAGACGGCACGCTGCACTTCCTCGCGGATTCCAATGCCGCGATCACCAAGGGGATCATCGCGCTGGTCCTGCTGACGGTGCAGGATCAGGCTCCAGCCGCGATCCTGACGACCGAGATCGAGGCGGCACTGGCCCCCTTCGACCTGAAGAACCAGCTCAGCTCGAACCGTACCCAGGGGATTCCGAACATGATCGCGCTGATCCGCGGAACGGCTGCGCGCTACAGCGGCTGAGGCACCTCAGCGCTGGTCATCGGCAAGGCCAACCGCCTCAGCCACCGCATCAAGATCGGCACCTGCCTTCACCAGCATCCATTCGCCGGGGGCCGCGCCGTCGATTACGGTCACAGCACCTCGCGGGCAGATACCCAGGCATTTGACCTCGACGATCCCGGCCCTGCCCTTGCGGCCCTTTTTTAATCCGAGATGCTGGCGCAACGCCTTGGCGAGCGGCGTCCGGCCTTTCGGCCCGAACCCGCCATCCAGCTTCTTCGAACATTTTTTGCAGAGCAGCAGGGTGCTCGACCAGTCCGAGCGGACGGACTTCAACCGGCAGGCTTCCACTGCCGCGCATCCTCGGCGGCGCGCAGCACGTCATAAGCTGCCTGGATCGCCTGGAAACGTGCCGCCGCTTCCTTGTCGCCGGGACGCACATCGGGATGGCAGGATTTCGCAAGGCGGCGCCACGCGACGCGCACCGCGTCGAAATCGGCATCGGCGTCCAGTTCGAGCAGTTCGAGCGCGCGCATCTCGTCGCGCGAGCGGCTGCCGTCGCCCGGACCGGTCCAGCCATAATGCTTCGCTTCGGCATAGCCGTCCGCCGTCCGCGTCTCGTCCGCTTCGCGCTTGGCGGCCTCTTCCGCGGTCAGGCCTTCGAAATAATTCCAGCCGCGATTATATTCGGCCGCGTGATCCTGGCAGAAATACCAGCGATCCGGGCTGTTGGGCGATTTCGGCGCCGGGCAATTGCCCGGCGAGTCGCAGCCATGCCGGTCGCACAGCCGAACCGTCGTCGCCTCGCGCCCGGCACCATAGCCGCGCCAGCGGGGAAAACCCCAGTCGACCGATCGGGAGGAGGAACGCGCCATTGGCTCGACATAGGCGAAGCTATCGGGAGCGCAACCGCGAGATTGGCGATTATCGCCCCCGCGCGTGATCAACAGCCGAATTCTACCTGCCGAAAAGGAATCTGACCCGCTGGGTGCTGGCGCCGCAGCCAAGCGATCCGTCCGGACGATAGCTCTTGGCGTATCGGGCACCGGCCATGGTGCGCACCCCCGCCTTGGTGAAGACGAATGGGGGATAGCTGAGCACCGCGCGCTCGTTGACCACGCGTCCGTCCGCGGCGACATCGAACTGGGTCTGGGTCCAGCCCTCAAAGCCCCAAGCCGTCGCTTCCTGCGGATAGACTCCGCCCGCGTGAAGGAGCTTCGGCGCGGAATCTATGATACCGCACTGGTTGGCGGCGAGCCCCGATCGCTCGAACGCTTCACGCGCGGCTGCCGCGTTTCCGGATTGCTGCTCGATCGAGGCGATGCGGACGAGCGCCCCCACCCGCATCGGATCATTCGCCGCCAGCGCTTGATCGTCGGCGACCTGATGCAGCAGTTCGCGGGTCCGCGACCCCGCCGAACGCTCGTCAGCGTCCGCGATCAGCAACCGCACCACCGATCGCGCCTGCGGATTTCCGGTGTAGAGCGGTTGCGACAGGAGTGGCATGGCGGCACGCGCAAAGTCACCCCCGCGCTTGCCGGCGGCGCGGGCCGTGCCCCGCTCCACGATATCCAGCGCCAGACGCGGAACCGGCGGCACGCCGTTTGCGTCTGCGATAGCAAGGGCGCGGCGCGCGAGAACGTTCGTCTCCTCGCGCGGCACCACCACATTGCGCATCAGGCGATAGAGCGGCGGCAGTACTTCGATCGACTCAGCCCCTTTCGCCTCCGCGGCAGCGAGCGCGGCACGCTGTCGAGGCAAGGCGACCGCATCGGACGTGTGGTCCGCCGCCGGAACCGGCAGGCGCTTTTCCGTCATCCAGCTTTCCAGGCTGGCCGACAGAAAATCGCCGATCGAGGGGCGCTGGAACTCGGTCGAGCACCGCATCTCGATCCGGATATTGTACCGGAAGAATCGGGGCAGCGCCTTCACCTGCTCGGGTGTCCATGACCAGCCCAACGCCGCACGGGCGAACTCGAGCGCGACGGGACCACCCCCGGCCGCGTAGATCGGGGTACTGGTAGTGACCGTCCCGTCATCGCCGATGCTGAATTCCACCACGGCCATGTCATCCGGCTTGAGGCCACCCTCCCCGCCACAGGAGGGCGCCTTCATCTGCACCGCGGGATCGAACGATCCCTCCGGCAAACGGCCGGCACCGGTATAGGCCATGTATTTCCGCGCCGAGTCCCCATCGCCCGCCAACAACGCCGCGATCGCGGTGTCGGAACGCGCTGATACATCCCGCAGATCGACACGCGTCGTCAGCCCGCCCAGAAGTTTGACGGCTTCAGCGGACTTGACACGCGCTCCCGCGAAATCGCCATCGTTGAGCAGCAGCAACCCTTCACGCCGGGCAAACTCCGCCGCGACGACCGAGTCGGTCTTGGTCGTCGCAATGAGCGCCTTCGTCTTGCCAAGCGCATCCGCGGCGACCGCCGGATCGACGAAAGTAGCCGTCTGAATGAGACCGAGCAGCGCCACGAAACGATTGGCCACACCGTCACTCGCCGACGCCGCGTCGCGATAGGCGGCCATCGCGCTGGCATAGTCGACCGCCCCCTGCGCGATACGCGCCAGGTTAATATACGCGCGGTAGCGATCCTCGCTCAGCGACGCGTCATCGGCTGGCAATCCCGCGAGGCCGGCACGCGCCGCCGCTACCGCTTCGTCCTTGCGATCCAGTTCCAGCAATGCCGCACTCTTGCGCACCAGCACGATCGCATGGCTACGCCGATTCTTCATCGTCCGGCGTTCCAGCGCTTCCCAGGCGTTGAGCGCCGCCTGTTTATCGCTGCCTGCGTCAAGCGCGGCCGCCGCCTCGAAATCCTGCTGGATAGTGGTGGCCGCCTGCTGCGCGGCGATCGGCGACGCGGCGCCGATCAGGGCCATGCTCGCTATGCTGACCTTAAGTATCCGCATGACATCCCCACCTCTCGCAAGATATGCGACGGAAATATCGCAGCGTAAAGAAGGGTTTCGCAAAAATGCCAGAGGGTCTGTAAGCCGGGTTCTGTCCACCCTTTTCAGGGATGGGCGACCATTCCTCTAGGCCGGCATTTGCATGCCGGCTCAAGCAACCAACCCGGGCGACGGGCAGAAACGATGCCCCGGAACCGAAGTCCCATGCCGCCCCTATTCGGTCTTGCTCCCGGTGGGGTTTGCCGTGCCGCTCCTGTTACCAGTCGCGCGGTGCGCTCTTGCCGCACCCTTTCACCGTGGCGGGGCCGAAGCCTTCGCCGTCTGCTCTCTGTGGCACTTTCCCTGGGGTCGCCCCCGCCGGGCGTTACCCGGCACCGTCGTTTCGCGGAGCCCGGACTTTCCTCGGCACGCTGACGCGTGACGCGGCCGCCCGACCCTCTGGCAGGAGCCCCTTAGTCCAGCCGGGGCCGCGAACCAAACGAACTTTTAGCTGCTATCCGCCGATAGGACCACGACGGTGCGTTCGCATTCTTTGCTTTGTCCGATGAGGAGTTTACCAACCGGAATCGTCAGAGGACAGAATCTTCGCTGCGCATGCAGGCGGCGGTAGCCGCCTGTCACGATGTCCGAGACGGCAAGAAGAACCTGAAAAGAGGCGCGGTCGTGGTCAGCCAAATCAATCAACTTCATGGTGACAAAGTCTTGGAAGCCGATCTTCCCGTGAAAATATTCGCGCCCATCGCGCCCTCTCCCGCCTTGCGCGACGACGAACCCTATGCGCGCGACGAGCTCCTCCATGAGATGTTCGAGGCAAGCTACCGTCGGCATTTCTCCCGTACCGCCGTCCGCCTGCTGGGTGACAACCTGGAAAACAGCCGGCGTGCCGCGCTCAGCTACATGGAGTTGCACCAGCGGGCGTTGCGTTTCGCCCGGATGCTGCAGTCGATGGGCGTGCGACATGGCGATCGCGTCGTCCTCTGCCTTCCGCGCGGGCTCGACCAATATATGGCGATCCTCGGCACCCTGTGGTGCGGCGCCTGCTACGTTCCGGTCGACTGGGCCTATCCGCAGGACCGGATCGACTACATCATCGAGGACAGCGGCGCCGTCCTAGTCGTCACGGAGACGGAACGCGCCGCGGCGATGCCGATCCGCAGCCTGTCCGTCGACGCCATGCTGGGCGACCTCGCCGCGCTGGAGGCTGACTCGCTCGGCAGGCACGAAACCGAGGCAAGCCCCGACGATCTCGCCTATATCATCTACACCTCGGGCACGACCGGCAGGCCGAAGGGCGTGATGATCACGCACCGCAACGCCTGCCATCTGGTCCGGTCGGAGAGCGCCATCCTGGCGCTCGACGGCAAGGACCTCGTCTTCGGCGGCTTCAGCCTTGCGTTCGACATGTCGGTCGAGACGATGTGGAGCGCGTTCTTCGTCGGCGCTGAGCTGCTGGTCGCATCGGAAGCGCTGGCAAAGGCAGGGCCGGACATGGCGCTCGTGCTCGCGCGCGAGGCTGTGACGGTGTGGCATGTCGTGCCGTCGCTCCTCACCCTGGTCGATATCGACATGCCGGCGCTTCGCCTGCTGAATCTCGGCGGTGAGGCCTGTCCACCCGATCTCGTGGAACGATGGGCACGGCCGGGGCGGCGCATCCTCAATACCTATGGGCCGACCGAGACGACCGTCACCGCGACATGGACCGAGGTGCAGCCCGGGCGCCGGGTCACGATCGGACGGCCGCTACCCGGCTACACCGCATGGATCGTCGACGAAGCGCTATGGCCGGTGGCGGCCGGTGCTGAAGGCGAACTCGTGATTGGCGGGCCTGGTGTCGGGGCAGGCTATGTCGGGCGGCCGGACCTGACGGCGGAAAAGTTCGTCCAGACCCCGTTCGAGGGCCCCGACGGCCAGACCGCGCTCATTTATCGCTCCGGCGACCTGGTTCGTCTCGACGCGGTCGGCGATATCGAATTCATCGGGCGAATCGATACCCAGGTGAAGATCCGGGGCTTTCGCGTCGAGCTCGCCGAGATCGAGGCTGTCCTCGCCGAAGACGCGGCCGTCGCGCAGGCCGTTGTCCATCTCTTCCGCGACGACGATGGTTCGGAATTCCTCGCGGCGTTCCTGGTGGCGCGCGCGAACGCCCGGATCGACCTCGACGACGCCAAGGCCCGGGTCCGCGACCGGCTTCCCAATTATATGCGCCCGGCGGCCTATGAGATCCTGCCCTCGCTGCCGACCCTGCCTGCGTCGGGCAAAGTCGACCGCAAGGCACTTCAGCGTCCCGCCATGCTTGTGGACACGACGCGCGAGACGGTCGAGCCGGCAACCCCGCTTGAAGCCACGCTTCACGCGATCTGGAGCGAGTCGTTCGCCCCGCAGAAGGTTTCCGTTCTCGACGACATCTTCGAGGATCTGGGCGGCCATTCGCTGAAGGTCGCCCGTCTCGTTTCGGCCATCCGTACTGCCCCGGGGCTCGAGGGCGTCTCCATCCAGGACCTGTACGCTGCATCGAACATCCGCGCGCTGGCCACGCGGATAGGCAGCCAGGCACCCGTGGAGCAGGCCGAGGAGCTGCCGTTCCACAGGATCGTCGCCTGGAAGCGCTGGCTGTGCGGATTGGCCCAGACGATCGCGCTGATCCCGATCTTCACGGTCGCCGGACTGCAATGGTTCTTCCCCTATCTCGCTTATACCCGAATGGCCGATCAGGTGGATCGGGTGACGGCGCTGTTGCTGAGCGGATTCAGCTTCGTCTTCATCCCCCCGCTGGCCATGATCGCGTCCGTCATCGTCAAATGGCTGGTGATCGGACGGTTCCGCGCGGGCGATTATCCGCTCTGGGGCAGCTATTATTTCCGCTGGTGGTTCGTTCGCCGCTTCTCCGAAGTGATCGCGACACCCTATCTCGCCGGCACGCCCATGATCCGCGTTTATTACCGGCTCCTTGGCGCGCGCGTCGGCACCGATGCCTTTATCGGACGCGGCAATATCGATGCGGCTGATCTGGTGACGATCGGCCCGCGGGCGATCATCAGCGATTATGCCATGCTGGCAACCAGCTCGGTCGAGCGCGGGTTGCTGCGGCTTGGATCGGCCGAGATCGGCGCCGGCGCCTTTGTCGGATCGATGGCCGTGGTCGGTCGTGGATCCGTCCTGGAGGAAGGTTCCGTGCTTGAGGATCTGTCCGCCTTGCCCGTTGGCGCGCGCATCCCTGCGGGCGAACGCTGGGACGGATCGCCGGCCCAGCGGGTCGGTACCGTTTCACCGCTGGAGCCCGTCGCGCCGGTATCGGCGACCGGGCGCCTGCTGGTGAATATCGCGCTCATGCTGGCGGCCCTGATCCTGCCGCTCGTCGCGATCCTGCCGATCGCGCCGGGCCTCGTCGCGATGATCGAAATCGACTGGCGCAGCGAAAGCTACACCTATCTCCTGATCTCGCCGGTACTGGCGACCACCTACGTGCTGCTGATGTGCGTGCTCACCGTCGCGGCCAAGCGGCTGATCCTGGGACGCGTGAAGCCCGGGCGCTACGCGACGGACAGCTGGTTCTATGTTCGCTTCTGGTTCGTCCAGCAGATCAACGACCTCGCGCTCCGGCTGCTGCATCCGATCTATGCGACGCTCTATGTCGTGCCCTGGTACCGGGCGCTCGGCGTGAAGGTCGGGCGTCGTGCGGAGATTTCGACCGCGGCCGCGATCGTTCCCGACCTCGTCGATATCGGTGCCGAGAGCTTCATCGCCGACGCGGTATTGTTCGGCGCGGCGCGGGTCGAGCCGGGCGCGATCCGCCTGGCCCATACCCGTATCGGCCGACGGTCGTTCATCGGCAATTCGGCATTGCTGCCGACCGGCGCGACGATCGGCGACGGCGTGCTCATCGGCGTCCTGTCAAAGCCGCCCGAGGATGGCGGCGCGGAGCGCCCCGACGGGACCTGGTTCGGGTCGCCGCCGATTTCGCTGCCAGTTCGCCAGACGGTCGGGCTGTTCGACGAAGGCGCGCGCTTCAACCCCGGCCCGCGCCTGGTGATGACCCGCCTCGCGATCGAGGCAGTCCGCGTCACGCTGTCGCTCACGGTCTTCATCGCGCTGTTCAGCGTCCTGTTGTCGATCGTCGGCGAGCTCGACGACCTGCGCAACGGCGGGCTGCTGATCCTGATCGCCTTCCCCTTCCTCTATATCGGCTTCGCGCTCGCCTGCGGGCTGGCGGTGGTCCTGCTCAAATGGCTCGTCATGGGGGTCTACAAGCCGACCACCCAGCCCCTGTGGAGCACCTTTGTCTGGCGGACCGAGCTGGTGACGGCGACCTTCGAGAATCTCGCGGTGCCGAACCTGCTTGAACCGTTGCGCGGCACGCCGTGGCTGCCCGCCTATCTTCGTCTTCTCGGCTGCCGCATCGGCAAGCGCTGCTATCTCGATACGACTGATCTCACCGAGCATGATCTCGTCACGATCGGCGACGATGTCGCGCTCAACGATCTTTCAGGGCTTCAGACTCACCTGTTCGAGGACCGGGTCATGAAGGTCAGCGGCGTAACGGTAGGCGACCGGGCGTCGATCGGCTCCTACGCGATCGTGCTGTACGACGCCGATATCGGCGCTGATGCTCAGCTTGGCGATCTGTCGGTCATCATGAAGGGAGAGACCTTGCCTCCCGGCACATCCTGGGAAGGAGCCCCTGCCCGGCTTGCGCGATCGATCTGAGCCTGGCGATCCGACTATGGCGACCTGGCTTTCCGATACGCTGGATTCGTTGCCGCGCGCACCCGATGCGCCGGTCGCCTGGTCGGTCCGCCTCGACCGTCCCGCCACGCCGACGATGGTGGCCCGTGCCAGCCTGTTGCCGGATGACCTGACTGACCTCGCGAAACGGCCCGACGCCGGAATGCGCGGCCTGCGGCGGCGACTGGCCAGGCTGCTTGTCGCGACGGCAACCGGCGAGCATCCGGACCTGATACGGATCGAACGCTCGCGACTTGGTGCCCCCGTCGTCGTCGTCCCTGACGGCTGGCATATCAGCCTGGCGGGGCAATGGCCGTTCTGCGCCATAGCGCTCTCCCGCGCCCCGGTGGGCATCGATGTCGAACCGCTCGCCACGGCCGCCCTCCCCCTCGACCTGTTCACCGCTGCCGAGCACTCGGCTTTCAAGAACGAGGAGCCGATCGAGCGGCTGTTCCGATGGATCGCGAAGGAAGCGCATGCGAAGAGGCTGGGGCGCGCCAGCCTGGCCGATCCAGCCCGCATCGAGACATGGCGATCGCACGGAGAACTGCTGGTCCGGTGTGCTGATGGCATCTCCCGCTGCGAAATCCGCATCCTGAACGACGCGGCGCACGCCCTGGCCATCGCGGCGGAAAGCTGACGGCCCGCCGCCGATCTCATTCCCGATCTGCTTCAGCGGTTCCGGCTAGACCGATCCGCTCGGATCGATCATCGGCCCCGACATCTCGCGCGATCCGGGTGCGCGAGTGAACGGCAGGGATCCGGTCTGCCGTTCGATCATGCGGTGGACGACCGGCGGTGCCGGCCCTTCGTGCAACGCCGCGAGGTCGGCGCTGTTGTCCGCATCCGCATGCGTGCGCCGCTGGTTGTGCCGTACATAATCAAGCCAGGTCGCCACATGATAGCGCTCGACCCAGAGCAGCGGATCGCCGAGATCGCGCAGCAGCGTCCAGTGCCGCGCGCCGTCGCGCCGGCGGATGCGGCTGCGTTCGCCCATGACTCGCAGGAAGGTGACGATGTCCTTCTGCGCGATCCTGTATTCGATCGTGATCACCACCGGGCCGCTGCGCGATTCGATCGGGACAACCGTCTCCGGCTCGGTCCATCGGCTGAGCGGATCGAGATTGAGCTGTTCCACCTGCGGCAGCGGGATCCGGAAGCCCAGCAGCGCGCCGGCGACCTGCACGGCCGCCGCGACGAGGAGGGCGGTGGATACCCCGTGGTCTTCCGCGATCACGCCGAACAGCCAGCTTCCGGCAGCCATGCCGCCAAAAGCCGTCATCTGGTAAAGCGCCAGGCCACGCGCCACGACCCAGCGCGGTGACGCCATCTGAACGGTCACGTTGAAGGTCGACAGGGACAGCACCCAGCCCGCGCCGGCCAGCATCAGCGCCGGGATGGTCGCGGCCATATAGGGGCTGGCAGCGGTCGCCGCCGCGCCAAGCGCGAGTGCGATCGCCCCGATCAGCACGATTCGTTCGTTGGATAGGCGCTGCCGCAGCCGGCCGCTCGCCAGCGCGCCACCCACCGCACCGATGCCGAAACCTCCGAGCAGCACGCCGAAGGTCAGCGCGCCGCCGCCCATCAGGTCGCGCGCGATGAGCGGCATCAGCGCCGGCACCGCGCTCGCCGCCAGGCCGAAAAGGCAGGCGCGCACCATGACGACGCGCAGGTTGGGCGACATCGCGACGTAGCGCAGCCCCGCCCCCATCGCGACGCCGAGCCGCTCGCGCGGCAGCAGCCGCGGGGGGATTTCGGGTCGCCAGCGCGCGAGCACGACGATCAGCCCGACATAGCTCACCGCATTGGCCAGGAAGGCGGCCGCCGCCCCCGCCGCCGCGACGATCAACCCGCCGATCGCGGGGCCGACGCTGCGCGCGATGTTGAAGCCCATCGAGTTGAACGCGATTGCGCCGGGCAACACCGGCCGGGGCACCATATCCCCCACCGAAGCCTGCCAGGCCGGCCCGTTGACCGCCGTGCCGCAGCCGATCAGGAAGGTGAAGCCGAGCAGCAGCCAGGGACTGAGCAACCCCAGCCAGGCACAGACGGCAAGCCCCGCCGATACGACCAGCATGAAGCTCTGCGCCCAGAGCATGACGAGCCGGCGGTCGAGATTGTCGGCAACCGCGCCGGCCCAGAGCGAAAGCAGCATGATCGGCAAGGTGGTCGATGCCTGCACCAGGGCGACGAATTGCGGGGAGCTGGCCAGCGACACCATCATCCACGACGCACCGACCGATTGAATCAGGCCGCCGAAATTGGACGCGAGGTTGGCGATCCATACCTCGCGGAAGATCGGGATCGAGAAAGCCGAGGCTGGCCTGGCGGAGTCGGGCGCGGTGGCTGGCATGGCATGTCGTTGCGGCAAGCCGCCCGCGATGCCAAGCCTCGTCATGCCATAATCGCCGCTGATCTTCGAGCCGGAGGAGGCAGGTTTCATAGCGCGCGGGATGCCTGAGGGGGCAATGTCAGCGGCAGTTCAATGGCGACCACCTCGCCAAAGCGGCCCTTCGCGTTTCACACCGGCAGCATCAAGGATTTCTAGTCGTCCCCGGCCGGCTTCGGCAGCAACAGCGCCAGCAGGATCGACCGGCACTCGCCGTCGATCTCGCCATCAAGCAGTTCCGGGCGGAACCGCCGCTGGAACGCCACCACCGCGGCGAGCTTGTTCGAGACGTCGTACCCGAACCGCTCCAGCGCGATCAGGAAGCCGGCGTCGGTCCACATCGGATCCATCAGGTTCCTGGTCGGCCGCGGCAGCGCAAGGCGCAGTCGGGCAAGCCTATTCCAGGGGAACAGCTCGCCCGGATCCTGTTTCCGCGGCGGGGCGATGTCCGAATGGCCGACGACATTGCCGCGCGTGATACCATGGCGCTCCTTGATCGTCGCGACCAGCGGCACCAGCGCGTCGATCTGCTGCTCGGGAAAAGGCTGGTAGCCGAACTCATGGCCCGGATTGACTATCTCGATCCCGATGCTCGCGCTGTTGACGTCCTCGATCCCTCGCCAGCGCGACTTGCCGGCGTGCCAGGCGCGCTTGTCCTCGGCGACCATGCGAAGCACCGTGCCGTCCTCGGCGACCAGATAATGCGCCGAGACCTTCGCCTCCGGGTCGCGCAGCCGGTCGATCGCCGACTGCGCGTCCTTCATGCCGGTATAGTGCAGGACGATCATCGAGATCCCTAGCGTCCGCTCGTCGAAATTGGGCGACGGCGTATCGATGATCGTCATGGTGTATCCCCTGCGCGTGCGGTCCTGATCGTGACGATCGCAACCCCGATCATCGCGATAGCACCGCCGGTCAGCATAAGCATGGTCGGTGGCGTGTCGAAATACCAGCCGGTCGCAAACACGGCGATGACCGGCGAGGCCAGGGTCAGCGGCGTGACGACACTGACCGGGTGGCGCTGCAGCAGCCACGACATCGCCCCCTGCCCCATCACTGACGATCCGACCGCTGAAAAGACGACCCAGCCGAACGTCTTCAGCGGAATATGGGGGATCGAGCGCATTGCCTCCGGTTCGACGGCGAGGGCGATCGTGCCGAGGATGATCGATCCCCAAAGGCCGATCCACGCATAGATGGTCAGCACGGGCACGCCGATCAGCTTGCGCTGGATCAGCGAGCAGATCGCCCAGATGAAGCTCGCCAGCGCGGTCAGCGCAAGCCCGGGAATTTCATTGACCATGGTCGGGTCGAACACCAGCAGGCCCACGCCGGCGACCGACAGGGCGATGCCGGCAATCCGCGGCAGGTGGATCTTTTCCCGAAACACGACAATCGCCAGCAACAGCGAGAACGGCACGCCCAGTTGCCCGGCGATGGCCAGCGCACCGACATTGTGCGTGATCGAAAGCGACAGGTTGGTCGCGACGTAGAAGGCGCCCCCCGACAGCATGCCGAGCGCGGTCAGGGCCCACATCCGGCCCGCGATGATCCGGAGCGAGCCGAGGCAGACGAGCAGGACAAGCGCCTGCCGAAGGAAGCCCGCGGTCAGCGGCGCGATCTCGCTCACCGCCATCTTCACGGCAATGATGTTGAGACCCCACAGGATGTTCATCGCGGCCACGACGATCAGGTCGCGCGCGCCGAAACCTCTTGCCTGCCCCTCACTGGAAATCGCCTGCCCCATGACGGGCCGCTTGCGGCCTGTCCCCGCGAATGTAAACCGCCGATCAGACGGCGACGGCAGTCTCTCGCGCCGCCACGCCGGTCGGCTCGTAGAGTCCGCGGTAGCGCGGGCTCGGGCGGAACGCCCCGGTCTGCCCGATCACCGTCTCTCCGGCGCCGAGCACCAGCAACGCCCCCGGCCGCGCCACCTCGGCCAGCCGGTCGAACACGCGGGTGCGCAGCGAGGCCGAGAGATAGAGCAGCACGTTGCGGCACAGGATGATGTCGAACCGGCCGATCGGCAGCGGATCGGCGACCAGGTTGAGCTTGCGGAACGAGATCTGCCGGACGAGTTCCGGCTTCGCGATCCAGTCCCCGCCCACCGGATCGAACCATTGCATCATCCGGCGGATCGGGAGGCCGCGCTGGATCTCGAACTGCGAATAGCGTCCGGCACGCGCCCGTGCGAGCGCTGCTTCCGACACGTCGGTCGCGACGATCTCGGGCGAGACCGCGCCGGTCGCCGTATCGCGCTCGGTGAACAGCATCGCCAGCGACAGCGGCTCCTGGCCGAGCGAGCAGCCGGCCGACCAGATACGGATGCGACGGCTGAGGCCTTCGGCGCGCATCGCATCGACCGCGTCAGCGATCATGTCGAGCACCGCCGCGTCGCGGAAGAAGGAGCTTTCCTGGTTGAGCAGCGCGTCGACCACCTGGTCGCCCACACCGGGCGAGCGCAGCACTTCGCCGACCAGATCGTCGAGCGTCTCGTGCCCGCGGTCGCGCATCAGCGGCTTCAGCGCGGTCTCGATGCGCCATTCGCGATTGGCCGCGATCTGCTGGCCGGTGCGCGATTCGAGCAGGGCGGCAAGCACGTTGAGAGCGCCAGCGGGCCGTGTGTGAGGTGCAGGCATCAACATCCGGGCCTCCGGCGCGACGCCACCATTTTTCCGATATCCGTCGGCGGCATGATCGCGCAGGCGGTGCCGTTGGTCGCCACCGCGCCCGGCATGCCCCATACGACCGAGCTCGCCTGGTCCTGCACCACGACGCTGCCGCCACGGTCGACGATATGCTGTGCCCCGTCGGCCCCGTCGCGGCCCATGCCGCTCAGCACGATGCCCAGAGCGCGCGACCCGAACACCTCGGCAAGGCTGTCGAACATCGGGTCGACCGACGGCATGCACCCGCTCTTCGACGGATCGCTGGAAAGCCGGATGGCGGCGCCGTCGCTGGTGCCGACGCAACGGATATGCGCGGTGCCTGAAGCGATGATCACCCGGCCCGGACGGATTCGCATATGATCGGTCGCGACGTCGCAGGGGCGGCGGGCCAGCACCGCCACCTGCGCCGCGAAATAGGGCATGAAGCTGTCGGGCAGATGCTGGGTGATCAGGATCGGCAGCTGGAAGCTCGACGGAATCTCGCGAAGCAGGAGGCTCAGCGCATGGATGCCGCCGGTCGAGGCGCCGATCGCCACGATATCGAATCCGCCGCCGGCCCGATCGGTCGCGAGCGGCATGTCGCCGGGGGAAGCATGCGTGGTTTCGAACAGGCGAGTCAGCTTCTCCTCGAGCACCGCCGAGAAACGGCCCGCAAAATCGCCGATATCGGGCTTCACCAGCGTATCGGCCGCGCCGAGCGACAAGGCCTCGATCGTGGCCGCGGCACCGTCACCACAGGCCGACGACACGACCAGAACCTTGGCCCCGGCACTGGCCGCGATCAACTCAGGCAGCGCGGTCAGGCCGCTCATGCCCGGCATCTCGATATCGAGCAGGATCCCGTCGACCTGCTGCGCCTGCAGAAAGGCGAGCGCCGCCTTTGCGTGCGGCACGGCGCCAGCCACGGCGAACTTGCCGCTCAGGTCGATCGCGCGGGCGATCACTGCGCGGGCGACCACCGAATCATCGACGATCAGGATACGCGGCCGGTCCCGGCTCTCGACGAGCCGGCCAGTGGCGAGGGGTGATCCCAGGGGCATTGCCGACAGCCCTTTCAGGCCATGCCGACGATCTGAAGCTTGCTCTCCAGCGTCTCGCGATCGAACGGCTTCATCACATATTCGTCGGCACCCGCCTCGATCGCTGCGCGGATATGCGCCATGCCGTTCTCGGTGGTGCAGAAAACGACCTTGGGCCGGTGCGACAGCCTGCTGTCCCGCAGCGCGCGCAGGAAATCCATGCCGCTCATCACCGGCATGTTCCAGTCGAGCAACACCACATCGGGGGTCGACGCCAGGCAGCTGTCGAGCGCCTCGCGCCCGTCACCTGCTTCGGAAACCTGGAAGTTGAGTGTCTCCAGGATGTGCCGCGCCACCTTCCGGATCACCTTGGAATCGTCCACCACGAGACACGTCTTCATCGATTCTTACCCCGTTCCCGCCCCTTCAGGCGGCCTGTCTGCCGTAAATACATGAGCTTCGGGTTAATTCGCGTTTCACGCCGCGACCGCGGCGAGGCCGGGCACCAGCGCGCGCAGGTCGATCGCCAGGATCGGCTCGCCGGCCCGCTCCACGATGCCGCAGCCGGTCGCCCGCCAGCCCTGATCGAGCATGATCCCCGGCGAGAGCGGCGCGAGATCGAACGGCGCCACATCCTCGAGGGAATCGACGAGGATCGCATAATGATGCCCCTCGACGAGCGTGATGACCGCGCGCGTCGCCGCGATTTCGGGCGGCGGCAGTCCCAGCACGGCATGCGTGTCGATCACGGTCACCACCCGGCTGCGCAGCGCGGCAAGGCCCCGCACCTGCCGGTCGGCGCCCGGAACGGGCACGACCGCGCCGATATCCACGACCGATTCGACCTGTCGGGATTCGATGGCGACGGCCCGGCCGGCGATATGCGCGATGAGGAACAGGTCGGGCATCAGCGGCCTCCCGCCGACTGGGCAAGGGCGGCGAGCAGGCCGTCCCGGTCGTAACGATAGATGCTTGTGTCCGCCGCATCGTCGACGGCGCGGTCGCGGCGCAGCCGGACCACCGGCACGTCGCGGTGCGCCACCGGCGGCGAGGCCCCCATGGTCAGCACCACCGCCGCGATCTCCCCGGCCTTCAGCTTGGTCGCGACACGATAGCCGGCCCCCTCCAGCACTGGCTTGAGAAACGTCTTCATCCAGTCGGATTCGGCGCCGTCGATCAGGCACACCGGGGGCGTGCCGTTGCCGAGGTCGGCCCCGTGAGTCGCGAACAGCCAGTGGAGGTCGAGCAGTTCGATCTGATCCCCGTCGATCGAGACGACACCCGCCACCGGCCCGGCTTCCCTGGCGGGAACGACCGTGTCGGGCAGGCTGACGATGTCGAGCGCCTCCCCGATGGCGTAGCCGATCTCCGCGTCGCCGTCGCGCAGCCGCAGCACGGAGACGGACGGACGACGATCCCATTCGCCCTGCACCGCCAGCGGAATGATCCGGCCCTCGACCGAAAGCCGCAGCCGCCCGCCCGAGAAGCGAATCGAATCCACGGGCACCGGCTCGATCCGGTCGATGATCGTCAACGGCACGAGACGGCGCACGCCGTCGAGATCGTCGAACAACAGGGCCGACACGGCCGGCGCCTGCGCCTCCTCGATCACGTCGTCGACCGCGACTTCGCGCCCGAACTGAAGCCCGGCGACCGTCGCGATGCCGGCGCAATCGAGCAGCAGCATCGGCAGTCCGCTGTCAGGCAGGGTCTGCCCCGCATAGACGCCGGTCGCCATCACCGCAGGCGCCGCCGGCTTGATCACCAGTTCCTCATGGTCGAGCACTGAATCGACCGCCAGCGCATAGCTGCCGCCCGGGACACCGACGATCACCAGCATTCCCGCGTCGTTGCCCCCCGGGAGACCCAGCAGCCCGCCCAGATCGACCAGCGGCATGCGACGATCGCGCACTGTCGTGGCGGCCGTGCCGCCGAGCATGTCGACCCGGATCGCGTCGCCGCCGACCCGGACGATCTCCTCGATCGCCTGGCGCGAGATCGCGAAGCGCTGCCCGCCCACGCCCACGCCGATCGTCGCGATGATCGACAGCGTCAGCGGCACATGGATGCAGAGACGCAAACCCTTGCCGGGCGTGTTGGAAAGCTCGATTCGACCGCCGATCTGCTCAACATTGGCGCGGACCACGTCCATGCCGACGCCCCGCCCGGAAATCGCGGTAACTGAATCCTTGGTCGAAACGCCCGGCTCGAACACCAAAGCGAGCTTCGCCTTCTCGCTCAGCGCGTCCAGTTCCTTCGTGCTGCGCCCGCCGCTGCCGGCGATCTTGGCAATCAGCCGGTCGGTGTCGATACCGCGCCCGTCGTCCGCGATCTCGATGATGATCTGGTTGCCCGATTGCCGCGCGGACACGGTCAGCCGCCCATTTTCGCGCTTGCCCAGCGCCCGCCGCTCGGCCGGTGCCTCCAGGCCATGGTCGATCGCGTTGCGGACGATATGGACGAGCGGGTCGCGCATCATCTCGATCATCTCGCGATCGAGCTCGACGTCGCTCCCCTCGACATGCAGCGTCACCGACTTGCCAAGCTCGGCCGCCGTATCGCGCACCATGCGCGGCAGGGCGGAGAACAGCGCATCGATCTTCTGCATGCGCGTGCGGGTGACGGTATCGCGCATCTCCGCGACGGTCAGCGACAGCCGCTCCAGCGCGGCTTCGACCGTTGGATCGGCGCCATCGTCGCGCAGCCGCCGTGCCAGCTCGTTGCGGGCAAGCACCATGTCGGACATGCCGCTCATCATCCGGTCGAGCAGGTCGACGTTCAGCCGGACGCTCCGGGCGGGGTTGCGCGAGGCGATCGGGACTGCCGCCTGGGCCGGCACCGCCGCGCCTTCCTCCAGCGCGGCGATCAGCATTTCCTCGCCGGTATCGTCGAGCGGCACGCCGGCATCGATCGCCTCGACGATCTCGCCGATCCGGTCGACAATGGCGAGCACCGCGTTGACCAGCCTCGTATCCGGTATCCGGTCGCCTGACCGTACCGCGGCGAGCACATCCTCGGCGGCATGGCTGAGCCGCGCGAGACGCGGCAGATCGAGGAAGCCGCAGCTTCCCTTGACCGTGTGCACGAAGCGGAAAATGGCATCGAGCCGGTCGCGATCGTCGGGAGAAGCCTCCCACGCGACAATCTCGCCCGAGAGCGCTTCAAGCGTCTCGCGCGTCTCGGCGATGAATTCCTGAAGAAGATCGTCCATGGGCCCCCGGGGATGCGCGGCGACCATGGCAAGGATTGGTTAAAGGGGCGTTTAATCGGCGGACGGTTTGAACCGATCCCCATCCCTTTTATAAGCCCCTCCCCTTCAGGGGAGGGGTCGGGGGTGGGGCAGCGGCGAGCGGGGCTCGATGCCCCGCTCGCCGCTTCGGCCTTCGTGAAACGACTCTTTGTCTCAGTGTAAAGACGCCCCCCGTCCTCTGAAAAGAGGAGAGGTCAAATAGGGCTCACTCGGCCCGGAACGCCGCCCCGAACAGCAGCACCGGCTCCCCGGGATCGGAAACCTGCACCGTCCCCCCGCCCTCGGCGACCAGCGAATGGACCAGATAGGCAGCGGCGGCGCGCGGCGTGATCATCGTATCGCCCTGCTGGCCGCTTTGCAGCGTGGTGCGAAGCTCGTTGTCGAGCACGATGCGCGGCCCGTCGGCGCGCACCACGATCTCGACCTGCCCCTCGACCACCTCGGCCCCGACATCGAGCTGGCCGCCCCGGATCAGCGCATCCCCACCGATCAGCGCCAGGTTGAGCAGCACCTTGATCGCTGCCTTGGGCAGGGTCGCGTCCTCGACCAGCCAGCCGAGATTGACCCGGTGATTGTCGCCGAACAGCCCCTCGATCGCCGCCCGCGCCTCGCGCGAATCGACCGTCTCGCCAAATCCGCCCGCCGCGCCGAACGCCAGGCGGAAGAATTTAAGCTTGTTGGCCGATGCCTTGGCGCTCTCCGCGAGCAGTTCCAGGCAACGCTGCCGCATTTCCGGATCATGCTCGTCGGCAAGCAGTTCCAGGCCGTTGTTGAGCGCGCCCACCGGGCTCAGCAGGTCGTGGCACAGGCGCGAACAGAGGAGACTCGCGAAATCGACCGGGCTGATGGTCATGGAATGGATATGCTCCGGGCAAATTGGCTGTCGCTCTTCTGGCGATGCCGACGCCCATGCGCAAGTCGCACACATGCATCGCGATGATGTGCCTTGCCCCCGCTCCGGGTCAGTCCCCGCTGCCTCCCCGGGGCCGTCATCCCATCGATTTCCGTACATCGACGAGCAGATTGTCGTACCGCAGTCGCGTTCTGGCTATGACGGCGTTGAAAAGTGAAGGCAGATCATGACCGAAGATGAAGCCACGTTAGGCCCATACCTGCCGCCTGGAACTCCCGTTCGCTATGACGGTCTTGAGCAAGGTGACCCGGAATACGGGGTCGTTGTCCACTGCTGGCTCGACGACGAAATCAACGCCTATGACTGCTATGTCGCCTTCTTCGGCAACGAGGAGCCGGCGGGGAAGCCTCCCGAAAAACCATACATCCTACGCTACGCCTCGACGTCACTGACGGTCAGCCGCTTATAGGCTGATTGAGTCTGGACCCTAGACTGCGTGGAAAAATTCCTCACCGCGAGACCCATCGTCAGTCGAGCGCCCATTTCAACAGCGACGCATCAACAACGTCATGCCCCATATGACGAATGAAGGCCTCCCGCAGGCCTTGTTTGTGCTTTTGCCATTTTGATGGATCATCTTTCGGATCCATGCCGTCGGCCATGAAGAGCCAGTCGACAAACTGGTCAGCGGTAACCGGACCGCTTTCAGGGATGAAGTCGTCTACGTGCGAAGGTTGTCCATCGACGATACCTCCACACCATCCGCGTCCAACGCACACTTCATCCATCAGGGCATTGTAGCCGGGCTTCTTATCCATCAGCGGCAAGCTATCAGCACAGGTGACCAACGGTAAAGACCGGATCGCAAATGACATTGACGAGGTCTGGATCAATTGATTCAAGGCTGCTTTTTGGAGGCAGGCTTGAGCAAGGGCGATCTCACAGAAGCGGAATGGCGCGCTCTGAAGGGCTCGCTGCCCATCGTGCCTGGAAACCGTGGTCGAGGCAGGCCGCCCGGACAGAACCGCTCGATCATCAATGGCATCCTCTGGCGACTTCGTTGCGGCGCTCAGTGGCGCGACGTGCCGCCCAAATATGGCAGTTGGAACACCATCTATCGGCGGTTCCGGCGATGGAGCGAAGCCGGGGTCTGGGAAACCGTGGCGGTGACGCTGGCCGAGATCATGGCGGATAGCGGCCACTACAGCATCGACAGCACCACCGTTCGCGCCCACGTCTCGGCAGCGGGCGGAAAAGGGGGGCTCATCGACGCGCTCTTGGCCGCTCGCGGGGCGGGTTCACCAGTAAACTTCACTGTCTGGCTGATGCCCTCGGAAGACCGCTCGCCTTCCACCTGACGGTCGGTGAGGCAGCAGACTGCAAGGCGTATGATGACCTCATCGGCCTGCCAGAGCGGGCACCGGTCGCGCTGCTTGCCGACAAGGGCTACGATGCTGGCGCCATCCGTGCCGACCTTGCCGAACGGAAGATCGAGGCCGTCATCCCCGGCAGATCAAACCGCCGTGTGAAAATCGAGTATGACCGGGCGCTCTACAAGCAGCGGAACCGCATCGAACGCATGTTCGGCCACCTCAAAATCAACCGGGCCACCGCCACCCGCTATGATCAATTGGCCAACAACTTCCTCGCTATGGTCCATCTTGCCACGGCCAGATACTGGCTCAAATTTGTCCACGCAGCCTAGGAGCTTGCCTCTATCATCGATCCGGACCGCAATCGAAGGATGAACCGCGCGAATGAGGCCTGCGATAGAATTACGGCGCCAGTCTATCAATGGCAGGGACGCCGTCGCAACTCCACAAATGTAAGCGAGTTTCATTACATTCCCACCGCCCACTTGGAATTCTGGCGACGGTCCGCTCAAGTGAGCTAAAGGTACCCAGCGGTGGCGTAACTGAGTAGGCACCCCTCCTACTCTCAGCGGCCTGGCGTAGTGCCGAAGCAGCGGGACCGGGCTTTGGGTGCACCAGCAACGGTGTGAGGTTGCCTCATGAGAATGAAAACCACACACCTTCTCGCAGACCTTTCCTTCGACTGCGATTTCTTTGACCTTGTCGTTGGCAGCTACGCCCGCCTCGTCGGAACACCTCTCAACCTGGAGAACCAAGGTCCCGATTGGCTCTACGACCACGCCCCCTTTGCATTGCTCGCACACAATATGGAGGTCGACCCTCGCTTCATCTACGCCAATCGCACCGCCCAGGCTTGCTTCGAATATCATTGGGACGAATTCGTCACCCTGCCCTCGCGCCTGTCAGCCGAAGCGCCCGACCGCGCCGCGCGCCAGCATTTGCTGGACGAGGTTTCGCGCAAGGGCTTCGTTGTGGACTATGCCGGGATACGCGTCGCGAAGTCCGGCCGCCGCTTTCAAATCGAGAATGGGATCATCTGGCAGTTGATCGACGAAACCGGCGACCGGCACGGCCAGGCCGCAGTCTTCTCGGCGTGGCGAGACATCTGAGACACGCTCCCCGCACCGCATAGACTCGGCATCGATTCAACCCTCGGCGAAACCATACCATCCTCGTCCCATGAAAAGAGGACGCCCCACCCGCTACGACCCCGCCTTTGCCCGGCAAGCGCGCCTGCTCTGCCGGCTCGGCGCCGACAATGCCGATCTGGCCGAGGTGTTTTCGGTGAGTATCGCCACCTTGTACCGCTGGCTCGATCGATATTCTGAGTTCGGTCTCGCGGTCGCGATGGGCCGGGGCGACCATGCCGGGCTGGCGGAACCGACCATGTTCCGGCGCGCGGTCGGCTATGAGTATCTGGCCGAGCGCGTCTTCGGCCGCAACGGCGCCACGCCCCGTCATGTCGACTGCCGGCACTATATCCTCGCCGATCCGAAGGTCGCGCTTCGCTGGCTGCGCAATCGTCGGCCGGAAGAATGGCGCCCCAAACCCAAGCGGGTCCGCCCCACCCGCACACCGGATTGACCCGCCAGTTTCCTTGACCGCCTCATCGACACGGTCACCTACCCCATTCACCTCGATGCCAACGCATCGGTCAGCTCACCCTGCCAGGTCGAACCCCGCCAGCGATGAACAGCGCCCAATTCATGCCCGCGCATTCGCGACTGCCAGGAAGAGCGACAATCGCCGCGATCAATTCTCATAAATAGGGAAATGGACGATGGCTATTGCGGTACGAGCACGCTGCATCATGACGATTAGGTTCGGCACGCCTGGTGTGGCAAAGCCGCATTGTCTGTATCACTACTCAGGCGATAGCGGCGCGAGCCGAGAAAATCGGGGTCGACATCGGCTGGCGAAAATCCCACTTTACTGCGCAATTTTCATGGAACCCTGTGCGTTTTACTTCACGCATCTTCGACGGCAAGCCCAACTGCCTCGAATACCCCGACACGATCCGTCCGCCACAACCGCGCCGCGCGCGCCGTCAGGATCAGCCACAACGCCCCGTCCCCCATCGCCTGCGCGGCATCGCGCGCCGAAGGCACTGGCTCGCCGGAGGGATGCGAATGATAATGGCCGACCAGCTGCGGCCCGCCACCACGCGCGCGCCGATGGGCCGCGAACAGCGCGACCGGATCGATCTCGAACGCCCGCGCCGGCTCCGGCGCCACGTTCGTGCAGGCTTCGACAACCTCGATCAGCGTCGCGGTGCCGAACAACAGCCCGCAAACCTCCGCATGCGGGGAATTTTCCGCTTCGGTTAGCAGTCTCGCCAGGAGAGTGCTTGAAATTCCGTACCCCATTCCCACATCGCTACGGCATGGATCGGGGGGTTACAAATATCGAAGCGCGCATCTCGGACGAGGCCGGTGGCTGGCGTCTCGATCGCGCTCTGGCGGATGCCGTGCCGACCATGTCACGCGAGCGCCTGAAGGTCCTGATCGCCTCGGGTGCGGTCAGCGACGAAGCCGGCGCCCTCGCCCGCGACCCGTCGCGCAAGGCACTCGCCGGCAGCATCTTCACCGTCGCCGTCCCGGCGCCCACCCCCGCGCACAACGAGGCGCAGGATATCGCGCTGAACATCGTGTTCGAGGACGATCACCTGATCGTGATCGACAAGCAGCCCGGGCTGGTCGTCCACCCGGCGGCGGGCAATCTCGACGGGACGCTGGTCAACGCGCTGCTCCACCATTGCGCCGGGCGCTTGTCGGGCATCGGCGGCGTGGCGCGGCCGGGCATCGTCCACCGCATCGACAAGGACACGTCCGGCCTGATGGTCGCGGCCAAGACCGACCGGGCGCATGAGGGCCTTGCGAAGCAGTTCCACGACCACAGCATCGATCGCCGCTACAAGGCGATCGTCACTGGTCGTCCCCTGCCCGCCGCGGGCACCATCGACGCGCCGCTCGCGCGGTCGCCGGCGAACCGCAAGAAGATCGCGATCCAGCCGCACGGCAAGCGCGCGGTCACTCACTATACGACGCTTGAACGGCTGAAGGATGCTGCTCTGGTCGAGTGCCGGCTCGAGACCGGGCGCACCCACCAGGTCCGCGTTCACATGGCGTCGATCGGGAATCCCTTGATCGGGGACCCGACATATGGTAGAACAAAACCAGTCCACCGGCCAATATTGGAAACGTTGGATTTCCGTCGACAGGCATTGCACGCGGCCCGGCTGGGGTTCATTCACCCCGTCGAAAGCAAGCCTATGGCATTCGATAGCGAAATGCCTGCCGACATGCAGGAACTGTTCGATAGACTCTACGGTTAGGTTCAAGCGCGCGTCGCCTCTTTATAGGGACCACGCTCAGGTAAGGGAGATTTGATCATGGCAAGCGGCAGCAACGTCCCGGCGACGATCCCCGCACTCGGTGGAGAGGCAAGCCTCAACCGCTATCTGTCCGAGATCAAGAAGTTTCCGATCCTCGCGCCCGAGCAGGAATATATGCTCGCCAAGCGCTTCGAGGAGCATGGCGACACCGACGCGGCGGCGCAGCTCGTCACCTCGCACCTCCGCCTCGTCGCGAAGATCGCGATGGGGTATCGCGGCTATGGCCTGCCCGTGTCCGAGCTGATCTCGGAGGGCAATATCGGCCTGATGCAGGGCGTGAAGAAGTTCGAGGCCGATCGCGGCTTCCGTCTCGCGACCTATGCGATGTGGTGGATCCGCGCCTCGATCCAGGAATTCATCCTGCGCTCGTGGAGCCTGGTGAAGATGGGCACCACCGCCGCGCAGAAGAAGCTGTTCTTCAACCTGCGCCGGATGAAGTCGAAGCTCGACGCGTTCGAGGACGGCGATCTCAGCCCTGAACATCTCGCCAAGATCGCCAAGGATCTGGGGGTGACCGAAGAAGAGGTCACCAGCATGAACCGCCGCATGTCGATGGGCGGCGACACGTCGCTCAACGTGCCGATGCGGGAGGATGGCGAAGGTCAGTGGCAGGATTGGCTCGCTGATGACGCGCCCTTGCAGGATTCGGTCGTCGCCGACGCTCAGGAAGCCGACGTGCGCCACGACATGCTTGTCTCGGCGATGGACGACCTCAATGAGCGCGAGAAGCACATCCTGACCGAGCGCCGCCTGACCGACGATCCCAAGACCCTTGAGGAACTGAGCCAGGTATATGGCGTCAGCCGCGAGCGTGTGCGTCAGATCGAGGTGCGCGCGTTCGAGAAGCTGCAAAAGGCGATGATGCGCCTCGCGGGCGACAAGCGGATGCTGGTCGCGGCCTGAACCCGTGGCCGGTGCTGACGCGGTCGTCGTCGGCGCCGGCGCGGCCGGGATCGCCGCTGCGCGGCGGCTCCACGAGGCTGGGCTTGATGTCCTGCTGGTCGAGGCGGGCAACCGCCTCGGCGGCAGGGCGCATAGCGTGCGTATCGAAGACATGACGGTCGATCTGGGCTGCGGCTGGCTCCACTCGGCCAGGCGCAATCCGTGGACCGAGCTCGCCGGGCACTATGGCTTCACCGTCGATCGCTCGCCCGCCAACTGGAGCACGCAGTGGCGCGACCTCGGCTTCCCCCCTGCCGAGCGCCATGCCTATCACGAGGCATGGATGCGCTGGGAGGAAGCAGCCCATGCCGCGCTCACCGGCCCGGACCAGCCCCTTTCGGCGTTCATCGCCCCCGACGATCCCTGGCGCCCGCTGATCGACGCTGTCTCGGGCTACGTCAATGGCGCGCCGCTCTCGCATGTGTCGCTCCACGACTGGGCTGCCTATGAGAACTCGGCGACCGAGGACAATTGGGCAGTGCATGAAGGATATGGCACGCTGGTCGCCCGCCACGCCGAGGGGCTTGCCGTCCGGCTCGACACCATCGTCACCCATATCGACCACCGCGCGCAGACGGTCCGCGTCGAGACCAGCCGCGGCACCATCGAAACCCGTCGCGTCATCGTCTGCGTACCGCCGACGATGCTCACCGGGGAACGCATCACTTTCGATCCGCCCCTGCCCGACAAGCACGCGGCGGCCACCGCGCTCCCGCTGGGTCTGGCCGACAAGGTCTTCCTTCGCGTTGACGGAGTCGACCTGCCCGATAACGGCCATCTCATCGGCAACCCGTATAGCGCCTGTACCGCAAGCTATCGCCTCGGCCCGTTCGGCCTGCCGCTGATCGAATGCTTCTTCGGCGGGGACTGCGCCGAAGGGCTCGAAATCGATGGTGACGACGCGGCAGCCGATTTCGCGATCGGCGAACTGGTCGCCCTGTTCGGCAGCGACTGGCGCGCGCGCCTTACCCCCGTCGAGGCGACCCGCTGGCGCGCCGAGCCGCACATCCACGGCTCCTATTCCCACGCCCATGTCGGTGCGGCACCGCAACGCGCCGTGCTGGCGGCCCCTGTCGAGGACCGGCTGTTCTTCGCCGGGGAGGCCTGCTCGACTCATGATTTCTCCACCGCCCACGGTGCTTTCCAGACCGGCGTGGCGGCGGCTGAGGCAGTGATCGGAACGCTCCCCTTTCGAAGCCGGTTTACCGCGCCCGCATCCCTCGCCTAGAAGCGGCGAATGAGCGACGAACGGGGGCCGCCATCGGAATTCGGGGCTGCCCCCGCCGCGCGGCCTCCCGGCGCGCAACGCGCTCCGATTCAACCCAGCGGCCGACCTGCGCTAGAGCTTCCCCCTGCCACTACGGAACCAGTACCCGACATGCCTCGCCGTCGTTCATTCCTGCGCCGTCTCGTCGGCTGGTTCTTCAAGGCGATCGGCGCCTTCGTCCTGCTGTCGCTGCTGATCGTGCTGCTCTATCGCTTCGTGCCGCCGCCGGTCACGTTGACCATGCTCGGCGACGCGGTCGCGGGGCATGGCATCACCAAGGCCTGGATGCCCCTCTCCCGCATCGATCCCGACATGCCGCGCGCCGCGATCGCGGGGGAGGATTCAGGTTTCTGCACTCATCATGGCTTCGACATCGCCGCGATCGAGAAGGCGTATCAGCGCAACGCCCGCGGCGGCCGGATCCGTGGCGGCTCGACCATCAGCCAGCAGACCGCGAAGAACGTCTTCCTGATCCAGGGCGGCGGCTATGCGCGCAAGGCGCTCGAGGCCTATTTCACCGTCCTGATCGAGACGATCTGGGGCAAGAGGCGGATCATGGAGGTCTATCTCAACGTCGCGGAGACGGGGATCGGCACGTACGGCGTCAACGCCGGCTCGATCCGCTATTTCGGCCATGACGCGTCGACCATGACGCCCGCCGAGGCAGGCCGCATCGCCGCCGTCCTGCCGCTCCCCAAGAAGCGCGCGGCCATCGACCCCCGCGGTTTCACGCGCCGGCACGGCAACACGATCTCGCGACGGGTCGGCGTGGTTCGCAACGACGGTCTCGACGCCTGTCTGCGATAGCCGCTTCTCTCCCGGAGAAGCGGAAAATGCCACGCCGCGACCTCTGGACGCTCCCTTAAAAGGGCAGCTTGAACCCCGGCGGCAGCGGGATGCCGCTGGTCATCTTGGACATTTCAGCGCTCGACGCTGCATCCGCCTTCGCCTTGGCGTCGTTGAACGCAGCGACGATCAGGTCTTCAAGCATCTGCTTCTCGCTCGCCGCGAGCAGCGATTCGTTGATATCGACGCCGATGATCCGGCCCTTGGCCGAGGCCTTGACCTTGACCAGCCCGCCACCGGCCGCGCCCTCGACCTCGATCGCGTCGAGACCGGCCTGCGCCTTGGTCAATTCGGCCTGGACGTTCTGCGCCATGGCCATGATGTCTTCGATACTCTTCATCATACGCTCCGTTGTGCCGCCATCAGGCGGTCGAGTTCGCTTTCGGGAAATTCGGCATCGGGAAACGTCTCGAACGCCGCCTTGACGACCGGCGTGTCGAGGATGGCGGCGCGCATCGCCTCGCGCTTCGCCTCTTCCACTTCGCGGATCGTCGGCTCGCCCTGCGCGTCCTCCGACGTGACCTTCCACGGCTTGCCGGTGAGCCGCTTCAGTTCGATATTCAGGTCCCGGATCAGGTCCACCGGCAGCGGCCGGGAGGAGCTCAACACCAGCTCCGGCGCGGCAAAACGCACCACGCTGGCGCTCCGCGCCATCTTCACCGCCAGCGTATGCTCGCCCTTGTCCTCAAGGAACGCGATCAGGTCGCGGATCGAGTTGGGCAGGTTCGCCTCGGCAGGCTGGACTTCCGCGCGCGGCGCGGGCGCGGCAGGCGCCGCGCCACCCATCGGCGCGCCGTTCGCGATCATCCGCGCCAGTTCGCCCGGATCGGGCAGTGTCGAGGCGTGGATCAGCCGCAGCAGCGCCATTTCGCACGCCTCGATCGGCAACGCCGCGCGCGCGACCTCGTCATGACCCTTCAGCAACAGCTGCCACAGCCGGTGAAGCGACGCGAAGCTCAGCTTCCCGGCCCATTCAGCCAGCGCTTCGCGCTCCTCCGTCGCCTGCCCTGCTTCAGGCACGGTTCCCAGCTTCACCAGCGTCGTCGCATGCACCGTCTCGAGCAGCGCGCGCAGCACGCCAAGCGGATCGACCCCGAAATCATATTGCCGCCGAAGCGCCGCAAGCGCGCCCTGCCCATCGCCGCTCAGCACCAGCCCGAACAGGTCGCGCGTCGCGCCCCGATCGGACAAGCCAAGCATCTCGCGCACCGCGCCGGCCTTCACGCCCTCGCCCTCGATGCCAGCATGAGCGATCGCTTGGTCGAGGATCGACAGACCGTCGCGCGCCGATCCTTCCGCCGCCCGCGCGATCAGCGCCAGCGCCTCGGGTTCGGCCTCCACGCCCTCCGCCTCGGACACCCGCGCGAAATGCTCGGCCAGCTTCTCCGCCGGAATGCGTCGCAGGTCGAACCTCTGGCAGCGCGACAGCACCGTCACCGGCACCTTGTTCACCTCGGTCGTGGCGAACAGGAACTTCACATGCGCCGGCGGCTCCTCAAGCGTCTTGAGCAGCGCGTTGAACGCGTTCTTCGACAGCATGTGCACTTCGTCGACGATGTAGATCTTGAACCGCGCCGACACCGCCGAATAGCGCGACGCGTCGATGATCTCGCGGACATCGTCGACGCCGGTATGGCTGGCGGCATCCATTTCGATCACATCGATATGCCGCCCTTCGGCGATGGCGCGGCACGGCTCGCACACGCCGCAGGGGTCGATCGTCGGCCCGCCATTGCCGTCGGGCCCGATGCAGTTCAGCGCCTTGGCGATCAGCCGCGCCGTCGAGGTCTTGCCCACCCCGCGCACGCCGGTCAGCAGGAATGCATGAGCCAGCCGCCCGCGCTTGATCGCGTTGGCGAGCGTGGTGACCATCGCATCCTGGCCGATCAGCTCGGCAAAGGTCTGCGGCCGGTATTTGCGCGCGAGGACGCGATAGACCTCGGCTTTCGCGGGCTGGGGCGGTTCGCCAAGATCGAAGGAGTCGGACATTGCGGTCTATCTAGGCATCGGAACGCGCGATGTCGAAGGGTTCGGTCGACAATTCGAGGCAGGCGTGACGCGTGGTTTCAATGCCCTTGACCAGATCTCGTCCGATCGCCGACACCTGCGCCAAAGAGCAGGGAGTAGCCCATGTATCGACTGATCCTGTACATCCTAGCGGCGTGTGCCGCGATCATATCGCCGATGGCCACAGTCTCGGCGGCAACCGCACAGCCGCTGTATCAAATGCGCGCCTATCAGCTGAATCCCGCAAGCAAGGCGATATTCCACAAGCGATTCGCCGAGCATGCGATGCGCATCATGCGACGGTACGACTTCGACATCGTGGCGACCTGGGAGGCAGATCACGACGGCAAGCCGGAATTCGTCTACATGCTGCGCTGGCCGGACGAGGAGGCGATGAAGGCGCGCTGGGCAGCGTTCATGGCCGATGCCGAGTGGGCGAAGATCAAGCGCGAAACCGTATCGCCCGATGCGCCGATCATGGGCGGCATCGACATGCGTACCATGCGCCTGACTGACTATTCGCCGCCGTTCGAATGATCTGAGGGTGGGAGCCGGAACGACCCGCGGCGAAATCGTTGCGGCTGCTTCCTTCCGGATCTGACCGGGTTGGCGACGACCACGTCCGCCCGACTCCCGCGGGCCATATGGGGGAGCCGGGCGGACTGATCAAGCCCGCTTTACCAGCGGGTGCGCACCTTGTGGCATTCACGGGTCTTGTGGCCATGGTGCCAGCCGGTCTTGCAGACCGTCTTCCACCCGCCGTGATGCGGCGCGGCGGTCGCCGCAACCGGGGCCATCGCTGCCGCGGCAAGCGCCGCGGCTGACATAAGGGCGATCAGTTTCATCGTCTTCCTTTCCTAGAAGAATCTCCCGGAAAGTGATTTTACCTGCGAACGCGGACCTTGCGGCAGACCCGCTTGCGCTGATGGTGGCGCCACTCGGTGCGGCAGACCGTCTTCCAGCGCCCGCGATCGCCGCGGCTCACGTGGCGAACGGTGGTCCGTTCATGCACCACGGTCTGGCCGCTGCCCGACGCCATAGCCGGCAAGGGGGTAAGGGCGGCCGCGCCGATCAGGCCTGCGGCCATCAATGCCAATATCTTCATGGGTATCGTCTCCTCCGTGCCGTCAAGGCACGGGAACGAAATGATCAACGGCCCTGCATGTTCCGAACCTCACCGGGAATCCGTACCGTCAGTCCATCGAGCGTGTCGTCCAGCCAGATCTGGCAGGAGAGCCGGCTGGTCCGCGACGCACCGGCCGCGAGATCGAGCATATCCTCCTCATCCTCGCTTGCGCGCGGCAGCCGGTCGAAATCCGCCGCGTCGACGATGACATGACAGGTCGAGCAGGCCATCTGCCCCTCGCACGTGCCCTCGAGCGGCTGCCCATCGGCCTGGGCTACCTCGAGCAGCCGGTCGCCCGACTTCGCCTCGACCTGGCTGACCGATCCGTCGATCCGGACGAAGCGGACGAGCATCAGGCCGCGATCCGCTGTGCGGCGGCGGCCGCGGCAATCCGGTCGATGGCGATCACCAGTTCCTCTTCCGTCGTATAGCGCCCGAAGCCGAGCCGGATGCTCGACCGGGCCTGCGCCTCGCTTAGTCCGATCGCGCGCAGCACGTGGCTCGACCGTCCCGATCCGCTGGCACAGGCCGAGCCGGCCGAAAAGGCAATATCGCGCAATTCGGACATCAATCGATTCACGTCGAGCCCGTCGCGGCGAATATTGAGATTGCCATGATAGCGTTGCTCGATCGACCCGTTGATCATCCAGTCACCGCCCAGCCGTTCGCGGGCCGTGTCCCACAGCTCGGCGACATGAGCCGCGTCGTCGCCACCATAATCGGCAGCGAGCCGTGCGGCCGCGCCGAAACCGGCGCACAGCGCGGGCGACAGCGTGCCCGAACGCCCCGACGCCTCCTGCCCGCCGCCATGAAGCAGCGGCTCGATCGCCACGCCGTCGCGGATCCACAGCGCGCCGATTCCCTTCGGTCCATGGATCTTGTGCGCCGAGATCGCGATCAGGTCGCACGCAGGCGGAATCTCCATCCGGCCATAACCCTGCACCGCATCGCACAGGAACAGCGCCCCTGCCTCATGGGCGATCGCGGCAAGCTCGGCGATCGGCTGGATCACGCCGATCTCGTTATTGACCAGCATGGCCGAGACCAGCGCCGTTCCGGGCCGGATCGCCGCCCGCGCCGCGTCGAGGTCGACCAGCCCGTCCTTTCCCACGGGCAGCACCGTCACCGCCTGCCCCGCCCGGGCGAGCGCTTCGACCGTATCGAGCGTCGCGGCATGTTCCGTTGCCAGGGTGATGATGCCGCCCTGCCCCACGCCTTTCAGTGCCCAGTTGATCGCCTCGGTCGCCCCACCGGTGAAGCCTACCGAGCCGCCCACAGGCAACAGCGCCGCCACCACATCCCGCGCCACCTCGACAGCAGCCTTTGCCGCCCTCCCCGGCGCGTGCGCCGAATGCGGGTTGGCGTGCTGGCCCTGAAGCCAGGGCAGCATCGCGGCCAGCGCCTCGGGCGCGAGCGGCGTCGTCGCCTGATAATCGAGATAGATCATGCCGCGAACGCCCGCGCCGCGCGCGACACGCTGCGCCATTCGGCGATGAACGCGTCGATATCGGCCTCGGTGGTGGACCGCCCGAAACTGACCCGCACCACCTCGCGGGATGTATCGACGCTCCACCCCATCGCGCCCAGCACATGGCTCGGCTTCATGCTGCCCGAGGAGCAGGCACTGCCCGCCGACACGGCGATCCCCGCCATGTCGAACCGGATCAACTGAGTCGTCGCGGCCAGCCCGCGCATTCGATAAGCGCCGATCGCTGGATGCTGGCCCTGCGCCACCACCTCGCCGCCCGAGCGCGACAGGGCATCGTCCAGCTTCGACCGAAGCGCAGCCAGGCGTCCGACATCCTCCGGCACGCCCAGCGCCGCAGCGAAGCCAAGCGCGCCGGGCAAATTCTCTGTCCCCGCGCGATAGCCGCGTTCCTGCCCGCCGGTCGGTATCAGCGTGGCGACATCGCGCACCAGCAACCCGCCCACACCCGGCGGCCCGCCGCGCTTGTGCGCGGAGATGGCGACGAAATCCGCATGAGCCGCCACCGCCGGATCAGCCCCGCCCGGCATCTGCGCCGCGTCGACCAGCAACAGGCCGCCGGCGGCATGGACCGCTTCGGCAATCGCCGCGACCGGCTGGCGCACGCCCGTCTCGCTGTTGGCCCATTGCACCGCGACCAGGATACGCCCCGCTACCCCAAGCACATCCGCCAGCGCCGTGCCATCGATGACACCGGTCGAATCCACGGGCAGCACCGTCGCATCCAGCGCGACTCGCATCACCGAATCATGCTCCACTGCGGAGATCGCCCGCCGATCAGCAACTGAGCGGTTCAGCGCGATCCCCAGCGATTCGCTTGCCCCGCTGGTGAGGATCGTCTCCCCGGCCCAGCCATAGGCAGCGGCGATCCGTGCCCGCGCGTCCTCGAGCGCCGCGCGGGCCGCGCGTCCCTCGGCATGCGGGGACGACGGATTGGCCCAGCGCGCCATGCCCTCAGCCATCGCCGCCACCGCTTCGGGCAGCATCGGCGTCGTCGCTGCATGATCGAGATAGATGCGGTCGGCCAAGCCCTGCGGTCTCCAAAAGGCAGAATGATTGCGCCAGGGCGCTCGATGCCTATATAGCGCCCAATTCCGCGCGGCCCACGCGCTCACCGAATTTTTGTCAGCAGGTCACATGCCAGAAGTCATTTTCCCCGGCCCCGACGGCCGTCTCGAAGGTCGTTTTGCTCCCGCGCCGCGCCCGCGCGCGCCGGTCGCCATGATCCTGCATCCGCACCCGTCCTCGGGCGGCACGATGAACAACCGCATCGTGCAGGAACTCTACAAGACGTTCCAGCGCCGCGGCTTCGCCACGCTGCGCTTCAACTTCCGCGGCGTCGGCAAGAGCCAGGGCACGTTCGACAACGGCGTCGGCGAACTGTCCGATGCGGCGAGCGCGCTCGACTGGGTGCAGAGCTTCCATCCCGAGGCATCGACCACCTGGATCGCCGGGGTGAGCTTCGGCGCCTGGATCGGCATGCAGCTCCTGATGCGCCGCCCGGAAATCCGTGGTTTCATCTCGATCGCGCCGCCCGCGAACATGTACGACTTCACCTTCCTCGCCCCGTGCCCTGCCTCCGGCATCATCATCCAGGGCGAGTCGGATGAGGTCGTGACCCCGCTTGCGACCCAGAAGCTGGTCGACAAGCTGCGCACGCAGAAGCACATCACGATCCATCACGACACGATTCCCAAGGCGAACCACTTCTTCGAGCATGAGATGCCCGAACTGATGGGCTCGGTGGATCATTATCTCGACATGCGCCTCGATCCGAACTCCCCGATTCGGTGATTCCTCTTCCCCTTTCCCGGCGGGAGAGGGAAGAAGCGGCGGGAGGATGAGGGTGGTGCTCAGACACCCTCATCCGGCGCTACGCACCACCTTCTCCCGATGAGAGAAGGATTTAGAGCGTCCAGATCACCACGTTGGCGAAGATCACCACTGCCAGCACCAACATCAGCACGGCCTTCTGCCGATCGCCCTTCTTCACCCAGAGCGCGACACCGCCAAGCACCAGCGCGAACACCGCGAGCATGCTGATCGCCGGGGCGGAGGCCGCCATCGCCTGGGCCACGCCGCCCAATGTACCGTAATAGCCGCCCATCCTATTCGCTCCCGGCCAGCACGGCGCCATAGGCCGCAAGATCCACATTTCCGCCCGAGAGGGTAACCAGCGTCCCCTGAGTCAGCTCGACCTTCCCCGCCAGCAGCGCGGCGAGCGCCACCGCGCCACCGGGCTCGACCACCAGACGCAACTGTTCCGCCGCCCAGCGCTGCGCCGTCCGAATCTCTGCTTCGCTCACCGCCACGCCCTGCACCCCGCGCCGCGACAGCACGTCGAAAGTCAGCGGAGAGACAAGCGTGGTCTGCAACGCGTCGCACGCCGTGCGCGGTGGATTCGGGCCGACCGGCTCGATCCAGCCGGCCTCGAGCGACCGCCGCATATCGTCCCAGCCTTCCGGCTCGGCCACGGTGATGAACGCGTCGCGCAGGCCAAGCGTGATTCCCGCCGCCAGCCCGCCGCCGCCGCACGGCACGATCGCCTGGACAGGCTCGCCCAGTCCACGCTCGACCATCTGCGCCGACGCTTCGATTCCGGCGCTACCCTGCCCTTCGATGATCCAGGGATCGTCGAAGCTCGGCACCAGCACCGCGCCGCGCGCCTCGGCGAGTCGCGCTGCGATCGTCTCCCGGCTCTGGGTCGCACGGTCGTAGTCGACCACCTCCGCCCCCAGGGCCAGAGTCCCGTCGCGCTTCGATTTCGGCGCGTCGGCCGGCATCACGATTACCGCTGGCATGCCCAGCCGCTTCGCCGCCCAGGCCACGCCCTGCGCATGATTCCCCGAAGAGAAAGCCACGACGCCTTTCGCGCGCGATTCTCCGTCGATTGCGGTGAGCCGATGCCATGCCCCGCGCAGCTTGAACGCGCCGATCGGCTGCAGCGACTCAGCCTTGAAAGCCACTGGAATTCCACGAATTTCCACGACGAACAGCGGCGATGGCGGCAGGATCGCCGCGATCTTGGCTGCCGCGTCACGCACGCCGGCACGGGTAGGTTGTCGCACAAATGTCACATTACGTCTCCGTGGGTCCAATTCCACTTTACATTGGAGAAAGTCGACCCTATTTCGCGCTTCCCGCTGCCCCATGGGACTTCCAACCGCAAGGCAGCTTTCGTCCGCCATCAGGCACTTGGAGGTCCCTTGAGTTGCACAAGCATCATAGCGCGCTGGGGTTAGCGACCACCCTTTCGACCGCGACCCGCGGTTTCGAGATCGCTAAGCACGGACCGGTTCAGCCGGTAACGCTCATTCGCCCGCACGCCGCATCGCGTGCCGCCCGCTTCTTCGTGGAGAAGTTTCCGGGCCGCTCGATGTATGCCGTGAAGGCCAATCCCTCGCCGGACCTGCTGAAGGTCCTGTGGGAGAGCGGAATCACGCATTACGACGTGGCCTCGATCGCCGAGGTCCGGCTCGTCTCCCGCACCATTCCCGGCGCGACCCTGTGCTTCATGCACCCGGTCAAGGCCGAGGAAGCGATCGAGGAGGCGTATTTCACGCACGGCGTCCGCGTCTTCTCGCTCGATTCGATCGAGGAACTGGACAAGATCGTCCGCGCGACCCGGTCAGCTCAGGATCTGACGCTGTGCGTCCGCCTGCGCGTATCCTCGGAGCATTCGAAGCTCAGCCTCGCGTCGAAGTTCGGCGCGGCGCCGGGCGAGACCAAGGCGCTGCTGTTCGCCGCACGCCAGGCTGCCGATGCCCTTGGCATCTGCTTCCATGTCGGCTCCCAGGCGATGACGCCCGAGGCTTATGCCCAGGCAATGGAGCGTGTCCGCGCGGCGATCGTCGATGCGGCGGTCACGGTCGACGTCATCGACGTCGGCGGCGGCTTCCCCTCGACCTATCCGGGCATGGAGCCTCCTCCGCTCGAGCGCTATTTCGAGACGATCCACCGCGCATTCGAAAGCCTGCCGGTCAGCTACTCGTCCGAACTGTGGTGCGAGCCCGGCCGTGCACTGTGCGCCGAGTACAGTTCGCTGATCGTACGGGTCGAGCGTCGCCGTGGCGATGAGCTCTACATCAACGACGGTGCCTATGGCGCGTTGTTCGATGCGGCGCATATTGGCTGGCGCTTCCCGGTCGAGCTGCTGCGCGAGCCGGACAGCCGGGCCAAGCTGATGGAATTCAGCTTCTACGGCCCGACCTGCGACGACATGGATCACATGGCCGGTCCGTTCATGCTGCCAGCCGACATCGGTGCCGGCGACTATATCGAGATCGGTATGCTCGGCGCTTATGGCTCGGCGATGCGCACTGCGTTCAACGGCTTCGGATCGGACGAGACGGTGATCGTCTCCGACGAGCCGATGGCGTCGCTGTACCTCGGCGACGAGCGCGAGGTCGCTTCGAACGTCGTCACGCTGTAACCAGCACTTATTACCGGTCGTTCTTCCCCCCTCCCGCTTGCGGGAGGGGTCGGGGGAGGGCCTGTATTTGTATTCATTGGGGTTGCGGCGACATGCCCTCCCCTAGCCCCTCCCGCAAGCGGGAGGGGAATTTATGGAGCGACCAATGACCGAAACCATCAACGACACCCGCAAGGCAGAGCTGCTTTCGACTCAGGTCGAGCATATCGACATCACCAAGTTCGACGCGCGCCCGATCGTCGACGCGATGAAGAAGATGAGCTTCACCAGCCGCGATCTCGGCCGCGCGACCGACATCTACAACCAGATGCTCGCCGATCCCGATTGCTCGATCTTCCTGGTGATCGCCGGCTCCACGTCGGCCGGCGGCTGCATGGATCTCTATGCCGAGCTACTGCGCAACAACATGATCGACGGCGTGGTCGCGACCGGCGCGTCGATCGTCGACATGGATTTCTTCGAAGGCCTTGGCCACAAGCATTATCAGGCGCTCGAAGTGCCGGACGACGACACGCTGCGTTCGCTGCTGATCGATCGGATCTACGACACGTACATCGACGAAGAGCAGCTCCAGGATTGCGACCACACGATCTATGAGATCGCCAACTCGCTCGAAGCACGTCCCTATTCAAGCCGCGAGTTCATCCGCGCGATGGGCAAATATCTCGTCGAGAACGGCAAGAAGGACAACAGCCTGGTCAAGCTCGCCTATGAGCATGACGTGCCGATCTTCTGCCCGGCCTTCGTCGATAGCTCGGCCGGCTTCGGCCTGGTCAAGCATCAGGTCGACCGCGCCAGGGAAGGCAAGCCGTACATGGTGCTCGACGCCATTGCGGACTTCCGCGAGCTGACCGACATCAAGATCAAGGCTGGCACCACCGGTCTGCTGATGATCGGCGGCGGCGTGCCGAAGAACTTCATCCAGGATACCGTGGTCTGCGCCGAAATCCTCGGCCATGACGACGTTCAGGTCCACAAATACGCGGTCCAGATCACCGTCGCCGACGTGCGCGACGGCGCCTGCTCGTCCTCGACGCTGCAGGAAGCTGCAAGCTGGGGCAAGGTCAACACCGGCATCGAGCAGATGGTGTTCGCCGAGGCCGGCAGCGTGATGCCGCTCCTCGCCTCGGACGCCTATCACCGCGGCCTGTGGAAGAACCGCACCAAGCGCCGCTGGGGCGCCAGCTTCGACTGATATCTTGGCTCCTGCCCGGAACTGGGAGGAGTTTTGAGCGACTGGTGGAGGGGTCTGGAGCGCGGCAACATTGCCGGGCTTCGGGCCCCTGTCCATTTCAACTACTGACATCATTGAAAGTTGCGCACCCGTCACGATTGAGGCAGCCTCGTCCCAGCACAAAGGGGGAGTTGCCGAAATGACTGACCACAGCCCGATTCTCGCGCCCGTCGTCGCGCTGATCGCCTGGAGCCTCGTGATGTGGCTCTGGATGTACGCGAAGCGAATTCCGGCGATGAACGCCGCGAAGATCGACACGAAGAACCTCGTCGGCGGCAATGGTGCTGACCTGAAGGCGATCATCCCGCCCCAGGCGCAATGGCCGGCGGACAATTACAACCACCTGATGGAACAGCCGACTCTGTTCTACGCCGTCGCTCTCACCCTGGCGCTGCTCGGCGCCGGCGGCGGCATCAACCTGACGATCGCCTGGGCCTATGTCGGCCTGCGCGTGGTGCACAGCATCGTGCAGGTGACGGTAAACCGGGTGATCGTCCGCTTCTCGATCTTCACCCTCGCCACCCTCTGCCTGATCGCGCTGACTCTCCATGCGGCGATGATCGTGTTTTGAGCGACACTTCATTCCACCCGTTCGTGCCGAGTAAGGATCGAGTAGCCGAAGGCATATCGAGGGCCCGTATCGAGGCACAGTTGGAGTGCGCAACACGCCTCCCTCGATGCGCCGTCTCGACATACTCGACGGCACTCGGGACGAACGGGGGGAATAGAAACGCGTCGGCCTACCCGAACAGCCGCGCCATCGATCGTTCGAGCATTACCAGCTGCCACAACGTCCGGCCGTGCTCTGCGCGACCGGCGCGGTGGTCGGCCGCGATCCGCTCGATCGCGCGCGGATCGAACCAGCCGGTGCCGGTCAGTACACGCGATTTCGCCAGCGCCGCCGCCTCTCCCGCCAGCGGCCCGCGGAACCAGGCGCTGATCGGCGTGACGAAGCCCATCTTGGGCCGATACAGGATGTCGCGCGGCAGATAGCGCTCCATCGCCTTCTTCATCAGCCATTTGCCCTGCCCGCGCCTGAGCCGCATCGAGACGGGCAGGCTGGCCGCGAATTCGACGAGCCGGTAATCGAGCAGCGGTTCGCGTGCCTCAAGGCTCACCGCCATGCTGGTCCGGTCAGCCTTGGTCAGGATGTCGCCGGGCAGCCAGTGCTGGAAATCGGCATATTGCGCGCGGTCGATCGCATCGCGCGCGGGCGCATCGCGCATGCTTCGGACATAGCGGTCTTCGGCACGGTGACCGCCCAGCGCCCGCTTCGCCTCATCGGAAAAGAGCAGCCCGCGCAGCGTCGGCGTCGTCACGCCGACTGATCGCGCATAGGCCTCCGCGCCGTCCTCGGCGAGCGCGAGCAGCGTCGTCTTCGCCCGCAGCCGTTGCGGCGCCCAGTCGGCCTTGGGATAGAAGCGCCCGAGCGCCCCGAACGTACCTGCCCTGATCGAGGGCGGCAACAGCGCCCGCACGCGTTCCTCGGCCGCCTGGAACTTGTAGCGACGATATCCGGCGAACGCTTCGTCAGCGCCGTCGCCGGAAAGGGCCACCGTCACATTCTCGCGGGCCAGTTCGCATACGCGGTAGGTCGCCAGCGCAGACGCATCGGCAAAGGGTTCGTCAAAGCTGGCAACGAGCGTGTCGATCAACGCGAAATCATCCGCCGCCACCACGCGTTCGCGATGCTCCGTGGCGAAGCGCCTGGCGATCTCGTTCGCATAGGATCGTTCGTCGTGCCCTGCCTCGTCGAACCCGATCGTGCAGGTCTTCACCGCGCGCTTCGACGCTTCGGCCATCAGCGCGACCACCGCGGAGCTGTCGACCCCGCCTGACAGGAATGCACCGAGCGGCACGTCCGAAACCATCCGCGAGGTCACTGCCTCGCGCAGCCGCTCGACCAGTTCCTCTTCAAGCGCCTTCTGCTTGCCGGTAGCCCGCCGCGAGAAATCGACATCCCACCAGCGCGACGGCGCGGGAAGCGACTTGCCCCGTTCGAGCAGCAGCGAATGGCCGCCGGGCAGTTTCTTCACGCCTGCGATCAGGCAGGCATCGTCCGGCACATAGCCAAACGCCATATAATCCTCGACCGCGCGGATATCGGGCGAGCGTCGCAGCAGCGGATGGGCAAGCAGGCCCTTAAGTTCGGACGCGAAGGCAACGCCGCCGTCCGACAGTTCGACATAATGGAGCGGCTTCACCCCGAGCCGGTCGCGCGCCAGGAACAGGCTCTGCCTTCGCGCATCATGCAGCGCGAAGGCGAACATGCCGTTCAGCCGGTCGAGCATTGTTGGTCCCCAGAGCGCCCAGCCATGGAGCAACACCTCGGTATCGCCCCTGGTGACGAAGATCGCGCCAAGCGCCTGCAGTTCGGCGCGCAGCTCGGCGAAATTATAGATTTCGCCATTATAGGTGACGGTCAGCGAGCCATCGGCGCTGGCCATTGGCTGCGGGCTGCCCGCAACGTCGATGATCGACAGGCGGCGATGCCCCAGCCCGACGCCCGGTGCGGTCCACACGCCCGATCCATCGGGCCCGCGATGCGCCTGGGCGTCCGCCATGGCGGCGATTCGGGCCGGATCGACCGGCTTGGGCGTGGCGGGATAGAAGATCCCGGCGATGCCGCACATCAGTTAAGTCCCCACCCCTTCGTCACCCGTCTGCTAGACAGGAAGCACGATGCTTCGACAAGCTCGACGCGCCCCAAATCGCCGCCGGCTCAGCGCGGCATGCCCGCGCTGCGATCCGCCAGCACGTCGATCGGCCCCAGCGCGGCGAGAAAGGCCTCGATGGCGGCGCGCGGATCGCGGCCCGGCATCACCTCGGCCGAGACATGCACCGCCACTGCCCGCTGTGGCCCGCCGAGCAACCGTGCCTTGAGCGTTTCGAGCTTCACCGCCCGGTCATCGTGAGTCACCACGTCGCCGACCCGGTACCAGGTGGCGATCCGGCGCTCGACCGGCCCCGGCGCGGTCGCCCGGATGACCGATCCGCCCGCGATATCGGGCAGGTCCTCGATGCGTACCCAGACATCGTCCTCGCGGATCGCGCCGACGCCGAACGACACCAGTTCCTTGCCTTCATGCTGGCTGCCATACACCGCCACGGCAAGGTCAACGGCATCGCCCCGGCCATTCTCGTACCGCCCGATCAGATAATGGTCCGCACCCGGATAATAGGGTGCCCAGGGCGCGCGCACGCTCATCGGCGCGCGGTGCCAGCCGGGCACCTCCGGCAGCGTGATCGCGTTCGGCAGTGCCTGCGCCCGCCCCGCGATCGCGGCCGACCAGGCCGGGAAGATGCCGGCGGCGGTCAGCACCAGTGCCGCCGCGACCAGCGCGTCGATCCGCCGCTTCGGTTCGGCCTGCAATCGCGCGGGGTCGAACACCGGCGCATCCGGCGCTCGGTCGAACCAGCGCCAGCCGATCGCCAGCACCGCCGCCATCACCACGCCGAAGAACACCCAGCCATAGACGATATGGTCCATGCCCGTCGCCCGCTCCACCGAGGTGAGGTACGCCGCATAGATCGTCCCGAACGCGCGCAGGCCGTTGGCGATGACCGGCACGATCAGCGCGACGATCATGAAGATCGCGCGCCGGGTCCAGGAGGTGAAGCAGACATTCGCCACCAGCGTGCCATAGGCGATCATCGCGATGACGAATTTCGCGCCGGAACAGGCCTCGGCCACCTCGAAATAGCCGTTGGGGATGGTGATGAGTACGCCATCGACATGTGCCGGCACACCGAACAGATGCAGCAGCGGCATCACCATCTCGACGGTAACTGTCTGGAGCGGCCCTTCAAGCCCCTCGCCGAACGGCACCATGAAGAAGGCGTAGCACAGCGGGAACAGCAGCCCCCGGGCGACATTGGGGCCAAGGATCGTCACGACCGCGCCCTGGAGCATGATCACCAGCCCGAGATGCCGCGCCAGCGCGACACCCGCCGCGTCGCCGAGCAGCCAGCCGAATCCGCCGACGGCGACTAGCGCAAGCCCCGGCCACCACGCGACCGGCGTCAGCTGCGCAAGCTCCATCCGGCGCTGCCACACCAGCCAGCCGATGACCGGGGCGATGAACAGGCAATGCCCGAAGGTCGTGCTGGTCCACCAGATGCGCGCAAGATCGGCGGTGTCGGCCCGGAACAGCAGCAACAGCGCGATCGCGGCCCCGGCAAGGATCGTCGCGTGACGCCGCCAATGGGCATCGAATCCGCGCGCCTTGTTCCCGGCCGCGACCTCGGCCGCCGGGAATGCGACGGTCATGCAGCCGACCTCTTCGGCGGTGCCTTCACCCGGATTCCCAGGATCGAGTCGAGCGGCGCCAGACATGCCTGCCAGCTATAGCGCTTCTGCACCTGCTCGCGTGCCTCGCGGCCCATGACGCTCGCCGAAGTCGGATTGTCCAGCACGGCGATCACTTCCTCGGCGATCTCGCCGACCGTCGCACCGGTGCGGATCGTACCGCCATGGTCGATCCCCTCGGCCGCGGCGGCCGAAGCGACGACCGGGCGCGCCATCGCCATCGCCTCGAGCACCTTGTTCTGCACGCCGCGCGCCAACTTCAGCGGCGCGACGACGACCGATGCCGCCGCCAGCCAGCCGCGCACATCGGCGACCTCGCCCGTGACGATCACGCCCGGCTGCTTCGCCAGCGCCCTCACCGCTTCAGTCGGGTTGCGCCCGACGATCGCGAAACGTGCCTGCGGGTGGCGTATGCGGACATGCGGCAGGATCGTCTCGACGAACCAGGTCACGGCCTCGATATTCGGGCGGTAATCCATCTGGCCGGTGAAGACCATCAGCTCGCCGGTCGTGTCGATCCGCTTGAAATGGGCGACCGGATCGAAGAATTCGGTATCGATGCCGTTCTCCACGACATGCACCCGCTCGGCGCCGGTCTTCGACCTGAACAGCTCCGCCTCGGCCGCGCTGACGAACAGGCTGGCATCGGCGATCTTGGCGACGGCGCGCTCGTGGCTGAACAGCATCTTCGCCTCGCGCTTCATGAACCACGCCGTCGGGCCCTTGGCGGTCTTCGCGTAAGCGGTGAACTTCGCCGAATCCATGTCGCAGAAATCCATGATCACGCGCTGCCGCGGCCGCGACGGCAGATATTGCGCCATCTGGCTCGAATAGACGTAGATCGTGTCGATCGAATGCGCCGACAGGATCCGCTCGACCTGCTCGCGGAGCGGACGGTTCTCGAATGCCGTCAGCGATACTGGCTTGCGCGTGAAGATCGCCTCCAGCGCCGCCACCGCGCGCGGCTTGGAACGCCAGATGATCGATCGGTTGCCGGTGAATTTCGCCAGTCCGCTCTTCTGCTTCATGTCGCGCGTGTCGTCGGCGAACGCGATCAGATGGACCCGTTTGCGCGCCGACAGGAACTTCAGGATGTTGAACCCGCGGATCTTGTCGCCCCGATCCGGCGGATAGGGCACGCGATGCGCCAGGAACAGGATGTCGCCCATCAGCCGAGTCCTCTGGAAATGTGCGGCCCAATCCCGTTCGCGACCCAAAGCGGCAGCTTCTTCCACGCCTCGACCTGGAATCGATAGCGCGGATTCAACGGGTTGATTTCGCGCGGCGTTTCCCCGGCCGCCGCGCGCTTAGCATACATCAAGGGAACACCCTGGAAACCCCAGTTCTTCTTGAATGCGGCAGGTCCGGTTCCAGTCTTTGAGCGTCCGAAGTCGAAACGCGTGCAGCCTTTGGCCCTGGCATGCGCCATCAGCGCGAAATACATTCGGTCATTGGCCCGAAGCGCGCGCGCCCCCTGAGTCCCCCCGCCCCAATAGGGATAGACGGTGCCGTCCATGTACAGGCTCAGCACGCTCGCCACCGGTTTCCCTCCCGATCGGATCGTCAGGATATCCGCAGACTCCCCGAATTCCTTCAGGACAGACCGGAACAGCGTCGCCGGAAACACCGGGGTGCCCAGGTTGCGCACCGACTCGGCATAGACGGCATAATGTGCCCTCAGGTCGGCATCATGACGCCCGACCGAAACCTCAAGATCGATGTCGAGGCTCTTGCGGACCTCGGCGCGCTGCTTGCGCGGAATGGCGGCCAGTTCAGCCTCTTCGGATACTGCGAGCGGGCGCACGAAGCCAAGATAGGTCTCGCCGTCGCGAATCCATTCAGGCCCCTCGACCGGACCACCGCGAATCTCCAGTGTCGGACAGCCGAGCTTCTCGGCCAGGGCCCAGGCGGCCTCGCCCAGCGGCCGGACCGCATCGTCGCTCTCGGCAAGGATTCCCCCGCCGACCGCAAAACCGTTCGAGACGAGTGCCTTGCCGAACAAGGGCGATCGCACCTCGGTCAGCGGCAGCATCGCCGCCAGCGACCCGTTGGCGCGCTCTGCCACCAGCGTGTGGCTGCGCTGCCCGCAGCCTTTCGCGACCGCCGCGCTCCACGCCGGCAGATGGAACGGCGTGCCTTCCGGGTGCGCGCGCACGAACGAGTCGAGCCGCGCTAGCTCCGCCGCGTCGCGCAGGTCGACAGCGCGCAGCCCTAGCGGCGCCGAGACGAGCGGCATGTTCACGCCATCCCGATACGGGCTTCGGCGACCACCGCATCCATCCGGCCCCAGTCATGCCGTCTGATCAGCGTCCGGAGCTTGCCCGCCATCGCGCCGAGCCGGCTGTAGTGGCGGAGCTTCGACCTGACCGGCGCATTGGCCACCCGCGGCTGGCCGGGATCGATCTCCCAGGGATGGAAATAGAAGACCGCCGGATGCCCCTCGCCCGCCACCTGCCGGATCGCATAGTTGGTCAGCGCCGCCGGAAACAGCCGGAAGAACCCGCCGCCGGTCGCGAGCCTGCGCCCGCCGATATCGGCGATCGTCACCGGCACCTCGATCAGCGCAGCATCTGCCACCGGCCGGAACGCGAAGCGCGGCGCCTCGGGCCAGCCATAATGGTCGTGCCGCACCGGCGCGACGCTGGACGAATAGGCATAGCCCTCCTCAGCCAGCACCGGGTGAGCCCAGGGGGTGCGCTTGTCGATCGAGAAGCTCGGCGCGCGATAGCCCGTCACCGCTACGCCGCCCGCATCCTCCAGCACTTTGCGCGACCGGGCGAGATCGGCGCGGAACTGCGCCGCGTCCATGGTGAAGACCCGCTGATGGTCCCAGCCATGGCTTGCCAGCTCATGCCCCTGCTCGACGATCCGCCGGATCAGCGCCGGATAGCGCTGCGCCACCCAGCCGAGCGTGAAGAAGGTCCCTTTCACCCCGCTCTCGCCGAACAGCGCGAGCACCGCGTCGGTATTCCGCTCGACGCGCGGCGCGAGCGAATCCCAGTCGGCCTTGTCGATCACCTTCTCGAAGGCGCCGACCTGGAACCAGTCCTCGACATCGACTGAAAGGGCATTGCGCATGATCCGCTACCGGCTGACCGCGCGCACCGACTCAAGGTCGGGCTGCTGCTCGCCCTCGACCCAGTCGACCAGCAGGGTCAGCACCCGGCGCATCACCGCGTCCTGGTCCTGGACCCGCGCCTCGAGCGCCGCCAGGCGCGCGGCAAGCGCAGCGTCACCCGGCGTCGCGGGAACATCCTTCTGGCGCGCCGGCTCGACCGGCGGCGGCGCGGCGCTGTCGGGGGTCGTGTCGACAACCCGCATCGGCGCCCGGTCAGTGGCAAAAACAGGCTTCGCCACCGGCGCATCGCCCGCCATGTCGGCGATCACCGAGGCAACCGCGCGCCCGTCGATCGTGTCGAGCTGCTCGATCGCCCCGAACAGCAGCACCCGCCCGGCAAGCTGGTTCAGCCGCCGTGGCACGCCGTCCGATCCCCTGTAGATCGCCTCGAAAGCCTCCGGCGTGAAGCGCGGCCGTCCCTGCCAGCCGACCACTGAAAGCCGGTGGACCATATAGGGCTCGACCTCTTCCGGGCCCATCGGATCGAGATGGTGCATCGCGATCACGCGCTGGCGCAGCTGTTCGAGCCGGTCGGATCCATGAAGCCGTTCGCGGAACTCGGGCTGGCCAAGCAGGAAGATCTGGAGCAGCGCGTGACCGCCCGCCTGGAAGTTGGAGAGCATGCGCAACTCCTCCAGCGCAGAGACGGGCAGTGCCTGCGCCTCGTCGACGATCAGCAGTGTGCGCCGCCCCGACCGCGCCATCGCGTGCAGCCCGCGCTCGATCGCGGTCAGCAGCTGCGCCTTGGTCATGCCCGCGCTGTCGACCTCCAGCCCATCCGCCACCAGACGCAGCAGGTCGTCCGCCTCGATCTGGGTGGAGACGATCTTGACGATGTGCAGCCGCTCGCGGTCGACCGTCGCCATCAGATGGCCGACCAGCGTCGTCTTGCCCGCGCCGACATCGCCGGTAATGACGATGAACCCCTCGCCCTGGGCAAGCCCATAGCCGAGATAGGCCATCGCCTTGCGATGCGTGGCGGTATCGAACCAGAAACGCGGATCGGGCGTAAGCTGGAACGGCCGGCCGCTCAATCCATAATGGTCGTCGTACATTGTCACCGTCCTAACGCGCGACCATAGGCCGCCACGTATTTCAGAATTGATAGCGCATCCCGAGCTGGGCCGTGCCGGAAACCTGATCGTCCATTCCCTCCTGGCTGAACTGATAGATCCCGACCGACGCCGTCGTCCCGATCCGGCCGAAATTATGGTAATATTGCCCGGTCGCCCCGGTCCCCAGCACGCCCGGCGCGTTGCCGATTCCGCTCTGGTAATAATTGGCGAACAGCGTGCCGGTCACCCCGGAATTCCGGTCGATCGCGGCTGAGACGAAGGCCTGGCCGTAATAGCTTTCGTCAGTCACCCCGTTGATGGTGAAGCCGGTCCCGCCCGGCGCATAGAAGCGGCGGTTGGCGTAGCCGGCGCCGACCCCGAACTGGAGCGGCCCGCGATTGGCGGTCAGCACTGCGTCGACGCCCCTGGCACGATAGCTTGAGCTGGTGATCGACTGGAAGATCCCGTTCAGGCATCCGCCGGGCGCGCCGCTCGACGCGCCATAGGTGCAGCCCGAGAATTGCTGGCCGAACGCGTCGCGCTGCTCGAGGAAGCTGGTCGGCAATCCGGCAATGCCGTCGCGCAGCTGGCGCGCGAAGGTATCGACGCTGTCGTACACCCCGATCTGCAGCCCGACCGACCGGCTCGCCGCATAGCTGAACGATCCGGTATAGGTCATGCCGCCATAGCGCCGGCCGACGCGCGCCTGGAGCGTGGTGCGCGGCGACGGCCGCCAGATCACGCCCGCATCGTAGATCAGGCCGTCAGTCTCATAAGCGATTCGCCGTGGCGACGCCGGATCGGTCTGGAACCGGCCGGCGGCATCGACGACCGGCTGGCCACCGGCATCGAGCAGGGGATCCTTCTGGCTGACGACGATCTTCTCATATCCGGCACCCGCGGTCAGCGCGAGCGTGGGCGCCACCGGCAGGACGACGTCGCCCCGCACGAATTTACCCTCGTATCGCTGGTCGAGCTGCCTCGCATCGTCGCGTTCATAGGCACCGCTCACCGTAACGCCGACCGGCAGCACGGTTCCCGCCCTCACGCCGACGCTCGCCTGAGCGACGTGGCTCGTCGCGCTGTCGAACACGTCGAGCTTCGGACTGCCGGGCGCAACCCCCGTCACGCCCGGCGATTCGACCTTGGTATAGCCGAAGCGATAGCTGGCATTGACGTTGAGCGGGCCGACATTGGTCGCGAGCGTCGGCCCGGCATAGGCCGAATAGATCTGCGAGATATTGTCGACATTGCCGGCGAGCACGCCCGGCGCCGCGCCGCGGATGTCGGAGCGAGCCCGGGTCGCGAGCGCGCCGCCCTCGAGGCTAAAGCCGGGCGCGATCTTCACCGCCGCCCGCGCGAGCCCGCTATGGATGTCGTCGTCGCCGACCTTCTTGCTCCAGGAGATGCGCCGCTCGTAGCGGTAGCTGATCTGCATCTGGGTGCGCTGGGTCTGGATCGACGCATCGACCCCGGCCGCGATGGTGGAATAGGTCAGCACATCGCCCGATTGCAGGTCGGCGGTCAGCACCTGGCCGAGCTCGATATAGGGCGCGATCGTCTTGGTGCGCTGGCCGTCCTGCGCGGCCGCCGGCGCGGCGGCGAGCATGGCCGCCATCGCCGTGCCGATGATGATCGTCGGGCGCATCATTTTGCGTCCTCCTGGTCGTAATAGCTGCCGAAACGGCGGCCGCCGGGCACGAACGACACCGCATTCAGCACCAGCTGGATATGTTCGCAGCCGTCGAGCTGCGCGACCGCATCGCGCAGATCCCCTTCGCTGGTGCAATCGGCGCGGACGATCAGCAGCACCTGCCCCGCATGATTGGCGAGGACGGATGCGGGCGACGCCGCCAGCACTGGCGGCGAATCGAAGATCAGCAGCCGCTTCGGATCGGCGGCAAGCAGGTTGGCGATGATCTCGCTGGTCCGCCGGCTGGCGAGCAACTCGGTATCGGTGTTCGATTTCTTGCCCGCGGGCAACAGGCTGAGCTGCGGGATATCGGTCCTGACCACGCATGCCTCGATGTCGATTCGCGGGTCGGCAAGGGCATCGAGCAGGCCCGGGCCGTCCTTCAGGCCAAGCCGGTTCATCACATCGGGCTTGGCGAAATCCGCATCGACCAGCAGCACCTCGACCTCGCGCTCCGCCGCCATCGAGATGGCGAGGTTCACCGCGCAATAGGTCTTGCCGTCATTCGGCTTGGCCGAGCAGACCAGGATGGTCCGCGAACGATCACCGTCCGATTTGCGCACGACGCGCGCGGTCTGGAGCAGCTGGCGTTTCACCTGGCGGAATTCCTCGACCAGCGCCCCGATCGGCGCGCCGGGCACGAGCAGTCCCTTCGCGGCAAGCATCGCCCGGTCGATCACGGCACCGCGCATGGTCCGCGTGGGGGGCGCAAGCGGCGGCAGCACCTCTTCCAGCGGAAGTTCCTGCGTGGGAGGTGGCGGCGCTTCCCCATAGGACACCTCCTCATAGGGCGCTTCCTCATGGGGCGCTTCCTCATGGGGCGCTTCCTCATAGGGCCCCTCCTCATAAGGTGCCGAAAACGCCTCTTCCTCAAGGAACGGCGCACGGATCGGCCGCGGCTCCCGCACATCCTCCAGAGGTTCCTGCGGAACCTCCCGGATTTCCTGCACGACGTCATGGTCGCGCACGTCGTCCTGACGCGCGGGCCGCAGATTCATGCCGAAATCATAGACCTCGGCCGCGCGTTCGAGCAGCGATCCGCTTGGCTTGCGGGGTGTCGTGTCGCTCATGCCGCCAGCCCCCGTTGCAGCATCTCGACCCCGAGCAGCCCGACATAGGCGACCACCAGCGCTCCGGCGCCGCCGCCGAAATAGATCAGCTTGCGCCGGCGTGCCATGATCTGCGCCCGTGTCACCATCTCCCCGATCGATCCGATCACCGGCATGCCGGTGGCGCGCTCGAGCCGCCCCGCCGTGGCGAAGGTCGTCTGCAACTGCCCCATGGCGAAGGCGGCGCCGATCCCCCCGACGATGCCGGCGAGCAGCGCGCCAGTCAGCAGCAGCGGCCGGTTCGGCGCGGTCGGCACGCGCGGCGCTGTCGGCGGGTCGATCACGCTGAACTTGATCGCATCGGTCTGAGTCTGGGCCTGGCCGCGCAGCTTGATCGCCTCGCGGTCGGCCAGCAGCTTGGAATACTGGTCCTTGAGCACCTGGTAGTTGTTCTCGATCTGCGACTGCTCGGCGGCGACCGCCGGGTCGCCCGCCAGCTTCGTATTGATCTGCTCGAGATCGGACTGGAGCTGGGTCTTGCGCATGGTCAGCGCGGCGACGGTCGCCTGCTTGTCCGCCTGCATCGATTTCAGCGAGAGATAGAGCGGGTTGTTCGCCCCGCCGCCCGCGCCGACCGGCTCGTTGCGCGCGGCCGCCTGCGCCGCGGCGAGCTGGCTGCGCAGCGCGACCACGTCGGGATGATTCTCGGTATAGCCCTTGGCCCGCGCATCCGCGAGCTGGCCCTGGATCGCGGCGAGCCGCGCCCGTGCCGGTCCGCCGGTCGGTCCGGCGCCCGCGACGGTCTGCGGGGTTCCCGCCATCTGGCCGCTCAGCGCGGCAAGGCTCGACTGGGCGGCGGCGAGGTCGCTGTCGACCTGTGCCATCTGGGTGCGCGCGGCGCCCATGCGGTCGGTCAGCGATCCGGTACCGGGCAGCGACCCGAGATAGCGGTTCTGGAAATCGGCCCGCTTGGCCTCGGCTTCCTGAAGCTGCTTCTGGCGCTGCTCGAGCTGGGCGTCGAGGAAGCCGAGCGACTGGGTCGTCTCGTCCCGGTCACCCGCCAGATTCTGCTCGACGAACAGGTCGATCAGCTTCTGCACGACCTGGCGCGCTACCTTGGGGCTCGATCCGGTCACGACGATCTCGAACAGATTGTCCTGCTGCGCGGTGATCTTGATCGCCTTTTGCAGGCCCGCCACCCGGTCGGCGACGTCGCGGTCGCTCGAAACGCTGTTGGCCAGGTCGGTGCCGCGCACGACCTTCTCCATGTTCGTGGCTGACGTCAGCGTCTGGCGGATCGTGTCGACGTCCTTCTGCTGGTCGGCGGCGGTGATGCCCACCGCGCTCGGCAGGATCGTCTGCATCTGCACGAAGATGCGCGCCCGCGATTCATAGCTGTTCGGAATCTGCGAAACCATCAGCCAGCCGACCACCGCGATCACCCAGGCGACCGCCAGCGCCAGCCAGCGTCGCGTCCAGATCGCGTGGATCGCTATCCTGATCTCGTCGTAAAGGCCGTTCATCCCCCGGCGACTCCTAGAACATGCTCTCGGGGATGATGATCACGTCGCCCGGCTCGAGCCGTACGTTCGCGCTCGAATCGCCGTTCTTCAGGAGACTGGAAAGCTTGATGTTATATTCGACCTGCTTGCCCGTATTGCGGTCGTAGCGGACCAGCTTGGCACGGTTGCCCGCGGCATATTGGCTGAGCCCGCCGACCGAGATCATCGCGTCGAGCAGGGTCATGTTGGCGCGATACGGGATCGACGCCGGCTTTTCTGTCGCGCCGACGATGCGCACCTGCTGGCTGAACGTGCCGGAGAAATTCTCGACGATGACCGAGACGATCGGGTCCTTGATATATTCGCCGAGCGCGATCTTCATGTCGTCGGCGAGCATCGCGGGCGTCTTGCCCACCGCGGGCATATCGCTGATCAGCGGCGTGGTGATCCGGCCGTCCGGGCGCACCTGAACCTTCGCCGACAGCTCGGGGTTGCGCCACACGAAGATATTGAGCTGGTCGAGCGGGCCGATGATATATTCTTCGCCCGGCTGCTCCTGCGACGCCACGAAGCTCGCTGGCGGCAGTTCCGACCGCCCACCGCCACCCATGCAGCCGTTAAGCATAAGGGCGCCGCCGGACAATAGAGCCAGGCCACTGAAACCACGCGAAAAACCCATCACAAGACCTCCCGCCGCCATTCTCCGCCGGTGACGTCACTCCGGCAGGGTTCGCGGCTATGGTCCCGCTATGGCGCGGAAGAGGTGAAGATTGCGTTAGGAGTATCCGGGCCACCCGCGAGTATCTGGCCCGGAAGCTCGTGCCCGAGAAAGGCGGCGGGGCTCGCCGACAGCCCATAGGCCCCCGCCATGAACACCGCGATGATGTCTCCTGGCTTCGCCGGGGGCAGCGAAACGCGATCGGCAAGCCGGTCGAGCGGCGTGCACAGGCACCCGACCACGCTGACCGTCTCCGTGACCTCGCCCGGCGTCGCGGTCGCGACCGACACCGGATAGTTCCGCTTCACCACCGTGCCGAAATTGCCCGAGGCCGCCAGTTGATGATGCAACCCGCCATCCACGACAAGGAAGGTCTCGCCCCGGCTTTCCTTCCGGTCGATCACCCGGGTCAGATAGACACCAGCCTCGCCGACCAGCCATCGTCCCAGCTCTATGGCGAAGCGAGCGCCCTCCAGTGATGGCGGCAGCGATGCCATGCGCTCGCCCAGCGCCGTGCCGATCGCCTCGATGTCGAGCGGCTCCTCGCCCGCGAAATAGGGAATGCCGAACCCGCCACCGAGATTGACCAGCGGCGGCGTGACGCCGACCTCATCGGCCAGTCGCCCGGCCAGCGCCAGCGTCTCGGCCTGGGTCTCGATGATCGCCTGGGGATCGAGCGCCTGGGATCCGGCGAAGATATGAAAGCCGCGCCAGTCGGCCCCCGCCGCGACCAGCCGCTTCGCGATCGCCCCGGCGCGATCGGCGTCGATCCCGAAGGGTGATGCCCTGCCCCCCATGCGCATGCCGGATCCGCGCAGCTCGATCTCGGGATTGACGCGCACCGCGAGACGCGGCGTCACGCCAAGCCGTTCAGCCGCCATCAGCGCGCGGATCGCCTCACCCTCCGATTCCAGATTGAGCGTCACGCCTGCCTCGATCGCCGCGACGATCTCCCCGTCGCGCTTGCCGGGGCCGGCAAAGCTGATCGCGCTGCCCGGCTTCGCCGCCAGCGCCAGCGCCATCTCCCCCTTCGACGCGATATCAAGTCCATCGACCAGCGGCGCCATGGCGGCGATCAGCGGCGCGAACGGATTGGCCTTGATCGCATAATGAATGTCGAGCCCCGCCGGCATCGCCGCGCGCAGCCGTGCGATCCGGGCGGTCACCACCGCGACATCATAGACGAACAGCGGCGTATCGCCCGCCGCCTCGATCCACGCCCCGGCCGTCTCGCCGGCTATCCGCAGCGGTCCGTCCCCACGGAATTCCGCCGGAATCGCGCCCATTGGCTTCATGACGTCATCTCCGCCTTCAGGGCTGCGCGATCGAGCTTGCCATTGGCGTTCCGGGGCAAGGCGCCCCGCCATTCGTAGCGCGCGGGCTGCATGAAACTCGGCAATTCGCGCCGCAGGCGCTCCCTCAATCCCACTTCGGCAGCGACCGTATCGCCACTTGCCCGCGCCACCACCACGATCGCCTGCCCCAGCCGGGCATCGGGCACGCCGATCGCGACCGCCTCGATCGCCTCTCCCCCCGACAGCACGGCTTCCTCCACCTCGGTGGGACTGATCCGGTTGCCCGCGCTCTTGATCATCTCGTCGTCACGTCCGACGAAACGGAACAGGCCGTCCCCGCCCTCGATCACCGTATCGCCCGACCATACGGCCATGCCGCGATGTTCGGCCCAGTGCGGCGCCGGCCGGAAGCGAAGCACGGTCCGCTCGGCATCCTGCCAATAGCCCTGCGCGACCAGCGGCCCGGCATGGACCAGTTCACCCGGCTCCCCCGGCGCGGCGCGCGATCCATCAGCCCGGACCGCCATCACCTCGGCAAAGGGGATTGCCCGACCGATCGCCTCGGGAAACGCATCGACCAGATCGGGCGCCAGATAGGTGGAGCGGAACGCTTCGGTCAGCCCGTACATCGGATAGAGGTCGGCTTCCGGAAAACGCTGCCGCAATGCCCGGATCATTGTCGGCGTCAGCGCGCCGCCTGAATTGGTCAACCGTTTCAACCGAGCCGCGGTCTCGGCCGGCCATTCCGCCTCGAGCAACTGTACCCAGAGCGGCGGCACCCCGGCGAGTGTCGTCGCGCCGAACCGGTCGACTGCCTTGATGACGTCACGCGCGGTCAGATAGTCGAGCGGTGCGACGGATGCCCCCGCTGCCCAGGTGGAGAAAAGCTGGTTCTGACCATAGTCGAAGCTCAGCGGCAGCACGCCGAGCACCCGGTCGGCCGGCGACAGCTTGAGATAGTGCGCGACCGAGATCGCGCCGAGCCATAGGTTCGCGTGGCTGAGCATGACGCCCTTGGGCCGGCCCGTGGAACCTGAGGTGTAGAGGATCGCCGCTAGCGTATCGGTATCGGCTGAAGATGGCGGCATGACGTCATCACTGACTGCCTCCTCCTCCAGCGCCAGCCTGCACCCGGCGGGAATGTCACCCGCTTCGAGCGAGGAGGCGCGCGCCGACTGAGTCACCAACAGGTCCGCCCCGCTATCGGCCAGGATATGCGCCACCTGCGCCCGCTTCAGCACTGGATTGATCGGCACATGGATCAGGCCGGCTCGGGGCGCTGCCATCGGCAGGACACAGGCAAGGCGTGTCTTGGGCAGCCAGGAAGCAACGCGAGCGCCGGGTGACAATCCCAGTCCGGCCAGCCACCCCGCCACCGATCCCGTCAGCACCTCCAGCTCGGCGAAATCCAGGCTTCCCGCCCGGTCGACCAGCGCGACGTCGCCCGGGCTCCCGCGCAACGGCAGGGTATCGATGGGCTGCGGCATGGGATCGATCATGCCCTCCTGATACGCATCGCGCACCTGCGCTGCCAAGGCCTGCACTTGGCATCCCTCCCCCCATTCTCTAACGGCAGGGCCAACAGGGGATGAAACCGGGGTCCGCAGTGCTTCCTGACGACAATGCCGCAATCGATACCACAGTCCGCGCAGTGCTTCGCGATGTCCTTGGCCTGAGCGAGGAGCGCGTCGGCGCCTTCCGCAGCGAAACGCCGCTGTTCGGCGCCTTGCCCGAACTGGATTCGATGGCGGTGGCCGGCATGCTCACTGAACTGGAGGAACGCCTCGGCATCCTGATCGAGGATGACGAGGTCGATGGCGAGATGCTGGAGAGCTTCGGTTCCCTCGTCCGCTTTGCCGCCGCCAAGGCAAACCAGTGAAGGTCACGCCTTGATCGACCAGTACGACTGGCCCGGCGGGCGCGAGGCGATGCTGCGCTTCGGCCCCGCCAGTGGCCCAGTCGTGATCGCGGCGATGCCGTTGTTCGAGGAAGCCAACCGGACCCGGGCGTTCGTCGTCACCATATTGCGGGCTCTAGCCGAACGCGGGATCGCCAGCATGCTGCCCGATCTGCCGGGCACGGGCGAAAGTCTCATCGAGACTGAGAATATCACCTTAAGCGATTGGACAAGCGCCCTTTCGTCGTTGACTTCCACCGTCGCCGACGAACGCGGCGCGGTCCATGGCATCGCCATTCGCGGCGGCGCACTCATCGATGCCCCCTTCTCCACCCGCTGGCACTTCTCACCGGCCCCCGGCGAAAGTCTTGTCCGGGATCTGCTGCGGTCCCGCGCCGTCACCGGCAAGGACAATGCCCACGACGCGATCGAACTGTCCGGTCCGCCTGTCGAGCTTGCCGGCAACAGGCTTTCCCGCACGCTCCTCGCTCAACTCAAGGCAACCGTCCCTGACGGTAGCGCGCCTCTGCGCACCGTCCGTCTCGATACGGACGCCCTGCCCGCCGATCGCCAAATATCCGGGTCGCCGCTCTGGCGGCGCAGCGAGCCGGACAACGACCCCCGCCTTGCACGGCTCCTCGCCGACGATATCGCCGCCTGGATCGCCACATGCGGCGCCTGATCACCTTTCCCTGCGCCGGCGACAGGCTCGCCGCCACGCTGGATGAAGGCAACGCGACCACCGGCCTGCTGATCGTCTCCGGCGGCAACGAGATCCGCATCGGCGCGCATCGCGGCATGGCGCTTCTCGCCGCACGCCTCGCCGCTACCGGCACGCCGGTCCTGCGCTACGATCGCCGCGGCATCGGCGATTCCACCGGCAACAATAAAGGCTTCCTCGAATCAGCCCCGGACATCGCCGCCGCCGCAGCGACCCTCGTCGCCGAAACCGGCATCAGGCGCCTCGTCGCCTTCGGCAATTGCGACGCGGCGACCGCGCTTGCCCTGTTCCACGGCGTCGCCGGGATCGACTCGCTGATCCTCGCGAATCCCTGGGTGATCGAGGATAGCGACGACCTCCCCTCCGCCGCCGCGATCCGCGCGCGCTACGCCCAAAAGCTGCGCGATCCGCGGGAAGTGCTGCGTCTGCTGCGTGGCGGCGTGAATATAACGAAGATCTTCGGTGGATTAAGAAAGATATCTGCCGCAAAACCTCCGGTAGCGGACAGCCTCGCCAGTCGCCTGATCGCCGCGCTGGCAGCGAGCACGATCCCCATCACCATCCTGCTGGCAAAGCGCGACAACACCGCCATCGCCTTCCGCAAACAATGGAACGCGGTCCCGTCCGCCAACGTCGTGCTGCGGGACTACGACACCGACAGCCACAGCTTCGCCACCAAGGCCGACAAGCAATGGCTATTCGACGAGATCGAGACTGCGCTCGAACGATAGACGCGCGTTGCCTCCTCCGTCACCCCGGACTTGTTCCGGGGTCCACCGCGTCGCGAACCAATCAGGCGATGAATATCCGGACCAACGACCAGCGCGCGGCAATCCTCTACAGCCTGATCGTCATCGCCAAGCTTAAGGACGTCCTGGCCCGCATCGCTGAGTACCCCGCCTTGTGGAAGTCCAACATCAACCGCGAGCAATCGGCCTTCATCTTCTCCGTTGCATGGCTTAGGCTCGCCGCATGGGACTATTGAGCTTCAGCATCAACGTCACCCTGGACGGCTGCGTCGACCACCAGGAGGGTATCGCCGACGACGAGACTCACGCCTTCTTCACCCGCCTGATGGATGAGAGTGGAGCAATGCTGTGGGGTCGCGTCACCTACGAGATGATGGAAAGCTACTGGCCGGCAGTCGCTGGCGGCGACGAGGAGGCACCGCCGGCAATACGCGAGTGGGCGGTCAAGCTTGAGGCCAAGCCGAAGTACATAGTGTCATCGACGCGAACGGCCTTCCCGTGGACCAACAGCCATCACATCGGCGGCGACCTGCGCACTGGCGTACAAAGGCTCAAGGACGCGACCCCAGCCGGCGTGCTCCTCTGTAGCGGCAAACTCGCGACTGAGCTGGACCGGCTGGATCTCATCGACGAGTACAAGCTCCTCGTACAACCAAGGATCGCGGGCCACGGCCCGACCCTCTACGAGAGCGGGCTGCCCAGCACGCGACGGCTTGAGCTGATCTCGGCCAGGCCGCTCCGCAACGGCGTGGTCGCCATGCATTACCGGCGTGCACGTTGACCCGGAGCAGCCTCTTCGCCTCCAACTCGCAGGCCTGTGGGTCATAGGAAGCTTTGACACGGCACACCTGCTGCTTCTGCCATGGGTGCTCAGGCCAAGGCCTTCTCGGTAATGGCAGCTTCCCACCCCGCCAGGAACGTCGTCCTGCCCGCTGACGGGACGCAGGCGCTGTGATACTCACCGGACGGGTACCCCGAGCAAGCCTGATCGAGCTTGTCGAGAGATGCGGCATGACGTCTCGACGATCATCGATTCAACCACCCGAAACCCATGCTAGCGTCCCCCGCAGCCGGATTGCCAATCGCACCCGGCGACGCTCTTTCCCATGACGAGAAAAACAGACGAACGACGTCGTCCGTCAGCGCAAAAAGAAGCGATTTTCACACGACAATCGCCGCCGTTTTCCGCTGTTATGCGTTAACAGGGAAACGAGGTGCAAGCCGTTGAAATACAGCAACGATTTCCGCTCCGAAATCCAACATAACAGCGGAAGAAAAAAGCGGGCGGGCGAAACAGCGGACGCTGCCGGATATTCGCACCCCCTCGGGCGTCACTCGGCCGCTTCGGCAACCTCGAAATCGGCCTCGGCGAGGAAGCGTTCGACATCGAGTGCGGCCATGCAGCCTGTTCCTGCGGCCGTCACCGCCTGGCGATAGATCTTGTCCATCACATCGCCGCACGCGAACACGCCGGGCACGCTGGTGCGGGTCGAACCTGTCTCGACCTTGATATAATGGTCCGAATCAAGCTCGATATGCCCGCGGAATAATTCGGTCGCCGGGTGATGCCCGATCGCGACGAAGCCGCCCTCGACCTCCAGTCGCGACTTCTCGCCGGTGACGGTATCCACCAGGTCGAGCGCGACCAGCCCGGCGGTGCCGCCGCCGTCGACAAAGGTCTCGACCTCCTTGTTCCAGAGCACCTTGACGTTCTTGTGCGCGAACAGACGGTCCTGAAGGATCTTCTCCGCGCGGAATGAATCGCGGCGGTGGATCAGCGTCACGTCGTCGCTGTGGTTGGTCAGGTACAGCGCTTCCTCGACCGCTGTATTGCCGCCGCCGATCACCGCGATCTTCTTGCCGCGGAAGAAGAAGCCGTCGCAGGTCGCGCAGGCACTGACGCCCTTGCCCTTCAGCGCCTCCTCGCTGTCGAGACCGAGCCACTTGGCCTGCGCGCCCGTCGCGATGACCAGCGCGTCGCCCTCATAGACGTCACCGCTGTCGCCGATCAGCCGGAAGGGTCTGCGCGACAGGTCGATCTCGACGATCGTGTCCCACATCATGCGCGTGCCGACATGCTCCGCCTGGGCCTGCATCTGCTCCATCAGCCACGGGCCCTGGATCACGTCCTTGAAACCCGGGTAATTCTCCACATCGGTCGTGGTCATCAACTGCCCGCCTGGCTGGATGCCCTGAACGACGATCGGCGCAAGGCCGGCGCGCGCGCCATAGATCGCGGCGGAAAGGCCGGCTGGGCCTGAGCCGAGGATGAGCATGCGCGTCGTGTGGGTGGTCATGGAATCGTCCGTAATGATGTTGGCGCATCTAGGGGCGATGCGGGCTGGCTGGCAACATGGCGTCGGTACGGGGCCGACGGAATGGCGCGGCGGCGCAGTTTTGCTTTCAGGCCTTCAACCGCGCGGCATGCCAGGCGACATGATCGGCCAGGAAGGTCGAGATGAAATAATAGCTGTGGTCGTACCCGGGCTGCATCCGCAGCGTCAGGTCGATCCCGGCCTTGGCGCATGCCTCGCGCAACAGTTCGGGCTTGAGCTGCTCGGTGAGAAAATTGTCCTTGTCTCCCTGGTCGACAAGGATTTCCGGCACCCGCATCCCGTCAGCGATCAGCGCGCAGGCATCATAGGTCCGCCAGCCCTCCCGGTCAGCGCCGAGATAGCCGGTCAGCGCCTTCTCGCCCCAGGGGCAGTGCAGCGGCGATACGATCGGCGCGAAGGCGGAGACGCTCCGGAAGCGCCCCTGATTGCGCAGGGCAATGGTCAGCGCGCCGTGGCCGCCCATCGAATGGCCGGTGATCCCCTGCCGGGTCAGGTCGGCCACCGGGAACTGAGCGGCGATCAGCGCGGGCAGCTCGTCCTCGATATAGCTGCGCATGCGGAAATTGGCCGACCAGGGCTGCTCGGTCGCATCGACATAGAAGCCCGCGCCCTTGCCGAAATCATAGGCGTCGTCATCGGGCACGTCGTCACCGCGCGGCGACGTGTCGGGCGCGATGAAGATCACGCCCTGCTCGGCACAGGCAGCGCGATACTCGCCCTTCTCGGTAACGTTGGCGTGCGTGCAGGTCAGCCCCGACAGATACCACAGCACCGGCAGCGTCGCGCCTTCGTCATGCTCCGGCACGAACACGGAGAAGGTCATCGGCGTACCCGTCACGGTCGACTCGTGCCGATAGACGCCCTGCACGCCTCCATGGGCCTTGTTGGTCGAGAGAGTTTCCATCGTTTCTCGCACCCCCTCCCGTTCGCTTCGAGCGAAGTCGAGAAGCCTTTCCTGAGATAGTAAGGTCAGTAGACGACGACGCTGCGGATGCTCTCGCCGGCATGCATCAGGTCGAATCCCTTGTTGATCTCCTCCAGGCCGAGGACATGAGTGATCATCGGGTCGATCTCGATCTTGCCGTTCATGTACCAGTCGACGATCTTCGGCACGTCGGTGCGGCCCTTGGCGCCGCCGAACGCGGTCCCGCGCCAGTTGCGGCCGGTCACGAGCTGGAACGGCCGGGTGCTGATCTCCTTGCCCGCTTCCGCCACGCCGATGACGATGCTGGTGCCCCAGCCGCGATGGCACGCTTCGAGCGCCTGGCGCATCACGGTCGTGTTGCCGGTGCAGTCGAACGTATAGTCGGCCCCGCCATCGGTCAGCGCGACGAGGTGCGCGACGATATCGGCGACATCCTTCGGGTTGACGAAGTGGGTCATGCCGAACTTCCGGCCCCATTCCTCGCGATCCGGGTTGATGTCGACGCCGATGATCATGTTCGCGCCAGCCATCTTCGCGCCCTGCAGCACGTTGAGGCCGATGCCCCCCAGGCCGAACACGATGACATTGTCGCCGACCTGCACCTTGGCGGTGTTGACCACCGCGCCCACGCCGGTGGTGACGCCGCAACCGATATAGCAACTCGTCTTGAACGGCGCGTCCTCGCGGATCTTCGCCACGGCGATCTCGGGCAGCACGGTGAAATTGGAAAAGGTCGAGCAACCCATATAATGGAAGATGGTCTGGCCCTTGTAGCTGAAGCGGCTGGTGCCGTCGGGCATCAGCCCCTTGCCCTGGGTCGCGCGGATCGCGGTGCAGAGGTTGGTCTTGCCGCTGAGGCACGACTTACACTGGCGGCATTCGGGGGTGTAGAGCGGGATGACATGGTCGCCCGGCTTCACGCTGGTCACGCCGGGTCCGACCTCGCGCACGATGCCTGCGCCCTCATGGCCAAGCACGCTCGGGAACAGTCCTTCCGAATCGAGCCCGTCAAGCGTGTAGGCGTCGGTGTGGCAGATGCCGGTCGCCATGATCTCGACCAGCACCTCGCCCGCCTTGGGGCCTTCCAGATCCAGCTCGACGATCTCAAGCGGCTTCTTGGCTTCGAAGGCAACGGCGGCGCGGGTCTTCATGGGCATCTCCTTGGACGGGCTTCCGCTAGCCGAATTGCGGAGGACAGAAAAGGCGGAGGGCGATATGAATTCGGCAAGCGCATTGCTTCCGTGATGCCAAAACAGCATGCCGGGCCAAGTCGCGGCAATTCCCGCCAGGAGCGGCGGTCTGAGGGGAAGACCCTTGATCCACATCCTTTACCGCACGGCGCTGCGAATCCTGGTCGGCGGGTTCCAATATGGTCGCGGCCGACTCTGGGCCTTCACCAGGCCAGACGTCGAGGGCGCCCATGCCATCGCCCTCACCCCCGAGGGCAGGATCGTCCTGGTGGAACTGAGCTATGCGCGCGGCTGGCACCTGCCGGGAGGCGGTCGGAAGGCCGGCGAGAGTGCCGAGGAGAATGTCGTCCGCGAGCTCCGCGAAGAGATTGGGGCAACCTCGCACAACGCCCCGGTCCTGGCTTTCGAGGTCGACGAACAGGTTCACCACCGCCGGGACCGCGCCTCGGTCTTCATCGTCCGCAACGTCCTGTACCGACCCAACCGCTGGTCGATCGAGATAGAGCGCGTGATCGAGGCGGATCCGGCCGACCTGCCAGCCGGCATCTCCCGGCGCGCACGGCGCTGGATCGATTCGGCCAATCTGTAGGAACGTCGCGAATGGCAGGTGGGCCCACTACGAAATGGTAGCGGAGGAGGGACTTGAACCCCCGACCCCAGGATTATGATTCCCGTGCTCTAACCAGCTGAGCTACTCCGCCCCGGCCATTCGAGAGCGGCGCCTATAGGAGCGCATCCCCGTCCGGGTCAAGCGAACATGTGACGCGACAGCGGCGCCCACGATCCCCCGCGATACCACCAGCTCGCCAACCCTGCGATCACGACCGGGCGCGGCCTGAAATCTGCCTCCAGCGTTCGCAGCAATGCCCTGGCCCGTTCGGGCGGGACCTTGTTCTGGATCGTCACATGCGGCCGCCATCCCGCCCGGTCCTGCGGCATCAGCATCGGGGCAAAGGCTTCGGCCAGCCGCTCACGGATATCGGCCAGTCCGGGGCTCTCGATCCGAACGGCAACGCCGCCGCCGAGCGAGATCAGGCCAGCCATCCATGCCTGGGGCGGGCTGACACCGCGGGTTTCCCCCGCCAGCCGATGCTTCAGCTCCGCCTCGAGCGACGGCGCGAGATGGTGGAACATCGTCAGGTGCGCGTCCAACCGGTTATGCTCCGGCGGGAAATGCGCCCGTCGCAAGCCGTCGAACCAGGCAGTATCGGCCTTGCTGAACAGGGCCGTTACGATGATTGGGGTCAGGGCCGACTCGCTCAAATCTCGAGCTGGCTGCCGAGTTCGACCACGCGGTTGGTCGGCAGGCGGAAGAACTCCATCGCGCTTTCGGCGTTGCGGAGCATCCAGGCGAACAGCTTCTCGCGCCAGATCATCATGCCCGGCCGCGCAGAGGGCAGCAGCGTCTGCCGCGCGAGGAAGAAGCTGGTGTCCATCATCCGGAAGTCGGCGCCGCATTGATGCACACGCGACAGCGCCGCGGGCACGTCCGGTTCCTCGATGAAACCGTAGCGGAGGATCATGCGGTGGAACCCGTCGCCCAGATTCTCGAGCTTGAAGCGCTCCGATTCGGGCAGATAGGGCGCGTCCATGATCTTCACGGTCAGCAGGACGACTCGCTCGTGCAGCACCTTGTTGTGCTTGAGGTTGTGAAGCAGCGCATGCGGCACCCCCTCGGGCGACGAGGTCATGAACACAGCGGTACCGGGAACCCGGGTCGCCGAGCTCGCCGCGGACGAGATGAACACCTTGATCGGCATTGCCGCCTCGCGCATCCGGTCGATCATCAGCTGCCGTCCCTTCGACCAGGTCGTCAGGAAGGTGAAGATGATGAACCCGACCAGCAGCGGGAACCAGCCGCCCGAAGGCACCTTGGTCAGGTTCGCCGCGAAATAGGCCCCGTCGACCATGAAGAAGACGGCCAGGAGCGGGATCGCGTAATATTTCGGCCAATGCCACAGCCGGAACAGCACGACCGAGAGCAGGCAGGTATCGATCAGCATCGCGCCCGTCACCGCGATGCCATAGGCCGACGTGAGGTTGGACGAGGTGCGGAAGAACATCACCAGCAGCAGCACCATCACCAGCAGCGCCCAGTTGACCAGCGGGATGTAGATCTGCCCCGCGGTCGCGGCGTTGGTATGCTCGATCCTGAGGCGCGGGATGAAACCGAGCTGGATCGCCTGCTGAGTCACCGAGAAAGCGCCGGAGATCACCGCCTGGCTGGCGATCACCGCCGCCGCCGTGGCAAGCACGACCAGCGGAAGCTGCAGGCTCTCTGGCGCGAGCATATAGAAGGGACTGCGCAATGCGGCGGCGCCTTCGCGGGACAGCAGGGCACCCTGCCCCATATAGTTCAGCATCAGCGCCGGCAGCACGAAGAACAGCCAGGACACGCGGATCGGGTTGCGCCCGAAATGCCCCATATCAGCGTAGAGCGCCTCGGCGCCCGTCACCGCCAGAACGACCGAGCCAAGCGCGAGGAAGGCGCGAACCGGATCGAGCATGAAGAACTTGACCGCATAATGCGGCGAGAACGCCCAGAGAATATCAGGGGTGTGGACGATGCTGATCAGGCCGAGCGTCGCGATCACGGCGAAATAGGCAAGCATGATCGGGCCGAAGAACAACCCGACGCGCGACGTGCCGTTGCGCTGGATCATGAACAGGCCGATGATGATCAGCACCGCGATGGGCAGCACCAGGCTGCCAAAGGCAGGCGCCGCGACGGCGAGACCCTCGACCGCAGACAGCACCGACACCGCCGGCGTGATCATGCTGTCGCCGTAGAACAGGGCTGTCGCGAACACGCCCAGCAGGATGATCCCGTTCGACCAGCGGCGAGTCTTGGTCTGGCCCGAAATCAGCGCCAGCAGCGCCAGGCTGCCGCCTTCGCCCTTGTTGTCGGCACGCATGATGATCGAGACATATTTGAATGTCACCACGACCATCATCGACCAGAACATCAGGCTGACGACGCCCATGATGTGCGCCGGGTCGAGCGCGAGCTTGTGATGGCCGGCAAAGGTCTCGCGAAAGGCGTAGAGCGGACTCGTCCCGATATCGCCGAACACGACGCCGATCGCGCCGAGCGCGAGCTTGGCGAGACCGTCCTTGTGGTGATGGATGGCGGATGCCGTTGCCTCCGCGGGCGCGGACTCATCCACGCTTGGCGAGTCACTGCTCACAGACGGGTCAATCTTGCCCGATTTTCAACGATATAGGCCATGGGTGAACCGAACTGCGCCCCTGCGTTCGAAGAGGCGGCGCATTAGCACGGGGCCAATGCCCCCGCAACGTCACCCGGATTGGGGCAGCAACGCATCTATTCCTCCGTTGCCAGGGTACGGATGGTGAACTGGGTGACAAGCCGGTGGACGCCGGGCAGCGCGGACAGCACCTCGCGGTGGATGCGTTCATAGCTGTCGTCCTCCCGCACGAGCACCTTGAGCAGGTAATCCGATTCCCCGCTCATCAGATGCGCCTCCCTGACCTGCGTGGTCGAGGCAAGCGCCAGCTCGAACGCCATCATCGTCGCCTGACGCTGATCGGTGAGCGTGACCGAAACGAATACGGTGGAAGGGTTGCCTCGCGCGGCTGGCGACAGCCGAGCGCGATAACCGCGGATCAGTCCCTGTTGCTCAAGCGTTTTGACGCGGCGATGCGCTGCCGAGGGCGACAGGCCCACCCTGTCGCCCAGCTCTTCGCTCGTGATGCCCGACTCATGCCCGAGCTGCGCGATGATCTTGCGGTCTATACTGTCCATACGGGACCATTTTGCAACAGATCCGCAACATGCACAATCACATTGCAAACCGCCTCAGCCCGGGCCCCAGATTGCAAGTACTTCCCGGGGCGATTGGTGTAGATTCGCGCAAAATCTAGGAGAGCTTCCATGCGCATCGGCGTCCCCAAGGAAATCAAGAACCACGAATACCGCGTCGGCCTGACCCCACCGTCGGTCGCCGAACTGTTCGCGGCCGGGCACGAACTGTTTGTCCAGACCGGCGCCGGCCTCGGCATCGATTTCGAGGATTCGGATTATGTCGCGGCGGGCGCAACGATCCTGCCGGACGCAGCGAGCGTCTTTGCCAGGTCCGACATGATCGTGAAGGTCAAGGAGCCGCAGCCGGGCGAAGTTGCCATGCTCGAACCGCGCCATCTGCTCTTCACCTATCTCCACCTCGCCGCCGACAAGCCGCAGGCCGAGGGGCTGATGAAATCGGGCGCGACCTGCATCGCCTATGAAACGGTGACGGCGAACGACCGCTCCCTCCCGCTGCTGAAGCCGATGTCCGAGGTGGCCGGCCGCATGTCGATTCAGGTGGGCGCGCATTATCTCGAAAAGGAACAGGGCGGCCGCGGCGTGCTGCTCGGCGGCGTGCCCGGCGTGGCACCGGCGCGAGTCGCGATCCTTGGCGGCGGCGTGTCTGGCGTCAACGCCGCGCAGATGGCCGTCGGCATGCGCGCCGATGTGACGATCTACGATATCTCGAACGCACGCCTTGCCGAACTCGACATGTTCTTCGGCAGCCAGATCAAGACCGCCTACGCCTCCAAGGCGGCGATCGCCGCAGCCGTGAAGAACGCGCATCTCGTCATCGGCGCCGTGCTGGTGCCGGGCGCCGCCGCGCCGAAGCTGGTCACCCGCGAGATGCTCAAGACGATGAAGCGCGGGTCAGTGCTGGTCGATATCGCAATCGATCAGGGCGGCTGCTTCGAGACGTCGCATGCCACCACGCATGAGGACCCGGTATTCGAGGTCGACGGCGTGATTCATTATTGCGTGGCGAACATGCCCGGCGCGGTCGCCCGCACCTCGGCCTTCGCGCTCAACAATGCCACCCTGCCCTTCGTGATGAAGCTCGCCAGGCTCGGCGCCGAACAAGCGATGACGGCAGATCCACATCTCGCCAACGGCCTCAACGTCTCGGGCGGCAAGATCCGGCATCAGGCAGTAGCAGAAGCACTCGACATCCCGTTCGAACCCTGGAACGCCTGACGTAGGCCGGGCCGGTCCTATCCCAGGATAGCGACCGGCCCGCGTGATGCGAATCGGAAGCTAATTGGCCGAAGTGCCGCCGCGGGCCTGCTCCGCTGCGGCGAGGAACGCATCGAGACGGGCAAGCTGCGCCACAATCTCCTTGCGATAGGGCTGTTCGGGTGGGGAAAGTTCAAGTGCCCTGGCCCAGTAAGGCCGGGCCGTCGCATAGTCGCCCGCGCGGATATACGCCAAACCGAGGAAATACGGCGGGGCGGGATGCTCTTTGTTAAGCCCCGCCGCGTGCCTGAACGCGAACAACGCAGCCGGCGACACCACGCCGTCATGAAGGGAAAGCGCCGATCCAAGCCCGGTCCACAGCGCCAGGCTTCGCGGATATTTGTTGACCCCGCCCAAGACGGCCCTGACCGCATTCCTTGTATCCCCCGCACGGGTCAGCCCATCGGCGGCGATCAGATAGGCGCCCTCGGCGGTATAACGCCCCAGCATCGAATCGCGCAGTTCTGTGAGCGCCGGATCGATCTCGATCGGCTCAGCATTGGCCGCGACCGGATGGCCGGGCAGCGCGGGATCGCCCTGCAATGCGTAGCCCGCCGCGCCGAGCATCATCGCGGCGCCGACAAAACTCCAGAGCGAGCGCGAAACCCCGCCAAGCCACAGCAAAGCCGCAGAGCCGAGACCGATCAGGGCAAGCATGATCCAGCCCATCAACCGCGCCGCCTCTTGAAGCTGCCACGTGCCAGCCACGCGCCGGCGGCGAGCATCGCCAGTGGCGCGAGCCACAAGGCCGCGGTCGTGCCGTTGAACGGCGGATCATAGGTCACATAGTCACCGTAGCGATCGATCAGCCAGCGCCGGACCGATTCCGGGCTCTCTCCCGTCTGGATTCGCTGGCGCACCAGCGCGCGCATGTCGCCCGCCATGTCAGCATCGCTGTCGGCGATCGACTGGCCCTGGCAGACGAGGCAGCGCAACGTCACCATCAGCGCCTGGGCTTTCGCTTCCTTGGCCGGGTCGCGCAACTGGGTATTGGCGAGCGCGGCGGGCGGAAGTCCGCTATCTGCCTGGAGTGGTGCCGCGAGCAGCAGGAAGAGGAACGCCAGGCGCTTCATTGCGCCGCCTGCAGGGCGTCGAGGATCGCGGGAATATCATCAGCGCGGATATCGCCGATATGCTGCTTCACGATGCGCCCCTGCCCGTCGATCACGAAGGTTTCCGGCACGCCGGACGAGCCGAGCGACAATTGAACCGCGCTCACCTTGTCGTCGCCGATCCGCTCATAGGGATCGCCATTGCGTTGCAGGAAGCCCTGGATCGCCGGACCGGTATCGCGGATCGCGATCGCGTCGATCGGCACCCCCATCGCCTTGAGACGCATCAGATTGGGTGCTTCCGCAATGCAGGGCACGCACCAGCTTGCGAATATGTTGAGCAGGCGCGGCTTGCCCTGCTGGAAGGCCTCGCTGCCGAGGCCCGGCTTGGTCGCGATGATCGGCGGCAGCGCGAATTTCGGTAGCGGCTTGCCCACCATCGCCGATTTCACCGTGCGGTCGGCCGGCGCGATCAGCCCGCTCGCCACGACCGCGAACAGCAAGGCAAACGCCCCGAACGGCGCCCAGAGCAGCACCCGCCTCATGCCTCCTCCTCCCGCGCCGCAACGCGCCGCTCGCGTCGCACGCGCCCGAGCAATGACAGCGCGCCGCCAAGCGCGATCAGCGCACCGCCAAGCCATATCAGGGTGACGAACGGTTTCCACCACAAGCGCAACTGCCAGCGCCCCTGCTCATCCTCCTGGCCGAGGACGGTATAAAGCTGCCCGTCGAGCTTCGTCGCAATGGCAGATTCGCTGGTGACGGTCGGCGGCGACGCGAAGAAACGGGACTGGGGTCGCAGGGTGAAAGACGCAGCCTCACCACGCCGCACGGTCAGCGTGCCTTCGAGCGCCGACCAGTTCGGGCCGATCACCGGCCGGATATGCTCAAGCGTCACCGTGAAGGGTCCGACGCGGTGCGGCTCACCGATCCGTGCCGCCACGAGGGTCTGCTGGGTAAAGGCACTGTCCGAGGCCATGCCGGCCAGGCTGACCGCAATACCGAGATGCGCGATCACCATGCCCCAGGTGAAGAGCGGCGTCCGGCGCAGGTCACGCTTCCAGAGCGGCGCGATGCTCGCCGCGCCAACCCCCGCTGCCAGCGAAAGGCCAAGTAGCGGGAGGATGCCCATCCCGCCGCCAAGGGCCGCGAACGCCGCCAGGGTGACGCCGGTGGCCGCGACCGGCACCGTCATGCGCCCGAGCACCGCGTTCGCGTTGTCGCGACGCCAGCGCATCAGCGGCCCCGCTCCCATGATCGCGACCAGCAGCAGCGCGATCGGCCCCGCCGTCTTGTCGAAGAAGGGCGGCCCGACCGAAAGCTGCACGCCCATGCCGGCGGCGACGATCGGATAGAGCGTGCCGATCAGCACGATGCCAAGGATCACCGACAACAGCAGGTTGTTGGCGACCAGCGCGCCCTCGCGGCTCACGGGTTCGAAGGTGCTGCCCTGGCGCACCGTCCCGACCCGTGCCGCGAACAGCAGCAGCGCGCCGCCGATATAGAGAGCGAGCAGCACGAGGATGAACGCGCCGCGCTTGGGATCGACCGCAAAGGCATGGACGCTGGTGAGGATGCCCGACCGCACGAGGAAGGTGCCGATCATCGACATCGAGAAGGCGACGACGGCGAGCATCACCGTCCAGGCGCGCAGCCCGTCACGAGTCGCCAGTACCGTCACTGAATGCAGGAGCGCCGTCGCCGCGAGCCAGGGCATCAGCGAGGCGTTCTCGACCGGATCCCAGAACCACCAGCCGCCCCAGCCGAGTTCGTAATAGGCCCAGTAGCTGCCGGCGGTGATGCCAAGCGTCAGGAAAATCCACGCGCCAAGTACCCAGGGCCGCATCGCGCGGGCAAACGCCGGCCCGACATCGCGCGTCACCAGCGCCCCCACCGCGAAGGAGAAGGCAACCGAGATGCCGACATAACCGATGTAGAGTGTCGGCGGATGGAAGGCCAAGCCGGGGTCCTGCAGCAACGGGTTCAGCCCGTTGCCGTCGGCCGGTGCCGGGTTCAGCCTTGCAAACGGATTCGAGGAGAACAGCAGAAAGGCGTAGAAACCCAGCGCGATCATCGCCTGCGCGCCAAGCGTCGCGATCAGCGTCGTGCGCTGCAGGCGATGCTCCAGAACTGCCACGGCACCACCCGCCAGCCCGAGGATCGTGACCCAGAGCAGCATCGAGCCCTCATGGTTCCCCCAGGCGCCGGCGATCTTGTAGATCAGCGGCTTGTCCGAATGGCTGTTCGACGCGACGAGCAGCACCGACATGTCCGACCGGACGAAGACGACCATCAGCAACAGGAGGGCGAGCCCGGCCAGCAAGCCCTGCACCACCGCAACCGGGCGCACCGCCGAAAGAAGCTGGTCAGTGACCGCGACGTCCTCGACACCGGTGAAGCGCTGTGCCGGAAGCTTTTTGGCGTCTGCTCCCGCTGAGAGAGGAGCGGAAAGCAACGAGCGCCGGACACCGACCGCCGCCAGCGCAAGCTGCAACGCCGCCAGCGCGGCCGCGAACCACAGCGCGGCAAGACCTGCTTCGGCGATCATTGTTCTAGCGACTTCGTCTCGTGCATCTTGCCCGCGATCTCCGGCGGCATGTATTTCTCGTCATGCTTGGCCAGCAGGTTGGTCGCGGTAAAGCTGCCGTCGGGGTTGAAGCTGCCCTCAGCGACCACGCCCGATTTCTCGCGGAACAGGTCGGGCACGATGCCCTTGAACGCGACGGGCACCTTGGCGACGCCGTCGGTGACGATAAAGCGGATCGATATGCCATCGGGGAGCTTGGCGATCGACCCTGCCTCCACCATGCCGCCCAGCCGTACCGCGCGCCCGATCGGCAGGCCATCCTTCCTGACGTCGCCCGGCGCGTAGAAGAACGCCGCCTGGTCCTTCAGCGCCGACAGCGCGAGCAACGCGGCGCCGCTCACCGCGGCGACGGCGAGCAGGGCGAGGGTCAGCCGTTGATGCTTGGCCTTCATTTACGCTCGCTCCCCCGCATTGCGAGCCAACTCCACAGGACCAGCGCAGAGATCGCGGCAAAGGTGATACCGTAAGCGCTGATGACGAACGGCCAGGGATTCATGCGGCCATCCGACGCATGCGCGCTTCGGCCTTGGCCGTGGCAAGAAGGGCCCGCATCCGCATCAGCACCACCGCGCCGAAGAGCAGCGAGAAACCGAGCAGCGAGAAGGGCAAGGGCCAGAGGATGGAATTGTCGATGGTCGACTGGGTCAGGCTGATGCTCTGGCCCTGGTGAAGCGTGTTCCACCAGACGACCGAATATCGGATGATCGGCAGCAGCACTGACCCGGCGACGCCGTAAATGGCGGGAATACGCCCGTCCCCGCCCCGCTCCGCATCGGCATGGGTAAGCGCCATGAAGCCGAGATAAACGAAGAACAGCAGCAGCATCGAGGTAAGCCGCCCGTCCCATTGCCACCAGGTTCCCCAGGTGGGCCGCCCCCAGATCGAGCCGGTGACGAGGCAGAGACCACAGAACACGGCGCCCGGCAGCGCAATCGCCCGCGCCGCGACCATCGCCAGCGGATGCCGCCAGACGAGATAGACGATCGAGCAGAGCGCGATTCCGCTCCAGCCACCCATGCCGAGCGTCGCGGTCGGCACATGAATATGCATGATCCGCACCGTCTCGCCCTGCAGATAGTCAGGCGGTATCCGGAACAGCGCCCCCCAGAGGCCGATCGCGAGCAACACCAGTCCCGCCCAGAACAGGATGGGTGTCAGCGGCCTGGCGAGCTTGAGGAAGCGCGCGGGGTTGGCGAGGGCATGAAGGCTGGGCACGTTGGCTTTCGCGTCTAGAGAGAGTCGGGAGGCTACTCAACCGCCCGTTATATGGATGTCCCAGTACGCAAGCGTCGCCCATAGCCAATTGTCGTCGATACGGATGTATCCTCACCTCGCGGAAAAATGCGGACTATCCCCAAGCAGATCACGAACGTCGATTCGCTCAGGTCAACGGTTGGCTTCCCAATCCCTAAGATCGCCCACGCGCGACTGATAATGTTCGAGCACACTGGCGACGCCACCTGTCGAGACCGTGGCCTGCAAGCCTTCAGCTGCGCCCTCGGCCGCCGGGATCGCTCGTTCAGCGATGGCAGCCTCGCAGCGCTCCACCGCCGGCCAGCCCTCTCCGGAGAGCAGCGCGTCGGCGAGATCGACCGCGTCAGCGAGCGCCAGATTGACGCCTTCGCCTCCGAACGGGGACATGAGATGGGCCGCGTCACCGAGGATGGTCAGGCCCGGCCGGGTGGTCCAGCGGTGGCCGATCGGAAGCGCATAGAGAGGCCGGACAGCGAGAATATCCCCGCGCTCGATCAGTTCGAGCAATGAGGGAGCCCAGCCGGTGAAGGCGCGCAGCACCTCCGCTCGAATCCCTTCAGTCGGGAGCCGGCCAAGTGCCTGTGCCGCGGTCTCCGACATGCGCACCCCTGCATAGCCACGGATATGGCCGCGACCGTTGCGCTGCCCGACAAGGATATGGTTGTCACCGACCGCGAACATCTTGCCACTGCCCACCAGCGAATCGACATCCGGGTGGCGTTGCGTGTCGAAGCCAAGTTCCACCATCGTCACCCCCTCATAGGCGGGTCGGGCTGTCGACAATAATGATCGCACACGCGACCAGGCACCATCAGCCCCCACGACGACATCGAAGGTCTCGACGAGGCCGCCCGTGTCGACTTCATAGCGACCGTCCGCGCATGGACGGATGGCTTCGACCCCGCTTGCCCACCGCACGGTGCCGGACGGCAACGATTCCAGCAGGATCCGGCGCAGGGCCGTACGGTCGATTTCGGGCCTGTCGTCACCGGCACCATCTCGATCGAAAAGAAGAGTACCGTCGGCATCGTAGAGCCGGTCGCCCTGATCCTCCGGCCTGGCCTCAGCCAAAAACTCGCGCTCAAGACCCGCCGCAAGCATTGCCCGCTGCCCGGTGTCGGCGTGCAGATCGAGCGAGCCGCCCTGCGGCCGTTCGTCGGCATGGGCATCGCGTTCGAACACCGTGGCGGCAACGCCTCGGACGTGGACCAGCCGGGCCAGCATGAGCCCGCCGGGGCCACCGCCGATGATCGCGATTCGCGGATTGGTTGTCACATCAGACTCCTTCATATACATAGGGTCCTATATATTAAACATAGGCCCCTATGCAATGGCGAATAGCAACTGGAATCCGATGAACACCCCCGGCCATTATTTCAGCCGGATCGCGCGCGGGTTGGCGCGGGTCGGCGATGTGAGGCTCCGGGAACTCGGCCTGGCGACAGCACAATTGCCGGTGCTGACAGCGCTCAAGGACGGGGCCCGGCTTTCCCAGACCGAACTGGCCCAATGGGCAAAGGTCGAACAGCCGACTATGGCGCAGCTTCTCGCACGGATGGAACGGGACGGCGTGATCCACCGCGAACCCGATCCCCGCGACCGGCGCAGCAGCCTTGTATCGCTGACGCAGGAGGCACTCGCAAAATTGCCGGCGGGGCGCGCCGTTTTGGAACGGGGAAACAGGGAAGCGACACAGGGCCTGACAGAAGACGAGGTCAACCTGCTGCTCGATCTGCTGAGCCGTGTCCTCGCCAATGTCGAAGCGATGGAATCCTGACCCTCGGCCGATGGCGGACACAAACGGGTCGCGATTGCCGCCTTTTCTATTGGAAATGACCTCTCAGGTCATTTCGTGTCGAAAATACCCGCGATATTTCCCTGCCAGGCCTGAGACCCTGAACCGCCGGAGCGGCTCAATCTGGTGGTGAGAGGATCGCAATGCACATCGGACGCAGGGATTTCCTGAAATTGAGTGGCGCGACCTTCGCCACCACCGCTTTGTCCGGCACCCTGATCGCGTCCGATGTTCCACGGAACCGGCCGATCATCGATGTGCACATGCATGCCTATCCGGCAACGACCCGGTTCCCCAACCCGATCGTCAACCCGATCACCGGCGCGAAGAGTCCCATCCTGAACGGGGCGGACCACCTCTCGGCCTGCATCGCAGAAATGAAGCGACACAATGTGGTCAGGGGAATCGTCAGCGGCGGCGATGGCGACCGCCTGCGGGCCGCGATCGACTGGCATGATCGCGATCCCGATCGTTTCGTCGCCGGCGCAGGCATCCGCGGGTCGGAAGACACGCCGCTGCCGTCCCTCGATACGCTGCGGAAAGCCTTTTCCGGGGGCAGGCTGCACGTGCTCGGCGAAGTGACCTCCCAATATGCCGGCCTGTCGCTCAGCGACCCGACATATGAACCCTATCTTGCGCTGGCGGAGGAACTCGACATCCCGGTGGCACTCCATACCGGGACGATGCCGGAGGGAACGACCTTCGATCCGTGCTGCCGGCCGGCACGGGCACGCTTCGGCAACCCAGAACTGGTTGAGGAGGTGCTCAACCGGCACCCGAAGCTTCGCCTGAACCTGATGCATGCCGGCTGGCCGTATCTGGACGACACGATGGCGATGCTGATGCTCTACCCGAACGTGAACGTCGATACCGGTACGCTCGACTGGCTCATGCCCCGCCCGCACTTCCACGACTATCTGCACACGCTGGTGAATGCTGGCTTCGGCAAGCGCATCATGTTCGGCTCGGACCAGATGTACTGGCCGGATGCGATCGGCCTCGCGATCGAGGGGGTCGAGACAGCCGCGTTCCTGACCGAGGATCAGAAACGCGACATTTTCTACAACAACGCAGTCCGCTTCTACAAATTGACCGGCGGCGCATCGTCATGAGCCGTCATTGGCATTGCCGGTTCACGCCCCGCGTTCAGGCGCGCCCGATCAGCCGCCCGGCGATCATATCCGCCACATCGGACGCCGGAGCGCCACTGCGGTCGCTTTCATCCCAGACTTCGACGAGACGATCGGGGATGCGCGCGATTCGGGCCTCGACCTCGGCACGGTCGCCCTGGCCGAGATATTCAAGGCCGACATTGATGATGCCGCCTGCGTTGATGACGTAGTCCGGCGCGTACAGGATACCGCGCGCCGCGAGCTGGGCACCGTCGGACTTGGTCGCAAGCTGGTTATTCGCGCCGCCAGCGACGATGCTGGTGCGCAGCGCGGCGATCGATTCCCCGGTGAGGATCGCACCGAGCGCATTGGGGCTGACGATATCAGCCTCGATACCGAGGATCGCGTCCGCCGCGGCGGTTTCGGCGCCAAGCTCGGCCGCGAGCGCCGCTGCCTTGTCAGCGTTCACGTCAGCCAGCGTGAGGCGCGCACCGTCCTTTGCGAGCAGCCGGGCAAGCCCGCCGCCGACGCTGCCGATGCCCTGGATCGCGACATGCACGCCCTTCATCGAATCCGCCGACAGGCCACGCTTCGCCGCGGCTTTCACGCCGAGATACACGCCCATCGCCGTGAACGGCCCCGGATCGCCGCCCGCGCTGCCCGCCGCGACCGGCAGGCCGGAGACGTGACGCGTCATGGTCGCGATGATCTTCATGCTCGCCTCGGACATACCGACATCCTCGGCCGTCACGTAGCGGCCGCCGAGCGAATCGACCGCCCGGCCGAATGCCTCGAGCTGGGGCACGGTGATCGAATCGCCTGGATTCGCCGCCAGCACCACGCCTTTGCCACCACCCATCGGCAGGCCGGCCATCGCATTCTTGAAGCTCATGCCACGCGACAGGCGAAGCGCATCGGTGATCGCGCCGTCGCTGTCCGCATAATGCCAGAAGCGCACGCCACCGGCCGCGGGGCCGAGCGTGGTCGAATGCACCGCGATCACCGCCTGAAGGCCGGACGTCGGATCGGTGAAGAGGTGCACGCCCTCATGATCGTCGAAATCGGGGAAGCCCCAGCCGCTGGTCACACGATTTTCCTGGCTGATGAAAGAATGGGGCGACCGACGGGACTTGAACCCGCAACATCCGGCATCACAAGCCGACGCTCTAACCAATTGAACTACGATCGCCGCAGAGCCAGCGCCCCTAGCGGGGGAAAGCAGGCACCGTCAAGATGAGCGTTTCCCCTATCGCAATACCATCCGCCGCTCTCCTTCCGGCGACGCGTCGTATCGGCGGAAGCCTGGGCAATTCCGCCAGCTTCCGCGAATGGGAGAATCAGAAGCGCCCCTCGATCGACAGCCTGTAGCCGTTCGGGGTGGCCTGGAAGCCATTGAGGACCAGCTTCTCGATTGCGGCGGGATCTCCCGGTTGCACCGTCAGCTCGCCGCGGAACCGGCCCGTGGCCCATAGACGAAGCGTTACCGTCTCAGTTCCCGCCTGGCTGGCCAGCGGGAGCAACAGCGCCCCTGCGTCGCAACGCGCGGCTCCGGTCATGCCCTGGCCGAGATTGATGCCGGCAAGATCGCCGGAGATCGTGGCGCGCACGCGCCCTTCCGCCTTCTCGCAATTCCCATCCTGGAAACGGACGCTGACATCGTCGAGTTCGAGCGCCGAGACCGGCACCGGTGCGAAGACGGCACCCGCTGGAAGCGTCGCGGTCAGGTCATCCACGCCGAAGCTGTGGCGGCTGACCCCGATCGCACCGCGAAACGGCCGGGCGGAGCCTCGCCCCGGCCCGGCCAGGTCGATTCGCGCCCGCCCAATGAGGAGCTGGATCGGCGACAGCCCTGCCCGCAGATCGCCCAGCGCCACGCCGCCGAAGCTCGCCTCGCGCAAGGTCCCGTACCAGATGCTTCCGCTCACCTGACGCGCCGTAAGGCCGGTATCACCGAGATCGAACCAACCCATGGCGAGACGCAGCGGCAGCAGGGCGATCAGCGCGACCACGAACACCGCGCCAAAAAAGGCGCGCGGCCCGGTCTTCAGTCGAATCCGTCTCATTGCCCGCGGACCTTCAGCGAAAGCTGGGCCGAGACGGTCTTGTCCCCATTATCGGCGGTGGAAAGCGAATCAACCAGGATGCCGGCGCTTTCGAGGCCCGCGATCCAGCCGAATAACGGGCCTGGCCGGGCAGTGGCGATAGTGATCTGCACCCGATTCGGCCCGTCTGCGGTCACGCTCGCCAGCGCGAAGCCTGCCTCATTGGCCCGGTCGCGGATGACCGTGTCGAGCTGCGCCTCGAGCGGCGCTGGCCGCTGGCGCTGGAGCGATTCCACTTCCTTCATACGGGCCTGAGTCTCGGCAAGCCGGATCAGCGCATCGGCATGGCGTTCGCGCGCCGAGGAGAGGCCGTCGGTGACCGGCCAGATGATGCCTGCCCAGACAAAGGTCAGCGCGGCCAGCGCGACCATGACCAGGAGCATCCGCTGCTCGCGCAGCGAGCGTCCGGTGAACCAGAGGCGCAGGCGCTCGATCATCGCGGGGTCACCGTCAGTTCGCTTGAGAAACGGCCGGCACTCGATTCGATCGTGCTCTGGCGGACGGCAAAGCCGTAGCTTTCTATCCGCAGGCGCAGATCGGTGATCTGCCCCTCGCTTTCCGCCGAAACCGTTGCCCGCAATTCGCCCCCGGCCCCGAAATTCAGGGTTCGTGCTTCCGCCCCCGGCACCGATCGGATCGCGGCGAACACCGCTGCGGCAGTCCGGCTGAAACCAGCGCCGCCGCCGCGCAGGCCGGAGAGGCGCGTGTCGAGCTGGCGATCGGCATTGTTGACGGTTTCGCCGCGCGGCAGCCCCTGGCGCGCGAGCAGATCGGCCTGACGCTCAAGCGAATCGGCGGCAAGATTATATTTCATGATCTGCATGAGGCTGATGAGCAGAGTCACGGTGAGGATCGCGACCGAGAGCCAGCCAAGTCGGCGGATCAGTCCCCAGTCGATCGCGAAACGCCGGCGACGCGCGAACGGTCCCTGCCTGAGGTCGAGCGCGGGCGATACCAGCGCGGCGGCGATCGCGGTTTCCAGTTCGTCGCGGCCAAGCACTGTCGGCGCGACCCCGCCGGTGATCAGTTCAGTCAGGCGCGCCTCGTCGGCGAACCCGCTGGTCTGGCCGCGAACCACCCCTTCCCCGCCCAGATCGGCGCGAAGATAGCCATGTTCCGGACGGGGCAGCAGCATCGGCGACGGCACCAGCATCGCGGGATCGACCCCATGCGCGGCGAGCGTTTCGAGCCATGCCTGCATCTGCGCGGCGGAGACCACCGCAATCGGCCGTTCGGCGTGGTCGCCCTCGCGTCCTACCGCGACGTGCAACTCGCCTATCGGCGCGGCGCTGGCATCGCTCACCAGCATCCGCGCCGCCGTCACTGCCTGAGCGGTCGAGCGATCCGGCAGTTCGGCCCAATGCAGCGTGACCGCGTCAGCCGGCACGACGACGATCGGCGGTTCCGAGTCACCGGGAAGATCGGGTAGCCCCTCGCCGCGCGTGGCGACCACGCCATCGGCGACGCGAAGCCAGCGCCATGGCGCGTTGCCCGTGGGCAGGAAGAGGGTGAGCGAATCGGTCATGACTGCTCGCCCCAGTGCCGCGAGACGAGCCGCGCGGGAAGCTCCGTCGCGTCGATCAACGCATGTTCTTCCAGTTCGGCGCCCCCAACCGTCGCATCGACCTGCAACGAGAACCAACCGGTCGTGACGGCGGTCTGCGCCATCGCGTCAGGCGGCGGCGTGACCGCATCGAGGGAAGGCAGCTTCCAGAAGGCGCTGGTGCTTTCGAAGCCATTGGGCGGCCGGCGCAGCAGCACCTGCCGGGCGGCCTCGACCGTCATCGTGTCGGGCATGAGCATCGCGAGCAAGGGCGCTTGTTCCGGGAGCAAGGTGTTGACGTTGATCTTCGAGGGCTTGGCAATCGGCAACGTGCAGAGCCAGGGACGAAGCTTGGCGTAGATCTGCGGTGTGACGCCGGCGACGGCGCGCAACTCGCTCGGATCGGTCATCAGGGTGTTGGCGGTACGATACGGAACCGCCTGGCCGCTATAGCTCGAATCCTCGGCCCCCAGATCGAGCGGACTCGTGTCGGTGTCGATCCAGTCGGACGCAGCGGCGGCGATCGATTCCCCTGACGCGCTCGATCCGCCAACCAGCCGGATCAGCCGCGCGAACTGGATACGCGACGGGGTAAAGGCGGCGTAGCTGCCGGGCGTGGTCTCGACCGCCAGGCTGTTGAGGTTGAAGCAATTCCCCCCATCCGATACCTTGGCGGTGGCGAGACCGCCGGGCACCGGGAGCGGGATCGCGCGGCCGCTCCACCCGCCCGCCAGCGTCACACGGCTCTTGTCGCGCGACAGCAGATCGCTGACCTTGGTCAGCGCCAGCGTCTCCGCGGCGAGGCCATAGGCGCGGGCCTGGTCCATCGCGATGGCGTTGCCGCCAAGCCGGGTCGCGAGACGCAGCTTCTCCAGCGCGGTCGCGGCCAGCACCGCGATCACCGCGACGAGCAGCAGCACCGTGAGCAGTGCGGCACCGCGCTCGGAGGAACGGTCAGCCCCCATCAGGCACCTTCCGCTTGCCGTATCCGGCACCAACCAGGAACACCTGCCTGAACTCCACCCCGTCGTCGCGCAGAACACGCATCTCCATCGCCTGGGGCAAGGCGTAGATCGGTGTCCCCTGCCAGCGATCGCCCCAGGCGCCGTTGATTCGATAGCGGAGCGATACCTGACGGACACGGGTCAGCATCACCGCCCGGGTCAGGGGCTGCGCGCCATCAAGCATCGGATAGGCGATTCGTTCGAGCGCGCCGTTCGCGACGCGATATTCGACCTTCTGCTCGCTCGGGCGCGGTGCCGCGTCCAGATTGCTCCAGCCGCCGCGCACGAGGCGAAGCATCGGTGCGCTGCCCGATCCCGGTTCGCCGGAAAAGGCGGGGAGCAGGTCTCCCGCCTCGTTGCGCGTCTGCCGCTCCATCGCCTGGGCGAGATCGGCCGCCAGGGCGGAGGACAGGCGATTGAGGGCCTGGACATCGTCGAGCTTCGCGTCGGTCGCTGCCTGCGCCCGGACGCTGAACGACAGCAGCGCCACGCCAGCGGCGGCGAGCAGGCCGAAGATCAGGAGGGAGATCATCACCTCCACAAGCGTGAAGCCATGTTCGGCGAAACGCCGAGGGGATCTGACGACGACGCCCGCCTCCGCGGGGGAATCGCAAGAGGAGCGTTTCATGATGCCGCCCCGCCGATGGTCGCGACGCGCACCACCGTCAGATGTCCCCGCCGGCTCCCCGTCGAGTCGGCGACCTGGACATCGATGCTGAGGATTCGCGCATCGGCGGTCGGGCGCGTTTCGCGAGTCCAGGTCCAGGCCTTGCCGCCATTCTGCTCGACGCCCTTGGCAATGCCTACGCTCGGCGGTTTGGCGTCGGTCATCGCCTCGATCGCGACATTGCGCGCGACCATCTGCGCGATCAGCGTCGAATCGAGAATTGAGGTGCCGCGGATCGTCGCGCCCTCAAGCCGGATCAGGGCGAGCGCCGCCAGGCTGAACACCGCCAGCGCGACCATCATCTCGATGAGGGTGAATCCCCGGGACCTCATCAGCCGCCGACCTTCACCGATCCATCGGGGGCAATGCTGACGGAGACTTCCTCCGCATCGCGCTTCAGCCGCACGTCGAGCGGCCGGTCGGCGAGGCCGGTCGAATCGAACATGATGCGCTGGCGACCACCAGCATCGGCGATGATGGCGCGAGTGCCCTTGCCCCAGCTTGTCACCCGCAGCGGCTTATCGCCGATCGGCGCCCAGCTGCCATGGGTCCGCTCGTCGAATCCATAGCCGCCGCCGGAAACCCAGACGCTCACCGGCCGCGCATCGACGATCGCCGATTGCTGCGCCACGCGCGTCCGTGCCGCGAAGCGTGTCGCCTCATCGAGCAGCCGCCCGCGCGGATCCGGCAATGCCCAGACGACAGCAGCCGACGCCAGCCCGATGATCGTGATGACGATCATCAGTTCGATCAACGTGAAGCCGTGTTCGGCGGAGCGCCGAACGGGGGTGAAGCCGTGTTCGGCGAAACGCCGAATGGGGGTGAAGCCGCGATCACGCTCTCGCGACCGCGCTCTTGGCAAGGCGGGCGTTCGGAACAACTACTGCCAGCTGCCGATATCGGCATCGGCTCCCTCGCCACCTTCCTTGTTGTCGGCGCCGAGCGTCCAGACGTCGGCATCGCCGTGCTGGCCCGGCGAGGCGTAGAGATAGGGGCGTCCCCACGGATCGTTGGGCAGGCGCTTGATATAGCCGCCACGCTGATACTTCGCCGGATCGGCGCCGTCCGGTGCGGTCACCAGGGCTTGCAGACCCTGCGCCGTCGTGGGGTAGACGTCGTTCTGCAGCTTGTAATTGTCCAGGGCACCCTCGATCGTCGAGATATCGGTCTTGGCCTTGATGACCTTGGCCTTCTCGCCGCTCGGGATGACGTTGATCGCGACGATCGTCGCGAGCAGTCCGAGGATGACGATCACGACCATCAGTTCGACAAGCGTGAAGCCGTGTTCGGCGGAGCGCCGAACGGGCGTGAAGCCGTGTTCGGCGGAGCGCCGAACGGGCGTGAAGCCCTCTTCGCGTTGGCGCTTGCGGATCGGGGCTTTTCGGGGGGTGTTCATGGCGGTCCTCATTATTGACCTCACTGGCCGGCGAGCGTGTTGAGCTGCAGGATCGGCAGCAGAATGGAGAGAACGATGGTGGCGACGATTCCCCCCATCAGGACGATGATCGCAGGCTCGAGCAGCGAGAGCGCCGTAGCGGTGAAGCGGTCGAACTCGCGCTCCAGATAATCGGCCGCGCGTTCGAGCATGTCGTCGAGCTGCCCCGCCGTCTCGCCCGAGGCGGCAAGATAGGTGAGCAGTGGCGGGAACACGCCGGCTCTGCGCATCGCCGCCGACAGGCTTCCACCGCCACGGATCGATTCGACGATCTCGTCCGAGGCAAGGCGCAGGCGGCGGTTGTGGATCGTACCCGCGGTGAGGGTCAGGCCCTCAAGCAGCGGCAGGCGGCTCGCGACCATCGTCGCCAGGGTGCGTGCCATGCGTGCGGCGTGGAGATCGCGGATCAGGCGCCCGAGCAACGGCAGCCGAAGCAGCCAGCTGTCGAAGGCGAGCTTGATCCCGGGGTCCTTGAGCGCGCGCCATATGCCGAACGTCGCGAGCGCGATCGCGATCAGGATCGCCCACCAATAGCCGACGAGAAAGGCGGAAATGCCGATCACGATCTTGGTCAGCAGCGGCAGTTCCTGCCCGACCGTGTCGAACTGCTCCACCACCTGCGGCACGACGAACACCATCAGCGCCGTCACGACGCCCATCGCAACGACGGCGAGCACGGCGGGATACGCCAGCGTGGTGATGATCTTGCCGTTGATCTCCGCCTGGCGCTCGAGCAGCACCGAGAGGCGCTCGAGAATCACCGGCAGCGAGCCCGAACGCTCGCCGGCGGAAACCATCGCGCGGTAGAGCGGCGGGAAGCTCTTCGGCTCGCGACCCATCGCCTCGGCCAGGCGGCGCCCCTCCACCACACCGGCATGGACTGAGGCGACGATGGTGCGGACCGTCTCCTGTTCGGTCTGACGAGTAATGGTGCGAAGCGATTCTTCCAGCGGCGAGACCCGGTTGAGCGTGGCGAGCTGGCGAGTGAAGAGGGCGAGCTGCTTCGCCCCCATCTTCTTCGTGCCGAAACGAAAATCGGAGAGCAAAGGCTTGCCGCGCGTCGCGGCCGGGCCCGACCCAGGCTCGACCTTCACGACATAGAGCCGCTTCCTGTCCAGCAGGACACGCGCGTCGTCGATCGACTCGGCGGCGATATGCCCCCGCGTCTCGCGCCCGCGCGTGTCGATCGCCAGATAGTCGAAATCAGCCATCCGACGGCGTATCCACCACCAGAGGCGCTTCGATATCGGCCATGTCCCTGCGCGAGACGCGGACCGCTTCCTCGGGCGTGGTCAGGCCCTCGCGCACCAGTTGCCGCGCCGCAGAGCCCAGATTGGGCGAATGGAGAAAGGCGTGGCGGGCGATGATCGCCTCGTCGCCACCATCGTTGATCAGGCGGCGGATCGTCTCGTCGACGCGTATTGCCTCGAACACGCCGATCCGCCCCTTGAAGCCAGATCCCTGGCAATGCTCGCAGCCAACCGGCTCATAGACCACAGCGCCAGCATCGAAGCCGAGCAGCGCCGATACCGAGCCGCTTGCCTGCACCGGACGACGGCAATGCTCGCACAATTTGCGCACGAGGCGCTGCGCGATCACGGCGCGGAGCGTCGAAGCAAGCAGGAACGGCTCGACCTTCATGTCGCGCATGCGGGTAATCGCGCCGACCGCGTCGTTGGTGTGGACGGTCGACAGCACGAGATGGCCGGTAAGAGAAGCCTGCACGGCGATCTCGGCAGTCTCGCGGTCGCGGATTTCGCCGACCATCACCACGTCAGGATCCTGACGCAGGATCGCGCGCAGGCCGGCGGCGAAGGTCAGTCCGACCTTGGGGTTCACCTGGGTCTGGCCGATGCCGTCCATGGCATATTCGACCGGGTCCTCGACCGTCAGGATGTTGCGGCTGCCGTCGTTGAGAAGCCGTAACGCCGCATAGAGCGTCGTCGTCTTGCCCGATCCGGTCGGGCCGGTGACCAGGATGATGCCGTTGGGCTCGGACAGCGCGCCCTTCAGCATGGTGTTGATCGCCGCGGTCATGCCAAGCACGTCGAGCGTGATGCCCGCATTCTCCTTGTCGAGGATACGCAGCACCACGCGCTCGCCGGCCCGGCTTGGCAGCGTCGAGACGCGGACGTCGAGCAGCTTGCCGCCCAGCGTCAGGCCGATGCGGCCATCCTGCGGCACCCGGCGCTCGGCGATGTCGAGGCGCGCCATCACCTTGACCCGGCTGACCACGACCGGCGCAACGTGCGGCGGCATGCGCAATGTCTCGCGCAGCACGCCGTCGATCCGCATGCGCACGACGAGGCCGGTCTCATAAGGCTCGATATGGATGTCGGACACGCCGTTGCGCGCTGCGTCGGCGATGATGCCGTTGATCAGGCGGATCGCCGGCGCATCGTCGGCGGTGTCGAGCAGATCGTCCGCCGTCGGCAGATCACCGGCGAGCAGGTCGAGCTCATCGCCCAGCCCCAGCGTGCCCGCCGCGACGGCGGCCGCTTGCCCGTCCATCGCATAACGATCGGACAGCAGCCGGTCGAAATCCTCGGGCGTGACGAAGCTGACGTCGAACGGACGGGCGAGATGGCGGCGCAGTTCAAGCAGGACCTTCGGGTCCGACCCTTCCCGCATTGCGATCGACAAGTGGCTGCCGTCGCCAGCCTCGAGCGCAACGCCGAAGCGCCGCGCGAAACCATAGGGGATAGCGATCACGCGATCGGGCAGCGGCGTGCCCTCCGACAGCACCAGCGGCTCAACCGCGTCTTCAGCATTGCCCGGGGCGATCTGCATCACTTGTCCCTCGCCGGCCGCACGACCCTGGTCGATCTGCTCATCACCGGCACGGCGACGCGCGGATCCTCGATCCCGCCGGGCGTTCCCGCCGCCGGCAGCGGTGCCGCCGCCCCCATGTAGTCGCGCACCAGCTGGTCGATGCTCGGCTCGGAATCCGGATTCTGGCCCGCCTGCTGGAGCCGCAGGAAGCCATAGCGCCGTTCAGCGACCCTGCGGCTGTCCTCCGGCGTGCGCAGCACGGTCGGACGGATGAAGATCATCAGATTGGTCTTGGTACGCTGCTTCGCCTTGGAACGGAACAATTGCCCGATGGCGGGAAGGTCACCGAGGAACGGCACCTTCTCGATCGTGCGCCGCTCGTCGTCGCTGAGCAGGCCGCCGATGATCGCGATCTGGCCGTCATCGACAGTCAGGGTTGTCTCGACCTCACGCTTGTTGAGGATCAGGTCGCTATTGTCGCTCGAAACCGGCCCGGCGATGCTGCTGACCTGCTGGTGCAGGAACAATTTGATCGCGCCCGACGAATTGACCTGAGGCCGAACCTCAAGCTGGATACCGACATTTTCGCGCTGGACGGTGCGAAAAGCGTTGTCGAAATTGGTCGAGAGCGCCTGCCCGGTGGTGATCGGGATCTCCTGGCCGACCAGGATGCGTGCCGGCTGATTGTCGAGCGTGGTCAGCGACGGCGCCTGGAGCAGGTTCGACGTGGTATCGGATTTCACTGCGCTGATGATGGTGCCGAAGATCGCGTTCTTGCCGATCTTGAAGGCGCCGCCGCCAAAGCCGCCCGATGCGCCGAGAATCGAATTCAGCGCGGATTGCGCGAGCGAATCGCCGACCGCGCTGCCGTTGGTGGTGACGGTGGTGGTGCCGTTGACCGTCGTGGTGGTGGTCGCGAGCGAGCGAGCCCCGATAGCGCCGGCGATGGTCAGCAGGTTCGGCGCCGAATTGCTGTAGGCCGTGGCGAAGGTCGGTATGCCGCTGCCCGGCAAGCCGGCGAGGAGGAACTGGACGCCCAGCTTGCTGGCGGTCGCATCGGAAACCTCGGCGACGATCGCTTCCACCAGCACCTGCTCGCGCCGCGTGTCGAGCTGGCGGACCACCTCGGCAAGCTGGCGCTGCACCTCGGCCGGCGCGGCAATCACGATCGCATTGGCGCCGGTGAAGCGAGTCACCACCGCGGCGGTACGGCCGCCCTCGGCGACGATGGCGGGCTGGCCGGTGCCGCCGCTGGAGGAAACGGGGGCGGCCTGTGGCATCGGTGTGGGGGCCGCATTAGAGGTCTGGCCGTTATTGTTGCCGGTGCCGCCGAAATTGGACCGCGACAGGCTGTTGTTGGTCTGCGGCTGGGTCGGCGTCTGTCCGACAAGTTGCTGGAGCACCGGCAGAAGCTGTTCGGCATCGGCGTTCTCGAGGAAGACGACCTTGATCTCGGTACCGTTTTTGGCCCGGCGGTCGAGATCCTCAGCGACTGCGGCAAGACGCGCGACCGACGCCGGATCGCCACGCAGCGCGACCGAATTCGATCCGACGATCGCGACGACGCTGACGCTCTGCCCATTGCCTGGCGCACCGCCCTGCCCGCCCGCGCCGACCAGAGCCTGGAGCGCGGTCCCGATCTCGCGCGCGCCTGCGTTCTTCAGCGCGATCACACGGGTAGAATTATTGTCGGTGTCGATCCGCCGAAGCACCTCGCGCACGCGGCGCACATTGTCGGCGAAGTCGACGATCACGATCGAATTGCCGCCCCGGTTCGCGGTAACCGATCCTTGCGCGCTGACCAGCGCGCGCACGGTATCGACGGCCGAGGCAGCGTCGATCGCCCGCAACCGCACGATCTCGGTCACCAGGCTGTTGCGCGCCGCGCCGCTCGATCCGATCCGGCTTGGCTGGGATGCCGAATTGTCGCTGGGCTGGATGCGGAACGCGCCGTTCGAGGTCGGCACCGCGACCAGGCCGTTGGCGCGCAGGGTGGAAAGGAACACCTCGAAATATTCGGAACGCGACAGGGGCCGGTCGGTGACGACGGTCACCTTGCCCTGGACGCGCGCGTCGATGATGAAGGTGCGTCCGGTCACGCGCGCTGCATCCGCGATGAAGGCGCGGATATCGGCATCCCGGACGTTCATCGTCGTCTGCGCCGATACGGTGCCGACCAGCGCGGTCGCGAGGACGGGTGCAAGAATCAGTTTTTTCATTGGCCCGCGATCGTGAGGGTGAGGGAAAGAGTGTCGTTGCCGCGCTCGACCGTGACCGGGACGGTACCGCCCTTGCCGATCTGCGCGCCGAGTTGTTCCATATCGCCCTGCCCCGTCACCGCGCGACCGTTGATTGCGGTGATGACGTCGCCCTCGCGCAAGCCCGCCTGGCGGAACGCGACACCCGAGCCTTGCGGCCGCACGACAAGACCGCTGATCTTGCCGCCATCGACACGCGGGATGAAGCCGATATCGGCACGAAGCTGCGCCGGCGACAGGCCCGCCCTGAGGTTTGGTCCGGGCGGGTTGGGTGGTTGCGGGAGGTTCGGCGGGGCCGGGAGGAGCGACGCCCCGGCCTCCACTGGCGGCGGCGCTACCGGGGTGACCGCGCCGCTCTGGTCGAGGAACAGGTCTTCGGCGGCGCCCCCGCGATCGATCGTGACATGATCGAATACGACAGCCTTCAGCTTCACCCCCGGGCTGATCTCATCGCCTACGGCAAAGCTCTGCTGGAGACCGTCAGGGCCGGCGATGATGGCGGAGCCTCCGCCCATCGCCTCGTTCACCCGCGTGCCGAACAAAGTGAGCTGGAGCGAGGTCACCACGACTGGCTTGCCGTCAGCGCTTCCGCTCAGCCTGAAAAAGGGATCGAAGCCCTGCAGCAGGGCGACCGGCGAACCGGGAAAGCCAGGCTGGACCGGCTGCCAGGGGCCAAGCGCCCCGACCGGTGTGACCAGCACCCAGAACAGCCGGGCGCATTGCAGCGCCAGCGCCGCAAGCAGCACCAGTTCAAGCGCGGAATAGACGTTGGTGCGCGGTAGCCGCCGCAACAGCGCGCGCGCCCGCGCATCCAGAACCAAACGCATGCGGAAATTCCCCGATCGCGAACCTGCTAGGTGGCGATTGTTACAGTCGTAGGTCGTTCCTGTGAACCATCCGATACGATTGTCATATACGCCGATGCGCTGGAAAAGACGCGGGGTTTTTGGCACAACGGCGGCGATGCCACATGCTCCCGAAATCAACGCAGCGCCCGCCCAGTTCGGATCGGGCCTTCCCTCCGATGGCCTGACTGCCCACCTCACCGCTCAACCCGGCGTGCAACGCGTGCCCAGCCCGAAGCTGACCCTGTTCCTGCGTCGCGACTTCCTGGATGCGGAGACCTGTGCAGCAATCGTAGCGCGAATCGACGCGCAACGCCGGCCGTCGACCATCTCGGACCCCAATGGCGATGCAGCCTTCCGCACCAGCGAAACCTGCGACCTTGATCCCCTCGACTCCGTCGTCGCCGACGTCGCGGCACGGATCACCGCCTTTACCGGCCTCGATCCTGTATTCGGAGAACCGATGCAGGGCCAGCGCTACGCCGTCGGACAGGAGTTCAAGGGCCACACCGATTATTTCGAACCCGACGGGATCGATTATGAGAAATTCTGTGGCGTCTCTGGCAACCGAACCTGGACGGTGATGATCTATCTCAACGAGCCCGAGGCCGGCGGCGCGACGCGATTCAAGACGATCGACAAGATCGTCCAGCCCGAAACGGGCAAGCTGCTCGCCTGGAACAACCGCCGACCGGACGGGAGCCTCAACCCGGCGACAATTCATCAGGGGATGAAGGTGCGCAGCGGGGTCAAGTACGTCATCACGAAATGGTTCAGGGAGAAGCCGTGGGGCTGGGCGTAAGGCCGCTCCCCGGGCGGCTGACGCCGCGACTTGAAAACAACGTCTTTCTGACACTGCTCCGTCGCCAGAATGAAGCCGAACTGACGCGAAGCCACCCTAGGAGCCCGACCACCGGCTGAAAAGCGAGCCGGGATACGGGCACTTCCAAAGGGACACATCATGGTCAGGTTCACCACGGCCAGCGCGCTGGTCGCGCTGCAGTTTGCGCTGTGCGCACCCGTCTGCGCACAGACCGCCTCGAATGGCGCTCAGCCCGGTGCCTCGGTCGGCGAAGATTCGGGTGACACCATCATCGTCACCGGCACACGCGATCGCGGCGTGACCCAGTTCAACTCCCTCTCGCCGCTCGACGTGCTGCCATCCGAAGCCATCGACGCCAGCATCTCCGGCGACCTCTCGGACACGCTCGCCCAGATCCTGCCGTCGTTCAACGTGCAGCGCCTGCCGGCGGCTGACGGCCAGGCGTTCGTGCGCCCAGCCTCGCTGCGCGGACTGTCGGCCGACCAGACGCTCGTCCTCGTCAACGGCAAACGCTACCACCGCTCGGCGCTGCTCGGCACACGCGGCGCGCAGGCGCCCGATCTGGCGACCATCCCTGGCCTCGCGATCAAGCAGATCGAGGTGCTGCGCGACGGCGCTTCGGCGCAATATGGTTCGGACGCGATCGCCGGGGTCGTCAACATCATCCTGGACGACAAGCCGGGGATGGAGGCCTTCGGCCAATATTCGCAATATTACAAAGGCGACGGCAAGGAATATCAGGGCGGCATCCAGGGCGGGATCGCGCTCGGCCAGCGCGGCAGCATCGTCTTCACCGGCGAATATGATCATGCCGAAGCGACCTCGCGGACACGCCAGCGCCCCGACGCGATCGCTTTCCAGGCAGCCAATCCGCAGCTGCAGGTGCCCAATCCCGTCCAGCGCTGGGGCCAGCCTGACCTTGAGGCGGTTCGTGGCGGCTATAACGGGCACTACGACATCTCGGATGCCGTCACCATCTACAGTTTCGGTACGGTGCAGCAGGGCGAAGGCGTCACCGACTTCAACTGGCGCAATCCCGCCGGAACGCCGACGGTGTTCAATCCCAGCCCCGCCTTCCCCGGTTTCAACTTCAAGAGCATCTATCCGACCGGCTTCACCCCGCGTTTCGGGACGCAGACGTCCGACATTCAGACCGTCGGCGGCGTGCGCGGCGCGCTCGGCGCCCCCTTCACCTATGACCTCAGCGCTTCCTATGGCCGCAGCCTGATCGACTACACGATGAAGGAGAGCCTGAACGCCTCGCTCGGGCCGAACAGCCCGACAAGCTTCTATATCGGCCGGCTCGCGCAACGCGAATTCAACCTCAACGCGGATTTCGTCTATCGCCTGCCCGTCGGCGGCCTAGCCCCGATCAACATCGCCTTTGGTGGCGAACGCCGCGTCGAGAATTATCAGGTCACCCAGGGCGATCCGGCCTCCTACGCCATCGGCGCGGGCGCCGCCTCGGGCCTTGCACCCAATTCGAACGGCTTTCCCGGCTTCAGCCCGATCCAGGCGGGCAAGTTCAGCCAGACCAGCTATGCCGGCTACGGCAATCTGGAATGGCAGCCGATCCATATGCTGAGCGTCGGCGCGGCCGGTCGCTATGAGAGCTTTTCCGAATTCGGCAACAAATTCACCTACAAGCTCAGCGCGCGGTTTGAGCCGGTCGATGGCATTGCGGTGCGTGGCGGTTATTCGACCGGGTTCCGGGCGCCGACGCCGGCCCAGCTCAACACCTCGAACACCACTCAGGGTCTCGACACCGTGACGCTGCAGATCTTCAACCGCGGGCGCCTGTCGCCGACCGATCCGATCGCGGTCGCGCTCGGCGCCAAGCCGTTGAAGCCGGAAACGTCCGATACCATCACCGCTGGCCTGACCTTCAGGACTCATTTCGGACTGTCGGGCAGCATCGACGCCTATCAGATCAACGTCGACAACCGCTTCAGCGAATCGGCGGCGTTCGCCGTGCCGTCCACGCTTCCCAACCCGCTCCGTTTCACCGCGGTCAGCTTCTTCACCAACGACTTCAACACGCGGACCCGCGGCATCGACGCCGTGCTGAACTATACCCGCCAGCTTGGCCCCGGCCGCGCGACCGCGACGATCGCCTATAATTACAACGACACCAGGGTGACGAGCGCCAAGTCGGCGGCGATCCCCAACGACACGCAGCGCCGGATCTTCCAGGAGCGCCTGCCCAAGCACAATGCCACCGGTTCAGTCGCCTACGACATCGGCCCGGTCGGATTGCTCGCGCGCGGCCGGTTCTACGGGGCATGGACCGACATCACCGGCAACGCGACGGGGGACCTGTTCCAGCGCTTCGGGTCGATCGCGCTGTTCGACGTTTCCGCCAGCTACAAGTTCGACGAGCATTTCTCGATCCGGGTGGGCGCGGAGAATGTGTTCAACACCTATCCGGACGAGGCGACCAACCAGGCGGTTCGCGGGCTGATCTATTCGCGCAACGCCCCTTACGATACCGATGGCGGCCAATATTATGTGCGCGTCGGCATGAAGTTCTGAAGACCGCACGGAGGACGACGCGTGACGATCAACCGGCGTAATGTGATGATCGGGGCGGCGGCGCTATCCGTCGCCGCTCCCCTGCGCGCGTCGCCATCCGGGCAAGGGGAAGCGAAACCGGAAGACGAGGCCTATTGGCGGCAGATTGCCGCCCAATATGACGTGGCGCCCGACGTCATCCAGCTTGAGAACGGGAACTGGGGCATCATGGCCCGTCCCGTGCTCACCGCGTACGAACGCGCGATCGAGCGCGTCAATCGCGAGAACAGCTTCTATTCGAGGCGGGCGATGGGCCCGGATCTTCGCGCGGTGCGGAACCGCGTGGCGACGGCGCTGGGTGTCGGCGCGGACGAGATCGCGCTGACCCGCAACGCGACCGAAGCGTTGCAGGCGTTGATCGACGGCTATAATCGGCTGCGGCCGGGCGACGCCGTCCTCCATGCCGACCTTGATTATGACAGCATCCAGGGCTGTTTCGACGGCCTGAAGGCCCGGCGCGGTGTCGATATCGTGCGGATCGCGCTGCCCGAACCGGCGACGTGGCAGGGCCTGATCGACACCTATGCCCGTGCGTTCGACGCGAACCCCCGGGTGCGGCTGGTGCTGCTTACCCATCTCAGCCACCGGACCGGCCTGGCCCTGCCGGTGCGCGAGATCGTTGCAATGGCGCGGGCGCGCGGCATCGATGCCATTGTCGACGCGGCACACAGCTGGGGGCAGCTCGACTTCGCCTTTGCCGATCTCGGCGTCGATTTTGCCGGATTCAACCTGCACAAATGGATGGGCGCCCCTCTTGGCGTCGGCGTGATGTACCTGCGCAAGGCGCGGGTACGCGATATCGATCCCGATCCCGCCAACGGGCCCGGCGACCCGGACGACGTGCAGGCACGCGTGCATACCGGAACCGGCGATTTCGCCGCGCAACTGACGGTGCCCGATGCGCTCGCATTCCAGGATGCCATCGGCGTCGCTCCCCGTGCCGCCCGGCTGCGCCTGCTGCGCGACCGATGGGCGGAGCGCCTGCGCGGCCTGGACGGACTGGAGATATTGACCCCGGCCGACCCCCGTCTTCATGGGGGCATCACCTCGTTCCGCATACGCGGCCGGGTATCGGTGGCCGACAATATCGCGATCGCCAGGACATTGCTCGACGAATTCGGCATCTTCACCGTGCACCGCCTCGGCGTGGCGGCAGGAGCCTGTGTCCGGGTGACGCCCGCCCTGTTCACCACCCCCGCCCAGATCGATGCGCTGGCCGCAGCACTTCGCACGCTGGCTCCGCGTCTCTCGCGCGCCTGACGTCCGCGAGACTGCGGAGCGCAGTCGCGGAGGAATCTCGGTCGCGTGAAGCATTGATCAGCGAGGCTCCGGAACAGTCTCGGCCGCGGGCAGCTCACACAAAAAAGCCCCGGCCGCGAGCGATCGCGACCAGGGCCAGGAAGCTGTCTTTTATGTCGTGGTCAGAAGGTCGTGCTGAGCCCCAGTGAGAAGGTCCGGCCAAGCGTATAGCGATTGGCATAGACCTTGTTGCCGCCGGCAAAGGTCTGGCTTTCCTCGAAGCGGGTCTTGGTCAGGTTGCGCGCCTCGGCCTTGATTTCCCATTTGCCACCCAACAGCTGGAAGCCCTGGCGGACGACAAAGTCGAGGCGGATGCCAGGACGCTCGATGATGTCAGGCTGGAAACCGGCACCGCTGAGGTTCGAGGGCCCGCGATTGGTGACACGCTGGCTGGCATAGTTGAACAGCAAGGTGGCTTGCGACAGCGACGCCTTGTCCTCGATGCCAAGCTGCAGATTGACCAGATGCTCCGACTGGCCGGTAAGCGGCGCGCCGTCGCGGAATTGCAAACCGGCGGGGCCAAAACCGGTCGGGCACCCGCCCAGCGTCTGGCTGAGCACGTTCGGCACGCATTCGCCGCCCGCCCTGATCGACGATTTCGAATAGGTGTAGTTCGCGATCAGCAGCACCCGGCGCGTCGAGAAGAAGCTCGAGTTGAGGAAATCGAGCGGAAAATATTTCTGGAGCTCGACTTCACCACCATAGAGTTTCGCGCCAGGCAGGTTGGTGAAGCCAGTCTGCAGGCGATCGTCCGAGCCGGTGAAGAACCCGACCTGCTCGATCGGATTATCGATCTTCTTGTAGAAACCACCCAGCGTAAAGCGCTGGTCGCGCGCGAAGAACCATTCATAGCGGGCTTCGAAGTTCAGCAGTTCCGAATCACGCAGCAACGGATTGCCGAAGAACAGGCGATCTGAATCCGGGTCGCGGAATTGCTGCGGCGCGAGTTCTCGGAACTGCGGGCGCGAGATCGTCTTCGACGCGCTCGCCCGCAATTGCATGTCGGTCGTGAAGTTCCACGTCAGCGTGGCGGCCGGCAGGAAATAATCGTTCTTCAGCCGCGTCGTTTGCACGCCGATCGGCGTGACACGCTCATCGGCCGTTTCGTAGCGGACGCCGACGGTTCCGCGGACACCGCTGATCACCTCGGCTTCCGCCTGGACATAGCCTGCGTGGATGCGCAGCGACGCATCATAGGCATAGGCGCCGAGGGGCGTGCTGAACTGCAGCTCGATATTGTTGATCCGGATCGAATCGAGCGAGAGCAGGTAGTCGGGGCGCAGCAGGTTATAGGGGTAGCCCGGCACCGTACCGCCGCCTGCCGAGGTCTGATAATTGAACTGCAGGCGCGTCGAGTTGCGGCTGGTATCGGAATAATAATAACCGGTCGACAGCGTGAGCTGCCCGTCGATCGGCACCTTGTAGGTCAGGTCACCCTGGCCGCTGTAGAGATTTTCGCTCAGCGAGCTGAAAATGATCGACGCGAAAGGCGGGAAGCGCGGCGTGACCTGGAACGCGCCATTGCATTGCAGCCCGGCCGCATCGTTCGGGGTCTGGACCGTGATCGGCAGGCCGGTCGTGGTCGTCGCGGAACAGAGATAGTCGAACTGTCGCTCATAAGGCGCGTTGCGCTTCGAATTGGCATAGGCCCCGCGCACGTCGAGCTTCAGCGCATCGCTGAGCTTGAATGCGCCGACCAGTTGGGTCTCGATCAGCTGGCGCTCGAACCAGTTCGTGTTCTGTTGGAAGCGAAGGCCGCTGGCATTGTTGTACAGCGTCGCCGCGGAGCCGCGCCCCTGCTTCAGCGTGTCGTGGATGTACACATTGGTCCAGCGAACCGTGTTCTCCCCGAATTCATACCCGAGACCGAGCAGGCCGTTGGTGACGATGCGGTTGTCGGTCAGGAGCGTGGTGAAGTCGTTGCGCAGCGTGCCGTCCTGCGACACCGAATCCTGCTGAGTCGTCGAGCGCGTGCGGAACGTGTTGCTGAGGCCGGCCGACCCGATGACGCCAAGTCGACCGCCGCCCAGATCGAACACCGCGCCCGCGCTCAGCTCACCGGAAAAGTTGGCCGGGAGGTGATCGTTACGCTGGAGCAGCGTGGTGCTGGCATTGCTGAGCTTCGCGACCTGCTCGCTGGGGATGATGCCCGAACCCTTCGGCGCGTTGCGGATGAAGTCGGGAACCTTGCGGGTGCCGTCGTCGAAGCCCAGCCAGTCCTTGTTCCCGCCGGCATAGGTATAGCCGAGCTGGTTCGTGGTGGCGGTATCCGCCGTGACCGATCCGCCGAACGAGATGAAGTCCTCGTCGGGAATTGCCTTGGTCGTCAGGTTGATGACGCCGCCGCCGAATTCGCCGGGATAGCTCACCGAATACGTCTTCTGAACAAGTGCAGAGCCGATGATGCTCGTCGGGAAGATGTCGAGCGGCACGGAGCGGCGCAGCGGCTCCGGGCTCGGCAAAGGCGAACCGTTCAGCAGCGACGAAGAGTAGCGATCACCCAGGCCGCGGACGTAGACGAACCCGCCGCCGACGACGCTCAGGCCGGTGACTCGGGTCAGCGCGCCTGCGATATCGCCCTCGCCCGTCCGTGCGATGTCGGCGCTCGACAGGACGGAGATCACCTGCGGCGTGGCGCGGATGACGTTGGGAATATTGCGGCCGATGACGACGATGTCTTCGCCGGCCGAGGAGTCGAAACCGGGGCTCGACACTTCGACCTGGGCCTCGGGGCTACCCGCCTGGTCCTGCGCCGCGGGTGCGGGCGTTGACTCGGCTTGGGCTGACGGCGCCGCCGTCGGCGCGGGTGCCGCACCATCCGTGGTCTGCGCGAGCGCGGTCGGCGCGACCAGCGTGGACGTTAGGAGTAGGAGCGTTCCATAGGAAAGGCGCTTCTGCATGGCCTGAAATCCCGATCGATATTGAATAGGCGAACGCCGGGGCGGCACTGGAGGCCGCCCCGGCATCAATGCTCGTTGGATCGCTGCCGGGGCTCAACGGCCCTGGCAGGCGAAATAGACCGAGTTGAACACCGGCGGGCCGACATCCTGCAGCGCAGCGTCCGCCGGACGGATGGTCGTGCGGCCGCCCGCGGTCTGCTCGCCTGCGATGATGTTGAGGCACGCGACGTTCGACGGCGCCGTCACGATGCCGTTGACGAACGTCATGTCGGCGCCACCACGGAGACGGATCGCAGCCGGCGCCAGCGCGCGCTGGATGAAGGTGAAGTTCGCATAACGGCCGAAGGTGCGCGGCAGCAGGTCCTCGGCGTTGTTCGAATCGATCTCGGTCGAGAAGGAGTCAGCCGTGGCACCGAGCACACGCTGCGCGGCAATCATGAACTGGATGTAGCCGCGATAGCCATTGTCGATGTCGAACCCGTCATCGTCGGCACCGGTGATGGCGATGTATTTGAGATTCGTCGTGCCGCCGAAGATCTCGATGCCGTCATCCGCCGAATTGTGGCTCTGGACGTGATCGATCACGGTGCCCGACCCGGTGCCGCCCAGGGTCAGCCCCTGAAGCTCGTTGCCATCCGAGATCGCGATGCCGCTGTAACGGATCTGCACATACTGCATCGTGCCGCTGCTGTCGGCTGCGGTCGGGCCGCCGTAGAAACGGCCGGTCACGCCCTCGATCGCCAGCTGGCAGGTCGCGCTGCTGCCCGCTGCGTTGTTCGGACCGGTACCGGTCGCGCACACCGCGGTCGGCGCACGGCCGAGCAGGATGATGCCACCCCACTGGCCCTGCGACGCATCGCTGACGCCGTTGGCGGCGAGGTTCTGCTGCGAGGTGAAAATGATCGGCGCGGAAACCGTGCCCACCGCATTGATCTTGGCACCGCGATTCACCAGCAGCAGATCGTTGGTCGCTTCGGACGAATCCGCGGCGATCACGACACCGGCCGAGATATTCAGTACCGCGCCGGAATCGGCGCCGGTCGTGCCGACATCGGTGCCCACCTCGGTCTGGCCGCGCAGGCGATAGAACACGCCGGCAATCTTCGGCAGGTTCAGCGTGCCGGTGATGAGCGCCGGCAGGCGGCAGGCGCGGAATGTCTGCACAAGGCCGTCGTCGATCGTGCCGGTCGGGCAAGCAGCCGCCGAACCACCTGTACCGACCGCCGGAACCGAGGTGCAGGCTGCGCCGCTGCCGCCGAATTCCGCGGTGGTCGAGTTGCAGGTCCAGCCCTGGAAAGCTGTGTCGGTCGGACCGTTCAACGCGCCCACATAGTTGGTGCTGCTGAAGAAGCTGTTGATCGTCGAAGGATCGACCGCAGTCGCGAGCGATGCGGCGGTGGTCGGATAGACACCGTTCAGCATCGCCTTCGTGCCGTTGACGTTGTTGTTGGTGCCCGCGTTGACGAGTGCAAGCTGCTCGTCGGCGGTGATCGAAATGCTGTTGACCGTGGTAACCGCGGCGAACTGCGCGGCAGTGATCGGCGACGGGGTCGGCGTTGGCGTCGGCGACGGCGCGGGTGCCGGGGGATTGATCACGACCGTGCCCGCGCCGGGCGAAGCGACACCATTAGCGCCGTCGCAACCGCTCAGTGCGAGGAGAGCCGTGCTGCTAATGAGGACAAGACTGAAGCGCTTGAAGCTGGCCATGAAGGTCTCCGTTCGATCTGTGAGCGGGAGCAGACATGCCCCCCGGATCGACTCGGTGTTCCCCCTGCCGACCACGAAGCCTCCGCTAGGGACGGCGCATGACTCCACAGTGCGGATTTGAAGACTCTGTGATGACAGTTAAATTTCAGATTGATGACGAACATTGCAGTTCGATGACATTTTGAGGATTGCCGATCGCCGGAATCGAAGAACCCGCCAGTCGCATCGCGGCCGGCGGGCTCGAAAGATGGTGGGCGCGACAGGGATTGAACCTGTGACCCCACCCGTGTGAAGGGTGTGCTCTACCGCTGAGCTACGCGCCCATCGCGATCCGGCCGACGTCCTTCGAAAAGGACCACAACCCTCCGCAATGTCTTCGCCGACGTTCCCGTCAACGGAATAGGGCGGCGTCGCCGCCGCCCCTGATGTGATCGCCTTAGAAAAGGGGCCGCGGCTTGTCCAGCCCCGGCGCCCATATCATTTGCCGATCAGTTGACTGAATCCTTCAGACCCTTGCCCGCCTTGAACTTGGGCTGCGACGACGCCTTGATCGTCATCGGCTCGCCGGTACGCGGGTTGCGGCCCGTCGATGCCTTGCGCTTGCTGACCGAAAAGGTGCCAAATCCGACCAGACGAACCTCATCGCCCTTTTTCAGCGCTGCCGAAATCGCATCGAACACGGCCTCGACCGCCTTGCTGGCATCGCCCTTGCCCAGTCCGGACGCGTCGGCGACCGATCCGATCAATTCCTGCTTGTTCATGCCGAAAGAACCCCCGTCTTGAAATGATACAATGTGAATGAGTCGCGGCGCGAAGCCGGTGGTACAGTAAGACGGGTCGAAACGGGGCTGTCAAAGCAAAACGACCTAAAATTTCGCCTAAGGGAGCGAAATTCAGGCCGCTTTGCTTGACATATTGATTAATGATGGAGTTCGCCGCCGATCGGCGCCACCCCGGCCGGCGGCTGGGCAGCAAGATCGTCAGCTTCGGTCCAGTCGATCGCGGTCAGCGGGCCGGTCAACGCGAGCCGCAGCACCTCGTCGACATGCGCCACGGGAATGATCGTCAACCCCTCGCGGATGTTCGCCGGAATCTCGGCCAGGTCCTTCTCATTCTCCTGCGGGATCAGCACGGTGGTGATACCGCCGCGCAATGCCGCGAGCAGCTTCTCCTTCAGGCCGCCGATCGGCAGGACACGGCCGCGCAAGGTCACCTCGCCGGTCATCGCGATGTCGCGGCGAACCGCTACGCCGGTCAGCGTGGAGATGATCGCGGTGACGATACCGATGCCCGCCGACGGACCGTCCTTGGGAACGGCACCCTCGGGCAGATGGATATGCACATCCTTGCGCGCGAACACGCTCGGCTTGATGCCGTAGGATGGCGATCGCGCCTTGATGAAGCTGAAGGCAGTCTCGATCGACTCCTTCATCACATCGCCGAGCTTGCCGGTCACCTTGGCCGATCCCTTGCCGGGCACGGTCACGCTCTCGATCGTCAGCAGTTCGCCACCCACCTCGGTCCAGGCCAGGCCAGTGACGGCACCGACCTGGTTCTCCTCCTCGCCCAGGCCGTGGCGATATTTCTTCACCCCGGCGAACTCGGCGATGTTGTCGGGCGTGATCGTCACGCTCGTTACCTTGCCTTCAAGGATCTGGCGCAGCGCCTTGCGTGCCAGCTTCGCGATCTCGCGCTCAAGCGTGCGGACGCCCGCCTCACGCGTATAATATTGGATCAGCGCGCGCAGGCCTTCGGTGGTGAGGGTGAACTCGCCCTCCTTCAGCCCATGTGCCTCGATCTGCTTGGCGACCAGGTGCCGTTCGGCGATCTCGACCTTCTCGTCCTCGGTATAGCCTTCGAGCCGGATGATCTCCATGCGGTCGAGCAGCGGCTGCGGCAGGTTGAGCGTGTTCGCGGTCGTCACGAACATGACGTCCGACAGGTCGATGTCGATCTCGAGATAATGGTCCTGGAACTTCGAGTTCTGCTCCGGATCGAGCACCTCGAGCAGCGCCGAGGCTGGATCGCCGCGGAAATCCTGGCCGAGCTTGTCGATCTCGTCGAGCAGGAACAGCGGGTTCGACGTGCCGGCCTTTTTCAGGTTGGTCACGATCTTGCCCGGCAGCGAGCCGATATAGGTGCGGCGATGGCCGCGGATCTCTGCTTCGTCGCGCACGCCGCCCAATGACTGGCGAATGAACTCGCGGCCGGTAGCCTTGGCGATCGACTTGCCCAGCGAGGTCTTGCCCACGCCGGGAGGGCCGACGAGGCACAGGATCGGCCCCTTCAGCTTGTTGGTGCGCGCCTGGACCGCGAGATATTCAACGATCCGGTCCTTGACCTTCTCGAGCGCGTAATGATCCTCGTCCAGCACAGCCTGCGCGGCTGAGATGTCCTTCTTGATCTTGGATTTCTTGCCCCAGGGCATGCCGAGCAGCACGTCGAGATAATTGCGCACGACGGTCGCCTCGGCCGACATCGGCGCCATCGTCTTCATCTTCTTCAGCTCGGCGGTCGCCTTGGTGCGGGCTTCCTTCGAGAGCTTCAGAGTCGCGATCTTCTGGGTCAGCTCGGCGATCTCGTCGCCCTCGCCTTCCTCGCCCTCATTGCCCAGCTCGCGCTGGATCGCCTTGAGCTGCTCGTTGAGATAATATTCGCGCTGGGTCTTTTCCATCTGGCGCTTGACCCGGCTCTTGATCTTCTTCTCGACCTGCAGGACGCCGAGCTCGCCTTCCATGAAGGCGAACGTCATCTCGAGCCGCTTGGTCGGGTCGGATTCGACCAGCAGCGACTGCTTCTCGGACACCTTTACCGAAATGTTCGCGGCCACCGCATCGGCCAGGCGCGACGCATCCTCGATCTCGCCGAGCTGGACGGCGGTCTCGGCCGGCAGCTTGCGGTTGAGCTTCGCATAATTCTCGAACTGGTCGACCACCGACCGCATCAGCGCCGAGACTTCATTGCCCTCGGCAACGGCTTCCTCGACGGGCCCCACGGTCGCGGTGAGATAGGTGTCGGTCGTCGACAGCGTGTCCAGCGCGGCGCGAACCTTGCCCTCTACGAGCACGCGCACGGTGCCGTCCGGCAGCTTGAGCAGTTGAAGCACGGTGGCGGTGACGCCGATATCGTAGAGATCCTCGCGGTCGGGATCGTCTTCGGCAGGATCGAGCTGGGCGACGAGAAAGATTTCCTTGTCGGCGGCCATGGCAGCTTCGAGAGCGGCGACCGACTTGTCGCGACCAACGAACAACGGCACGATCATGTGCGGGAAAACGACGATATCGCGAAGCGGCAGGACGGGGTAGGATTGGGTCATGAATACTCCGGCAGCGCCTGAACGAGGCGCCAGTTCTTCCTTATATGGTGCTGGTGACCAATCCATCAATCGTCGAACGTTTTTTGCCGGCGCGGGCGCCATGCTCGCCCTGCCCGCAGCCGCCTTGCCCGCCGACCCGGTCGAGCGCGCAATGGCAGCGATCGGAGGCCGCGGCCTGATCGAGCGGGTGCGGGCGATCCGCTGGATCGGCACGGGGAAACTCCATGTCGGCGGCAAGACGGTCGAGCTGGGGATGGAGACTCATCTGGAGCCTTTCGTGCGCGCCCGATCGGACAGCTGGCTGCTAAGCGACGGGCGAAGCGCGATGCGGACGCTGATGATCGAGGGCGATCGCGGCTTCGCGGTGATAGAAGGAAAGCAGTCGGCGCTGTCCCCCCTCGCCACGCTCAACGAACGCCAGCAGTTCGGCGCCTATGGCTATATGCTGATGGCAGGCGCTCGATGGGAAGCGCTGCCGCGCGGGGCATTGCGGGGAACCCGCCCCGGCTTTCCGTCGATCGACGTCCGGCTGGAGAAGGACGGACGGATGCTGTCCGCCGACTATATCCTTTCGCCGCCGGACGATCCGGGCACGGAAGGCAAGCCGGTCCACGAGTATCTCGGCTTTGCCGGCACAGTGGCCGACAAGGGCGTGCGCTGGCCGCAACGGCTGGCGATCGCCCGGGACAACCGGCCCTTCTTCTCTCTTTCCATCGACCATTTCTCGGTCGATCTCCGTTGAGGTTTGACTATCCGATGCTGCTGAAGCCCGCCCTGGCCCTTGCCGCGCTCTCGCTGACCGCCGCTGCCGCCCCGCCCAGGAAGGGCGAGCCGCCGATCACCGAGCAGACTCAGCGATCGGGCGGCCCGATCAATCCCGACCAGGCCAGCCTGCGCTTCGACCATGCCGACCTCGCATTCGAGGTGCTGCCCGAAACGCACGAACTGCGCGGCCTCGCCACCTTGACCTTCACCGCGAAGGCCCCGCTGACCCGGCTGCTGATCGACCTCGACAGGAATCTCGCGCCGGGCGCCGTATCGATCGACGGCAAGCCCATCCCCGAAGGCGACTTTTCCGACCCGGACGGACGGCTGACGATCAAGCTCCCCAGGACTGTCGCCGCGGGCGAAAGCGTGACCGCGGCGATCACCTATGGCGGCACCCCGCACGTCGCGGCGAACGCGCCATGGGACGACGGCGTGGTCTGGGCGAAGACGCCCGACGGCAAGACCTGGTTCGCGACGACGGCGGAGGGTTATGGCTGCGACCTGTTCTGGCCGTGCCTCGATTTCCCGACCGGCGAGCCCGAGCGCGTGACGCTCCATATCACCGTGCCGAAGGGTCTGAAGGCGCCCTCCAACGGCAAGCTGATCGGGGTCGATACCCTGCCCGACGGGCGCACGACGTGGCACTGGAGTGCACGCCAGCCCAACACCTACGGCATCGCGCTCAACGTCGGGCCCTATGAGGAGATTTCGGGGACCTACAAGAGCCGTTTCGGCAACGAGATCCCGATGTTCTACTGGTATCTGCCGGGCGAGGAAGCCAAGGCGAAGGCGCTGTTCGCCGAGTTCGCGCCAACGCTGGATTTCTTCGAAAGGGAGATCGGCCCCTACCCGTTCGGCGACGAGAAGCTCGGCGTGGTCGAGACGCCGCACAAGGGCATGGAACACCAGACGATCAACGCCTATGGCAATGAATATGCCAAGGCGCCCGAAGGCTTCGACTGGCTGTTCCAGCATGAATTCGCCCATGAATATTTCGGCAACCAGCTGACGGCCGCCAACTGGGACGATTACTGGCTCCACGAGGGCTACGGCACCTATATGCAGCCCTGGTATGGACTGTGGCGCGAAGGTACCGCGCGGTACGCGACGATGCTCGACGACGAGCGCAACAGGATCGCCAACCTCCAGCCGCTGATCGCGGGCAGAATCCGCACCGAGGAAGAGGTCTATGAGATCAGCAAGGGCGGGCCGGGCCAGGACATCTACTACAAGGGCTCGTGGATGCTCCACACCCTGCGGAACCTGATCGGCGACGCCGCCTTTCGCGACGTGACTCGACTGGCCGTCTATGGCCGGCTCGATCCGAAGCCGGGCAATTTCTCGCCACGCTTCGGCTCGACGATGGAGTATGAAGGCTTTGTGAAGCAGGTGACCGGCAAGGATTATGGCTGGTTCTTCGACGTCTATCTGCGCAAGGCAGCCCTCCCCGAACTCGTCGAAACGCGCGACGGCAATAGCCTGAACCTCAGCTGGAAGGCCCCGGATGGCCTGCCCTTCCCCATGCCTGTCGAGGCGCAGGTCGACGGCAAGGTCGAGCGGATTGCGATGACCGGTGGGCGCGGTACGATCGCGGTGGGCCCCGACGCCCATGTCGTGATCGATCCGGCCAGCCGAATCCTCAAACGGTCGAAGGCGCTCGAGGAATACAAGGCGTGGAAGGCCAGGCCGCCCAAGTCGAAATATTAGGACAAGCATCATGCCCTTGTTCCATAGCGATCCCGTAGGGCTGCCCGGCCTCGCCGCCATGGCCGTGGGCCTCGTCGCGTTCTTCCTCGCCTTGATGGCGGCGCGCTACCGCGCGACCAGGGTCGCCAGGGTAGCCGACGCCAGCAGCAATCGCGCCTCCTGGATATGGATCGTCGTGCAGGGCCTCGGCCTGGCCATTGCCGGATATGGCCGGATCGACGCCTCGCTCGACCCGATGTCGCTCAAGGCAATCGTGGAGGGGCTCGCGGCGCTGCTTCTGGTCCTCGGCGCCGTGGGGCTGTTCGTTTCATCGTCACGGACGATGGGCAAGAACTGGAGCCTGGTCGCCCGCACCCGCGAAGATCACCAACTCGTCCAGACCGGTCCCTTCGCCGTGGTGCGCCATCCGATCTATGTCGCCTTGTTCCTGTTCATGGTCGGGATGGCGATCGCATATGGCCATACACGCAACCTGATCCTCGCGGTGCCGGTCTATGCCGTCGCGACCTGGCTGCGGGCACGGCATGAGGAACGCTTGCTGCGCGACCGGTTCGGCGCTGACTATGACGCCTATGCAGCAAGGGTGAAACGCTTCGTACCGGGGGTTTTCTGACCGAAACGCTGACGTTCGAGCGCGACGGCGCGCAGCTCCATCAGGCGGTCGCCATCGACCAGCTGCCGGAAATCGAGGCGATCCTCTCGCATCTCGAACCCGACCGCGCCGGTATCCGCCTTCACGGGATCGAGGAGTTGCGGCCCCTGCTGGCAGCGGAAAGCCAGATCGGCACGATCGCAACTGGCGCGATCGGAGCGAACGCCCGTCCGGTCCGCGCGATCCTGTTCGACAAGACCGAGACGGCAAACTGGTCGCTCGGCTGGCATCAGGATCGCGCTATCGTTGTCGCGGAGCGCCGTGATGTGCCTGGCTTCGGCCCGTGGACGGTCAAGGCCGGCCTGCTCCATGTCGCCCCGCCCTTCGAGTTGCTGGCGAGGATGGTGACGGTCAGGATTCACCTCGATCCCGTCGGGCCTGAAAATGCGCCGCTACTGGTCGCGCCCGGGTCCCACCGGTTCGGCCGGGTCGCGGAAACGGATATCGACGCGGTCGTGGCAAGATGCGGCATTGCGACCTGCCTAGCCGAGGCGGGCGACGTCTGGCTCTACGCGACCCCGATCCTCCATGCCTCGAACGCCGCGAGCGTGCCGGTACGGCGGCGGGTCCTGCACGTCGACTATGCCGCGGAGGCACTGCCGGGCGGCCTGGCGTGGTTTGGTATCTAAATCGTCGCGGGTAAAATCCGATCCGTTCGTCCCGAGTGGCCGTCGAGCCTGTCGAGATGGCGTATCAAGGGACAAGCGTTTCGCGACGGCGTGAAAGCCATTCTGCCGCGCCCATTCTCCTGCCTCTCGAATTGAGGCATGAAGTGGCACTGATGCCATTCATGCCCTGAGGGGACTGCCATGCTCGCCCTGTCGTCGTGATCCCGTGACTCGCTCTTTCGACGCGATCATCATCGGCGCCGGGCAGGCCGGACCGCCGCTGGCGGGGCGACTGACCGGCGCGGGCATGACGGTGGCGCTGGTCGAGCGGCATCTGGTCGGCGGCACCTGCGTGAACACCGGCTGCATGCCGACCAAGACGTTGGTCGCCAGCGCTTATGCAGCCCACCTCGCCCGCCGCGCGGCTGACTTCGGGGTGCATGCCGGGCCGATATCCGTCGATATGAAGGCGGTCGCGGCGCGTGCCCATGGGGTGACGATGCGGGCGCGGGGCAACAATGAACGCTGGCTCGAAGGCATGGCAGGGCTTACCTTCCTGCGCGGCCATGCCCGCTTCACTGGCCCGAAGGCCATCGCGGTGGACGACGAGGAACTGACCGCGCCACGCATCTTCCTGAACGTCGGCGGACGAGCATCGGTGCCGGACATGCCGGGCGTCGATGAGGTGCCGTGGCTCGATAACACGAGCATGGTCGCGCTCGACACGCTGCCGCGGCATCTCGTCGTGGTCGGCGGCAGCTATATCGGCCTCGAATTCGCCCAGGTCTATCGGCGCTTCGGTGCCGAGGTGACGATCGTGGAGCGGGCCGGCCGCCTGATCTCGCGCGAGGATACCGACATCTCAACCGCCATCCGCGAGATATTGGAGGATGAGGGGATCGCGATCCGCACCGACGCCAATTGCATCGGTTTCAGGCCCCATGAGAAGGGCATCGCGGTATCGGTCGACTGCCAGGCCGGCGCGCCGGTCGTGATCGGCAGCCATGTGCTGCTCGCGACCGGGCGGCGGCCCAATACGGACGATCTCGGGCTCGACCGCGCCGGCGTGGCGACTGACGCGCGCGGCTATGTCCAGGTCGACGACAGGTTGCAGACCAACGCCCCCGGCATCTGGGCGCTAGGCGACTGCAACGGCCACGGCGCCTTCACCCATACCGCCTATAATGATTTCGAGATCGTCGCTGCGAACCTCCTCGACGGCGAGGATCGCAGGGTGAGCCAGCGTGTCCCGGGCTATGCCCTGTACACCGATCCGCCGCTCGGCCGCGCCGGCATCACCGAGGCAGAAGCGATCGCGTCGGGCCGCAGAATCCTGGTCTCGAAGCGGCCGATGACCCGGGTCGGCCGGGCGATCGAGAAGGGCGAGACAAGCGGCTTCATGAAGATCGTCGCTGACGCCGATACGCAACGCATTCTGGGCGCGACGTTCCTCGGCACCGGCGGTGACGAGGCTATACACGGGATTCTCGACGCGATGAGCGCCGATCAGCCGATCGCCGCGCTACGCTGGGCGGTCCCAGTCCACCCGACCGTTTCCGAACTCATTCCGACCATGCTGCTCGACCTGAAACCGGCCAGCGCGCAAGAGCCTCCAGCCTAGGAGCCTCGCCGATGTTCGCATGCCGCGACCACAGGGTGACGATCGACCGAGTGTGATGCCGAGTGCGAACGGATACGAGGCGCGCCTGAAGATCGGGCTGATCCCGCACCACCATTGAGTGTTCCTTTCCGGGGCGGAAGCACGGATGCGCTAACGGCTTGCCATCCCGTCCCGATGGGCAGACCCTTGCGACTCCGGATGACGACCGGCCTTCTCCTGGAACAGCCGGCAGGAACGAGGAGAGCAGGAGTGGACAAGATCCGCAAAGGCGCGAGAATGATCGCGCTCGTTGGCCCCGCCGGGGCAGGCAAGACCAGTCTCGGGGAGGCTCTGTTGCACGCGGCCGGCACCGTCCCGCGACTTGGCTCGGTCGATGCTGGCAGTTGCGTCGGCGATGCCAGTCCCGAGGCCCGGGCGCGGGGTGGCTCGACCGAACTCAACCTCCTGCGGCTCGACTGGATGGGCGATCGCTATTTGCTGGCCGATGCGCCCGGCTCGCCCGCCTTCGCGACGGATATGGAGATGGCCCTCTCCACCGCTGACCTTGCACTGGTGGTGATCGATCCCGACCCTGCCCGTGCGCCGCTGGTCGAGCCCACGCTGCGGCGGCTCGAGGCGATCGGCCTGCCCCATGCCGTGTTCGTCAACAAGATCGACCAGGCGCGGGGCAGCATAGAGGATCTGCTCGCAGCGCTCCAGCCGATGAGCGCGGCGGCGCTGGTCGCGCGCCAGATCCCGATCCGCGCCGGGGAGCGGACGGCCGGCTTCGTCGATCTCGCATTGGAACGGGCCTATCATTACCAGGCCAACCAGCGCTCCCAGCAGGTCCCACTGGCCGCGCATCTCAAGGAGGACGAAGCGGCGGCGCGCTTCCATATGCTTGAACAGCTTGCCGACCATGACGATACGCTGCTCGAACAGCTCCTGTCGGACGAGGTGCCCAGCCTCGACACGATTTTCGGCGATCTCGCGCGGGAGACTGCGGCTGGGCTGGTCGTGCCGGTCCTGTTCGGTTCAGCGCTCAACGGCTTCGGCATTCGCCGCCTGCTCAAGATGCTGCGCCATGATACGCCCCTCGCGGCCCAGACCGCCGCCCGGCTTGGTATCGACGGTATGGCGGTAGAGATCCTCAAGATATCGCACGGCAGCACGGTCGGGCGGCTGGCGATCGCGCGTATCTTCGGCGGCGCGCTGACTGAAGGCGCCGACCTGATCGGCGCCGATGGCGAGGCGATGCGCGCCGGCGCGCTGTTCGCGCTCCAGGGCGGCGCGGCGACAAGGATCCAGCGCGCCGAGCCCGGCGAGATTGTCGGCATCGCCAAGGTCGAGGCGACGCGCGCCGGAGATCTGGTCGGCGTGACCTCCCGCCCCGCCCTGCGCGCCGCGCCATCCCCATGGCCATTGGCCAATTATGCGCTGGCGATCGCCGTCAGGGACCACAAGGACGAGGTGCGTCTGTCGACCTCGCTGAACCGGCTGGTCGAGGAAGATCCCGGGCTGCGCTGGGGCCAGGATGAAGGTTCGCGCGAGACTCTGCTGCACGGCCTGAGCGACGAGCATCTCGCCGTCGCCCTCGACCGGCTGAAGCGGCGTTACGGCGTCGGGGTGACCGCACGTGCGCCGGCGGTCGCGTACAAGGAAACGATCCGGAAACCCGCAAGCCAGCGCGGCCGACACAAGAAACAGTCGGGCGGCCACGGCCAGTTCGGCGACGTCGTGATCGACATCCGTCCGCTCGAACGCGGCGAAGGCTTCCGTTTCGAAGACCGCATCACTGGCGGCGCGATCCCGCGCCAATGGATTCCTGCGGTCGAGCAGGGCGTGCTCGACGCGATGTTGAAGGGCCCGCTCGGCATGCAGGTGGTGGATGTCGCGGTAGCGCTGGTCGACGGCTCCTTCCATTCGGTCGACAGTTCCGAGCTGGCCTTCCGGACTGCCGGGCGGATCGCCATGGCCGAGGCATTGGCCGCAGCCTCGCCCTATCTTCTCGAACCGATCGCGCATGTGGCGATCCGCACGCCAGGCAGCGCCACCTCGCGCGTCACCTCGGCCATTGCCGGCCGACGAGGCCAGATGCTCGGCGTGACGCCGCTGCCGGGATGGTCGCGCTGGGACAGTATCGAGGCGTTGCTGCCCGAGGCCGAACTGCACGATCTGGAGGCGGAGCTGCGCTCCCTCAGCCAGGGCATGGCGCGCCACGATGCGCGGTTCGACCATCTCGCGCAGGTCGCCGGAAAGCTTGCTGACGGGATCGTCCAGCAGATGCACCAGCCGGCCTGATCGCCGCCGCGAGCCCTTGCGCCGCCGCCCGAATTGCGGCCAACTCCCGCCACGGGGGACGCGCATGACCGATCGAGCCAAGGACACGCTCTGGAATCGCGACCTGGCGCCGACTGACGCCGGGCAGCGCACCTGGCGCTGGTACCATTTCGCCGCCTTGTGGATCGGGATGATCGTTGCGGTGCCGAGCTGGATGCTCGCCTCCGGGCTGATCGAACAGGGTATGTCGGCCGGGCAGGCTGCGCTGACGGTGCTGCTCGGCAATATGGTGGTCCTCGTGCCTCTGCTGCTCATCGGCCATGCCGGCGCGCGCCACGGTGTCCCCTATGCGGTGCTGGCCCGTGCGTCGTTCGGCACGCGCGGCGCCCGTCTGCCGGCGGTTGCACGGGCGCTGGTCGCCTGTGGCTGGTTCGGTATCCAGACCTGGATCGGGGGCGAAGCGCTGCTGACCCTGCTCGGTGTCCTCGCCGGCCACAGCCTGAAAGGGCCGATCGTGCCGATCCTCGATATCGGCATCGGGCAGATGCTTGCCTTCGCCACCTTCTGGGCGGTGCAGCTCTTTTTCGTGCGCAAGGGGCTGACGACGATCCGGCGGCTCGAGACCTGGACCGCGCCGGTGAAAATCCTCGTCTGTATCGCCCTGGTCTGGTGGGCGGTGGACAGCGCAGGCGGGCTCGGACCGATCTTCGCCAGTCCTTCCGCCTTCGTCCCGGGCGGCGCGCGCGAGGGGCAGTTCTGGTTGGTCTTCTGGCCATCGCTGACCGCGATGATCGGCTTCTGGGGAACGCTCGCGCTCAACATCCCTGATTTCACGCGCTTTGCCAAAAGCCAGCGCGACCAGATCATCGGCCAGGCGATCGGCCTGCCCCCGGGCATGGGCTTGATCGCCCTCGCCAGCGTCATCACCACCTCGGCGACCGTGGTGATTTATGGCCATGCGATCTGGGATCCCGTTGCGCTGTCGGGCACGCTAGCCGGGCCGCTGGTGCTGCTCGGGCTGGTTGTCATCACGATCGACACCATCTCCTGCAACATCGCCGCGAACCTCGTGGGCGCCGCCTATGATTTCTCGTCGCTCGCGCCCGGCCGCATCTCCTACCGGACGGGCGGGCTGATCACCGCGGTGATCGGCATCCTCATCATGCCGTGGAAACTGCTCGCGACGACCGGCGGGTACATCTTCGTCTGGCTGACCGGCTACAGCGCCCTGCTCGGCCCGATCGCCGGCATCCTGATCGCCGACTATTGGCTGATCCGGCGGACCCGGCTCGACGTCGAGGACCTGTATCGCGAGGACGGCCGCTACGCTTATGCCGGCGGATGGAACGCGATAGCATTGCTCGCCTTCGCGATCGGCGTTCTGCCCAATCTGCCCGGCTTCCTCGCGACGGCGCTGCCCGGTCCGTTCGGGTGGATCGGCGGCTTCTGGACGAGCCTCTATGCCTATGCCTGGTTCATCGGCCTGTTCCTGGCGCTGACAACCTATGCTGGCCTGATGCGACACGCCCGGGACTGACAACAGTCGGTCTCCAACGGGATATCTGCATCCCATTCGGAAAATCGAATGGCTATCGAATGGCTGTAGCATTGCGTCTGAAATCGACGCCTCCTCTCCGTTCGTGCCGAGGACCGAGTGGCGAAGCCGTATCGAGGGCCCGTATCGAGGTACAAGTGTGTGGGAAACACCTGCCCCGACAGGCGGTCTCAAGCGTCGTCGGCAGACTCGATGGCCGTTTGGTGCGACCCCGGGGGTGGCTCGGATCAACGCTCGCCGTTCTGGCCTACGCGCTGTCCCGGCCGGAGGCATCAGGTCTCCGTACGGTGGCACCGCGACCACGCCCAGGCCGAGTTAATCCCGTCCCTCTAGTAAAATTCTTGTCCTAATCAGAGAATCTGTCACTTTGAGGACATCAGCGGCCGTGACCGAGTGATTCGGATCAGTGAGACCAAAGCTGAAAAGGGCAATAAAAATAATATTTTCAGGGAGTTAAGAATGTCGAAGTTCGGAAACGCGTCACGGAGCGGCAGCATCATCGCGCTCGCCATCGCTCTGGCCCATGCAAGCACCGCCCTCGCCCAGACTGTTCCCGCAAATACCGCAGAAGCTGATGCGGAGGCCACGAGCGACGACATCGTCGTCACCGGATCGCGCATCGAACGCGCCGGCTTCGACCAGCCCACGCCGACGACGGTCGTCGGGGCGGCGGAGATCCGCCAGGGCGCGCGCGCCAATCTTTCCCAGGTCCTCAACGACCAGCCGCAGTTCAGGCCAACTACCACCCCCGCGACCAGCATCGGCAACACCACCGGCAGCGGCGCCGCTCCCGTCGATCTGCGTGGGCTCGGCCAGGCCCGCACCCTCACCCTGCTCAACGGCCGGCGTTTCGTCGGCGAGAACAACCTGAACTTCGTGCCGATCGGCCTAGTGGAGCGGCTTGAGGTCGTCACCGGCGGCGCTTCGGCGGCCTGGGGATCGGGCGCCGTCGCCGGCGTGGTGAACATCATCCTGAAAGACAAGCTGGAGGGCATCACGCTCGGCGCCCAGTCGGGCGTCTCGTCGCGCGGCGATGGCCAGCGTTACGGCTTCGACGGCAGCTTCGGCACGCATTTCGCTGGCGGCAACGGACATTTCATGATCGGCGCCGAATATCTCGACGACAAGGGTATCCCTGATCGCCACAGTCGCCAGAACCTCAACAGCCCCGGCATCGTCACGATCAGGCCCGGAGTCACGCAACTGGTCGAGGACGTGAACTATACCGACCGCAGCCATGCCGGCGTCATCACGACCGGCGTGCTGCGCGGGCAAACCTTCAATCAGGACGGATCGCTGCGCGCCTGGTCGGGTCCGAACGCCCTCGGCGTTGGGGGAGCTGACGCAGTCAACCTCTATGACGACATCTACGCCGCGACACCGTTCAGACGCGTGAACGTCTATGGTCGCCTCAGCTACGATGTGGGCGGCGCAACGCTCTGGGTCGACGGGAGCTACGGCCGGGCGTCGACCAACTATCCCTTCTTCCCCGATCTCGGGCAGCAGATTCTGACGATCAGCGCCACCAATCCGTTCCTGTCGCAGTCAATCCGTACCCGCCTGGCGAATGCCGGCGAAAACAGCTTCACCTTCGGCCGCATCTTCAAGGATTCGTTCACCTGGGTGTTCGATTCGATGCGCGAGAGCAAGGAAGGCGCGATCGGCATCGACGGGAAGTTCGGCAATGGCTGGAAATACCATGCGCATTTCAGCCATGGTGAGCTGTTCCAGAACGCCCAGCTCAAGAACTCGATCATCACCGCCAACTTCGCCAAGGCGATCAATGCGGCGACCAACACGAGCGGCCAGATCGTCTGTGCGGTGAATGCCGACGCGATCAGCACGAACGACGATCCGGCCTGCGCGCCGATCAACCCGTTCGGTGAGAACAACATCTCCAAGGCGGCGCACGATTATGTGACGGGCACCCAGCAGTCGCTGACCACCTCCAAGCTCGATTCAGCGGGCGCTTCGCTTCAGGGTGACCTGTTTAACCTCTGGGCCGGCCCGCTGACCGTCGCGGTCGGCGCTGAAGCGCGCTGGGAGGAGCAGACCCAGTCGCGCGGCGCACTGAGCCGGGCCGGCGCCTTCGCGCCCAATGTCTACAGTAGTGATCTCAACGGCGGGTTCAACGTCAAGGAAGGCTTTGCCGAGGCAGCACTGCCGCTGCTTGATGCGAAAGACGTGGCAAAGGTCGATTTCAACGCCGCCGCCCGCTATTCCCATTACAGCACGAGTGGGGGCATCTGGGCCTGGAAGCTAGGCGGCACCGCCCGCCTGTTCAACGACGTGCTGCTCCGCGTCACCCGGTCGCGCGACATCAGGTCAGCGAATATCACTGAGCTGTTCGCGACCCAGCGGATCAACATCGGCCCGCAGGTCGACCTCGATACGGCGGGCCGCCTCGGCGTCATCCCAGGCTATACCAACACCCCGGCCGAGGTGACGACGTTCAGCGGCGGCAACCCGAATCTCGTGCCCGAGATCAGCAGCACCTTCACCGCCGGCGCCACCTTCTCGCCGTCCTTCTTCAAGGGGTTCAACCTCTCCGTCGACTATTACGACATCAAGATCGAGGGGGCGATCACGACGCTCACCGCGTCGAACCTGACTCTCGCCTGCAAGAACGGCAGCGCGTCGGCCTGCGCCCGGCTGGTGCGCGATCCCGTCACCCAGACGCTCAAGACCGCGTTTGCCAATGCACAGAATATCGCGACCTTCCAGACGCGCGGCGTCGACGTGGAGGCATCCTATACGCTGCCGCTCGCCAATGTCAGCTCGACCATGGGCGGCACGCTGCGCATGCGGGCGCTGGCAACCTATATCGACACCTTCATCCAGGATACCGGCCTGGCGCGCGTCGATACCGCCGGCGATGTGGGCGATTCCGCGAGCCTCGGCGTGCCGCACTGGCGCGGCACCTTCAGCCTCGGCTATCAGGACCGCACCTTCGGCGTCGACGCCCGCGCCCGCTATGTCGGCGGCGGCAGCTACAATCACCTGCTCACCACCCTGGTGAACAACCATATCGGCGCGAAGACCTATATCGACCTCGGCATGCAGGTGAAGGTCGACAAATTCACCCTGTTCGGCAACGTCAACAACCTGTTCGACGTGAAGCCGCCGCTGATCACCACGGGCAGCGCCTATCACGACATCGTCGGCACCTATTTCACCGCCGGCGCCCGTATAGCCTTCTGATACTGCCACGGGCGGGTCGCGCCGAAAGAAGCACCCGCCCTTCCTCCTCCCCGGATCCAGGTTCGAAAAAAGGCCTCAATGATGTTCATCAAGTCGAACGGTACCTCCCTCGCATTCCGGAATACCCTCGCCGCGAGCCTGATCCTCGCCGCGGTCGCCGGCACGCCTGGCATCCCAGCCATTGCGTCCCCCGCTCCTCGTGCGGCGACATCTCCGGTCGCGATCGACGCGGCGCGCCTGGCGTCGCTTCCAACCTTCATCGACGGAGTCGTCGCGCAGCAGATCGCGACCCGCCAGGTCGCGGGCGCGGTGGTGACCGTCGTCCACAAGGGCAAGGTGCTGTTCACGCGCGGCTATGGTTATGCGGATATCGCCCGGCGCGTGCCCGTCGACGCTCGATCGACACTGTTCCGCCCCGGCTCGGTGTCGAAATTGCTCACCTGGGCGGCGCTGATGCAGCAGGTCGAGCTTGGCAAGGTCGATCTCGACGCCGATGTGAACCGCTATCTCGACTTCGCGATCCCTCCCTTCGAGGGCAAGCCGATCCGCGTGCGCGACCTGTTTTCGCACAGCCCCGGCATGAGCGATCTTGGCTATGGCGAACCGGATCTGCTGGCGCACCCGCGCGACTATCGCGACTATATCAAGAAGCATATCCCGGCACGGCTCTGGGCCCCCGGAACCGAGATTTCCTACTCCAACTATGGCGCGGCGCTCGCTGGCTATATCGTGGAACGGGTCTCGAACGAGCCCTTTCCCGACTATGTCGATCGCCATCTGTTCAAGCCGCTGGGCATGAACACGACAACCTTCCGCGAGCCGCTGCCCGAAGCATGGGCGGGACATATGGCGCTGGGTTACGGCTTCAAGGATGGGCGCCTTGTGGCCAAGCCCTATGAGAATTTCAGCTTCATCATGCCGGCCGGATCGGCCGCAGCAACGGCACCCGACATGGCCCGGTTCATGCTCGCCATGCTGGCGCGCGGAACGCTGGGCGGCGCGCGCATCCTTTCGCCCGCCTCGGTCGATCTGCTCGAGAGCAATTCCCTCGCCAACGCGCCGCATCTCGAAGGCATGGCGCACGGCTTCATGGTCGCGCGCGAGGCGAACCCCCGCATGATCGGCCATGGCGGGAATACGGTCGATTTCCACTCCTATCTCCTGCTCGCGCCGGAGGCTGATTTCGGCTTCTTCGTTTCAGTGACCGGCGGGCCGGACAGCAGCCCGGCCCGCACCGAACTCAGCAATGCGATCATCGGCCGCCTGTTCCCCGCCAAACCCGCCCAGCGCGTGTCGGGTGAGGAAGCGCCGCCGCCACTCGGCCAGTATCGCGCCAATCGCCGCGACTATGGCAAGCCAGCCGATCCGGCCGGCGACCTGACGGTGTCGGTGGCCGGTCCGAACACGGTGATTACCAAGGACAGCCAGGAAACGCTGTATTGGGAACGGATCGGCCCGCATTTGTACGAGCGGGTAACGGGCGCGCGCGACGGTGGCCCCTATGACCGGCTGGAATTCTACGGTTCCTCCGCCGATCCCCGCCTGTCCTTCGCGTCATCACCCCACCAGACCTGGCACCTCGTGAAGCCGTGACGGGCAATAGTGAAGCGTACACTTGACAATCTTCCTGGCGCAACGATACTGAAGCCATTACTTCACTGATGGAGTCGTGGCGCCATGGAACCCCAACCCGTCCTTCCCAATACCTTCGTGATCGAACGGCGCTATCCTGCCTCAAGGGAGCGCGTGTTCGCGGCGCTCAGCCGGGAGGATCAGAAGCGCCGCTGGTATTCTGATCGCGATGGTCGTGAAGGCACTGCGTTCGAGATGGACTTCCGCGTCGGCGGCTGGTCCATCTCGCGCGCCAGGATGGGCGCCGACACACCGTTCGAAGGTGTCGAACTCGTCAACGAGGAATATTTCCACAACATCGTCCCCGACCGTCGAATCGTCAGCGCCGCGACCATGACACTCGGCGGCAGGCCCATCTCGGTTGCGCTGCTGACGATCGAGCTGATCGCGACCGACAGCGGCACCGACCTGATCTGCACACACCAGGCGGTCTTCCTCGAAGGCGCGGACGGACCGGAAATGCGCGAGCATGGCTGGCGCGTCTTGTTCGACCGGCTGGGGGCGATATTGCCGGAGGCGTGACGATTTCCGATCCGACAGCGTCCCCCGACCCGGCGCTCACCGTCGAGCGAGTCCTGCGCGCGCTCGCGGACCCGTCGCGCAAGGCGATGGTCGAGCGGTTGACCGATGGGCCGCTCTCCGTCTCGAACCTGGCGGCGCCGCTCGGCATCACCCTGACCGCCGTCGCACAGCATCTCCAGGTGCTGGAGGAATGCGGGCTGGTGCGTACCGAGAAGACCGGCCGCGTGCGGAGCTGCCGGCTCGAACCGGGCGGCTTCTCGATCCTCGAACGCTGGATTCGCGACCGGCGATCCCCGGTGGAAAAGCGGCTCGACCGGCTCGGCAACTTTCTGGCCGAAGACGAAACGGCCTGATCCGTTCCGGCGATTTCCCTGCCGTCCGGGGGCGAGGCCGAAGAATGTCCGCGCCGTCGTGGAATCAGCGATCGATTTTGTGAAGCACCCGCTCGACCCTGATCGTGCGCCCATTCTCCTGGGCGGTCGCCGAGATCGTCAGCACCTTGCCGACCAGCTTGAAGCCACGCGTCTGGCTGGTGCCGGTATAGCCCGGAACATTTCCCCCCATGACCTGCGCGGTCCAGCTTGAGCCGGCCGGATCGTATCGATAGGTGCCGAAATAGGAAACGTACGAGGCGGGTGTCCAGCCGACGCGGCCGCCCGACGCATCCCCGCCGCCCGGAGCACCCATCACGTTGAACGAAAAATGCCCGTCGGCGGTGAAGATGAACAGCCCGACCGGCTTTTCGCCAAACGGGTAAACCGGCTTTTCTCCCTCGGGCATGTCGACAAAGCGATCGACGGCCCATGCACCGACCAGCGGATTTGGCGCCGCCCCGGTCACACCCGCCGGCATCATCGCCAGCGCCGCCATTGCGGCCATCTGAACGAGCGACCTTTTCAATGCTTCTCTCCTTCGGTTGGCGCAGGCCGATATCTGTCTGCCTGCGCGGATATCGCGAGTAGCAAATGAGGGATACCGCTATCCCACGCAGACTCCTGGAATCCCCTGGACAATCGTGACCTTCCCCGGCAACCCGCCACCCGCGCTTGCGCCGTAACAACCGGGGGGTAGAATGATTGATCGTGATGTGGCCGGCGTGCGCCGCCGGTCCTTTTGGCTTGGCGCGAGCGTGCTGGCGCTTGGCGCTGCCACAGCCTCGCCGGCATGGGCGCAATGTGCACCCGATCCGACAGTCGCGAACGGCACGACGACGTGCACCGGCATCGACACCAACGGTATCACGGTGACGACGCCGGACACCACGCTGACCGTGGCCGACGGCGCGAGCGTATCCAACACCGGCGCGCCGGCGGTGACGGTCGAGGTGCCGAATACGGTCAGCCCGATCGTCGAAAAGATCATCGTCGCGGGGCAGATAACCGGCGGGAGTCAGGCCGGTATCGCATTGCTCACCGGGGAGTCCGCAATCTACAATGGCAGCACGACGCGCCTCGCACTCACCGTGCAGGAAGGTGGGTCAGTGTCGGGTTCGACCGCGCTCGCCATGGGCCGAAGTGGCGGGAACGTTTATGCGCAGTTGATCGCGACCATCGACAATGCCGGCACCATCACGGGATCGAGCGGAGTCGCATTGCGCGGCGACGTGGTCACTATGGTGGGTGGCTACCCGTCCCCTTATTCGGCTTTCGATTCGATCATCAACGGCGCGACCGGCGTGATCTCCGGTAGCGTCGTTGGCCCAGTCGGCACGCTGAACAATGCCGGCCTGATCGACGGCGGCAACTCCAGCGCAGTCACATCGGGAAATGCGGGCACGGACTACCCCTACACGATCCACCCGGGCGCATGGGTGAATAGTGGCACAATCCGGTCGAACGGCGCTGCTGCGGCGATCGCCGGTGCTAATTTCGCGACGCTGACGAACGGTGGCGTCATAGCGAATACCGGCGCCGGCGCGGCGGTCTCTTCCGCATTCCTCAATATTCAGAACCTGGCCGGAGGCCAGATCAGCAGTGCCGGCACGACTGCGATCGAAGGATCGAACGGCGTTAATCTCGTCAATCGCGGTATCATCACGGGCAATGTAGTAACCGGCAATTCTGGTAGCACCGTCGATTCCTCGCTTGGCCGCATCAACGGCTCGGTCGCGTTTGGGGCCGGCAACGATACGCTGGTCGTCCGCTATGGCGGGGTCCCCGCGCCTATCACGGGAATCACCGGCACGATCAACGCCGGTGCAGGTATCAACACGGAACAGCTTGCCGTCAGCACCGATACAACGATCAATACCCCGGTGACATTGCTAGCCGGGTTCCAGCAGTTCGCGATCGCTACGGACCAAGGCGTCACCACCACGCTGGGCACCGGCTTCGTTGCCCCCACCAATATACAGGTCGCCGGTTCGGGAACGCTTGTAAACCGGGCGGCGATAACAAGCGCAGGCACGGCATTCACGTTGAACGGTGTCACTTCGCCCGCCCTTCAGCAGGTCATCAACGAGGGGAGCATTCATACTGCGTCGTCCACCCTCAACGCGGTTGTCGGCGCACAATACACCCGGTTTACGAACAGCGGATCGATCACCTCAGCCGGCGCTGGCGTGCGCAGCAACGGCAGTATCATCAACTCGGGCACGATCACGACCAGCGGCACGGCTGTAGTCGCCGACGGGAACACCCTGACCAATGCCGAGACTGGTGTGATCCGGTCCACAAACGGCATCGGCGTACTGCTGCGGGGCAGCCAGGGCACTACGTCCCGCAACAGCGGCACGATCCAGGGTGCGACGGTCGGAGTCCAGCTTGGCGCCGATCTCATCAACACCGGGACTGTGAAGGCGACGAACAGCGGAGGCACTGCGGTGCAGCTCGACGCCTACAGCACGCTGTACAACAACGCCGGCGGCGTTGTCGGCAATGGCGGCCGTGCTATTTCCGGAAACTCTTTCGTCACGTCGGTCATCAATGCAGGAACGATCAACGGCACCGTCGCGCTGACGCTCAATTCGGCTGACTTCGGTGGATATAACGGCCAGCGTTATATCTCCCTGAACGGCGGTGTCCTCAACGGCGATCTCGTGCTGGGTGCGGGTGCGACCCTGTTTACCGATCTCGTCAACACCGGCCCCGGCCAGTTCGCCGGCATCACGGGTACCGTAACGGCGGCAAACGGCGCGCTGTTGCGGTTGCGCGTGACCGGCACTCAGGCGGCAACGCTCGGCCCGATCGGCTCTTTTTCGAACGCGACCTACGAGATGACGAACGGGGCGCATCTGACGCTGACCGCGCCCGGTACCTTCACCAACAGCGTCGCGCTGGCCGGCACCGGCACGGTCGACCTGAATGCAAACCTGACCACCACGACAGCGACACCGGCTCTCGCCGTCGTCGGCACACTGGCGGACAAGAGCAACTACGGAGCCGGTGCCAGCGCTTTGTCGATCACCAGCCGTGGCACGATAACCGTTACGCGGGCGGTCGGCAGTACCATCTATTCTGGTTCTGCGGTCAGCCTCGGCGAGGGCGACAGCTTTACCAATCTCGGGACAATCGCCGTCACCGATCGCAATGCCTCCGCCTATACGGTCGGCATCAGCGGCGGGGCGGCCATTACCAATGCTGGCGCGATCCTGCTTGATGGCGGCACCGGCATCTCGGGCGCCATTCACGGCACCAGCGTCGTCAACACTGGCACGATCACCCAGATCAGTGGGGGGGCCAAGGCTACGGGCCTCACCGGTTCCATATCGCTGGACAATCGTGGGACGATCAGCGTTGGCGGCAACGCGATCAGCGCTTACAACTATAACCGGATCATCAATTCCGGCATAATGGAAAGCACCGGCGGGATCGCGATCGGCGGCAGCGATACATCCGCAAGCGCCATGATCCTCAACGCCACCGGCGGGGCCATCACCGGGACTGGTGGGACGGCGGTGCGCCTGTATTCGGGCCACTTCGTCAATGCCGGCACGGTGAACGGCACCGTGGATCTCGGCTATGGCTACCCCTATTATAACGGTGCGCCGCAGCGGTCGCTGGCAAGCAGCGTCTTCATCGCCGCCGGCGGCACGGTCACGGGCGATCTGCTATTCGGCGACGGCTCCGACCTGCTGCTTCAGACTGGCAGCACGCTCGGCGTCTCGGGCGTGGTCGATGGAGGCGGCGGCAACAACGTATACGGTCGTGTGTTGACCAGCAGCGGCACCGTCTCGATCGACCCGGCGGGAGTCCGCAATTTCCAGCACGCATTGGTCCAGGCCGACGGCGAGGAGACTGTCGTCACGGCCACCGCCACCGGCACCTTCGGCGGTACTCTATACGCGACCGGTAACGGCAGCGTCGTCAACCAGGCGGCGATCACCGGTAGCCTGACGACCAATCTGCCAGATTTTCCGCCCAGTTCGATTCCTTACGGTTCGCTGTTTCCAGCCGAGCAGACGCTGGCGTCGCTGACGAATAACGGCTCGGTGCGAGGGGGCGTATCTGGTTCAACGTCGCTCTTCACCAACAGCGGTGCGATCACCTCGACAGCTAACAGCTATGTCTACAGCTATGAGCCGGTGGTGTCGCTGTTCGGCCGTACGACGCTCGGTTTCACCAATAGCGGTACGATCGCATCGATCGGATCGACCGTGACAGATGGTCCAACAGTTCGGCTATACGCCGCCAATGCCATGACGATCGGGAATAGCGGGCAGATCGTCGGCAGGGGACTTATGGCCGTAATATACCGGGCCAACACGTCGCCGCTCGCGATGAATTTCACCAACAGCGGTACAATCACCAGCAACAGCGACACCGCGGCCGCCTATCTCGAGATCGTGCCTTTCGGCCAAAGCGATGGCGGCACCATCCGGATAGCGAACACAGGCACGATCGCCGCACAGTCGACTTCCAGTGCCTACGGCCTCCATCTCCACACAGGAGAGACTCGACAGCCACTCAGCTACGCGATCACCAACAGCGGCACGATCAGCGCCAGCCAGACGCCATCGGAGGGCTCCGGCACGGCGCCGATCATCGCGTTGTTCACTAGCGGCGCGGGGCAGACCGGCACGATCACCAATGCCGCTGGCGGCACCATCAGCGCCACCGGTGCCCGCGCCTTTGCGCTGGTCACCACCGACAGCCCCCTGAACCTCACCAACGCCGGCACGATCGCCGCGTCAGGCAGCACCTCGAGCGTGGCGATCCAGACCTACGATTCATTCAACAACATGATCGTCAACACCGGCACCATCATCGGCGATATCGTCCTGGGGGCGGGCAACGACTCCATCGACAATAGCGGCGTGATCAAGGGGGCGGTGTCGCTCGGTGCCGGCGATGACCGGCTGACCCTGCGCGGTGGTGCGATCACCGGCCTCATCGATGGCGGAGCCGGCAATGACAGCATCGATATCATGGGGGGCAGTTCGGCCGCACCGGTGGCGCTAGGCAGCATCACCAACATCGAGGCGCTGCGGATGGCTTCGGGGCTCGCGACCATCTCGGGCACTGCCTCGCTCGGCGACGTCACGCTCAGCGGGGGACGCTTGATCGGGCTGGCCGGCTCGACCATCGGCGCGCCGACGATCAATGTCGGCGCTGGCGCTACCTTCGGCTCCGCCGGCACGGTGAACGGCAATATCGCGGTGGCCGGCACGCTCAGCCCCGGCGCCTCGCCGGGGACAATGACCGTGAACGGCAATGTAGCGCTTGCCGCCAGTTCGGTGTCGCTGTTCGAGATTACGCCGGCCGTGACCGACAAGCTGGTCGTCAATGGCGCCGTCTCCATTGCGCCGGGCGCGACGCTGCAACTCGCAGCCGACCGGCCGCTGACGCCCGGCAAGTCGCTCGACCTGATCGTGGCGAGCGGCGGCATTTCCGGCAGCTATGGCGGCGTCGTCAAATCCTCCTCGCTGGCCGGATATGTCTCCATTCAGGGCGGCAGGCTGACGCTGCTTGGCCTGTTCCTCGGCGACGTGACCCTCTCCCCGCAGGCGCAACGCGCCGTCGGCTATGTCAATGACCTCCTGATCAGCGGCCGGGCATCCACGGCCTTCGTAGCCGCTGCGCCGCAACTGACGAATGCGGCTGGCCTGGCGAATTCCAGCGCCTTCGCGCAACTCACTCCGGAGGCCTATGCGTCGGTCGGTCAGGTTGCGGTCGAGCAGGGACTGGAACTCGCCGATGCCGGACGGTCGCAGGCATTTGGTACGCTTCGTGATTCGCCCGGGCTCTTCAGTTTCGGCAGCACGCTCGGGAATTTTCGAACGCTCAGTGGCGGCACGCAGGGGGCCTCGCGCGCGCAGATCAATGGCTACGGCTTTCTGGGCGGGGTCGGCTGGGGGAGCACCGACTGGGCGATCGGCGGCTTCATCGGATATCTCACCAGCCGCGAAAATCTCGCCGAACGCGGCGCGCGCAGCACGGTCGACAGTGTGGTCGCGGGCGTGCACGGACGCTGGACTGACGGGCGGCTCGGCGTCAAGGCGACGATCGCCTATGACGGTGGCAGCGCCGATACCAGGCGCACGCTACCGGGCGGCTCGGCCCGTGGCGAATACGACCTTCGCACCTGGACCGGAGATCTCAACGTCGATTATGCGGTGCCGGTCGGACATGGCTGGATGGTGCGCCCCGGCCTCGGCGCGACCGTCATCCAGGTGGTCCGCGATCGTGTGATGGAAACCGGCGGCAGCGTTTACGCGCTCAATGTCGCGCGCGCACGCGACAACGCAGTGTTCGTCGACGGTGCTCTGACGTTCAGCAGGGACATGCGCAGCGAAGCCAGGGTGCGCCCCTACCTGTCGCTGGGGCTGCGCTACCAGGCAACGGGGCGCACGCTTGACGCGATCGCGGCGCTGGGTGGGGGCGGCTACGGCTTGGTGGCGGCCGGCGTACCGCGCGCGCCCCTGCTCGTCACGGCCACGGCCGGCGCCGATGTCCGTGTCTCGGAAAAGTTTGTGTTGTTCGGTGCGCTGAAGGGGGAGAGCGGGAATGCCGATCACCGCGGCGGCGTAAGCGCCGGGTTCCGGATGGCCTTCTAAGCTGACGCTCCCATGCCGCCCTTCCGGTCGACCGGAAGGGCGGCCTCTTCGGCACGGCCCTCGCCCGTCTTTTGCACGCCGATCCGACCCCGCCCTGCTCAGCCCTGGGCAGCGATCTCGTACATCAGGTCGACATAGGCCATGGTCTGCTGAGTCAGGTTGGCGACCTCGGGATTGGTTGGCTCGATGACGAAATATTCGTCGGGCGCGTGCGCACCATTGCCGTTGCCGATGCCGAACTGCGCCGCCGGCAACCGCAGCGGATCGCCGGTGAACACCACGCCGGGCCATGATCCGGCGCTGCGCACTGACAGGGCATAGGGAATCTGCGCTCGGGTCAGAACTGCCTTGTGCGCCTTGATCAGCCCCGATTCCTCCGGCGTCTGTGTCGGACCATAGCCGCCCGTCACATTCACCTCGATATCGGGGAAGCCCTTCTTGACCAGATGCGCCTTCAACTTGGCGACACTGTCGTCCTTCGTCATGTCGGGCACCAGCCGCAGTTCGACCTTGGCCACGGCCCGGTGCGGGAGGACGGTCTTGCCGCCTTCACCGGTATAGCCGCTGACCAGCCCCTGGATGTTGATCGTCGGCTGCGACGCGAGGCGTTCGAGCGACTGCTCCCAGGTCTCGTCGTTGATCCAGTGCTGGACCCCCATCACCTTCTTGGCATCGGCCTCGCTATTCGTGCGCGCGCTTTCAGCGATCAGCGCCTTCTGCCGGGTGCTGAGCGGTTCGACCCGATCGAGGAATCCCTCCACCGCCGGGGTATGGCCATCCGGCGCCATCAGGGTGTTGAGCGCCTGCACCAGCCGCCAGGCCGGGCTGTCCACCCGGGCGAACTGGCTCGAATGTAGGTCCTTCGCTGGCCCCCGGCCCCAGCTCGCGCTGTCCGACACGATCTCCATCTCGACCGCGCCCTTGGCGCCGAGCGAGATGGTCGCGTTACCGGCGGGCGCCTGGCCGGCCGAGGGAATGATCACACCGACGCATTTCTTCATCGTCGCCAGCACATCGGGATCACGGATCGCGGTGAGGAAATTGGGCGAGGCGATCTCCTCCTCCCCTTCAGCGATCAGCGCGAGGTTGACCGGCAGCTTGCGGCCCGACGCCCTGAACGCGTGAAGCGCCGCGAGGAACGCGCCTTCGGGGCCCTTCTGGTTGACCGCGCCGCGGCCCATGATGACCTTGCCAACACCCGGCCGGTCGACCAGCCGCCCCTCGAGCGGCGGCACCGACCATTCGGCCGGGTCGAACTGCTTCACGTCGTACATGAAGTAGATGCCGAGCCATTTGGGCGCGCCGACATCAAGCGTCGCGAACACGGCGGGCACGCCCCCGGTGGGCACCGTGCGTATCTTCTGGAAGCCGGCCTCCTGCGCCAGCTTCGACATATGGGCAACGCCCTCCGCCACCTTGAACCGCTCGGCCGCAATGGTCGGGTTGCGGATCCATTCCTGGATTCGGGCGACGGAGGCGTCATGCCCCTGCTCGACGGCGCGGCGAATGGCGGCCATGTCGTCAGCCCGCGCCGCCAGCGCCACACCCGGCGCCAGCGTCATCGCCCCGGCGGCGGCACCCTGCAGCAATGCGCGCCTGGTCGTCGAAAACTCGTCCATTGATCATCCCCCGGAAAGCTGATGCCGCATCAAAGTCGGCGAAGCGCGCGAGGTCAAGCGCAGCCGCCATGTGGCGCGCAATGATTCAACGAATGGAGCCACGGAGCCCTTGTGGGCCTCACGGTTAGCGCGCCGAGCGCATCATCGACCAGAAGAGCGGGCCGCCCTTCGGCACGCTCCACTCGGCCGTCACCTCGAAACCAAGCCCACGGTAAAAACTCAGGTTCCGCGGCGTCGCCGTTTCCAGATAGGCCGGCAGGCCGCTGCCTGCGACCCGATCAAGCGCCGACCGGATGACGGCGCCGCCAAGTCCCCTGCCCTGCGCCGCCGGATCGCAGCCGGCGATATGGAGGTACCAGTAATCGCCGGTCGGGAAGTGCGCGTCGATCGCGTTCGATACCGCCAGCGCGCGGCCGAGCGCGCCGCCGAAGATCAGCCACATCGGCCAGGCCTGGAGCAGCATGTCGAGAATGCTGGTGTGGTTCTGGCCCGGCCCGCGCCACAAGGCCGCCGCCTCGCCGCCCTGAGTCATCACCCGCATGCCGCGCGCATCCTCGTCGAACAGCAAGGCGAACAGGCGCGGCAGGCGCTTCGCGCGCTCCTCGGCATCGGGAAAGATGAAGCTGGTGGCCGGATCGTCGGCAAAGGCCCGGGCGAGCATTGCCCCGATGGCAATGCGATCACCGATATCGGCGAGCCGGACAGGATTCCCGAATTCAGTCACGCCGCTGCGTAACTATTATATCCTTCTCCCCTCGCGGGAAAAGGTGGCGCGAACCATCGGATGGGGGGAGCGAGGTCCGGAACGTCAACGAGTGCCCTCCCCACCCTTCCCATCGCTGCCCAATGCTCATCTCCCACAAGGGGAGAGGAAGATTGGATCACGCGGCGCCGGCGCCCGCCTTGTCCTTCTTGGCATAGACGCGGATCGGTTCCTTGCGGCCCTCGATTACGTCCTTGTCGATCATCACCTCGTCGACCGAATCCATGCCCGGCAAATCGAACATGGTGTCGAGCAGGATGCCTTCCAGGATCGAGCGCAAGCCGCGCGCACCGGTCTTGCGATCGATCGCCTTCTTGGCGACCGTTACCAGCGCGTCGTCGGTGAAGCCGAGCTTCACCTCCTCCATGTCGAACAGCTTCTGATACTGCTTGACCAGGGCGTTCTTCGGCTCGGTCAGGATCGTCACCAGCGCCGGCACGTCGAGATCCTCGAGCGTGGCGATCACCGGCAGACGGCCGACGAATTCGGGGATCAGGCCGAACTTGAGCAGATCCTCGGGCTCGACCGCCTTCAGCGTTTCGCCGGTACGGCGTTCCTCGGGCGAAGCGACATAAGCGCCGAACCCGATCGACTTGCCCTGGAGGCGGTCGCCGATGATCTTTTCGAGGCCGCTGAACGCACCGCCGCAGATGAACAGGATGTTCGTCGTGTCGACCTGCAGGAATTCCTGCTGCGGATGTTTCCGCCCGCCCTGCGGCGGGACCGAGGCAGTGGTGCCCTCCATCAGCTTGAGCAGCGCCTGCTGAACGCCCTCGCCCGACACGTCCCGCGTGATCGAGGGATTCTCGGCCTTGCGGCTGATCTTGTCGATCTCGTCGATATAGACGATCCCGCGCTGCGCCCGCTCGACATTGTAGTCGGACGCCTGGAGCAGCTTGAGGATGATGTTCTCGACATCCTCGCCGACATAGCCCGCCTCGGTCAGCGTGGTCGCATCGGCCATGGTGAAGGGCACGTCGAGGATTCGCGCCAGCGTCTGGGCAAGCAAGGTCTTGCCGCAGCCGGTCGGCCCGACGAGCAGGATGTTCGACTTCGCAAGCTCGACGTCCGCGCCCTTCTGGCCGTGGTTGAGGCGCTTGTAGTGATTGTGCACGGCAACCGAGAGGACCCGCTTGGCGCGCTTCTGCCCGATGACATAGTCGTCGAGCACGTCGCAGATCTCCTGCGGCGTGGGCACGCCCCCGTCCTTCTTCGAGACGAGCGCTGATTTGGTCTCCTCGCGGATGATGTCATTGCAGAGCTCGACGCATTCATCGCAGATGAAAACGGTCGGCCCGGCGATGAGCTTCCGCACCTCGTGCTGCGACTTGCCGCAGAACGAGCAATAGAGCGTGCTCTTCGAGTCGCCGCCGCTGAGCTTCGTCATTCAATCCATCCTTCGCGCGGTACATAGCGCGTTCGTGCGGGGAGACCATGTTAGACCGGTCCCCTTATCTTCTACAATCACTATATCGCCCCGGAGTTAAGGCGACGGAAATCAGATCAGGACGCCGGCAGGACCGGAGTAGCCGATTCGTCGGCGATCGCCGGACGCTTGTCGAACACCTCGTCGATCAGGCCGAATTCCTTGGCTTCATCGGCCGACAGGAACTTGTCGCGATCCATCGCATGCTCGATCTCGCCGATCGGCTTGCCGGTGTACTGAGCGTAGAGCTCGTTCATCCGGTGCCGGATACGCAGGATCTCGCGCGCCTGGATCTCGATGTCGCTTGCCATGCCCTGCGCGCCGCCGGACGGCTGGTGGATCATGATCCGCGCATTGGTCAGCGCCACGCGCATGCCGGGCTCGCCCGCCGCGAGCAGGAAGCTGCCCATCGAGGCGGCCTGGCCCATGCAGACCGTGCCCACGCGCGGACGGATATATTGCATGGTGTCATGGATCGCCATGCCCGCCGTGACGACGCCGCCCGGCGAGTTGATGTACATGAAGATGTCCTTCTTGGGGTTCTCTGACTCCAGAAAGAGCAGTTGGGCGCTGATGACCGATGCCATATGGTCCTCGACCCCGCCGGTGACGAAGATGATGCGCTCGCGCAGCAGGCGCGAATAGATGTCGAAACTGCGCTCGCCGCGATTGGACTGCTCGATCACGATCGGAACGAGGCCACCCTGCGGCGCCTGCGCGGTGAAACCATTGGAAGTGAGCGGACGCATGAAGTCGCCGGTCTCGAACGGGTTATGCATAGTGTACCTTTGAATCCTTATGCCCCAGTAGATGCCTTACATCGGCGCTGGCGGAAACGAGTTCAACCCCCGTGCCGTCAGGCTCGCCGATCCTCCCCACCCGGCGCGCGATGCGCCAGATAGGCCAGACGCCGCACCTCGCGCCGCCCGCGCACCACCGTATCGAGGATAAGTCCGGCGAACAGGTTGAGCGAGGCGAGAATCATCAGCCCCGTCACCAGCACCGCGGTGGGGAAACGCGGCACCAGGCGGGTGTGCATATAGGTGATGATCAGCGGCACCGCGAGAATCACCGCGATGCCGGCCAGCGCCGCGCCGATGCTGCCGAAGAACAGCACGGGCCGCTCGATCCGGTAGAGCTGGAGGATCGTGCGCAGGATACGGAAACCGTCGCTGTACGTGCTCAGCTTCGATTCGGAGCCCTCGGGCCGGGCGAAATAGGGCGTCTCGATCTCAGCGACCGGCATCTTCAGTTCTAGCGCATGGACGCTGATCTCGGTCTCGATCTCGAAACCTGACGACAGCACCGGGAAGCTCTTTACGAATCGGCGGGAAAAGACACGGTAGCCGGACAGGATATCGGTGAAGCTGCGCCCGAACAGCCGCGCGAGCATGCCCGTCAGCAGCGCGTTGCCCATCTTGTGCCCGCGTCGGTACGCCGCATCCGCCTGGGTGACTCGAGCGCCCACGACCATGTCGAGTTGCTCGTCGAGCACCCGCGCAACCAGCGCCGGGGCCGAAGCCGAGTCATAGGTCGCATCGCCATCCGCCATGACATAGATATCGGCATCGACGTCGGCGAACATGCGGCGGACGACATTGCCCTTGCCCTGGATACGCTCGGTCCGGACGATCGCCCCGGCGGCACGCGCGACCTCGACCGTGCGGTCGCGACTGTTGTTGTCGTAAACATAGATGGTTGCGTCCGGCAGCGCGGCACGGAACCCCGCCACCGTCTGCGCGATGGCGGCTTCTTCATTGTAACAGGGCAGCAGGACAGCAATGCTCGACGTCATACTCCCGCCATAGGGGTGAATTCGCCCGGGTTCGACCCTTTTTGTGGTTTGACGGTTTCCGTCGGACGCGGGATGGTCTGCACCGGGGAATAGGGGGAATATCGATGGAAATTCGGGACCTGCGGCCGCTGACGGCCATTCTGACTGTGATGATCGTGGTCGACGCGTTGTGGAACCCGGCGATCCTGATTGGCGCGAAGATGACACCGGAGCTCTTCCAGCAATTCGTTACACCGATCGCCACCGGGGTGGATATCGCCGCGTTTCTGTTCAAGATCGTGACAATGATCGTGTTCTGCCGCTTGATCCTTGTGGCCGGCAACAATCTCATCGCGGCCGGCTTCGAGGATCTCGAATTCACACCATGGTCACGAATCTGGTGGTTCGTGGTGCCGGTCGCGTGCCTGTTCAAGCCGTTTCAGGGAATGCGCGAGTTGTGGAATGTGAGCCGCGGCGTCTATCCCTACGACACGAACGACAGCCTGGTCGCGATATGGTGGGCTTTGTGGCTGCTCGCCGGTGTGGTTGCCTGGGTCGCGAATGCAGTGACCGGCCCCGGCACATTGGGGCTATGGACAGACAGCGTCGTCAACATCGTGCTGGCGCCTGTGGCGATTATGCTGATTCGCGGAATTGCCCTGGGGCAGACCAAGCTCGACGGATCGAATCTGAACGAAGTCTTCGCCTGATCAAAGAGCGCGTCGCACGGGGACGTCACTGCCGGTCGGCAGCGACGTCCTTGAACGAGTTCAGTCCTTCTTCGCGGGAGCTTTCTTCGCCGCCGGCTTCTTGGCAGGCGCGGCTTCCTCGGCCGGCGCTTCCTCAGCGTCAGCCGCAGGCTTGGCCGCCTTCTTGGCAGCAGGCTTCTTCACCGGTTCTTCAGCCGTTTCCGCAGCAGGCTCAGCCTTCTTGGCAGCCGCCTTCTTCGCCGGCTTCGCTTCCTCGGCGGAAGCATCTTCTGCGGGCTCCGCCTTCTTGGCGGCGGCTTTCTTCTTCGGCTTGTGGTCATGATCATGGTCGTGGTCATGATCGTGATGATGCGTGCCGCTGGCGAAACCGTCCTCGGATTCGATCGCTTCTTCAAGCGCCTCGCGGGTCACTTCGCGATCGCTGATGTCGGCCTTTTCGAACAGCCAGTCGACCACCTTGTCCTCATAGAGCGGTGCGCGCAGCTGGGCTGCGGCCATCGGCTCGGAGCGGACATATTCGATGAAGCGGGTGCGATCCTCGGGGCCGTATTGCGACGCGGCCTGCGCGATCAGGCGGTTCATTTCCTGCTGGCTGACCTCGACGCCATTGGCCTGGCCGATCTCCGACAGGAGCAGACCCAGGCGCACGCGCCGCTCGGCGATCGCCTGATAATCGGCGCGCTCCGCTTCCATCTCGGCGATGGCTGCCTCGGGATCGGCTTCGTGAGTCGCCTCATGCTCGAGCTGCTGCCAGATCTGGGCGAACTCGGCCTCGACCATCGACGGCGGGACCGGGAAATCATGGCCCTCGGCGAGCTGGTCGAGCAGCTTACGCTTCATGTGGGTACGGGTGAGCTGGTTCAGTTCCTGCTCGATCTGGCCCTTGAGCAGTTCCTTGAGCTGATCCAGGTCCTTGAGACCGAGCGACACCGCCAGTTCGTCGTCGATCTTCGTCTCGCCCGCGGTCTTCACTGCCTTGATCGTCAGATCGAAGGTCGCGGCCTTGTCGGCCAGATCCTTGGCCTGATAGTCAGCCGGGAAGGTCACTTCGATCTGACGCTCGTCACCGGTCTTCACGCCGACGACCTGGTCCTCGAAGCCCGGGATCAGCCGGCCCGAACCCAGTTCGACCGACATGTCGGTGCCGGTGCCGCCGTCGAACGCCACGCCGTCGACCTTGCCGACAAAGTCCATGACGACGAGGTCGCCCGTCTTTGCCTTGTAAGTCGCTTTGGCATCGTCCCAGCGCTTCTGCTGGTCAGCGAACTTCTGGAGCTGCTCCTGGAGGGCGGCGTCATCGGCCGGCACGGTCAGCCGCTCGAGCTTCAGATGCTCGATCGACGGGGTCGGCACATCGGGGAGCACTTCCAGCTCGACCTTGACCTCGGCATCCTGGCCAAGCTCATAGCCCTCGTCGAGGCTGACCGAAGGCTGGATCGCCGGGCGCAGCTTCTGCTCGGCGAGGAGCGTCTGCACGCCTTCCTGGATCGAGCTGTTGAGCGCATCCTGCATCAGCGCGGGGCCGTGCATCTTGCGGACCAGGTTGGCGGGCACCTTGCCGGGGCGGAAGCCGGGCATGCGCACCTGCGGCGCGACGCGCTTCAGCTCGGCATCGACCTTCGAATCGATGTCCTTCGCCGTGATCTTCAGCGTGTAGGCGCGCTTCAGGCCCTCGTTCAACGTCTCGACAGTCTGCATTTCAACACTTGCCTTTTTTAGCTCTGGGCCTTTTCAGGGAATCACTGTTGCGGCACCCCTCGCCCAGCGCGACGAGACTGGTGCGGGCGAAGGGACTCGAACCCCCACATCTTGCGATACCTGGACCTAAACCAGGCGCGTCTACCAGTTCCGCCACGCCCGCATGGGACACCTTCGGTCGGCGGGGTCTATAGCAACTCGCACGGGCGTAGCAACCCGGCGCGATGCAAGTGCGTTACATGGCGGAGGAGAAAGCCGATGGCCACCACGCCGCCGCCCGAATTGCCGCCCGAACCGAGCACGCCGGCGCAGCCCGCCGCGCCCCCGCCGGAAGTGTCGCCCGTCGCCCCCGATATCGATGTACCCGCGCCACAACCGGGCGGCGATCCGGCGCCACCCGCCCCTGCCCCCGGCCAGCCGGTCGGTGAGGTGAATTTTCACTGAAAAGGAAAGCTATGATCGATCGCGATCCCAGTTGCCTGGCTCAGTTTGCCTGGCTTGGATTGTGCCAATCGCAGCGATTCCGAAGGAATCATCGAGGCCAGCAAGGAACGCGATAAAGCCCAGCGAAGGCGCGACACGCCCGACGCGGATAGCTACATATCCGCCGGATATCCGCCGGCGGCCGGTCAGTATCGACTGCACGGGCAGCGTGATCGGTACCGAGGACGGTGATGCGCAATAATCGTACGGGTAAATCGGGTGACCCGCGGTTGCGTTGCAACCGCGGGTCTTTGCCCACTTATTTGGCCGCAGTCGCCTTTTCGGACTTCTCGGCGACATCCGGCCAGCGATTGCCCGGCGTGCCCATGGGCACGTTGGGATTGGTAACCGCTGCGGCCGCTTCCGCCGTCTCATGCTCCATCTGGGGCAATCCCGTCATCCGGCTCACCATCCAACCAGAGGCATTGTCAAAGCGGGTATAAGTCAACTCGGCCCGTGCGCGCGGGAACGACGCCAGCATCGCCGGTACCTGATCGGTCTCGGTTGCCGCGTGGACGACCATCAGGTCCGGCATCGTGTAAGGTTTTTCAGCGAGGTCCTCCGAGACCTGCTGCCCCGCAAATTCAGGAATCGTAGTCGCCTCGTTCGGCAGGATGGTGAGGATTGTGCCGATATCGGTGATCTCACCCGCGCGAACCGTAAAGCGGTAGCTCCCCATGCAAAAGCAGGTCGATTCGGTGCCGGCGATCACATATTCGCCGGGCGTGAGCGACGTCAGAAACACGCCAGCCTCTCCCTGGGATATCGGAACCGTCCCGAAGGGCCGCGCACCGCCGATCAGGGCCGCGACATCCTCACCCTTCGGCAACGGATTCGCATCCTTTTTGTAGGCCGTCCGCAGCATGCCCCTGACCGGATCGATGCGAGTCACTACAACCGTGGGAGCGACTCCCTTGTCGGAAAGGGCCGGCCCCACACGGGCCAATAGATAGCCGAGACGCGCGTCGATCAGGATCGGCGCCTTGTTCTTGATCTGCTTCGCGGCATTTGCGGTGGCGGGAACGACAAACGCGGCAACCGCCAGCGCGGAAAGGAGAAGGCGGCTCATTTCGCAAGCTTTCGCGTGGAGGGAACAGGGCCAGTCATGTAAGCGACCATGCGGTCGATCGCGCCGTCGCCGCGAACAATCCTGTTCCAATCCTCTTCGGGCACATAATAGCGGGTGTAGCCGTGCATCGCCATGCAGTTGCGCATCGATGAATCACGACGACGACGTTGTTCCACACTCATCGCGATCGCATCCATGATACCGGCCAGCAGCCCGCCACCCATCACGGTCGAGTAGCGAGTGCCTCTCGGCGCTGGTCCCGCCCGGCCGGAAAGAGCCATGCAATAGGTCAGGTCAGCGCGGACGATGTCGGCCGACACGCCGTCGCCATAGAACATGAAGAACTTGCTAGTGTCGTCCCCCTGCTCCTTGTCGGCTGCAGATGCAGGACCCGCGAGCAAAACCGCTGCCGCAAACGCGGCCCACGTCAATCGTAACATCTAATACCCCCCGGTTATTCTTTCGATAACCTATCGTGGGCAGTCGAGATCAGGCAAGCAGCTTTTTCAGCAGGTCATTGACCACCCCGGGATTGGCCTTGCCGCCCATCGCCTTCATCGTCTGACCGACGAAGAAGCCGAACAACTTGTCCTTGCCCGAGCGGTACTCAGCGACCTTGTCCTCGTTCGCGGCCATCACGTCGGCGATCACCTTCTCGATCGCGCCGGTGTCGCTGGTCTGCTTGAGCCCGCGCTCCTCGACGACTATGCCCGCGCCCTGCCCGGTTTCGAGCATGATCTCGAACACCTGCTTGGCCAGCGTGCCTGACAACGTGCCGTCGGCGACGAGGCCGAGCAGTTCGGCCGCCTGGGTCGGGCCGACCGGCGATTCCTCGATACCCTTGCCGATCCGGTTGAGCGCACCGAACAGTTCCGACGTCACCCAGTTCGCGCCGGCGACCGGCTTCGCGCCGGCGTCGAGCAATGTGTCGAACCAGCGCGCGGCCTCGACCTCGGCGGTCAGCACCGCGGCATTGTACGGCGTGATACCCAGCGACTCGTAGCGGCGGCGCTTGGCGTCGGGCAGTTCCGGCAGGCTCGCGCGGCATTCCTCCAGAAACGCATCGTCGAGTTCGAGCGGCAGCAGGTCGGGATCAGGGAAGTAACGATAGTCGTGCGCATCCTCTTTGGAGCGCATCGACCGAGTCTCGTTCCTGTCGGGATCGTAGAGCCGCGTTTCCTGGACAATCCGTTCGCCGGCCTCAAGCGCCGTGACCTGGCGAAGCGCTTCCTGCTCGACCACAGCCATCACGAAACGGACCGAGTTGACGTTCTTCGTCTCGGTCCGCGTACCGAGCGGGTCGCCCGGCTTGCGGACGCTGACGTTCACGTCCGCGCGCATCGAGCCTTCTTCCATATTGCCGTCGCACGAGCCGACATAGCGCAGGATCGACCTGAGCTTGCGTAGATACGCGCCCGCTTCGGCCGGCGATGTCATGTCGGGGCGACTGACGATCTCCATCAATGCCACGCCCGAACGGTTGAGGTCGACATAGCTCTGAGTCGGATGCTGGTCGTGCATCAGCTTGCCGGCATCCTGCTCGACATGGATTCGCTCGACGCCGATTTCCTTGGTCGCTGCGTCGGGATCCTTCTCGTCAAGGCTGATCGCAATTTTCCCCTCGCCCACCAGCGGGTGATAGAGTTGGCTGATCTGATAGCCCTGCGGCAGATCGGCGTAGAAATAATTCTTGCGGTCGAACCGCGACCATTTGTTGATCGCTGCATCGATCGCCATGCCGGTGCGCACCGCCTGGCGGATGCACTCGCGATTCGGCACCGGCAGCATGCCCGGCATCGCCGCATCGACCAGCGACACCTGCGTGTTGGGCTCGGCGCCGAACGCGGTCGCCGCGCCCGAGAAGAGCTTGGCGTTGGAGGTCACCTGGGCATGGACTTCGAGGCCGATCACGACCTCCCAGTCGCCGGTGGCGCCACGGATGCGGTAGGTGTCTGCTTCAGCCATTGTCAGTCTCGGGTGTGATGAGGGTGAGTTCGGGAAAATAGGAAACGAAGCGTTGCCTGTCGCGCGTCAGGAGCCGCGCGCCAAGTGCAGAAGCATGCGCGCCGATGAGAAAGTCCGCCAGGATGGATCGCTGCTGCCCGCCGGACCGGCGATAAAGCTTGTGCGCCGCCCCTGCACGAAAAGCAGCGGCGGCGGGAATCTCCATCAATTCAATCCGCACGTCTTCAAAATAGCACAGCCCTTCCTCCAGATCGCCGAAATGCCCCGCGCACTCGGCGAGGACGACCAGGTTCGCCATCAATTTGTCCGCTGCGACCCCTTTCAAAACCTCACCACGCGACCACTCAGACCAGGCCGAGTTCTCTTCAAGCAGGTCAATGACGACATTGCTGTCAACGAAAATCATGCGTCGTGCAAAGGATCGGGCACGGGTTCACGAACCTCCGCCATATAGGCATCCGTGTCCTGCCCGGTCTGCAGATGTTTGTACTTCTCGCGAACACGATCCAGGTTCACCAAAGCAGCCTGATATCTTTTGTCGTAATCGTCGGGCCGCACGCCCTTGCGGATGATCGCCTCACCCTCCTTGTTCCAGTCGAATTCGACTGGCTCGCCCGGCTTGAGCCCGAGCGCATCGCGAACGTCCTTCGGGATCGTCACCTGGCCCTTGACGGTGAGGTTGCTCTGTTTGCTCATGCGCGAAGTATTACCCTTTTCCGGTAATACCGTCTACCACCACGCCTCCGGCCGCGCGACGAAGCCCGCGCGCTCTTCCAGCGCGAGGCCCGCATTCAGCACGCCTTGTTCGTCAAGCGGCTTGCCGATGATCTGCAGGCCAAGCGGCAATCCTGCCTTGTCGAGGCCGCCCGGCACCGACATCGCCGGCAGGCCCGCGAGCGAGCTCGGCACGGTGAAGACGTCGTTCAGGTACATCGCGATCGGATCGGCGCTCTTCTCGCCCAGCGCGAACGCAGCGGACGGCGCCGTCGGCGTGAGCAACAGGTCGCAGCTTTCCCAGGCCCGCTCGAAATCGCGCGCAATCAGGGTGCGGACCTTCTGCGCCTGCGTATAATAGGCGTCGTAGAAGCCGGCGGAGAGCACATAGGTGCCGATCATGATGCGGCGCTTCACCTCGTCGCCGAAACCGGCGGCGCGGGTCGCTGCATACATGTCCTGCAGGTTCGCACCATCGGGCAGGTCGCGCAGGCCGTACCGCACGCCGTCATACCGGGCGAGGTTCGACGAGGCTTCAGCCGGCGCGATGATGTAATAGGCCGGCAGCGCATATTTGGTGTGGGGCAGGGAAACCTCGACGATCTCCGCACCCGCGTCCCGTGCCCAGTCGATGCCCTGCTGCCACAATGCCTCGATCTCGGCCGGCATGTTGTCGACACGATATTCCTTCGGGATGCCGATGCGCTTGCCGGCGAGACTGGCGGACAGGCCCGCCTCCCATTTCGGCACTGCCAGATCGAGCGAGGTCGAATCCTTCGGGTCGAAGCCGGCCATCGCCTCGAGCATGATCGCGCAGTCGCGCACGTCGCGCGCCATCGGCCCGGCCTGGTCGAGCGATGAGGCGAACGCCACCACGCCCCAGCGCGAGCAGCGGCCATAGGTCGGCTTGATGCCCGCAATGCCGGTAAAGGCGGCTGGCTGGCGGATCGAACCGCCCGTGTCGGTGCCGGTCGCCGCCGGGCACAGCCGTGCCGCGATCGCCGCCGAGCTACCGCCCGAGGACCCGCCCGGTGCCAGCGGTGCGTTGCCACCGTCTGCCCGCCGCCACGGCGAGATCACATTGCCGAAATAGCTGGTCTCGTTGGACGAGCCCATCGCGAACTGGTCCATGTTGAGCTTGCCCAGCATGCCGGCGCCCGCATCCCACAGCTTGCCGGAGACGGTTGACTCATAAGGCGGCGTGAAGCCTTCCAGAATGTGGCTCGCCGCGGTCGAGGCCACACCCCTGGTGCAGAACAGGTCCTTCATGCCGATCGGCACGCCAGCCAGCGGCTTTAGCGTCTCGCCCGCCGCCCGCGCCACATCAGCCGCATCGGCGGCGGCGATGGCGTGGTCGGGCGTTTCGACCAGGAAAGCGTTGAGCACCTTGGCCTTGCTCACCTTGACGACGAATGCGTCAGCCACGTCGCGCGCCGAGAAGGCGCCCGAGCGCACACCGTCGCGGATGGCGGCAACGCCCAGATCGGTCAGTTCGGTCATGCTTTTGATTCCTGGATCCCGGCCTGCGCCGGGATGATCGAATGCCGCCGTGCGATCATCATTCGATCACCTTCGGCACGGCGAAGAAGCCATGCTCCGCCTGGGGCGCGTTGGAGAGCACCGCATCGCGGACATTGCCGTCAGTGACGACATCGTCGCGTAGGCGCAGATGGTTCGGGATCACGGCGGTCATCGGCTCGACGCCGGTCACGTCGACCTCGCCGAGTTGCTCGATCCAGCCCATAATGTTGTCGAGTTCCGGCGCAATGCGCGCGGCCTCGTCCTCGGTGATCGCGATGCGGGCAAGGCTCGCGATCTTCTTCACGGTTGCGATATCGACTGACATGGCCGCGCGGCTAGCAGAGCGCGGCCACGACGCGCAACCTATTCGAAGGGTTCACCCACCGGAACGCCGCCGATGAACACTCTGCGGCTCGGCACGGTGCGTATCTCCACCTTGCCGTCAGCCATCCCCGATTTGAGCGCAGCGCGGCCAGCCGCGTCAGGGCGTGCCATGTCGCCATCAACGACCAGGCGCCACGTATCGCCCGTGCGCGCATACCGGATCACGCATCGGGAACCCATCGCGAGCCCTGGCAATTTCATATCGCGCGGCGACGGATCCCGCGCCACGCCCTCGACACAGCCATCCTTTATCAAGACAGCCGCCACGGCACCCGGCGAGTAAAGCATGGTGCATTTGCTTTCCCCACAAGCACTCCAATCGGTCAGAAGCGTCCTCAACCCTTCCGGCACGGCAGTCCCAGCGGGTAGCAAGCGAAGGCGTCTGGCGAGATCGTTTGCCACCTTCCGGGTCCTGTCGATATCCTCGACACCGTACCGGTTGCCTGCCTTCATCGCCTGTTTCGCCCGATTGGCAATTTCGCTGTTCTTCGATGCCGCCAGTCGCTTCACGGCGGCCTTGCCCGGATTACCGAAATCGAATCCGAGCGCCGCCCAGTCGAACTTGTCGGGCGCGATCCTGCCCGATTCGAGCCTTGCGACCTGATCCGCCGTCGAGATGGCGTCAAAACTCAGGATCGGCGTGGCAAGGAACAACGCGACCGCCGTGACGATGAACGCGATGCGCAGGTTCGCCGGACGAACCCTCGCCGCCCAGCCGTTCCGCCCAAGCCCGAGCGCCACCAGATACGCCACGCCATAGACCGTCGCGAGCATCACGAAAACCAGCGCCCAGAGCCGATCCGGCGTGAAGCCATATTGCGCGATGCGAAGGCCGGTCGCGATCGCCGCGATCACGCCAAGCGGCAGCATCGCCAGCCCGAGCGCCATCGCGCCCCAGCGCAGCACCGGGTTGGTCGCCTCCTCATCCTCGCCATTGCCGATCACCGCATTGGCCAGGATCAGCGCGCCGATTACGCATCCAAGCAGGATCGGGGTGGTCGACTTGGTCGCTTCCCACAGCGCGCCGAGCCCGGTGAACGGCAAGGCGACCAGGAACAGCAGCAGCCGGGCGCCTAGTACCGGCGCAAGGACCGCCAGCACGGCCGTTACCACACGCTGGAGCAACCGCACGATCCGGTCGCGCTCGCGAAACAGCCCGAGCGCGCCGCCGAACGCCGCCCCGGCCAGCCCGGCCGCGAACCAGTCGCGCCGGAGCATTTCCCGAATGAGATGCAGGCCGATCAGGTCGAACAGCGCGGCCAACAGCCAGGCGAGCGCGAAAACGATCCCGACGAAGATCCAGCACGCGAACCAGAGGACGACATTGGTCCAGGCATGGCCATGGACGTCGCGATAGGGGAAACGCCACCCACCCTCGTCGCGTGCCGTCTGGAACAAGGGTACCGCGATCGCGATCGAGAGGAACAGGCTGGCATAGCGCCAGTCGCCGAAATCGCTCCAGCCGGACTGTCCCCCGTTCCAGTAATAGACAAGGGCCGCCATCGCGCCGGCCAGCAGTGCGAAGCCAGCCGCCCAGAACAACCGCACCCGCTCCACACCGAAACCGAATGCCATCGCGCCAGTGCCGATTCCCACCGACAGCGCAATCCGCCAGCTTTCGAGCGGCACATAGGAACGACCATAGCCGAATCCGCGATCGACCAGTTGCTGGATCGCGATCGCGGCGACTACGCCGAGTGCCGCGAGAAATACCGGCCGCAGGCGCCACGCCGAATGCGCGCGCTCCCCGGCTTCCTGCTCCGGATCCAGCATCGACTATCCCCTTCCACCCTCGCATGGAAACATGGCCGCCCCCTGCCGGAGGTCGGCGGCGCACCCGCCGGTCGCGATCTGCCCGATCGACATCACGCGCCCTTCCCGTCCAGATTGAGCGCGGGACCGAAGCCGATTGCAAGCGTCGCGTTCCTGTTGCACGGAATCCGCCCAGGGCCGCCGCGGCCTTCGCTTCGCTGAACATTCTGGAGAACAGAGGCCTTGGCCCGGAAATTCCTCTACGCCTTCGCCGTCCTGATCATGCTGGTGGTCGCCGCCGGCTTTGTCTTCGCCCTGTTCGGCGCGCAACTGATCCGCTGGTCGAAAATCCCCACCGCCCCCTTCGAAGCGCAGGCACCGGTCAAGGCCCAGGCCTATGCCGATCCGGGGATGTGGATCGCGCGGCCCGACCGCCCGGGCAACCCGGCGCTCTGGACACCTGCCGGCTACAAGCCCGCTGCCGCGCCGGACGCAGCGATCTTCTTCATCCACCCGACCTCCTACATGAACGGCGCGCACTGGAACGCCCCGCTCGACGATCCCGAGGCGAACGCCGTCGCCGACCTGTTCCTGCGCGCCCAGGCCAGCGCCTTCAACGAATCCGGCGCGGTCTGGGCACCGCGCTACCGCCAGGCGACGTTCGGCGCCTTCCTGACCAACAAGCCGGAAGCGGGGAAGGCGCTCGACCTCGCCTATGGCGACGTCACGACCGCCTTCGACCAGTTCCTGAAGGAGGCCGCCGACCGCCCGATCATCCTCGCCGGGCACAGCCAGGGCGCGTTCCACCTAAGCCGATTGCTGCGCGACCGGATCGCCGGCACCCCGCTCGCGAAGCGGATCGTGGCCGCCTATGTCGTCGGCTGGCCCGTATCGAGGACAGCCGACCTGCCGGGCATGGGCCTGCCCGAATGCGCGACGGCCGATCAGTCGGGATGTGTCCTTTCCTGGCTCAGCTTCGCCGAACCCGCCGATCCGTCGCTGATCTTCGAGACGTTCGACGCGACGTCAGGCCTGACCGGCACGCCCCGCAAGGACACCGCCATCATCTGCACCAACCCGATCACCGGCACGGCGAATGCCGACGCGCCCGCGACCGCCAATCTCGGCACGCTGATCCCGGCCAAGGACCTCGGCAGCGCAACGATCGAACCTGGCCGCGTTCCCGCGCGGTGCGAAGGGCGCGGCCTGCTGATGATCGGCACGCCGCCCGATCTCGGCAATTATGTGCTGCCCGGCAACAACTACCATGTCTATGATTACAGCCTGTTCTGGGCGAATGTCCGCGCCGATGCCGCCCGGCGCCTCGCGGCGTTCAGGGGCGTCAAATGATCACCACCGACCGCGCCGTCTTCCGCGATGCCCTGCCCGGCGGCGGCCGGCTGATCGGGCTCGACGTCGGCACCAAGACGATCGGGACGGCGCTGTGCGACGCGGGGTGGAGCTTCGCCAGCCCGGCCCTGCTGATCCGCCGCACCAGGTTCCAGAAGGACAAGGCAGCGCTCGCGACGCTGATCGCCGAGCAGCACGTGAAGGGCATCGTCATCGGCCTGCCGCTCAACCTGACCGACGGCAGCGAGAGCCCGCGCAGCCAGTCGAGCCGCGCCTTCGCCCGCAACATGGAGGATCTCGGCCTGCCGATCTTCCTCCAGGACGAACGCTGGTCGACCCAGGCCGTGACGCGCACGCTCATCGAGCAGGACGTAAGCCGCGCCAAGCGCGCCGAACGGGTCGACAAGATGGCCGCCGCCTACATCCTCCAGGGGGCGATCGATGCACTGGTGAGCGGTTAGTGGTCGAAATCTGACCCCTGTGACACCGGTCTTGGCAAAGGCCCAAGCGGGGATAGATGGGTGGATAGGCGACAGTCTCTTTTCCGGCGGCGCTTACGACTTAGCTGTCATCCACTCTCGCGACCCGCAACTGGGTCGCGCGGATCATTGGCTTACCTGTCGCTCCATTCGGAATGACCTCGCCTGATAGGAATACGACCCGCTGCACAAAACCAAGGTCACTCGCAGGTGTTGAATGCACGATGCGATCGTAGGCTTGATCCACGGCATCACCAGCAGTCGCAAAGCCGACGGCGGGACAGTTCCGCCCTCGTACAGAAGCCCCACACTCGATGCACTTGTTACCTGCATAGGCAACGAGGACCGCGGTACCCTCCACCTTATCGCCCACAGATACAGACCAGCAGCGATCCGCTGTTATGTGAACCGGTTTCGAAGCACATGATGCAACCGCGAGGGCACTCATCAGCAAAAAGTGTAGTGACCGCATTTAGACAACGTCACAGAATCGTTGAATGGCCGCAACTGGGGCGACAACGGCCTACCGGTGTTGGCGACCGGTTCCGGGGCCGACGAACCGCGTGAGGCGGGCGTACCGTCAACGCGCCTACTGGATCATCAAGCCGCGATGTTCAGCAATCCGAGATGCTCTAACAAGATTCCCGATCCAATACCGATAAGGACGATGCCGCCGACAATCTCAGCCCATTTGCCGAACCGCAATCCGACTACACTGCCGATCAGCATCCCAACGGTGGTGAACAAAAACGTCGTCAGGCCAATGCTCGCCGCGATTACCCAGATGTTCACACCGATGAACGCCAGACCAACACCGATTGCGGCAGCGTCCAGGCTCGTGCCGATGGCTGTGGCGATTAGCGCCCACGCACCAGATCTTGACAAAGCCGGAGCTTCCTCCTCGCGACGCCAAGCCGCGTCGATTATCATTTTACCGCCGACAATGCCGAGAAGGCTAAAGGCGATCCAGTGATCGACCTGCTGAACGAAACTGGCTGCGACCAGGCCGAGGGACCAACCAATGATGGGTGTTAGCGCTTCGATCACACCGAATACAGCACCGGCGCGCACGGCCTTGATGAATGAAGGTCGATTGGAGGCACCGCGGCCCACCGCCGCTGCCAGTGCGTCGGTTGACATGCTCATCGACAAAAGAGCAATTGCACCAGGGGTCATTACCTTCTCCGCCGGACAACGAGACGCGCATCCAACCCGGCCGGCCCGGGGAAGGATTGCGCTGGTCTCGCTAGGCGATGAAATTCGCTGATCGCACCACGCCCGAACAACGAGCGATTATGTTGACGCGATCCCGGCAAAGATACCGGAAGCTACTCCCCAACAGGTTCGATTTGGTTACATGTTGCTGCGACGCAGCGCAACACGAAATTCGAAGCGAAAATGTTTCTCGGCAGCGCTGCACGGGCCGCGCTATCAGGATTCTGTCCGTCCACACGCACGACCCCAATGATGAATTGAGCGGGCTCGGCGAACGTGCTCGCCACGCACCATGGCCACTCAACAACCAGTAAACGACGCGGAAAACGGGTTGCGGTTCGGCGGGCCTCCGCCATACTGACAAACATGTCAGCAAATCAGCCCACGACCGACGGAAAGCATGAATGGCGACGCGGCTGGCCGATCGTCGCCGGTTCGGCCGCGCTGTTCGCCACCGGGCCCGGACTCTACCAGAACCTGTCGAGCCTGTTCGTGCCCGGCATGCAGGCGAGCTTCGGCTGGTCGCGCGGAGACATCTCCACCGCGGCGGGAATCGGACTGCTCGGGGCATTGTCGGCCCCGTTCATCGGGCGACTGGTCGATCGCATCGGGGCGGTCCCGGTGCTGATCGGGTCGGCCCTCGTCCTCGGCGGCGCTCATGCTTGGCTCGCGGGGATGACCGGCGCCCTGTGGCAATTCCAGATCGGCGTCGCGCTGCTCGCCCTCTCGGCGCCGGGGATCAGCGCCCTGGTGTTCGGCAAATTGATCGCGCGCCGGTTCGACCGGCATCGCGGCTTCGCCCTGGGCGTCGCCACCGCTGGCCTGTCGGTCTCGACCTTGCTGCTGCCACCGCTGATCGCCTGGGTGATCGCGGTATCGACTTGGCGCTCCGGCTATCTGTTGCTGGCCGGTGCGGCGATCCTGGCCGGCTTGCCGCTCGCGCTGCTGGCGATACGCGCGACCCGGCTTGAGCCGATCAGCGTCACCGGCGTGCCCGTACCGGACCATCCCGGCCTGACCGGCCGCGCCGCCCGCCGCACCGGGATTTTCTGGCGACTGGCGCTCTCGATCGCGCTGGTCAACATGGCGACGATCGGCTTTGTCACCCAGCTCGTCCCCTTCGGGATGGATCGCGCCCTGGGCGTCGGTGGTGCTGCCATGCTCGTCTCGGCCTATGCGCTGTCGCAAGTGGTCGGACGGCTCGGCATGGGCGCATTGGTCGATATCTTCCCTGCGAACCGGTTGGCGGCACTCGTCAGCCTCGTTTCCGCGGCCGGCTTCGCGGTGCTTTTCACTGACAGCCCCGGCCTCGCGATCGCCCTCGTTGCCGTATTCTTCGCCGGCCTGATGAACGGCGCCGAGCAGGACCTGCTGCCCTATCTCGTCTCCCGCCTGTTTGGCCTTCGCGCTTATGGCGAGATCTTCGGCAGCCTGTTCATGCTGTCGCTGTTCGGTTCGGCCATCGGAATCGTCGGGTTCGGCCGCCTGCACGATTCAACGGGCGGATATGATGTCGCTCTCCTCATCGCGGGCATCGCGATGGTCGTGGCCGCCGCCCTGCTGGCATCGCTGCGCGCGACGGCGGAAAAGCAGGACAACATCGAACCGCTCATATCACAGGCGTTCGTGCCCGGCGGACACTGATCCGATCCTTCAGTAGATACAGCCCTGCCCCCGGGCCCGGCGAAACCGCCGGTTTGAACGTTGTTATGCTGGCGACTGAGCCTTTCCGGCGTATCATGTCCGTGGTTGTCGGGGGGCTCCATCATGCAGTCGATCCTTATCAGCACGTCACGCAGATCACTCGTTGCGGCCTTGTCGCTGGCCCTGCTGGGCGGCTGCGCCGCCAGCGGGGTCGATCGCCCGGCCAACGCCTCTTCGGCCGCCAAGTGCGATATCCAGTCGATCGAGTCCCGCCCCGGCCGAATCTGGTGGAAGGAACAGCGCTGGCGCTACGCCACCGATGCCGAGGCGACCGCCGCTTACCAGGCGATCACGACCGGCAACGATCCCTGGCCCAACTGGTTCACCCCCCATGAGCAGGATCTGGCGGTTGGCGTCCGCTTCCAGATGGCGGTGAGCAAGGGCCAGCCGGAAACCAGCCCCGGCGGGTTCGGAACGTTCGACGATGTCGCCAGCGTCCGCGACGTCCGCCGCTATCTCGCGGTCCGCTATGCCTGGAAACCGGAGGTCGACCGCGTCGTCACCTATGAGGTCATCAAGCCGCTCCCGGTGAAGATCGGGCCGATCGGCCCGCAGACCGACCCGCATGGCTGCGCCTGGTTGCCCGGCCGCTGGTCGCAATTGCAGATGCAGGTGCCGCCCGCGACCCGGATCGACTATCTCAAGGTGATCGGGGTGCGATCGATCAAATAGCATCTCCGGACTTGCGCGGATCCTCGCCGAAGCGATTCGGCCCCTTGGTGCCATCCAGCACAAGCTGGATCACCAATAACCCGAGCGACGCGAGATACAGCATGTTGTTGATCACCAGCATGCCGAACAGGCTCAGATCGGGCTCTCCCGTGCCATTCCCGAAACTCGCAAAGACGCGCGGCATCATCCCAAGACCGATCATCAGGAAAATCGCCGCCGGCAGACCCCAACATCCCCCCTTGCCCCGGTCATGAAGCCGGCGCGCCACGGCGCTCGCCACCAGGACAAGAGCGACGCCGAAGATCACGGACAGTCCCGTCACCAGCCCCGCAAAATCCGGAATCAGTTCCGGATGATTGCCCTCGATCGAGATCGAATAGCTGCCCGGGCCCGAGGTGACCCTTGCCTGATCGGGATGCTCGACGGCAAATTGCCGCATCTTGGCCATGGTGGACGTCATCATCGGCGCCATCGCGGCAAACATCGCCAGCATGCTCAAGCCAATCACCGTTCCGGCATAAACCCAGAATTGCGCCAGCGTGTCGCGCCCGGAAAAGCGCCCGACATTACGCAAGCCGCGCCAGATTATCCTCAAGATTTCCCGCATCGTCGCTCCCCCCGCGCCGCTCTATTCTAGGCTTAGCGCCGATCCCGGTCCATCCATCTTGCGCCCCGCCCCTACCCTCGCTACCCGATCCCTTTAATGCCAGCCTCAGATCACCGCCCCGCGACCCTCATCCAGGGCAGCGCCGTTTTTCCGCACCGGCACCTGACCGGGATCGACGGATTGCAGCCCCACGAAATCATGTTCCTGCTCGACGAAGCGGAACAATGGGTCGAAGCGAACCGAAGCCGGGCGAAAAGCGACAAGCGGCTCGAAGGCCTCACCCAGATCAACGCGTTCTTCGAGAACAGCACGCGCACGCTTCTCTCGTTCGAGATCGCCGGCAAGCGCCTGGGTGCCGACGTGGTCAACATGCACGCCGCCCAATCCTCGGTGAAGAAGGGCGAGACGCTGATCGACACCGCGATGACGCTCAACGCGATGCGCGCCGATGTCATCGTCATCCGCCATATGAGCTCGGGCGCGGTGCGGCTGATCGCCGACAAGGTCGATTGCCCGGTGCTCAATGCCGGCGACGGCAGCCACGAACACCCGACCCAGGCGCTGCTCGACGCGCTGACCATCCGCCGCCGCCGCGGGTCGGTCGCCGGCCAGCGAGTCGTCATCTGCGGCGACGTGCTGCACAGCCGGGTCGCCCGTTCCAACATCCTGTCGCTGACGGCGCTCGCCGCCGAGGTGCGGGTCTGCGCCCCCTCGACGCTGATGCCCGCCGCGATCGAGCGGATGGGCGTGACACCTTTCACTGATTTCGACGCGGCGCTCGACGGTGCCGACGTGGTCATGATGCTCCGCCTCCAGACCGAGCGCATGTCGGGTGGCTTCGTCCCCTCGATGCGCGAATATCATATGCGCTACGGCCTGACGCTCGACCGTCTCGCCCGGGCCAGGCCCGATGCGCTGGTCATGCATCCCGGCCCGATGAACCGCGGCGTGGAGATCGATTCGAACGTTGCCGACCATGCCGAGCGATCGGCCATCACGGAGCAGGTCGAGATGGGCGTGGCGGTGCGCATGGCCTGTCTCGACGTGCTGACGCGACGAGCCCGCAAGGTGGAGGGCTGGGCATGATCCGCGCCTTCTCCAACGCCCATCTGGTCGGTGCGCAGCTAGGCGGTCCTGAAACACTGGTGATCGATGCCGAGAAGATCGTCTCGACCGGCGCCGGCACGATACCCGAGGGTGCCGACCTCACCGATTGCGCCACCTTAGGCCGCTCGGTCCTCGTCGCGCCCGCCATCATCGATCTCGGCGTCTTCTCCGTCGACAAGGCGGCGTGCCGCGCCGGCGGCATCGTGCGGGTCGGGCTGATGCCGGATCAGTCGCCGGTGCTCGACGACCCCGGGATCATCCAGCGCGCCGCCGACATGGGCAAGCCCGACATCTGGGTCCATCCGATCGCCGCCGCGACGCGCGGCCTGGCCGGTACTGACCTGGCCGAAATGGCGATAGCCCATGATGCCGGCGCCCGTGCCGTTGCCACCGGCCGTCGCTGGATCGCCGATTCAGGCGTGATGCGCCGCGTGCTCGCCTATGCGCGTGACTGCGACCTCACCGTCATCGCCCATGCCGAGGATGCCGGGCTCGTCGGCTCGGCCGTCGCGACCGAGGGCGAGACCGCGACCCGTCTCGGCCTGCCCTCCGCGCCGGCCACCGCCGAAGCACTGGCGATCGCCCGCGACCTGCTGCTCGCCGAGGAAACCGGCGCCCGCATCCACTTCCGCCAGGTGACGACGTCAGCCGGCTTCGACCTGGTCCGCCGCGCCAAGGCGCGCGGCCTGCCGGTGACCTGCGGCATCACCCCTGCCCATCTGTTCCTGTCCGACAATGCGATGAGCGATTTCCGCACCTTCGCGCATCTTTCCCCCGCGCTCCGCAGCGAAAGCGATCGTCAGGCGGCGCTCGCGGCGGTCGCTGACGGCACGATCGACATCCTCTGCTCGGGCCATGATCCGCGCGGGCCAGAGGAAAAGCGCCTGCCCTTCGCCGATTCCTCCGCGGGCATGGCCGGCGCCGAGACCCTGCTCGCGCTGTCGCTCGGGCTGGTCCGCGATCAGGTGATCGGGATCGACCGGCTGTTCGCCTTGCTCGCCGCCAATCCGGCGAAGATCCTGGGGCTGGATTCAGGCACGCTGACACCGGGCGCGCCCGCCGACTTCATGCTGCTCGACTGGGAAGCGCCGTGGCAGATCGATACTGATCGCATGGTCGCGAAGGCCGGCAACACGCCGTTCGACAAGCTACCGGTGCAAGGCAAGGTGCTTCGCCTGTTCAAGGGCGGCAGTGAACTACGCTAGCGCTCAAGACTGCGGATAGTGTTTCGAAACCGACCCGTGGGCAGCGCAAGATAATGGTTCGCGCGGAGGGCGCGAGGACGCCGAGAAGAAGCTGCGCCCAGCAACTCGGCGGTTTGCGATGGCGAGGGCGCCTCGCAAACGGGGAACTCATCAGCGCAGGCTGATAGAGATCGAAAACGAACTCCGTGTTCTCTGCGCCCTCCGCGCGAACAATTCTCTTCGATTCAACCGCACCAATAACGTGAATGTCGATCCGGCCCAGCTTCAGCCGTCATGCCGGACTGGTTCCGGCATCCACTGTCCCGCACGCTCCTCGCCACCCGGTTTGCGGAACGGCGCCGCCTGGGACAGGTTCGGGGCGACAACTGCATTCACTATACTCGCGCGGACCCGTTCGAGCCGGATCGCGAAGCCGTGTCGCGGCACAACCAGGACACTCTGGATGCAAAGAACGGCGGAAACCAAAAGGCCCCGCCGTTCAGGTCTGGCAATGTAGGACGAGCATCGCCCGCCCGGCGACGAAATCAGCGCGAAGCCATCTGCCGGCCGGCGGGATGTGCCCATAGCGCGACCTGATCGCCGGCATGGGCGCGGACGAAGCAATTGCCGCCCTTGGCCTTGTAGCTGCGGCACAGCGCATCTGCCTCACCGCGGGCGAAACCGCCGACCGAAAGGCGATAGAAAGTGCCCGCCTTCGACGTGATGCTCATGCCCGAAGGCGTCTGCGCGGCGAAGCTCGCATTGCTGCGCGTGACTCGGGTCCAGGCATTCTTGGCCACCGCCGCATTCTCGAATGCGCCGAGCTGGACGAAGAAGCTGCCCTTGGCCGGGGTGCGCGGCGCGGCCGTCGCGCTCGCCACGCGGACCGGGGCTGAAACCTCGGACGCCGGAGCGGGACGCGACACCGGCTCCCTGACACTGGCCGGGAGGTGCTGCACGACTTCCTCGCGCGGGCCAAAGACCACGCTGGCAAAGGCAGGCGCCGGTGTCGAGGCAACCTCGACCGGCGCCGGGGCAGGCGTTGCGCCCGCATCGGGCACCGGCGCGGCGGCGGGAACGGGCGTTCCCATCTCCTGCGCTATCTTGGCGGCATTCTCGGCCTGGCCGGGCATGAACGCATCGACCGGCGCAAGGGCGGCGAGCCCGACACCCGACGTCGCGTTCAGCGCAAGCGCGGTCGGCTGGCCGGGATCGCGCACCGGCGTGACGCCGAGCAGCGAAGCGACCTGGTCATAGGCTGATTTCGGGCGGGCAAAGGTCGCCCATTGAGTCATCCGCTGATCGACCTCGGCCGGCGCCAGATCGACGGCAGCCATCATCCTGGCATCCTGCCAGCGGCCGGCAAGCGCGAGGCTGAGCGCGAAATTCTGCCGGGTCTTGGCGTCGGCCCCCGGGGTACGCACCGCTGCATTCAGCATCTCGACCGCACCGGCGGGGTCACCCGCCAATGCCATGGCCAACCCGCGGTCGCTGACCGGAATGATGTCCTTGTGCGTATCGAGCGTCTGGCGCGCGCCGCTCCAGTCGCCCGTGGCGATCTGGGTCAAGGCGAGGTTGAGCGGCAATTTGCCGTTGCTGGCATCGAGCGTCATCGCATCGGCAAAGGCCTGACGCGCTGAATCGAAACGACCGGCACGGAGATAGCTGTTGGCCAGCAGCACGCGGAAGCTCGTCACCTGCGGGCGGAGGCCCACCGCGGCTTCGGCATGGGCCACTGCCTGCTCGGGCCTGCCGCCGGCGAGCGCCGCCTGCGCCTTGCCGGCTTCGGCGGCTGCCTTGCGCTCGGCGCGCGATTCGTCGCGCGCGCTGGCAAAGGCAATGCCGCCATGCGAGGTGATGCCGGCCAGTGCGCCGCACGCCACCAGCGCGCCGAGCCCAAGAGTGACGATCGCCCGGGTCTTCATCGGAATTCCCCTGTTCAAATCAACGTGTCGCGCGCGGCGGCAGCTGGCGGACCAGCTCTTCCACCTCGGGCAGAGAGTGCAGGAAGCTGTCGAGCGCCTGAGTCACCAGGACCTGGGCCGAACAATTGTGCAGCGCGCTCGCAAGACGAAGGCGCAGATGGCGCTCCTGGTCGAGGCGGAGCGTGAAGGCGGCCTTGCCTTGCTTGGCCAATGTCTCGCGCCCGATACGCGCGGCGGTCGCCGACGAAATGGGGGCTGGCGAGATGGCGGCTGGCGAGACGGGAACCGGCGAAGCAGGAGCCGGCGCAACCGGCGCAGGCTTCGCGGTCCGGACGGCGAGTACCGACATTGGCTCGGGTTGGGACTCTGGCTGGGGCTGGGGCTCGGGCTCGACCTCGGCGGCGGGTTCCGGCTCGAGCTCCATTGCCTCATATGCGGGTTCGGGCTCGTAGCTGTCCTCCGGCTCATCGGCCGGCTCGTACTCGTAGGAAGGCTCAAGCTCGATCGCGCGCCTTACGACCGGCAGCGGTGCCTCGAACTCCTCCTGCAATGCCTCGCGCTGGCGCAGAACGGGCGGCACGGCGGCCGGCGGCGCATAGGCCGGCTCGGCGCCATGGCCGTCCGGATGCCCCATATCGTTCCAGCCGAGATCGTCCTGCGCGCCGGGGATGGCGCCAAAGCCGCCGAACCCCTGTGGCCGCATGGCCGGACGAGCCTGCCCCTTGCGGGCGAGCAGCGTCGACGAGAGCGAAGCGAGCGGCTTGGGCTGTCCGAACGTCGTCATCGGATCACCCCACCACACGGCGGCCGAAGCCGCCTGCTGCCGGACGCTGCGCGGCATAGCCGTGCGCGGCCGTTGGCGCCGCGAACACGGTGCGGCGGAAATTCTTCTCGAGGCGGTCGGAGATATAAGTCCAGAGTGCCTGGATTTCCTGGCTCGACCGGCCATTGCCGTCGACTTCCATCACGGTCCGGCCGTCGATCATCGAGGCGGCGAAATCGGTGCGGTGATGGACGGTGATCGGGGCGACAGTGCCGTGCTGCGACAGCGCGACGGCGGCTTCGGAGGTGATTTTGGCCTTGGGCGTGGCGCCGTTGACGACGAACAGCAACGGCTTGCCGGCGCGTTCGCAGAGGTCGACGGTGGCGCCGACGGCGCGCAGGTCGTGCGGTGACGGGCGGGTCGGGATGACGATCAGTTCGGCGACGGCGATCACGCTCTGGATCGCCATGGTGATGGCGGGCGGCGTATCGATCATCGCCAGGCGGAAGCCCTGCTGGCGCAGCACCTCCAGGTCGGCGGCGAGCCGGGCGACCGTGGTCTGGGCGAAGGCGGGATATTCGCTGTGCCGTTCGTTCCACCAGTCGGACAGCGACCCTTGGGGATCGATATCGATCAGCACGACCGGGCCGGCCCCGGCCAATTGAGCCTGGACGGCCAGATGCCCTGACAAGGTCGTCTTGCCCGATCCGCCTTTTTGCGATGCCATCGCGAGAACGCGCATGTGCCCCTTCAACTCCCGCTATTCGAGGAGGTTGAATGCCATGCGAGACGTCAAGAAGCGGTTAACGAGCCTTCCGGACGGCCAGGTCAGTCCCCGGCCGACACAAACTCCCTAACGGAATCTTTGCCAAATGCCGGATAGAGGGCATTATCACCCCTGTAGCGTAGCGGGGATTGGAGGCATCATGCGCAAGGCGTACCTGCCGGCGGCTCTTGGCCTTGCCGGCGTCATTATCGCGGTGGCGTCACCTGCCCTTGCCGACGTCAAGGCGGGCGTCGATGCCTGGAGCCGGGGCGAGTATCGCAAGGCAGTCGACGAATGGCGCCCCGCCGCGATCGCGGGAGACGCTGACGCACAGTTCAACCTCGCCCAGGCCTATAAGCTCGGCCGCGGCGTGCCCGTCGACATGGCGATGGCGGAAAGCTGGTATCGCAAGGCAGCGCTGCAGGGCCAGGTCGAGGCAGAGGCCAATTACGGGCTGATCCTCTTCCAGAACGGCAAGCGCACCGACGCGCTCCCCTGGCTCGAGAAATCGGTCGCTCGCGGCGAACCGCGCGCGCAGCTTGTGCTCGGCACCATGCTCTACAATGGCGATGGCGTCGCGCGCGACTGGCCGCGCGCTTATGCCCTGCTCGTCCGCTCGGCCGCGCAGGGCCAGCCCCGCGCGTCGGAGGTCCAGGCGCAGATGGATCAATATATCCCGGCCGCCGATCGTCAGAAGGGGCTTGCGCTCGCCCGCCAATATGAAGCCGAGGCGCAGCGCCCGGTCCTGCCGCCGGAGATCACCGGCCAGGGCAGCCAGGTCGCGATGCGGGGCACCGATCTACCGCCCTCTTCCTACGACCAGCATCGCGGCGCACAGCCGAACGTCGACGCGCCGCAGCCGTTCGCACCGCCGCCACCGGTCGTCGCCCATGTCCCGACGCGGCGTCCGCCGCCACAGCAACAGGCCGTCGCCACCACGGCGCCACAGCCGGGCCGCAGCGGGCCGCCCGTCGCCGGTCGCGGCTGGCGCATCCAGTTCGGCGCGTTCCGCGACGAAGGCAATGCGACCGCCTTGTGGGGCAAGCTCAAGGGTCAGGTCAGCGCGCTGGCCAGCCTCCAGCCCTTTCTGGTGCGTACCGGCACCCTGACCAAGCTTCAGGCGGGGCCACTGGCGTCCTCGGCTGACGCGGCCCGGGTCTGCAACGCAGTAAGGCCGACCAGGACGCCCTGCGTGCCGGTCGCGCCCTGAGGTGCAGCGCGCCTTTCATTCGCCTGGGATGCTCTCCCCGCGCACTCTCGACATATAACGGCCGGGCGACGTGCCGAGCGCCTTGCGGAACATCGTGACGAAGCTGCCGGCGCTTTCGTAGCCGAGATCGGCCGCCACCTGTTTGATCGGGGCACCCTTTGCCAGCCCCTGCAGCGCGAGCAATATCGCCATTTGCTGACGCCAGCGGCCAAAGCTCATACCGGTCTCGCGCGCCAGGAGCCGGGCCAGCGTCCGTTCGCTGAGCCCCACCCGCCTGGCCCAGATCTCCGCCGTGCCGCGATCGGACGGGTCGGCCATCATCATCTCAACGATCCGGCGCAGCCGCTGGTCGGCCGGCATCGGAAGATGCAGTCGCTCGACGGGAGCCGCCGCGATCTCGTCGATCAACAGCGTTGCCAGATGCGATTCCCTACCGCCTTCCGGATACAGGGCCGGGAAACGGGCCGCGCCCACCAGAAGCTCGCGCAAGAGCGGCGTCACGGCAACCGTGCAGCACCCCGTGGGCAGGCCAGCGGCCAACGCCGGATCGATGAAGGCGTTATAGCCTTCGATCGTCCCCGAAAACTTGATTGAATGCATCGCGCCACCAGGTATCCAGACAGCGCATTGCGGGGGGACGATCCAGAGCCCGCTGTCAGCCTCGCAGATGAGGACCCCTCGCAGCGTCAGCAGCAACTGCGCCTTGCGATGCCAGTGATGGGGCAGTTCCACGCCCGTCGTGACCATCGACACGCCGAACGCGACCAACGGACGGGGGATCTCGTCCGGATCGAGCATGTCGTCCGAATAGGCCATGATGTCGTTCAGCATTGGCATCGGTTGCCTGGCCTCGCTCGCCCGGATGATTGGCAGGATATCCGAATAGTTTGTCACATTTGCGCGATGCAGCCAATCGCGCGAGCGCCTAGGTGCGAACGCGCGGGCCGCCCGAAGCCGTTCGGCGTCCGCTCACCTCGCGGGAGATTCGAATTGGATATTTTGAGCACAGGACGCGTGGCCGTCGTTCTTCAACGGCTCTTCGCCGAGGCCGAACAGGCCGACCGCCCCCTGATCGAATCCTTCATGAACGGCGATACGTCGCCCGATCAGATGATCGCTGACGTCATCGCGGCGGAGAAATGGGACCTTCGCGAACTCTATCGCGAGCAGGCCGGCAACTTCCTCAACATATCGCCCGACTTCGGCCGGTTTCTCTATATGTGCGCCCGGGCGTGCAATGCGGCGCTGATCGTCGAATTCGGCACCTCAATGGGCGTTTCGGCCATTCATCTGGCTGCGGCTCTGCACGACATGGGGCGTGGAAAGCTCATTGGAACCGAGCTCGAACCCGGCAAGGCGATCCGGGCGCGGGCACATCTCGAAGAAGCCGGCCTTGCCGGTTTTGTCGACATCCGCCTGGGCGACGCCCGGGAGACGCTCCGGGATATCGCGGGCGATATCGACATTGTCCTGCTCGATGGCGCATTCAGCCTGTATCTCGACGTGCTCAAGGTGCTCGAACCACGCTTCAGGCCGGGCACGCTCATCATCGCCGAGAACGCCTTCGAGGAGGCCGACGGATATCTCCAATATGTCCGCGATCCGGCGAACGGCTATCTGTCGCAGTCGATCCCCGTGAACGAGGGGCGCGGCAACGAATTCACCATCGTCACCGGATTCCCCGGCCGGCAGCCGCGTCCGACCACTGCCTAGGAAACCCAGTCCTTCCGACTGATTCCCTGCGCGTAGAGGAGCGCGGTGAGGTCGTTGTGATCGATCCGGGCAGCCGCAACGGCGGCGACGATCGGCTTGGCGTGATAGGCGACACCCAACCCTGCCCGCCTGATCATGGCGAGATCGTTGGCGCCGTCGCCTACCGCCAGCGTCGCCTCGGGCGGAAGGCCGAGGTCGGCAGCTGCTTCAAGCAGGGTACGCTCCTTGGTATCGGATCCCACGATCGGCTTGGCGACCAGCCCCGACAGGGCCCCGTCCGCGATTTCAAGCCGGTTGGCGATCGCACGATCGAATCCGATCGTCTCGGCCACCGGCTCGGCGAAGCGGGTGAAGCCGCCCGATACCAAGATGGTCGTCGCGCCGCGTGCCTTCATCGTTCGGATCAGCGCCACCGCGCCTGGCATGATCGTCACCCGCTCGGCGAGGCATTGGGCGATAACGCCTTCGTCCAGCCCCTTGAGCAGCGCCACGCGCGCATCGAGCGCTGATTCGAAATCGAGCTCGCCGCGCATCGCCGCCTCGGTGACGGCGGCGATCTGAGGCTTGATTCCGGCATAGTCGGCCAATTCGTCGATGCACTCGACGGTGATCATGGTCGAATCCATGTCGGCGACCAGCAGCCGCTTCACGCGGCCGTCAGCGCGCTGCACCACCAAGTCGGTACCCTGAAACACGCCTTCGAGTGCGGTCCGCGCCGCCTCCGGCTCAAGGCCGAATATGATGTCGGCGGCATATCCCTCGTCAAGCCACACATGCGCAGCCGGCAGGCATCCCGCTTCGTCGAGCCGGTCCCGGGCGGCCGAAATATCGCCCCCGCTGAGCTTTCCCGCTGCTATCAGCGTTGCGATGAACATGACGTCTCCCCCGCCGCATAAGGTGCCGCGCGTGGCGCTCATTGCAGGGCCGACCGCCAGCGGCAAGTCCGCGCTCGCCATGGCGATCGCACAAAAGCATCGCGGCGTGGTGATCAACGCCGATTCAGCGCAGGTCTATGCCGATCTGCGCGTGCTGTCAGCGCGGCCGGGTTCCGAGGACGAGGCCCGTGTGCCGCACCGCCTGTTCGGCCATGTCGACGGCGCCGACATCTATTCCGCCGCGCGCTGGGCGGCCGAGGCGAAGGTGGAGATCGAGCGGGCGCGCGAGGCGGGTCTGCTCCCGATACTGGCCGGCGGCACGGGGCTGTACATGCGCACGCTGCTCGACGGCATCGCGCCCGTACCGCCGATCGATCCGGCGATCCGCGAGGAGGTGCGCGCCCTGCCCGTCGCCACCGCCTATGCGATGCTCGGCGCGCTCGATCCTCCGGCCGCCACCCGCCTCGCCCCCGCCGACACCACCCGCGTCGCCCGCGCGCTCGAGGTCGTTCGCTCGACAGGCAGGCCGCTCGCGACATGGCAGCAGGCAAAGACCGGCGGGATCGGCCATGAGATCGATCTGATGGCGACGGTGCTGATTCCCGACCGCGACTGGCTGCTCGCGCGGTGCGACGCGCGGCTTGAGGCGATGTTCGCCGGCGGCGGGATCGAGGAAGCCCGCGCCGTGCTCGCGCGAAGCGACATCCTCCCCACCGCGCCGGTCCGTCTCGCGATCGGCGTGCCGGAGATCGGCGCGATGCTTGCGGGCACCCGGACACTGCCTGAAGCCCTGGCTGCGGCCCAATTGGCGACCCGCCAATATGCCAAACGACAATTTACATGGTTTCGGAACCAGCCTCCCGCTATGTGGCACCGCGACATGGCGACAGAAACATGCGCACTGCTGGTCAATTTTGAAACTAGATTCCTTCAAGGCGCTTGACGAACAAATTATCGATCACTAACGACGCCCTTCGCGAAGCAATATTGCGTCGCATCTGGGTCGCAAAGGTAGGAAAGAAGCAATGACCGAGAAAAGCGGAGCCGATATCCTGGTCGAGGCGCTGTGCGATCTCGGCGTGGAAGTCGTGTTCGGCTACCCGGGCGGTGCCGTCCTGCCGATCTATGATGCGCTGTTCCGCAGCAAGCGGATCAAGCACGTCCTAGTTCGCCACGAACAGGCAGCGACTCATGCTGCAGAGGGCTATGCCCGCTCGACCGGCAAGCCCGGCGTCGTGCTGGTCACTTCAGGCCCGGGCGCGACAAATGCCGTCACGGGCATCACCGATGCGCTGATGGATTCGATCCCGATGATCGTCATCACCGGCCAGGTCCCGACCGCGCTGATCGGCACCGACGCGTTCCAGGAGGCCGACACTGTCGGCATCACGCGTCACTGCTCGAAGCATAATTATCTGGTGAAGGACCCGGCGCGGCTCGGCGACATCATCCATGAGGCGTTCCACATCGCCACCTCGGGCCGTCCGGGGCCGGTCGTGGTCGACATCCCCAAGGACGTCCAGGTCGCCAGCGCCCGCTACGTCAAACCGGGCCCGATCAAGCACAAGACCTATCGCCCCCAGGTCAAGGCCGACCAGTCGCTGATCGAGCAGGCGGTCGACATGCTCGCCGCGGCTGAGCGTCCGATCCTCTATACCGGCGGCGGCATCATCAATGCCGGCCCCGCCGCAAGCCAGTTGCTGCGCGAGCTGGCGCGGATCACCGGTGCGCCGGTCACCTCGACCCTGATGGGCCTTGGCGCCTTCCCCGCCACCTCCGACCAGTGGCTCGGCATGCTCGGCATGCACGGCACCTACGAAGCCAATTGGGCGATGAACCAGGCCGACCTGATCCTCTGCCTCGGCGCGCGCTTCGACGACCGGGTTACGGGCCGCCTCGACGCGTTCAGCCCGAACAGCCGCAAGGTGCATGTCGATATCGACCGGTCGTCGGTGAACAAGAATGTCCGGGTCGACCTGCCGATCATCGCCGATGTCGGCCATGCGCTCGAGGACATGGTCCGCGTCTACAAGGCGCGGCGCCACCCGAAGCCCGATCTGTCCGACTGGTGGCGCCGGATCGCCGGCTGGCGCGCGGTCAAGAGCCTCGATTTCGTGGAGAGCGCGACCGAGATCATGCCGCAGCGCGCGATCAGGGCGCTGTGGGAGGCAACTCAGAAGAAGTCGCCGATCATCACCACCGAGGTCGGCCAGCATCAGATGTGGGCCGCGCAGCATTTCGATTTCGAGGCGCCCAACAAATGGCTCACCTCGGGCGGCCTCGGCACCATGGGCTATGGCCTGCCCGCCGCGATCGGGGCGCAGCTCGGCAATCCCAATGCGCTGGTCATCGACATCGCCGGCGAAGCCTCGATCCAGATGAACATCCAGGAGCTTGGCACGGCCACCCAATACAGGCTGCCGGTCAAGGTCTTCATCCTCAACAACCAGTATATGGGCATGGTCCGCCAGTGGCAGGAACTGACCTATTCGTCGCGTTACGCGGAGAGCTACAGCGATTCCCTGCCCGACTTCGTGAAGCTGGCCGAAGCCTATGGCTGGAAGGGTATCCGCATCGAGCATCCCGACCAGCTCGAGGCCGGCATCGCCGAGATGCTCGCCCATGACGGCCCGGTGATCGTCGACTGCATGGTGGCGAAGCTCGCCAACTGCTTCCCGATGATCCCCTCGGGCGCCGCCCATACCGACATGATCCTCCAGGCCGCCGAAGTCTCGGGCGAGATGGACGACGAGGCGAAGGCGCTGGTCTGATGGCGATGAGCGCAGCAATTCTCCCCTCCCGCTTGCGGGAGGGGTCGGGGGAGGGCCTGTCCCCAACTGGAAACCCGGCTTGGGGGACATGCCCTCCCCTGGCCCCTCCCGTGAACGGGAGGGGGATTTAAGATGCACATCAAGGAAGAAACCGCGAAGCGTCACACGCTGGCGATCATGGTCGACAACGAGCCGGGCATCCTTGCCCGGATCGCCGGCCTGTTCACCGCGCGCGGCTATAATATCGAGAGCCTGACCGTGTCCGACGTGACCTCCGACAAGGCGGTCAGCCGGATCACCATCGTCACCTCGGCGTCGGATCATGTGATGGAGCAGATCCTCGCCCAGCTCGACCGGCTGATCCCGGTTCATTCGGTGACCGATCTCACCGCGCTCTGCCCGCATGTCGAGCGCGAGCTGGCGCTGGTGAAGGTCCGCGGCACCGGCGACCACCGGATCGAGGCGCTCCGCCTCGCCGATGTCTACCGCGCCCGCGTGGTCGATGCGACCACGTCGAGCTTCGTGTTCGAGGTGACCGGCGGGCCGGAGAAGATCGACACCTTCATCACGCTGATGCGTGAGGTCGGGCTGATCGAGGTCGCCCGCACCGGCATCGTCGCCATCGCCCGGGGGAAAGAAGCGGCATAACCACCAGTGTTTCGTCACCCCGGACTTGTTCCGGGGTCCATCCATCCACAAGCGACGCCATCACTTGTTGCACGACGGATGCCGGAACAAGTCCGGCATGACGGCGGATTTTTTGAATAAGGGAGCACTATCACATGCGTGTTTATTATGATCGCGATGCCGATCTGAACCTGATCACCAACAAGAAGATCGCGATCGTCGGCTATGGCAGCCAGGGCCATGCCCATGCGCAGAACCTGCGCGATTCGGGCGTGAAGGAAGTCGCGATCGCGCTCCGCCCCGGCTCCGCCACCGCGAAGAAAGCGGAAGACGCCGGTTTCAAGGTGATGACCAACGCCGAGGCAGCCGCCTGGGCCGACATCACCATGATCCTCGCGCCCGACGAGCATCAGGCGGCGATCTATGCCGACGATCTCCACCCCAATCTGAAACAGGGCGCTGCGATCGCCTTCGCCCATGGCCTCAACGTGCATTTCGCGCTGATCGAGCCGCGCGCCGATCTCGACGTGATCATGATCGCGCCCAAGGGCCCCGGCCACACCGTGCGCTCCGAATATGTCCGCGGCGGCGGCGTGCCCTGCCTGATCGCGATCGACCAGGACAGGAGCGGCAACGCGCACGACATCGCGCTTGCCTATGCGAGCGGCGTCGGCGGCGGCCGGTCCGGCATCATCGAGACCAATTTCCGCGAGGAATGCGAGACCGACCTGTTCGGCGAGCAGGCAGTGCTCTGCGGTGGCCTGACCCACCTGATCCAGGCCGGGTTCGAAACGCTGGTCGAGGCCGGCTACGCCCCGGAAATGGCCTATTTCGAGTGCCTGCACGAAGTGAAGCTGATCGTCGACCTGATGTATGAAGGCGGCATCGCCAACATGCGCTATTCGATCTCCAACACCGCCGAATATGGCGACATCACCACCGGCCCGCGCATCATCACCGCCGAGACAAAAGCCGAGATGAAGCGAGTCCTCGCCGACATCCAGGGCGGCCGCTTCGTGAAGAACTTCGTGCTCGACAACCGCGCCGGCCAGCCCGAGCTGAAGGCAGCCCGCAAGGCAGCCGCCGCCCACCCGATCGAGAAGGTCGGCACTGAACTGCGCGCGATGATGCCATGGATCGGCGCGAACAAGCTGGTGGACAAGGAAAAGAACTGACGCTCCCGACGGAACGGCGCAACGGCACGGGTCGCTCCCGGCCAACGCACCGTTTCCGTCTGAAGGCTTGCATTCGGTCGGGGTCGCGTCATCTTGGCGCGGCCCTTCCCCTGTCGGAGACCCCCATGCGTATTGCCTTGATCGCCGTGCTCGCTCTCGCTGCGACGCCGCTCCTTGCCCAGACCCCCGGCGGCCAGCCCGGCGCGCCCGATCCGGCCCGTGTTGTCGCCGGCACCTATGCGGTCGATTCCGGCCACACCCAGGTGTTGTTCACGGTCAATCATCTCGGTTTCACTGAATATACCGGCCAGTTCACCCAGCCGACCGGAAGCCTGACGCTGGATCCCGCCAATCCGGCCAGGAACAAGGTCGAGGTTACGTTCGCGATCGACAAGGTCTCCACCACCGTGGCCGGCCTGGACACCCATCTCAAGGCGCCCGACTTCTTCGACGCGGCGAAATTCCCCGAGGCGAAGTTCGTTTCCACCGGCGTGACGGTGAACGGCACCACCGCAACGATCGTCGGCAACCTGACCGTGCACGGCGTGACCAAGCCGGTGACGCTGAACGCCCGCTTCGTCGGCGCCGGCAACGGCCCCATGGGCGCCAAGAAGCTGAATGTCGGCTTTGCCGCGACGACCAGCATCAAGCGCAGCGATTTCGGGATTTCCTTCGGAATCCCGATGGTCTCCGACAAGGTCGATCTGGTCATCAACGCCGGCTTCGTCGCGCAATGAGCGACACGGCGCCGTCCGGGGACGAGGAGGGCCGGCCGGGCATCGGCCGGATCGAGGCCTTTTCGGACGGCGTCGTCGCCATCATCGTGACGATCATGGTGCTTGAGCTCCATCCCCCCATCTCGGAGGGGATGGACAGGCTGTGGACGCTCTGGCCGGTCTTCCTCGCCTATGTGCTCAGCTATGCCTATGTCGCGATCTACTGGGTCAATCATCACCGCCTGTTCACTCATGCGACTCATGTCACCAACGGGCTGATCTGGTCGAACATGCTGCTGCTGTTCGCGCTGTCGCTCGTCCCCTTCTCCACGTCCTATCTCGGCGAGCATCATTTCAACCGGGAGGCGACGCTCCTCTATCTGGTCACCATGCTGCTACCGGCGGCCGCCTATATCTGGCTCCAGTCGATCATCCGCCACACCGGCAAACAGGGTCCGGCGTCGCAGGCCTATTACCGGCAATATGCCCGCAAGGGCCTTGTCGCGGGGCTGCTCTATCTCCTGGGCATCCCCCTCTCCTTCCTCTCGCCCTGGCTCGGCATCGCCTGCGCGGCGCTGGTCGCCCTCCTCTGGTTCCTGCCCGACGGCCCGTTCGACCGGTTGTTCGACGGACGGGCTGGACATCGGGCGCAATGACACGGTAACGGATGTCGCAATGACGCAGGCCATCCGCCTTCCGCTGCTTCGACTTACGCGCCCTTAGGCGCGACCTTCGACGTGCGCCTCGGGCGCGCGCGACCCGCCTAAGGGCCTCTTCGACCCAAAGATCCCCGCGAGCCGCGAGAACGAACCATGCTGCGTGACCCTTCGACCAAATACCGTCCCTTTCCCCAGATCGACCTGCCCAACCGCGAATGGCCGTCGCGAACCATCGTCCAGCCGCCGCGCTGGCTCTCCACCGATCTGCGCGACGGCAACCAGGCGCTGATCGATCCGATGGACGGGGAGAAGAAGACCCGCTTCTTCGACCTGATCTGCAAGGTCGGCATCAAGGAGATCGAGGTCGGTTTCCCCAGTGCCGGCGCGACCGAGTTCGATTTCATCTCCGACCTGGTCAAGACCGGCCGCATTCCGGATGACGTGACGATCCAGGTCCTCACCCAGTCACGCCGCGACCTGATCGAGACAAGCTTCGAATCCCTGCGCGGCGCGCCCAGGGCGATCGTCCATCTCTACAATGCGGTCAGCCCCGCCTGGCGCAAGATCGTGTTCGGCATGAGCCGCGACGAGGTCCGCCAGATCGCGGTCGATGGCGCCAGGATCCTGCGCGATTGCGCCGCCGCGCAGCCGGACACCGACTGGCATTTCGAATACAGCCCGGAGACCTTCTCCACCGCCGAGCTCGATTTCTCGGTCGAGGTCTGCGAGGCCGTGATGGAGGTGCTTCGCCCCACGCCGGATCACCCGCTGATCCTCAACCTGCCCGCGACGGTCGAGTGCGCCACGCCCAACATCTATGCCGACCAGATCGAATGGTTCGGCAAGAACATCCGCAACCGCGACAGCATCGTCATCAGCCTTCACCCGCACAATGACCGGGGCACCGGCGTCGCCGCGGCGGAACTCGGGCTGATGGCCGGCGCCGACCGGGTCGAGGGCTGCCTGCTCGGCAATGGTGAGCGCACCGGCAATTGCGACCTGGTGACGGTCGCGCTCAACATGTACACACAAGGCATTGATCCAAAACTGGATTTCTCGGACATCGATGAAATCATCAATACCGTCACCTATTGCAACCAGCTCCCCGTCCATCCGCGCCATCCCTATGCAGGCGAGCTGGTGTTCACGGCGTTCTCGGGCTCGCACCAGGACGCGATCAAGAAGGGCTTTGCCGCCCAGTCAGCGCGCAACGACGATTTCTGGGAAGTCCCCTACCTCCCGATCGATCCCGCCGATCTCGGCCGCAGCTATGAAGCGGTGATCCGGGTCAACTCGCAATCCGGCAAGGGCGGCGTCGCCTGGGTGATCGAGCAGGACAAGGGCCTGAAGCTGCCCAAGCGCCTCCAGGCCGATCTCAGCCGCCATGTTCAGGCAATGGCGGACGAAACAAGCCGCGAGCTCAACGCCGAGGATATCTGGAACGCGTTCCAGAAGGCCTATCTCGCCAAGCCGGACGACCGCTTCACGCTGCTCGACTATCATGAGAGCGGCGCCGCGGGCGACCGCCTGTTCGTCGGCCGAGTCGCGATCGGCGGCGAGGAACGGTCGATCTCGGGGCGCGGCAACGGCCTGATCTCGGGCATCATCGCCGCGCTCGGCGATACGACCGGGCCTCAGCTCGACGTGGTCGATTATAGCGAGCACGCCATCGGCCACGGCGCCGACGCGCAGGCGGCGGCCTATGTCGAATGCCGCACGGCGGATGGCCGCACGGTCTTCGGCGTCGGCATCGATGCTGACATCGCGACGGCGTCGGTCAGGGCGGTCCTCAGCGCGGCAAACGCGGTCTAGCCAGCCGCGGTGCGCCATTGCGCCCCGTGAAACGCCACCATAGGTTGCGCGCCGTGGCACCGATGCTGCGGGCGATGGGGGCTCGAACGGGATGACTCGCATTTTGGCTTCGGCGCTGCTGGCCGGGAGTGCGTTGGCGCTGAGCGCGTGTGTCGCCGGCCTCGCCGTTGGCGCTGCCGGCATGGCAGCCCGCGGCGTGGCGGGGACACCGCAGAACAACGAGCAGGCGCATCCCGCGGCAACGACCGACTGCAGCGCCCGTGCGTCGCATTACGGCAAGGTGAGCATCATCGATGTCGAGCAGCGCAGCCCGAGCAAGATCGTCGTCTGGGGGACGGCGGACGATGGCAAGCAACGACGCTCGTTCGAGTGCAGCTACGGGACCAAAATCACCGGTTTCAAACTGCGGCCGATCGCATCAGCCAGATAATCGCGACGGAAGCCAGGCAAGAACCGCCTCACGCGATTTCCGGCAACCGGTCGAGATGCTTGTCGAGTGTGATCGGATAGTCGCGCACGCGCACGCCGGTGGCATTGTAGATCGCATTGGCGATCGCCGCTCCGACCCCGCACAGGCCCAGCTCGCCGACGCCCTTGGCCTTCATCGGCGAGGAGATCGGATCGACCTCATCAAGGAAGATCACCTCCTGATGCGGGATGTCGGCGTGCACCGGCACTTCATAGCTGGCAAGGTCGTGGTTGACGAAGAAGCCGAAGCGCTTGTCGACCGCCAGTTCCTCCATCAGCGCGGCGCCGACGCCCATCGTCATCGCGCCGATCATCTGGCTTCGCGCCGCCTTGGGGTTTAGGATTCGACCGGCGGCGCACACCGCCAGCATGCGCCGGACACGCGTTTCCCCGGTGAAGCCATCGACCGCCACTTCGACGAAATGGCCGGCAAAGGTCGATTGCTGATATCGCTTGTCGAGCGTGCCATATTCGATGCCGTCCTCGACCACGATCTCGCCGTCACGCGCTGCATCGCCCAGCGCGGCGCTGCGCTTGCCCGATCGAACCTTGCCGTCGGCAAAGGCGCTGTCGGCCGGATCGAAGCCCAGTCGCTGCGCCACCTTCTCGCGCAGCTTCATGCAGGCCGCGTAGACGCCGGCGGTCGAGTTGTTCGCCCCCCATTGGCCGCCCGAGCCAGCCGAGGCAGGGAAGTCGGAATCGCCGAGCTTCACCACCACTCTGCCGATCCCGATGCCCATCGTCTCCGCCGCGGTCTGTGCCAGGATCGTGTAGGTGCCGGTGCCGATATCGGTCATGTCGGTCTCGATCGTCACCACGCCCTTCCCGTCGAGCCGAACTCGCGCGGCCGACTTCATCAGCAGGTTGTTGCGAAAGCCCGCCGCGACCCCCATGCCGATCAGCCAGCGTCCCTCCCGCACCGATGCCGGCCTGGCGTTGCGGCGATCCCAGCCGAAGCGCTCGGCCCCCAGCTTCAGGCACTCGACAAGCTGCCGCTGCGAGAATTTCCGCTCGGGCTTTGCCGGATCGACCTGCGTGTCGTTCAGGATGCGGAACTGCACCGGGTCGATCCCCAGCTTTTCCGCCATCTCGTCCATCGCGATCTCAAGCGCCATCAGCCCGGGGGCCTCGCCCGGCGCGCGCATCGCATTGCCCTCCGGCAGGTCGAGCTCGGCAAGCCGCATCGCGGTCAGCCGGTTCTCGCCCGCGTAAAGCAATTTGGTCTGCTGGACCGCTGCCTCGGGGTCTCCGCCAGGCAGGTTTCCCGATACGCTTTCGTGCGCGATCGCGGTGATCCTCCCCTCGCGCGTGGCGCCCAGCCGGATGCGCTGGATCGTCGCCGGCCGGTGAGTCGCATTGTTGATCATCATGGGGCGAGGCATCGCGAGCTTGACCGGGCGCTTCGCCGCCTTCGCTCCAAGCGCGGCCAGGATCGCATCGGCGCGCAGGAACAGCTTTCCGCCGAACCCGCCGCCGATGAACGGGGAATCGAGCCGCACATTCTCCCTGGGGATGCCCAGGGTCTTGGCCACGTCTCCCCTGGTCCAGGCGATCATCTGGTTCGACGTCCAAAGGGTCAGCTTGTCGCCTTCCCAGGCCGCGATCGTCGCGAACGGCTCCATCATGGCGTGGGATTCGTCGGGCGTCGTATAGCTCGCATCGAGCGTCACCGGTGCCGACGCGAAGGCCGCCTCGAAATTGCCTACCCGCGCGATCTTCGGTGCACCGTTATCGCTGTTATAGGGGGCTGCAGGCGCCAGCGCCGCCAGGTCGAAACGCCCCTTGGTCCGGCTATACTCGACCCGCACCAGATTGGCGGCGGCGCGGGCCTGCTCGAACGTCTCGGCCACGACGATCGCGATCGCCTGGTGATAATGTTCGACCACCGGGCCGCCGAACAGCGAGGCGGTATTAAAATTGCCCTTGGCCAGCTTCGGCATGTCGAGCGTGGTGACCACCGCCAGCACCCCCGGCGCCGCCTTCGCCTCGTCCGTGTCCATTCGGTCGATCCGGCCCTTGGCGATCGCGCTGCCGACCAGATAGCCATAGGCCTGGTTCGGCACCGCATCGTGCCGCTCATAGGCATAGGGTGCCGACCCGGTGGTCTTGAGCGGGCCGTCGATCCGGTCGGTCGGCTTGCCGATCACCTTGAGCTGGTCGATCGGGTTGGTGCCCGCTGGCGTGTCGAACTTCATGCCTGGCTCCTCGCGTCGCTCATCACCGCCGCGATCGTTCGCTCGACCAGCGGCAGCTTGAAGGCATTGTCATGGGTTGGTCGGGCATCCGCGAGCAGGTGCGCGGCAACCGCCTTCGCTCCGCGCGGTATCGATGTCTCCGCGGCTTCGACCCGCCATGGTTTCGGCGCGATGCCGCCGACCGCAACCCGCCCGGTGCCGTCAGGCCGGATCACCGCCGCCACCGATACGAGCGCGAAGGCATAGGACGCCCGGTCGCGCACCTTGTGGTAGAGATGCGTGCCCCCGATCGGTCCCGGCAGGGTGACTCCGGTGATCAGTTCGCCACGTCCTAGCCCCGTCTCGATATGCGGGGTCTTGCCCGGCAGATGATGGAAATCGGCGATCGGAATGGAGCGCGTCGTTCCCGTCGCATTGACTGTCTCGACCGTCGCATCGAGCAGTCGAAGCGCCACCGCCATGTCGCCCGGATAGGTCGCGATGCAGGCATCGCTTGTCCCGATCACGGCAAGCTGCCGGCTGAATCCGCCGATCGCCGCGCAGCCTGAGCCCGGCTTGCGCTTGTTGCACGCCTGGTTGGTGTCGTAGAAATAGGGGCAGCGCGTCCGCTGGAGCAGATTGCCCGCGGTCGTCGCCTTGTTCCGCAACTGCCCGCTCGCGCCCGCCACGATCGCGCGGGTCAGCACGCCATAGTCCCGCCGGATTCGATCGTCCGACGCAAGCGCTGTGTTCGTCACCAGTGCGCCGATCCGCACGCCGCCTTCAGGTGTCTTCTCGATCCGGTCGAGCTTCAGCGGCCCGACATCGACGAGGTGCGCCGGCGCCTCGATCTCCAGCTTCATCAGGTCGAGCAGATTGGTGCCGCCCGCGATGAACTTGGCGCCGGGTGTCCGTTCGACGGCCGCCGCGGCTGCGGCGGGCGTCTCGGCGCGCTCGTAGCTGAAGGGTTTCATGCCGCGCCTCCCGCGACATCTGCCATTGCCTCGGCGATGTTCGAATAGGCGCCGCAGCGGCAGATATTGCCGCTCATCCGCTCGCGCATCTCGATGTTGGTGGCTTTCGGCCGTTCGGTCAGGCTGGCCGAGACATGGCTCGGCACGCCTGCCCTGATCTCGCCCAGCACCGCCACCGCCGAGCAGATCTGGCCGGGCGTGCAATAGCCGCACTGATATCCGTCATGCCTGATGAAGGCCGCCTGCATCGGGTGCAGGTCGCCCGGCGTGCCCAGGCCCTCGATCGTGGTGACCTTGTCCCCCTCGTGCATCACCGCCAGGGTCAGGCAGGAATTGATCCGCTTGCCATCGACCAGCACCGTGCAGGCGCCGCACTGGCCATGGTCGCACCCCTTCTTCGTGCCGGTAAGCTGCAAATGCTCGCGCAGCGCATCAAGCAATGTCGTGCGGGTATCGAGCTCAAGCTCCCGACGTTTGCCGTTCACCTCGAGCGAGACCGTCATCATCGACGGCGTCGCGCGCGGCGGCCCGCCCTGCGCCTCAACCCTGGGAACGGCGGTAAGCGCGGCCGAGGCGGCGGTGACCGCCAGAACGCCGCGGCGCGATATCTCCATGTCGCCAGCCATATCGGGATTCATCCTCTGCAGAGTCTCGGGAACAGCGAATTCGGACAAGGCACCACGCGACCGGGGCACCTCCAACGATCCCAACGCACGACACCGGCCCCGCGATGCGCTGATACGATACCGGAGCATATCATCGTGCTTTGCAAGCGGTGGCAATATCATTCTGGCCGGCGATACCGCGCGCGAAACGCCAGTTCCTCGATCCGCCAGCGTCGTCGAGAGGCGCGATGCCCGTTCGGGAGTGAAGCGCTGATGCCGATTCACGATCGTTGCCCTGAACGCGGCCCGTCGCACGACTGCGGTTTTCCATGTCAACACGACGCTGTTGGTGGTTTCGCCGGTGAACCGGGACGGATTCTCGTCCAGCCGGGGGAAGGTTGCGGTGGCCCCAGCCGACTCCACCAGCCGCGACATGGCTACGGAAGCCCCGCCATGGTAACTCTGTCGGGTCAGGAACCGCCGATCGCGCGAATATGCGGTTCTCTTCGGAGCTGGGTACACGACATGTCGGACCACCTCTTCTTTCAGGTGATTGTTGCGGTCGCCCCGGGCGCGTCGCCCGGCCGCTTCCGCCCCGCCGCCGGTATCGCCTCCAAACCGCCGGCCGGTCCTTGAGCACGACGGCTACTTCACCAGTCACACAAGAGGAGCAAGGGAATGACAGGCAAACCCACCATCGTCCTGGTACATGGCTTCTGGGGAGGCGCCGCGCATTGGAGCAAGGTGATCGTCGAACTGACCCGCAAGGGATATACGTCAATCCACGCTGTCGAAATGCCGCTTACCTCGCTTGCCGACGATGCCGAGCGCACCCGCAAGATGGTCGCACAGCAGGATGGGCCGGTGCTGCTTGTGGGGCATTCCTACGGCGGCGCCGTCATCACTGAGGCGGGCGATCTGCCCAATGTGATCGGCCTCGTCTATATCGCCGCGTTCGCGCCCGATGCCGGAGAAAGCCCGGGCGGGATCACCCAGGAACATCTGCCCGCGGCCGCAGCCAATCTGGCGCCCGACAGCGATGGATATCTCTGGGTGAAACCCGAAAAATTCCACGAAAGCTTCTGCCAGGACCTGACGCCTGACGAAGGACTGGTGATGGCCGTGACTCAAAAGGCACCGCTCGCCTCTACATTCGGCGATGCGATTACGGCACCCGCCTGGAAGAAGAAGCCCTCCTGGTATCAGATTTCCAGCGAGGACCGGATGATCGCCCCGGACAACGAGGCGCGGATGGCGGCGCGGCTCGGCGCCCGCAAGATCATCACGCTCGCGGCAAGTCACGCCTCGCTTGCCTCGAAACCCGCCGAGGTTTCGGCGCTGATCGACGAGGCGGCCACGGAAGCAACTCAAGGCTGACGGTTCAGAGCGGCATCTCCTGAAGGAATATCCTGAAGGAGGTGCCGCCAGGCTCGCCCCAGGCTCGTCATCACCCATCATCGCGCCGTCGACAGGCATGCGGCTTCCGCCGTCGTGCCGCCCGCGATTCAATCCGTCCCGCTTCGGTGGTGAAATCGCATCGAGGCTCCTCCGCCGCGGCTCGCCCGCTGATGGAGCAGCATTCGAAGAACAGATTTCGCCTCTCAAATAATGCGGGATGAAAATCCGATGCCACTGGCAAAAATATGTAAAAACTCGTGCAGAAAGACGCCAGTCCGGTCTCCACGCCAATGCCTCGTGGAGCATGTAACGGAACTGATCGTGGCACCGTTATGCAGTAGAACCAGCACTGGCCCCAGGAAACGTCGGAATCCGCTCCCCTCGTCGATGGGTCGCATAAATCGAGGAATATTTACCGGTTTTCCGCGGATCGCCGCATTTCCCAACACGGATTCGTCGCAAGTACTTGGTGATCGGTCAGGCGATGCCCCTGCCCCGCACGATCTCGCACCCGACCGCCGCATCCGGGTAGATGTCGGGCTTCATCGACCGCACCGTCACCTGCGCGACACGGCGATCGGCAAGGCACAAGGCAGCGACCGCCTCGCACAGGGTCTCCTGAAGATGGAAATGCCGCCCGGCGACCAGCGCCCGGATGTCCGCCCGGATGAAGTCATAGTCGAGCACTTCCTCGATCCGGTCGTCGTGGGGCGGCGTTGGATAGTCGACCTCCATCCGTACCGAGACGATCACGCGCTGCGGCCCGGCCAGTTCCTCGGCATGGATGCCAAGGCCCATGACGAGTTCAAGCCCTTCCAGGATCGTGGTGAACCGCACGCCCTCAGCCATGCACCGGCTCGGGTGCCCGGCGCGTCTCGAACATCACATCGCCGTCACGCGGCAGGAAATGCTGGCCATTGTCCACGAAGATATTCTGGCCGTGGATTCCCCGCGCGGTCAGCAGGAATTCGACCGCCTCGGCGATCGACGCCACATCGACCGGACGCCGCAGCAGATTCTCGCTTGCCACCGCGCGGAACTCCGCGTCGCTCTGGTCGAGGCTTGGCAGCGACAGCCCCGGCGACACGGCGTTGACCCGAATGCGCGGCCCAAGCGCCTGGGCAAGCATCGCCGTAGCACCGCCAAGCGCGATCTTGCCGCAGCTATACGAGAAGAAGTCGGGATTCGGATTGGCCAGCTTCTGGTCGAGGATGTTGACCACCGCCCCGGCCGCCAGATCCTCCTGCGCCGCCAGCGCCGATGCAAGCAGCACCGGCGCGTCGAGATTCACCGCCGCATGGCCGCGCAGCATAGCCGGATCGATCGATGGAGGACGGTCATAAGTGAAGAGCGACGCATTGTTGACCACAGCGCCGAGCGGCCCGCCGAACGCCGCCCGGGCCTCCGCCACCAACCGGGCTGCCGTCTCCGCCGCCGCGAGATCGCCCATCAGCACGCAGGCGCCCGGCAGTTCAGCCGCCAGCGCCTCGGCTTCTCCCGCTGAATGATGGTGATGGACGGCGACCCGCCAGCCGCGCGCGCCCAGATGCCGCGCGATGGCCGCACCGATCCGCCGCGGCGCGCCTGTCACCAGTACCGTCCACACCGTCTCCCGCACCGCTCAATATCCCATCAGCGCGAGCACTTCCTTGCGGCTGCGGTCGTCCTCGCGGAACACCCCCATCATCCGGCTCGTCACCATGGAGACGCCCGGCGTTCGCACGCCCCGCGCCGTCATGCAGGCATGGCTCGCCTCGATCACCACGGCGACGCCGACCGGCTTGAGATTCTCCCAGATGCAATCGGCCACCTCCGCGGTCAGCCGCTCCTGCACCTGAAGGCGCCGAGCAAAGGCATGGAGCACGCGCGCCAGCTTCGAGATGCCGACGACATAATTGCCCGGCAGATAGGCGATATGCGCCTTGCCGATGATCGGCGCCATGTGATGCTCGCAATGCGACTGGAACGGGATGTCCTTCAGCAGGACGATCTCGTCATACCCGCCCACTTCTTCGAAAATGCGCGACAGATGATGCGCGGGATCGTCGCCATACCCCGAACAATATTCCTTCCACGCGCGCGCCACGCGCTGCGGCGTGTCGAGCAGCCCTTCGCGCGTCGGATCGTCGCCCGACCATCGAATCAGGGTGCGTACCGCCTCCGCTACGTCGTCCGGCACTGGTATCTTGGGCGTTTCGGTGACGAGGTCGCCGTTTTCGTGCCCGTCAGGGTGATGTTCAATACTCATTTCTTTAGGCCTTATTCGAACCTGACGTTACGGCAATCTCGCTTTGTGCGATCTCAGTTCGATTCCGAAACTGTCTCATTTGGGCAACAACTGTGCAACCCCGCTGTTTTCCTTCGATTCCGCCATTGACGACCGATTCACCTCGACGCAGAATTCGCATACCTTGATTACGAACAATGCTCAGTTGGCATAAGACCGGCGGGCTGGCCAAGAGGGGACGTCACCATGAAGAAATTCGAACTGCTTGCCGCGTCGGCCATCGCATTGCTCTACGCCACCCCCACGCTGGCGCAAAGCACGCCCGCCCCCGCCGCCCAGGACGGCGCGCTGAACGACAGCGACGACATCATCGTCACCGCCACCAAGCGCGAGCAGACGCTGCAGGACGTGCCGATCTCGGTGTCGGTCACCAGCAGCGCCACGATCGAGAAAGCCCAGATCCGCGACCTGATCGACCTTCAGTCGGTCGTGCCGTCGCTCAAGGTGGCGCAGTTCAACGCGGCCGGGCAGACCAACTTCATCATCCGCGGCTTCGGCAACGGCAACGGCAATGACGGTATCGAAAGCTCGGTCGGCGTGTTCGTCGACGGCGTCTACCGGTCGCGCTCCGCCTCCGCGCTCGACGATCTGCCCGAGATTGAACGGGTCGAGGTGCTGCGCGGCCCGCAATCGACCCTGTTCGGCAAGAACGTGTCGGCCGGCGCGATCAGCATCGTGACCAAGCGTCCCTCGTTCGAATGGGGCGGCAAGGCCGAAATCAGCGTCGGCAACTACAGCCAGATGCAGACCAGGGCGACCATTACCGGCCCGCTCACCGACAGCCTCGCTTTCCGCGTGTCGGGCAGCCTCAACGAGCGTGACGGCTATTTCAAGAACCTGACGACCGGCAGCGACGTCAACAACCGCCATCGCTGGTCGGTTCGCGGCGATATCCTGTTCGAGCCGTCGTCGGACTTCTCGGTCCGCATCATCGGCGACTACAATTTGATCAAGGAAGTGTGCTGCGGCGTCACCTCGATCTACAACGGCCCCGCCACCCAGGCGATCAAGGCCCTCGGCTTCGCCGTGTCGGACACGACCAAGATCTTCGACCGCAACGTGATCTTCAACACCGATCCGTATAACCGCATCGTCGGCAAGGGCATTTCGGGCCAGGTCGACTGGAACATCGGCTTCGCGAAGCTGACCTCGATCACCGCCTATCGCAACCAGATCAACCAGTCGAACCAGGACATCGACTTCACCGCCGCGGATATCGCCAACAACATCACGGCCAACAATGCCAAGACCTTCACCCAGGAATTCCGCCTGGCGTCGAACGGAGATGGCCGGTTGAGCTGGCTGGTCGGCGGCTTCTATCAGGACGAAAGGCTCACCACCGGCCGCGACATCCGCTTCGGCAAGGATGCGCGCGCCTTCGTCAACGCGCTTTCGGGCGGATTGATCACCGGGCTTGAAGCTCTGCAGAACGCAACCAACCCGTCGATCATCCCGGGTGGCACCTATTTCACCCCCGGCCAGGGCATTGCCGACAACTACAAGATGAAGCAGCGGTCCTATTCGCTCTTCGGCCAGGCCGATTTCAAGGTAACCGACCGGCTGACCCTGACGGGTGGCATCGCCTATATGAACGATCGCAAGGCCGTGGTTTCGAACGTCGTGATGAACGACAAATTCTCCGCCTTGAACCTGGAGAACGTCCCCGGGCTTGGCTTCCTCCCGTTCGCCGCGCTTCCGGCGTCGCTCTCCGGCTGCTTGCTGCAGAAGGGCTTCAATCCGGCATCGACCGGGGGACGCGTTCCGGTGAACCTGTTCGGCGCCAGCCTCGGCGCATCGCTGCCCGGGCCCGGTTCGGCGCCGTGCCCCGGTTCACTGGCGGGTACCAACCCCTTCGCCCTGAACGCCCTGCAGTTCTTCTACGCCAACACGCCGAACCATGGGCCGGTCAACTATCCGAACGCCAATGAATCCGGCATCTTCAAGGGCGACAAGGTCACCTATGCGGCACGCGCCGCCTACGACCTGGATTTCGTGAACGTCTATGTCAGCTATTCGACCGGCTGGAAGGCGAGCGCGGTCAATCTGTCATCGGACAGCCGGCCACCGCTGAACGGCGTCGGCCGGTCGGCCGCGCCTGAGGAAGTCACCGTCTATGAAGCCGGCGCCAAGGCCAAGTTCCGCGGCGGCTATTTCAACCTCGCGGTGTTCAAGCAGTCGATCAAGGGCTTCCAGTCCAACGCCTTTACCGGCCTCGGCTACAGCCTGGTCAACGCCGGCAAGGAATCGGTCCGCGGCTTCGAAGTGGACGCTGCCTACAGCCCGGCCCCGATCCTCGCCCTCACCGGCTCGGTCACTTACCTCGATCCGAAATATGATTCCTTCACCGGCGCCCCGTGCGTGAACTACGATACCACCCGGTGCCCGATCAATCCGGCGACGGGGCTTCGTCCGTCGTTCCGCGATCTCTCGGGCCAGAAGCCGGCGGGTATCCCGACCTGGAGCTTCTCGACCTCGGCCACGCTGTCGCACAATCTCACCAACGACGTCAGCGCCTATCTCCGCGGCGAATATAATTATGCCAGCAAGTTCCAGCTCACCGAAACCACGCCGCCGGACCTGTCGACCTATGGGCAGAACACGATCAACGCCAGCCTCGGGTTCCAGAGCAAGGCCAACAAGCTCGAGCTGATGTTCTGGGTGCGTAACCTCACCCAGGACAATTACCTGATCTCGACCTTCCCGACGGTGGCGCAGGACGGCAGCTACAGCGGCTATCCGAACCAGCCGCGTACCTTCGGCGGGACGCTCCGCAAGAGCTTCTGATACCGCCTTGCCCGTGTCCCGGCCCGCGCGCCGGGGGAATCACCCCCTTTTCCACCCGGAAGAGGGGGTTTTTCCGTCCCTCCGACCCCGAAACGCCGCCTGTCGTCGCATCCCGGTCGAAAACCGGCCCATCCGTGCCCGCAAGGAGAGGGATTAGCGCATTGTAAGGAGTGACAATCCCCAAAAGGCGGCGCACAAGCGAGAGACGCTGAAGCAGGCGTGAAACCGATGTCGACATGAACGACACATCAGGAAGGACATTTTATGGCGAAAGAACCCACGGCAGCTCCCAAGACCGGCGGCATCCATGCGCCTGTGCAGCCGTCCCCCGAGCTGGGCGCGATCGTCGGCAACGACAAGCTGCCGCGCAGCCAGGTCATCAGCAAGGTGTGGGACTATATCAAGTCCAACAACCTGCAGAACCCGGCGAACAAGCGCGAGATCCTCGCCGACGACAAGCTCAAGAAGGTGTTCGGTCGTGACAAGGTCACGATGTTCGAGATGAACAAGTACATCGCACAGCACGTCAAGGCGTAAGCGCCTCAAGGAGCCACTCCGGCGGGCACCGCTTGCGCAAGCGATGCTGGTGCCCCCGAGTGGACTCGAACCACCGGCCTGCGGTTTAGGAAACCGTCGCTCTATCCTGCTGAGCTACGGGGGCGCGAGCCGGGTCGTAGAGATTGGCCCTTCACGGGTCAATCGCGCAGGAAGCCCCCGCGCAATTACCGCTTCAGTTGATCGCTTCCGGCGGAACCACCGGAAATGGCAGCGGCGCGATCGCCACGCCTTCGTCGGCCAGGGCCTTGGCCTCGCCGATCGTCGCTTCGCCATGGATCGGCGCCGGATCGGCATCGCCGGCATGCATCGCCCGGGCGCGGTCAGCAAAGGCCCGGCCGACCCATTCCGACTTTTCGAGAGCCCTGGCCTGCGCCTCGGCAAGGGCCCGGATCGCCGCCTTCATCGTCGCGGGCGTAGGGGCCTCGGTCGCGGCCACGGGCGCGGCTACATCCTTGCGATTACCCTTGGCCGGGATATTCGGCGCCATCACCGCCTTGCCGATATCGACATCGCCGCACAGCGGGCATGACAGCAGCCCCCGAGCCCGCTGGTCCTCGAACGCACCGCTTGAGGCGAACCAGGCTTCGAACACATGCTCGCCCGAACAGCGCAGGTCGAAGACGATCACGACGCCGTCTCGACCGCCGGGATCGGGCGCCGATGCGCCAGCACCGGAATGCGCGCGCGGACATCGGCGGTACGCGCTGGGTCGATCTCAGCAAAGCCGAGACCGGGCTCCTCGCCCATGTCGAGCAACACCTCGCCCCAGGGATCGATCACCAGCGAATGACCGTAGGTCGCCCGGCCATCCTCATGTACCCCGGTCTGCGCCGAAGCGACGACGAAGGCCGCCGCCTCGATCGCGCGGGCACGCAGCAGGATATGCCAGTGCGCAGCGCCGGTCGGCCGGGTGAAGGCGGCCGGTACCGCGAGAATGGTTGCCCCGGCGTTGCTCAGCGCACGGAACAGGTCAGGGAAGCGCATGTCGTAGCAAATCGCGAGCCCGACCTGCCCCACGGGCGTATCGACCACCACCGCCCCGCTGCCCGGCGTGTAGGACGCCGATTCCCGCCAACTCTCGCCCGTCGGAAGATCGACATCGAACAGGTGAAGCTTGTCGTAGCGCGCGCGGATCGCGCCCCGCGGATCGATCACATAGGCGCGGTTGGCAAGCTTGCCGTCATCGCCGCGCACCGCGAGCGAGCCTAGATGGACCCAGATGCCCTGCTCCGCCGCTGCCTTGCGCACCGCCGCCAGCACGGCATCATCCGCCTCGGCCCGGAGATGGCTCGCGGCCCTCGCACGATCGCTATCGAGCAGGCCGGACATCTCGGGCGTGAACAGCATCGCGGCACCGCCCTTCGCCGCTTCAGCGATCGCATCGGTAATGGTGCGGGCATTGGCGGCGGGGTCGATCCCCGTCGTCATCTGGAGCAGCGCGATCCTCATGCCGCGAGCAGCGCGTCGAGCTTGCCCTCATGGTCGAGCGCGGCGAGGTCGTCGGATCCGCCGACATGTTTTCCATCGATGAAAATCTGCGGGACGGTGCTGCGACCGTTCGCGCGCTGCAGCATCTCGGCACGCTTCGGGCCGCCCATGGTGATGTCGAATTCCTCGACCTCGACTCCCTTACCTTCGAGCAGGCGCATCGCCCGCGTGCAATAGGGACAGAAAGCCTTGGTGTAGATTTCGATCTTTGCCATGATTCCGAAATGTGGGCGGCCCGGCCGCTTGTCAATCGTCAGCAGCCGGATCGAGCACCCGTGCCCAGCACAGGATGGCGACGCTGGCGGCCCCGGCCTGAAGCAGCGACCGCGTACAGGCATCGCCGGTCGCCCCGCTGGTATGGATATCGTCGACCAGCACCACCGACTTGCCGCGCACCCTTTCGCGGGCGTGGGCCGGGATATGAAAGGCCCCGGATACGGTCTTAGCCCTGCCCCGCGCGCCCATCCCGCGCAGGGGTGGCGTAGCCCGGACACGCTGGAGCAGCATGGGGTCGTTCGCGACGCCCGATGCCCGCGTCAGCGCCCGGGCGACCAGCGCCGCTTGGTTGAATCCGCGCGACCAGATACGCCAGCGGTGAAGCGGAACCGGCACGAGCAGTTCGGCGCCCTCCGGCATCAGCCGCGCCATCTGCCGGGCAACCGTCTCGGCAAAGGCAGTGCGCCCGCCATATTTGAGCCGAAGCGCAACGGTGCGCGCGATATCGCCATAGGCAACGGCGGCACGAACGCCGGCATGACGCGGCGGCTGCCGATGGCACGCGGCACACAGCGCGCCAGGCCCACGATCATAGGCGAAAGGCGCGTGGCAGGCCGCACACCAGGGCGGGCCGAGAAAGCGGAGTTCCCCCCAACAGGCCGCGCAGAAGCGATGGTCCTCCCCTGTCACCGCACCACAACCGGGGCAGCGCGGCGGCAGCGCGAGATTGGCGACAACACGCAACGGATCGAGAAACCGCGCCACACACCCTTGTCGCGCCGCCCGTCCGGCGGCACAAGCCTGCGCGGTGAGCATCCCTGACATCTTCGACCGGACCGCACGACGCCAACGCCGCGACCGCGCCGCCGCCGATTTCGCAGAATATGACTTCCTCCGCGCGGCGATGCTCGACGGCATCCAGGAACGGCTTGCTGCGGTGACGCGCGGCTTCGATGACATACTTGATCTCGGCTGCTTCGACGGGGCCTTTCCGGCAGTTGGAGGGCACGTCGTCCGCTGCGACGCCGGTTTCGCCTTTGCTCGTGGCGCAAATGGCGTGCAGGCCGACGAGGACCGGCTGCCTTTCGCCGATGCTTCCTTCGATCTGGTTGTTTCGGCGGGCGTGCTCGACAGCGTCAACGACCTGCCCGGCGCGCTGACCCTGATCCGGCGCGCATTGCGGCCCGACGGGCTGTTCCTCGCCGCCTTTACCGGTGCGGGGACTCTCCCGGCTCTTCGCGCTGCCTTCCGCGAGGCGGAGCGCGACCGGCCGGCCGCGCGCATCCATCCGCAGATCGACGTACGATCCGCCGGCGATCTGCTGGTCCGGGCAGGCTTCGCGCTGCCCGTCGCCGACGTGGAATCGCTGAGCGTGCGCTACGGCACCCTTGGCAGGCTGCTGGGCGACCTGCGCGGCATGGCCGCGACGAACCTGCTGGTCGGGCGCACGCCGCTTCGCCGCGATACGCTGGCCCGCGCCGCCCATGCCTTCGCGGCACAGGCTGACCCGGACGGTCGCACATCGGAGCGTTTCGAGATCATCTTCCTGACGGGCTGGGCCCCTGCCCCGTCCCAGCCCCAACCGGCGCGGCGCGGCAGCGCAACGACATCACTGGCGGATGCGCTCAAGCGCGTGCCGCCCAAAGCCGATTAGCCGATCATTCCATCACCAGAACCCCGGGCGAGCATCCGCCCGATCGCGTCGAACAGCGAATCCATCGCGACGGGTTTGAACAGCACCTCGTCGGCTCCCTCCGTCAGGCAGCGCTCGCGCAGGTCGATCGCCGTATCGGCGGTCACCACGATAATCGGCAGCTTGCCCTTGGCGTCGTCACGGCCCCGAATATGCCGGATCGCCTCAAGCCCGTCCATTCCGGGCATGCGCAGGTCGACAAGGATCATGTCGAAATCCTGATCCTCGATCATCTGAAGGCCGATCTCGCCGCTTTCGGCGCCGACCATCGATGCCCCGGCCACGTCGAGCATGTCCTTAACGACCCGCCGATTCATCGAATCATCCTCGATAAAGAGGACATTCATGGCTTGAACGCCGGGGCGCTGGCCGTTTGGTGGTGAAATGGAACCATATCGGATGTCTCTATCGGATCATGCCGCGCGCGTTACAAGATGGCTGGCGTTGTCGGTGTCGCTTTTGTCCAATGGGAAAAGCGCCTCGGCCAACGCCGTGCCGGCGATCGGCTTGGCAATCACGAGAGCGATGCCAGCCGTGAGAAATTCAGCGCGCTGATCGTCGCTCGGCGCGGGCCAGAGCAGCGCTGAAACAGTTCCGGATTCCGTTGCCGCGGCGGCCAGCATCGCGAGCGCAGCGGGCATATCCTCGCCAGCCCTGACCGTCGCGTCGTCGATCAGCAACCGGGATACGCCGCCGGCAGCCAGCAGGGCTACCGCCTCGTCGACGGTGGCAGCAAACAGCACATTGCCTGCACGGGCTTCCAGAACGGCCCGCAACATGCTGCGCGAGATGGGATTGCGATCGAGGATGATCAGCGCCCCCGCTCCCGGCATTTCCTCGACCGCTTCCGCGGCCGCGGCGTGGACCAGGGGCAATTCCAGGGTGAAGACTGATCCTTCGCCCACCTGGCTGCGGACAGTGACGTCGCCGTCCATCGCACGCGCGAGGTTGCGGCAGATCGCAAGCCCCAGCCCGGTACCGCCGAACTTGCGCGTTGTTCCGGCATCGACCTGGCGGAAGGATTCGAAGATGATCTCGTTCTTGTCCGCCGGAATACCGATACCGGTGTCAGTAACCTCGATCTTCAGCCTCGGCCCGCCCGCACCCTCGCTGGCGAAGGCGCGCACCCGCACCGATCCCTTTTCAGTGAACTTGAGGGCATTGGAGAGGAGGTTGAAGGTGATCTGGCGCAATCGGGCGGCATCGCCCTCGATCCGGTCCGGACAATCGGCGAGATCAAGCGCGAAGGCGATGCCCTTCCCCCGCGCCTGCTCTTCCCACATGCGAGAGACCTCGAGCAGCGTCGCCTTCAGATCGAACGGCTCGCGCTCGATCGTCATGTTGCCGGTCTCCATCTTGGCGACGTCGAGAATGTCGTCGACCAGCGCGCGCATGCTGAGCCCCGCACCGTGCACCACCTCGATCCGGTCGCGGGTCGGCTCGTCAAGCTTGCGATCGGCCAGCATCACCTGGGTCATGCCGAGGATGCCGTTCAGCGGTGTGCGGATCTCATGGCTGGTGGTCGCAAGGAATTCGGTCTTGGCGGCGAGCGCCTTGCCCAGGGCGCTGTTGGTCGCGGCGAGATCGATATTCGCGGCGCGTACTTCATTGCGGCTGCGCCGGATCGTGACGAGGCCGAAGGCGAGCATCGAAACGATGATCAGCGTGGCCACGCCCGCGCCGATGAAGACGACCCGTTGAGTCTCGGCGCGCGCCTGCTCCGCCTCGTATTTGCGCTGCGCCTCGGCGGCCTGCAGCTTGGTGATCTTCAGTTCCTGATTGGCGAAATCGAAGCGCGCGGCGGCAAGCGCCGTGTTGGTCGACGCCGCCAGCGTCGAAGTCTGGTCGTCGAGGCGCTTCAACGCCTCGAGATGAACAAGTGCCTCCGCCTGCCTGCCCGTCTTCTTGAACAGGTCATAGGCGGTCTGATGCGCTTCGCGGAACGCCAGCGTGGTCGTGCTCAGGTCGACGCCGGCGAAGCTGCGCTCGATCAATGCCGTCGCACGGGCGAGATCGCCGTGCTGAAGCGCCGCTTGTGCCGCCAGCCCCAGATCCTGGCTGTCCGTCGGCATGCCCGCCGCGCGTGAGACCCGCGCCACGTCGGCGATGGTCTGGTCCGCGGCGGCAAGCTTGCCGGTGGCGAGCTGCGCTCGGGCGATGTTGCGCAGGATCTGCACCTCCCGACCGGGGCTCTTCATCGTCCGCGCCAGCGCCAGCGCCTCGTTGAATTGCTTCTCCGCCTCGGCGAAACGGTCGAGCTCCTTCAGGCACACGCCACGATTGTTATAGATGGCGAGCAGCAGCGACGGGTCGCCGCGATAGACCTCCATCGCCTGGCTCGAATAGCGCAGTCCGTTCGCATAGTCCTTCGCCTCCTGATACAGGAGCGCGATGCTCAGCAGCGCCACCGCGCGACTTCGCGTCTCGCCGAGATCGCGGAACACCGCGTGCGCCGCCTGGTAATCGGAGAGCGCTGCCGCGACATCGGCCTTTGCGGTATGCAGGCCACCGCGTGACAGCAGGATATCGCCCTTGAGCTTGGTTGGCGCTCCACCGCTGGCAACCGCCCCGTAAGCGCGATCGATCAGGGGCTGGGCATGGCCAAGATCGTTCAGGCGAAGATAGGCCTCGCCCTGAAGCCATTGGGCGGTCGCAACGGCAATGATCCGCCGGCGGCCGTGCAATGTCCGGGCCTCTCCCTCCGCGGCCTTGGCCTTTTCGATCGTCCTGCCCGGATCGACGAGCATCATCGCCTTGGCGTCGGCCACCATCGAGTCGAAACGGCTTCCTCCGTCCATCACCGGCGCTGCCGCCTGCGCCCGCGCCGGGGCATTCACGCCCGCCATCGCCAGCGCGATCAGCGCAGCGGCCATCAAGGTGCGAAGAGTGAACCCCATCATCGCGGGGCAGTTTGAACGGGACATGTTAAATACGCGCTAAGGGATTGCGTCGATGCGGCGCTCAGGCGCTCTTCCAGAAGCTTGCCGGGCGGCGGAACATCGCATGGCCCGGGTCTTCCGGGGTGCGCGCCTTATCGTCGCGCAGGAACTGGCGGAACGCGTCGATCGAGACCGGCCGGCTGATCAGATATCCCTGCACCATGTCGCATCCCATCACGCTCAGCAGCGCCATCGCCGCCTGTGTCTCGACCCCTTCCGCCGTCACTTCCATCTCCAGCGCATGCGCCAGATCGATGGTGGAGCGCACGATCAACGGGTCGCGATTGCTGCTGGTGAGTTGCAGCACGAACATCTTGTCGATCTTCAACTCCTTGGCGGGGAGCTGCTTCAGATAGGCCAGCGACGACAGGCCGGCACCGTAATCGTCGATCGCGATGGTGATCCCGACATCGGCAAACGCCTGCAGATTGAAGATCGCGCTTTGCGGATCGCGGATCACCGAGGTTTCGGTGATCTCGAACCCGATCCGCGCACCGCTTTCGCGTACCTTGGCGCAGGCGAGCTTCACAAAGCGCACATCGGCGAGCAACTGGCCCGAGATATTGATGAAGATGGTCAGATCGTTGCCGTCGGTCGCGAGCAGCCTCTGGTCGGCGATCACCTGGTCGAGCGTCCAGAGAGTCAGCGCGGAGATCTCCCGGGCTTCTTCCGCCACGGTAATGAAATCGCCCGGGAGGATCAGCCCGCGCGTCGGATGCTGCCACCGTACCAGCGCCTCGGCGCTCGCAATCTCCTGACGGCGGACATGCACCTTCGGCTGATATTGAAGGAACATCTCCCCGTTCTTGATCGCGCCGGGCAATTCGCGGGTAAGGGTCAGCCGGTCGAAGGCCGGCGTGCCCGCGGAGAGATCCCGGATGACGGCATGCGCCTCGCTGCGGGCCTGCTCAAGCGCGCTCTCTGCCTCTTCGGCGAGCCGCACGTCTTCGGCATTGCCCACCGGCGCGGCAGCGGCGCCAAAGTGCATATTGAGCCGATGCTGCTCCCCGTCCAGATCGAGCGGCAGATCGAAATCCGCGGTCAGACAGCCAAGCGCAGCAGCAAGGTCAGTCAGCGAATCGCCCTCGAACGCGATCTCGACAATATTGCGCCCGACCACTGAGATGCGGGCATCAGCCAGGCTCGCGTCTATCCGATCGCTGACATCGATCGGCAACCGGTCGGCCCGCGACCGGCCGAGGTGGCGGCGCAATGCCGCGAAATTCGCGATTTCGGCGAGACAAAGAAATTGCCAAGCCTTGGGCAGGGGCGGCAGCGTCTCGTCCGGGCCGTCGAGCGCCATGGCGGCACGGTCGAGCAATTGCCGCCGATGCTTCTCGAATCCGCTCATACCGCCCGGCGGGGCTTCCGCGCGCGGCGCGCCGACACCGCTTTCCTCGCCCGCGCGGTGGCGAAGGGCGGCGGACATCACCCGCCGCGTACCGCGACCCCTGGGTCCCCCTGTCGGGCCATATCTACCTGAAGCGCGCGCCATCGTTGTGAGCGGTAGCAGCGGACCGCTGAAGGAACTCTTAAACCTCCCGCGGCCGGCACGGAAACCCACGGGAATCCGATTGCTTTATCCCTAATTTTCCGTTAAGAAATTCACGCGCTCGCCTGAGTGCACAAGGGAGAAAGCAAGTGCTTAAGTTCATTATCGCGCTGATCTACGGCGAGGGCATCCGTCCCTGGTAAACCAGTCCATCGACCCGATGCCTGGCCGAAATAACCTGTCTTTATAGAGGGTTGGCTGGGGATCGGGTCGATACGACCGCCCCCTTTTTCTCAAGCACGCAGCGTGGATCGCCCAAGGGCATGAAGGCCTCAGCCAGCCATGCAGTCCCGATTCGGGACTTACCGATTTCGGTAAATTATTTTCTCAGATTGCTCCAAATTGGCGGCGTTTCCACCAGGAGCACATCCGGAAATTTCTAGAAAAATTTGATGCGCGAGACATCGCGGGACATGACGCAGCGCCCCCGGCGAGGTCGCTGGTCGTGAACAGAGTGCGGAAGCGCCACGGGCGCCCGCTACCCGGCCACCGTATTTGAACGAGTCAGGCCGTGACCGGCTCTCGGGCCGGTTCGGCCCCCTGCCGGTGTGGCACCGGGTTCGAGAACTCCATCCCGTCATCGACTGAACCGAACCGCAGCGACACAATATCCTTCGCGTAGTTCTGATGGAGCTTCCAGGGCTTCTTGTTGCCCTGTTTCGGGAATTTCTCCATCGCCCGGGTCACGTATCCGGAGGTGAAGCTCAGGAACGGCTCAGGCGTAAGCACGTCGTCGCCGATCCGCGGCGTCGCCTGGCGAAGGCCACGCTTCTTCATCGTGTTGAGCAACCGGCAGACATAAGCGCAGGTGAGATCGGCCTTCAACGTCCAGGACGCATTGGTATAGCCGAAGGACGAGGCCATGTTCGGCACGTCGCTGTACATCATACCCTTGTAGTTGAACGTCTTCGACAGATCGACCGGCGCGCCGTCGACACTGAACACCACGTCGCTCAGCAGTTGCAGTTCAAGCCCGGTCGCGGTGACGACGACATCGGCGGGAAGGTCGGCGCCCGAGGCAAGCCTGATCCCGCCCGGCGTGAATCGTTCGATCGTATCGGTGACGACCGAGGCCTCCCCCTTCTTGAGCGAGGCGAACAGATCGCCGTCGGGTACCAGGCACAGGCGCTGGTCCCAGGGATTGTAGCGCGGCGTGAAATGGGTGGCGATGTCGTAATCAGGTCCCAGTTCCGTCCGGACCATCTCGAGCAGCCGCGCCTTGGTCTTCTCCGGCCGCTTGCGCGCCAGATTGTAGAAGAACATCTGGAACAGCACGTTGCGCCACCGCGTAATGCCATAGGCAGTCATCGCCGGCAGCTTGCGGCGCAGCCAGTTGGCGAAACTGTCCTCGGCAGGACGCGACACGACATAGGTCGGCGATCGCTGCAGCATCGTCACATGCGCGGCCTTCTCGGCCATTGCGGGCACCAGCGTCACCGCGGTTGCGCCGCTGCCGATCACCACGACATTCTTGCCGGTATAGTCGAGATTCTCGGGCCAGAATTGCGGATGGACGATGCGGCCGGCAAAGTCCTCGACGCCGGGGAAATCGGGCGTGTGGCCGCGGGCATAATTATAATAGCCGCTGCACATGAAGAGGAAATTGCAGGTGAATTCGACCGGACCATCCGGCCCGTCCGCCTCGACCGTCCAGCGCGCGTCGGGCGTCGACCAGGCTGCCCGCTTCACATGATGGCGATAGCGGATGTGCCGGTCGATACCGGCCTCCCGCGCGGTGTCGTTCACATACTTCAGGATCGAGGGTCCATCGGCGATCGCCTTCGCCTCGGTCCAGGGGCGGAAGGAATAGCCCAGGGTATACATGTCGGAATCGGAACGGATGCCGGGATAGCGGAACAGGTCCCAGGTCCCGCCCAGCGCCTCGCGGCCCTCCAGAATCACATAGCTGCGATCGGGGCTCAGCTTCTGCAGGTGATAGCCCGCGCCAATGCCGGAAATGCCGGCACCCACCACGACAACATCGAAATGTTCAACGCCCATGTATCGCTCTCCCACGATACCCGATATTCGATTTTTTGCCGGGACGCAAAGATCGGTTTCGATCCGCAATGCTTTTTGGGCACGGATGCTAAAAGTCCTTCCCCGGCCAGGACGTTCGGACCGGGGAAGTATCAATATGCCGCTTGAGCGGCGAAATCAGCTTTGCGCCGCCAAAGCCGCCTGTGCCGCCGCCAGCCGCGCGATCGGGACGCGGTACGGCGAGGCACTGACATAATCGAGGCCGATCTTCTCGCAGAAGGCGATGCTTGCCGGATCGCCGCCATGCTCGCCGCAAATGCCCAGCTTGATGTCGGGACGGGTCGCCCTGCCCCGTTCGGCGGCCAGCTCGATCAGCTCGCCCACACCCTCGATGTCGAGACTGACGAACGGGTCCTTCGGGTAGATGCCGCGCTCGACATAGGTGGTGAGGAAACGCGCGGCATCGTCACGGCTGACGCCCAACGTCGTCTGCGTCAGGTCGTTGGTACCGAAGGAGAAGAAGGCACCGACCTCGGCGATCTCGCCCGCCTTCAGCGCGGCGCGGGGCAGTTCGATCATCGTTCCGACGAGATACTCGATGGTCCTGCCCTTGTCGGCGAACACCGCCGCCGCCGCCTTGTCGACCACAGCCTTCATCAGTTCGAGCTCGCGACGCGTCGCGACCAGCGGGATCATCACCTCGGGGATCGGTGCCGCACCCGATTTCTCCGCCACGGCGACCGCCGCCTCGAAGATGGCGCGCGCCTGCATCTCGTATATCTCGGGATAGGTCACGCCAAGCCGGCAGCCGCGATGGCCCAGCATCGGGTTGAACTCGTGCAGTTCCGCCGCGCGGCGCTTCAGCACTTCGACCGCCACGCCGGCCGCGCTGGCGACCTCGGCGAATTCGGTCTCCTCATGCGGCAGGAATTCGTGGAGCGGTGGGTCGAGCAGGCGGATGGTCACCGGCAGGCCGGCCATCACCTCGAAGAGCTGGATGAAATCGGCGCGCTGTTCGGGCAGCAGCCGGTCAAGCGCGACTCGCCTGCCCTTCTCGTCCTCGGCCAGGATCATCTGGCGCACCGCCGTGATGCGGGCGGCATCGAAGAACATATGCTCGGTACGGCAGAGGCCAATGCCTTCAGCGCCGAACTCGCGCGCGACCCTTGCGTCGAGCGGCGTCTCCGCATTGGCGCGGACCTTGAGGCGGCGCACGCCATCGGCCCAGACCATCAGCGTGCCGAAATCGCCGGCCAGCTCGGGCTGGACGGTCGGCACGGCGCCCATCATCACTTCGCCGGTCGACCCGTCGATGGTGACGATATCGCCTTCCTTCACCTCACGCCCGCCGACCCGCATCACGCGTTCCCTGGCGTCGATCGAGATCGACCCGGCGCCGGAGACACACGGGCGCCCCATGCCGCGCGCCACCACGGCCGCGTGGCTGGTCATGCCGCCGCGCGCCGTCAGGATGCCCCGGGCAGCGTGCATGCCGTGAATGTCCTCGGGCGAGGTCTCGACTCGGATCAGGATGACGCTGTCGCCCGCATTCGATCGTTTCTCGGCGGTATCGCTGTCGAAGACAGCCGCACCTGAAGCCGCACCGGGGCTGGCGGGCAGGCCCTTGGCGATCACGTCGCGCGTCGCGGCGGGATCGAGCGTCGGGTGGAGAAGCTGGTCGAGTGCTGCGGGATCGACCCGGGCGACGGCCTCCTCGCGGGTGATCAGCCCTTCCTCGGCCATGTCGACCGCGATCTTGAGCGCTGCCTTGGCGGTGCGCTTGCCCGACCGGGTCTGGAGCATCCAGAGCTTGCCCTGCTGCACCGTGAACTCGATGTCCTGCATGTCGCGGTAATGCGTTTCGAGCAGGTCGAACACCTTGGCCAGCTCGATGAAGGTCTCCGGCATCGCCTCTTCCATCGACGCCGGCTTGGCGCCGGCTGCCTCGCGGGCAGCCCTGGTCAGATATTGCGGGGTGCGGATGCCGGCGACGACGTCCTCGCCCTGTGCGTTGATCAGGAACTCGCCATAATAGGCCCGGTCGCCCTTGGCGGGATCGCGGGTGAAGGCGACGCCCGTCGCCGAGGTTTCGCCCATGTTGCCGAAGACCATCGCCTGAACGTTGACCGCCGTACCCCAGCTCGCCGGGATATCGTTGAGGCGGCGATAGACCTTGGCGCGCTCCGACTGCCACGAGCCGAACACGGCGCCGACGGCGCCCCAGAGCTGGTCGTGCACATCCTGCGGGAAGGGCTTGCCCCATTGCTGGTCGACCAACGCCTTATACTCGACCACCAGCGCCTGGAGATCCTCGGCCGTCATGTCGGTGTCGAGGAAATAGCCCTTGTCTTCCTTCGCGATTTCAAGAGCTTCCTCGAAGCTGTGATGATCGAGCTCGAGCACGACGTCGGAATACATCTGGATGAAGCGGCGATAGCTGTCCCACGCGAAACGCGCATCGCCCGAGGTTGCGGCGAGGCCCTGCACCGTCTCGTCATTGAGGCCCAGGTTGAGTACGGTATCCATCATGCCCGGCATCGAGGCGCGGGCGCCCGAGCGGACCGAAACCAGCAGAGGATCGGCCGCATCGCCGAACTTCTTGGCCGTGACGCCCTCGATATGGGCGATGCCGGTGGCAACTTCGGCGCGCAGCCCTTCCGGGAACTGGCCACCCTCGTCATAATAGACGGCGCAGAACTCGGTGGAGATGGTGAAGCCCGGCGGCACCGGCAGGCCGATCGAGGCCATTTCCGCAAGGTTGGCACCCTTGCCGCCGAGCAGATTGCGGTCGCCCTTGCCGCCATCGGAAACACCCCCGCCGAAGCGGTAAACGTACTGCGTCATTCGTCAGTCCTCTGTGTGCCTGGTTTTCGCTGGGGAGGCGAGGCAAAGGGTAGTGTGTCTGGCGGGGCGAACGTGCGTGCGTCAGCCCTCGATCTTGGAGAAGTCGGCGACCGAGTGGACCGCGTTGCGAACCCGCGCGAGCAGCGCAAGGCGTGCATCGCGCTTCGCAGGATCGGGATCGTTGACGGTCACATCGTCGAAGAACCGGTCGATCGGTCCCCTCAGGCTCGCCAAAGCCGCCATTGCCCCCTCGAAATCCTCAGCCCCCACCGCGTCGCGCGCACGCGGCTCGGCAAAATCGAGCGCGGCGACGAGCGCGCTTTCGGCGGGTTCGGGCTCGTAGGACAGCTTTTTATCCTCGGCGGCGGTAAAGCCCTCCTTCTTGAGGATGTTCGCCGCGCGCTTGTAGCCGGCGAGGAGGTTGGTGCCGTCCTCGGTGATGACGAACCACTGCAGTGCGTGCACGCGGGCGAGCAGGCGGACAAGATCGTCCTCGCCGCCGAGCGCGAACACCGCGTCGATCAGGTCGTGGCGGATACCGGCTTCACGTTGTTGGACCTTGAGGCGATCGGCGAAGAAATTGACCGCGTCATCGAGGTCGATCGGGTCATCCTGCTTGTCCGGGGCAGCAAGCCGCGCCTTGAGCGCCGCCGCTGTCGCTTCGCGCGTCAGTCTCTGGTCGCCTTCGTACATGAGGCTGAAGACGTCGAGCAACGCCAGCGATGCGGCCACGCCTTCAGCGGCGCCGCGCTGGAACCTCTGCATCTGGGCGGTCGCCCAAAGCGGCGCTTTCAGAGTGAAGCGAAGGTCGTTTTCAATCGCCAGGGCGATCACCGCGAGCGCGGCACGCCGCAGGGCAAACGGGTCCTTCGATCCGGTCGGCTTCTCATTGACCGCAAAGAAGGAGCCGATCGTATCGAGCTTGTCGGCAAGCGACACGGCGACCGTTATGGGCGCGGTGGGAACATCGTCCCCCTGCCCGACCGGCTTGTAATGATCGCGGATCGCGTCGGCGACCTGGGGGTCTTCGCCCTGGGCACGCGCGTAATAGCCACCCATCAAGCCCTGGAGCTCGGGGAACTCGCCGACCATCCCGGTGACGAGATCAGCCTTGGCGAGGCGCGCGGCACGTTCAGCCATGTCGGCGAGGCTTATTCCCTCTCCCCCTGTGGGAGAGGGAGGGAGGAGCGAAGCGACGGAAGGGTGAGGGGGATGAGGCTCGAGACCCGAGCGAGTGCCCCCCTCACCCTTCCCATCGCTTTGCGATGGGCCCCTTCCCTCTCCCACAAGGGGAGAGGGAGAAGAAGTGACGATCCCCTCTTCGACCAGCCAGCGCGCCAGCTTCGCGACCCGCTCGACCTTGTCGGCCACGGTCCCGAGCTTTTCGTGAAAGACGATCTTCCCGAGCTTCACCGCCTGCTCGTCGAGCGGCATCTTGAGATCGGTTTCGTAGAAGAACTTTGCGTCGGACAGCCGCGCCGCGATCACCTTGCGATTGCCTTCGACGATCTTTGCGCCGCCGTCGACCGCGTCGATATTCGCTGTACAAATGAAGGCGTTGGCAAGCTTTCCTGCGCCGTCGCGACAAACGAAATATTTCTGGTTCACCCGCGCCGTAAGCTGGATCACCTCCGGCGGAACGCTCAGGAATTCGGGATCGAACCGGCCGAGCAACGGGACCGGCCATTCGGTCAGCCCGGCATTCTCGGCGACCAGCCCCTCGTCCTCGATCAGGTCGAGCCCGGCCTCGGCGGCCAGCGCCGAGGCCCGCTCGCGGATGATCGCGCGGCGTTCGTCCTGGTCGATCAGGACATGGCAGGCGCGCAGCTTCTCGGCATAGTCCGAGGCCGAGCCGATGGTGATGGCACCCGGATGATGGAACCGGTGGCCGACGGTCGCCGCGCCCGAGGCGATGCCGGCGATTTCGAACGGCACCACATCCTCGCCGAGCAACGCGACGATCCCCTGGAGCGGGCGGACCCACCTCAGGCTCTCGGTCGAGATGGAGGCATCGCCCCACCGCATCGACTTGGGCCAGGGAAAGGCGCGGACGATCGTGGGGATCGTCTCGGCCAGCACATCGGCGGTGGCACGGCCGGGTTTCTGCGTGACGGCGAACAGGACCTTGTTGCCCTTGCCGTCGTCGCGCTCCTCGAGCTGGTCGCGAGTCAGTCCGGTCGAGCGGAGGAAGCCCTCAAGCGCCTGGGCCGGCGCATCGGCGCGGGGGCCCTTGCGTTCCTCGGCTGTAGCCTCGGTCTGGACGGGCAGGTCGCGCGCGATCAGCGCGAGGCGTCGAGGCGTCGCGAAGGTGACGATCGCGTCGGCGCGCAGGCCCGCCTTGTCGAGCTCGGCCGCGAAAAGGCGGGCGAGATCATCGCGCGCCTTGTCCTGCATGCGCGCGGGGATTTCTTCGGAACGGAGTTCGAGGAGGAAGTCGGTCATCACGCCGTCCACCCGTTCTTGTCCATCCACGCCTGGCAGCTGCCCTTCGCCAGATCGCGCACCCGGCCCATATAGGCCTGGCGCTCGGCGACCGAGATCACGCCGCGCGCCTGGAGCAGGTTGAACACATGGCTCGCCTTGATCGCCTGCTCGTACGCCGGGATCGGCAGCTTCGCTTCAAGGCAGTTCTCGCACTCGGCGGTCGCCTTGCGGAACAGGTCGAACAACCGGTCGGTATCGGCGACCTCGAAATTCCAGGCCGACATCTGCTTCTCGTTCTCGAGGAAGACGTCGCCGTACGTCACGCCGTGATCGTTGAACGCGAGATCGTACATCGAATCCTTGTTCTGCAGATACATCGCCAGGCGTTCGAGCCCATAGGTCAGCTCGCCCGCGACCGGCTTGCAGTCGAAGCCGCCCATCTGCTGGAAATAAGTGAACTGAGTCACCTCCATGCCGTCGCACCAGACTTCCCAGCCGAGCCCCCAGGCGCCGAGCGTCGGGCTTTCCCAGTCGTCCTCGACGAAACGGATGTCATGGCGGGTGAAATCGATGCCGATCGCGGCCAGCGATCCGAGATACAGTTCCTGCAGGTCGGGCGGGCTCGGCTTCAGGATCACCTGATATTGATAATAATGTTGTCCCCGATTGGGATTCTCGCCGTAGCGGCCGTCGGTCGGGCGGCGGCAGGGCTGGACGAAGGCAGCGTTCCACGGTTCCGGGCCGAGCGCGCGCAGCGTCGTCGCCGGGTGGAAGGTGCCTGCCCCCATCTCCATGTCATAGGGCTGGAGGATGAGGCAGCCGCGCTCGCTCCAATAGTCATGGAGCTTGAGGATCATGCGCTGGAAGCTCAGCGGCTCGGTCACGGTCGAGGAAAACCCTTCGCAGATGCGGTAAAACAATGCGCGCCGCTTTGGCGCATGCCCCGAAAAGGGTCAACCGCCACCAATTGACAGCGATCATGGTTTGGGGCGTGTTAACCATATGGCCCGAACTGGTGCGCGGGGGCCGGAAAACGGCTTTGGGGTACGGCGCATCGCTGTGGGGCTCGCGGGAATCGTGTCGCTCATCGTGTCCGTCGCGGGGCCCCTCCCCGCGGCGGCGCAGCGGATCGCCTATCCTCCGATCAGCGAGCCCGGCCTCGTCATCTGGCGCGGGCACAAGGTGGGGCCGCCGCGCATCGCCTATCCGATACTGCCGCCGGACGAACGGATCGCGCCGGTCCGCTATGCGCTCGGCAGCGTTGAATCGGGCGACATCCCCTCCCCCGTCGAGATGCGCGCCGCCGATGCCCGGATCGCGCTGGCGCAGCTTTCGCAGAATTACCGGCCGCGCCCGGCGATCTGGAAGATCGGGGATCGTGATTCGACGATCTATCTGTTCGGCACGATCCATATCCTGCCGCCCGGTTTCCAGTGGCGCAGCCCGACGCTCGATCGGGTGGTGCGCCAGTCAGGGTCGCTGATCGTCGAATCGGTTGAGGAGAAGAGCCCGGCCGATGTGCTGGCCGGTCAGCCTGCCCTCGCGCTGCCGCCGCTCAGGACTCGCGTCTCGCCCGATCATCGCGCCGCGCTCAAGCGATTCACCGACGGGCTCGCCCCGGAAGCTGCCGCGGCGCTTGACGGCATGCCGACCTGGATCGCCGCGGTCGCGATCGGTTATGTCCGCGACTTCCGCGCCGGCGAGATCCCGGGGCCCGGCGCCGACGACTGGCTGACCGACCGGTTCCGCGCCGCGGGCAAGCCGGTCGTGCCGATCGAGGACGGCACCAGGGTCTATGCGGCGGCCAGCGCAATTCCGGAAGCCGAGCAGCGCCGCATGCTCGATCTGGCGCTCGACGCGCCAGAGCGGAGCCGGGCCGAACTGCGCGCACCGATCCACGCCTGGGCCAAGGGCGAGGTCGGACCGGACTCGGCCCTGACGGTGGATATGGTTGGATCGAGCGGGACCGATGCCTTGTCCGTCCCCCTGCTGACCAACCGCAACCGGGCATGGGCCGACAGCCTCGTGCAACGCCTGCGCCTGCCCGGCACGGCCTTGTTCGCGGCAGGCGCGGGGCATTTCGTCGGCCCGGGGTCAGTGCTCGACCTGCTTCGCCAGCGCGGAATCACGGTAAAGCGGGTGGAGTGACGCCCGGATTGCCGATAAGCACGCGCGTCATTCCTTTCGGGACACGTGTATGAAGATGCTCGGCAAGCTGATCGCGCCGTTGATGTTGTTGCTCACGGCGCCAGCCTGCGCCCAGCCCGCCCCCAAAGCGACGCCGACGCCAGTGGCGGCAGCGGGCAAGGCAGCGGTGCGGAAAGCCGATCCGGCCCTGTGGGTGATCAGGGACAAGGACACGACCATCTATCTGTTCGGCACGATCCATGTGCTGAAGCCCGGCCTGAGCTGGTTCGACGGTGCCGTGAAGAAGGCGTTCGATGCCTCCGGCCAGGTCGTGCTCGAACTGGTGATGCCCGACGCGGCCGCCATGCAGGCGCTGGTGACGTCCAAGGGCATGGCGCGTGACGGAATCGCCCTGACTCAGCGGCTGCCCGAGGCGAAGCGCCCCGTGCTGGGCAAGGCGCTGACCGACCTCGGCCTGCCCGCGACCGCTTTCGATTCGATGGAGCCCTGGTATGCGGCGACCAACCTGTCGCTGCTGCCGCTGATGAAGAAGGGCTATGACGTCACCAACGGGCCGGAACAGTCGATCACCAAGGCGGCGGCGGCGCAGGGCAAGCCGGTGATCGGGCTCGAGACGGCGGAGGAGCAGCTCAATTTCTTCGACAGCCTTTCGATGCCGGCTCAGGTCGCCTTTCTCTCGAACACGATCGACGAGCTGCCGAAGCTCGATGCGACGATGACCTCGATGGTCGACAGCTGGGCCAGGGGCGATCCCGATGCGCTGGGCAAGACGCTGAACGACGATCTGAATGCCTCGCCCGAGGTGAAGAAGGTCCTGCTGGTCGATCGCAACAAGCGCTGGGCGTACTGGATCAGCCAGCGGATGAAGCAGCCCGGCGTGGTGTTCATCGCGGTCGGCGCAGGGCATCTTGCGGGCAACGACAGCGTGCAGGAACAGCTCAAGGGCTATCGGCTCAACGCGAAGCGGGTGAAATACTGATCCGGCCGCCACATATTCTCCGGCACCCCTGACTTGTCCGGGGTCTACCGCCCCGCAGACAAGCAGCCGGAGAGCAAGCGGGACGGTGGATGCCGGAATAGATCCGGCAGACGAAAATGGGCGATACCTCCCAAGACGGGCAAAGCTTGCCTCACACCCCTTGTTCCCCTATAGGCGCGCGCTTCCGGTCAGGGTCATCCCTGGAGGCCTGCCCGGAGATTTGAACCAAGCATATCGGAGACTGCAATGAGCGAACAGCTTACGCTCGCAGCCGAGACGCGTGGACAGGTTGGCAAGGGAGCCTCCCGTTCGCTTCGTCGTGAAGGCCGCGTACCCGCCGTGATCTACGGCAACAAGCAAGACCCCGCCTCGATCCATATCGAGGAAAAGGCGCTGATGCGCGCCCTGATGACGGGTCATTTCATGAATTCCGTCGTGATGATCGAAATCGACGGCAAGGCCGTGCGCACCCTGCCCAAGGATGTTGCGTTCGACGTCGTCACCGATCGTCCCGTCCATGCCGATTTCCTGCGCATCTCCGAGCATGCGACCGTGCACGTCAACGTGCCGGTGGTGTTCACCGATGAAGAGCTGTCCAAGGGCATCAAGCGCGGCGGCGTGCTCAACATCGTCCGCCACGAGCTCGAGCTGATCTGCGACGCGGCCGAGATCCCCGACGAGATCAGCATCTCGCTCAAGGGCACCGACGTGGGCGATTCGATCCACATCTCGAACGTGAAGCTGCCCAAGGGCGTCACGTCGGCGATCGACGATCGCGACTTCACCATCGCCACGCTGGTCGCCCCGTCGGCGCTCAAGTCCGAAGCGATCGAGCAGGCAGCCGAAGAGGCAGCCGAAGCCGAGGCAGCATCTGAAGAGCATGCCGCCGAAGTCGAGGCTGCTGCCGAAGCCGCCGAAGGCGAAGCCTCGGAAGGCTGAATATAAAACGCCCCTCCCCTTCAGGGGAGGGGTTGGGGTGGGGCAGTACCGGGCGACGTCGTTTGCGACTCCCCCACCCCCTGCCCCTCTCCTGAAGGGGAGGGGTGATTTCTAAATGCAGATCTGGGTCGGCCTCGGTAATCCCGGCGCGCAATATGCGCTCCAACGGCACAATGTCGGCTTCATGATCGCCGACACGATTGCCGACCTGCATGATTTCGGCCCGGTGAAGAAGGCATTCCAGGGCTGGACCCAGGAAGGCCGGATCGGCCCCGAGAAGATCCTGCTGCTCAAGCCGGCGACCTTCATGAACGAGAGCGGCCGCTCGATCGGCGAGGCGATGCGCTTCTACAAGCTCGATGTCGGCGACGTGACCGTCTTCCATGACGAGCTCGATCTCGCGCCGTTCAAGGTGAAGGTGAAGACCGGCGGCGGCACCGCCGGGCATAACGGCCTGCGCTCGACCGAGGCGCATATCGGCAACGCATTCCGCCGGGTGCGGATCGGCATCGGTCATCCCGGGCACAAGGACAAGGTCAGCCCCTATGTGCTGGGCAACTACGCCAAGGCGGAGATGGACCCGCTGGCCGACCTGCTCGGCGCGGTGGCGGCCGAGGCGAAGTGGCTCGCCGAGGGCAATGACGCCCGTTTCATGAGCGATGTCGCGCTGCGGCTGGGAGATTCGAAATGACGGTGCGCAGCCTGTTCGCGACTCGGCTTTACGAAGGCGCGCTGAACGATGCCGATTTCGTGGCGGAGCTCGACCATGCCTGCCGCGTGCTGGCCGAGGACGACCGTGCCGGGCGGCACTGGTCTAGGGCGAACGGGTATCGCGGCTATACCAGCTACGCGTCGCTCGACGATTTGCCGCAGCGTGATCCGACCTTCGGCGAGCTGGCGAAGCGGCTCAACAAGCATGTCGCCGCGTTCGCGGCCGAATGCGCGTTCGATCTGGGCGGGCGCAAGCTGAAGCTCGACAGCTTCTGGGTGAACGTGCTGAAGCCGGGCGGCACCCATTCGGGCCATATCCATCCGCACAGCGTGGTGTCGGGGACGGTGTATGTGGCGGTGCCGCCGGGCGCCGGGGCGCTCAAGCTGGAGGATCCACGCCTGCCGCTGATGATGGCCGCCCCTACCCGGCTGGACGACGCGCCGGAAGATCTGCGCAGCTTCGTCTATGTCGAGCCCCAGGCAGGCACCGTGCTTCTATGGGAAAGCTGGCTGCGCCATGAGGTCCCGGCGGGCACCGCGAAGGACGAACGCATCAGCATCAGCTTCAACTATAGATGATCCTGGCGCTGACGCTGGCATTGGCTCGGCGAAACGCCTATCTGGCCGCGCAATCATGAGCGACCCCGCAAGGGCAATGGTCGCGACAATCTGACAAGGAACGAAGATGGGTTTCCGTTGTGGTATCGTGGGCTTGCCCAATGTCGGCAAGTCGACGCTGTTCAACGCGCTGACGGAGACGGCGGCGGCGCAGGCGGCGAACTATCCGTTCTGCACGATCGAGCCGAACGTCGGCAACGTCGCGGTGCCCGACAAGCGCCTCGATCAGCTCGCGGCGATCGCCGGATCGGCCAAGATCATCGAGACTCAGCTCGGCTTTGTCGACATCGCCGGTCTCGTACGCGGCGCGTCCAAGGGCGAAGGCCTGGGCAACCAGTTTCTCGGCAATATCCGCGAGGTGGACGCCGTCGTCCATGTGCTGCGCTGCTTCGAGAATGGCGACGTGACTCATGTCGAGGGCAAGGTCGATCCGATCGCCGATGCGGAGACGGTCGAGACCGAGTTGATGCTGTCCGACCTGGAGAGCCTCGAAAAGCGCGTGCCCAACTATATCAAGAAGGGCCAGCAGGGCGACAAGGAAGCGAAGATCGCCGCCTCGGTGCTCGGCCAGGCGCTCGAGCTGCTTCGCGAGGGCAAGCCGGCGCGGCTGACCGTGCCGAAGGATGAGGAAGAAGCGCGCGTGTTCGCCCAGGCGCAGCTGCTGACGTCAAAGCCCGTCCTCTATGTCTGCAATGTCGACGAGGGCGATGCGGCGCACGGCAACGCCCTGTCGGCCAGGGTGTTCGAAAAGGCCAGGGCAGAGGGTGCCGAGGCAGTGGTCGTCTCCGCCGCGATCGAGGCCGAGATCGCCACCATGGCGCCGGACGAGCGCGGCGAGTTCCTGTCGGAGCTGGGGCTTGAGGAAACCGGCCTCGCCCGCGTGATCACCGCCGGCTACAAGCTGCTCCACCTCCTCACCTTCTTCACCGTGGGTCCCAAGGAAGCGCGCGCCTGGACGGTCCATGTCGGCGCCAAGGCACCGCAGGCGGCAGGCGAGATCCACACCGATTTCGAACGCGGCTTCATCCGCGCCGAGACGATCGCGTTCGACGATTATGTCGCGTTCAAGGGCGAGGCCGGCGCGCGCGACGCGGGCAAGCTGCGCGCCGAGGGTAAGGAATATGTCGTCCAGGATGGCGACGTGATGCTGTTCCGCTTCAACGTGTGACGGCGCGAGCCGGACGGGCGGCCCAATCGCGCTCGCCGGCCAGTTACCTGCTGTTCCCCGGACGCTCACTCGGGCAATAGGCGGCGAATCCCGATGGAGTCGCCCGATGGCCAGCATTCGCCTGCTTCTTGCCGCCCTGCTTGCCGTCGGCGCGTCAGCCTGCGCCGCGGTCCCGCCCCCCGCACCCCTCGCCCAGGCGCCGGTCGAGGCTCGCGCACCTGTCACCATCCTCGTCTCGATCGACGGCTTCCGCCCCGATTATCTCGATCGGGGCGTGACCCCGAACCTGACCGCGCTTGCCTCGACCGGCGTCAGGGCTGCGATGCGCCCTTCCTTCCCGTCCAAGACCTTCCCCAATCATTGGACGCTCGTGACCGGCCTCCGGCCCGATCGCACCGGCATCGTCGCCAACAAGATGGAGGACAGCCAACGGCCGGGCGAGGTCTTCGATATGCAGACCGACGACCCTTTCTGGTGGAGCGAGGCCGAACCCGTCTGGGTAACCGCTGAAAAGGCCGGCATCCGCACCGCGACGATGTTCTGGCCGGGATCGAACGTCGCGGTCGGCGGCACCCGCGCAAAGGAATGGCCCAACGACATCACCGGCGGCACGCGGCCCGAGGACTGGCAGCAATTCAACATCCAGGTGGACAACACCCAGCGGGTCAACGCCGTGCTGGACTGGCTCCGTCGCCCGGCATCCATCCGCCCGCAATTCGTCACCCTCTATTTCGATACGGTCGATACCGCCGGTCATCATTTCGGCCCCGGTGATGCGCGAACGACGGCGGCGGTCGGCGAAGTCGATGCGGCGATCGGCCTTTTGGTCCGGGGGCTTGCCGGGATGGGCCAGGCGGCCAATCTGGTGATCGTCGCCGATCACGGCATGGCGGAGACAAGCCAGGACCGAACCATCCCGATCGACCGGATCGCCAACCCCGCGGACTATCGCGTGGTCGAGGCGACGACCTATGTCTCGCTTGCCGCCGTGCCCGGCCATGAGGCAGCGCTCGAGGCGTCGCTGCTCAAGCCGCACGATCACCTCACCTGCTGGCGCAAGGCCGACATTCCGGCGCGGTTTCATTATGGGGCCAACCCGCGTGTCCCGCCTTATCTCTGCCTGGCCGATACCGGCTGGGTGGTGGTGAAGTCCGCGTCCGCCAGGATGAGCGACCGCGGCAATCACGGCTATGACAATATGGCGCCGGAAATGGCTGCCCTGTTCATCGCCAGCGGTCCGGCGATCCGTGCCGCCGGCACCCTGCCGAGCTTCGACAATGTCGATGTCGCGCCCCTGGTGCGCGACCTGATCGGCCTCCCCCGGGCAACCGGACTGGACGGCGACGACGCGCCGTTCCAAGGAATATTGATCGGCAATCGAGGCAAGTGACGATGCAGTATTTCGAGGATATCGTGGTGGGGACGAAGGGCAGCTTCGGCCGTTATGAGGTCACCCGCGAAGAGGTGATCGAGTTCGCGTCGAAATATGATCCGCAGCCGTTCCATTTGTCGGACGAGGCAGCGGCGACCACGCATTTCGGCCGGCTATCCGCCAGCGGCTGGCAAACCTGCGCGATGACCATGTCGATGGTCGTGGAGAATCTGAAGGCGAACCGTCAGGCCGGCCTTGGATCGCCCGGTGTCGACGAGCTGCGCTGGCTCAAGCCGGTCTATCCCGGCGACGTGCTTCGGTGCGAGACCGAGATCCTCGACAAGCGCGCCTCGCAAAGCCGGCCGGAGATGGGCAGCTATCGAAGCAGGATGACCGTCATCAACCAGGACGACGTCCCGGTGATGACTTTCACCTCGATCGGGCTGATCAGGACCCGTCCCGCCGATTGAGGCGGGACGGTCCGCCGCTATATCAGCGGCGTCGTCCACCGCCGCGATGCTGGCCGCGATTCACGCCATAGTCGCGCCAGACGGGCCGGATGTCGCGGTGGTCACGATGCCAGTTCTGCGATCGGCCCTGCCAATAGCCGCGCTGACCGTCGTTCCAGCGATGACGGCGGTTGTAGCGATCATAGACGTAATAGCCGGTGCCCGGATAATAATAGTCGCCATACCAGCCCCAATAGGGATCGGCTCGGTAGCCGCCATAATAGGGATCCCAGTCGCTATAGCCGGCGGAGATTCCGCCATAGCCATAGCCGTCGGTCGCGCAGCCGGAGAGACCGAACCCGGCGGCAAGCGCGAGACCTGCAACGGAAAGCTTGAAGGGTGACATTGACGCAACTCCCATGATGGGAGCGCCGATGTGGTGCGGCAGCGGCGCTTCGAAGCGGCGCTTCGATGCGTCATCAACGGAAAAAGGACGCGACGGTTCCGGCGAACGCCTCCTTTGCGCCAAACCAGACCGGGTCGACATGTCCAGCGCTACGCCTCGCCCCCATCCGGCACCTCCCGTACGACGACGGCACCGGTCCGGGGATCAGCGACGATGTCGTCCGCATAGGATGTACGCGCCACCATCTTCCCCTCGAGGTCCGACCACTCCCGTTCGAGATGGTCGCGTTCGAGCACATTGTAGAGCGCAATCTGCGCGCGCTTCTGCTCCGCCTCGGCCGCCTTCACCAACTGGGTCCAGCGATGTTGCGCGATCTGGTTGCCCTCGCGCGCCGCTGTCGCCATCGCGCGCAACACCGCCTCATGCGTCGACAGTTCGAGTGCTACGCCATCCTCCTCGACCGTCACGCGGCGATAGGCTTCGGCCAGGATCATCTGCCGGCCAGGTTCGGTCGATCCTGGCAGCCGATCCCCCAGCGCCCCGGTCGCGCGCGGCCTTCCCGCGGGATTACCGGACTGTCCCTTGCGGAATCGATGCTCGACCGGCGGATTGCCATATCCGGTCGCCCTTGATTCAAGCTTGCCCTTTGCCATGCGACGACTCCTTCCATGATGATGGTCGCTCCGCACAAACCCGATTCCGCCGCATGGTTGAATCAAGCCGTGATCCTGCCGGACTCGGGATTTCCCTGTTCCGGTCGTCCCGTTCCCTGTTCGGGTTCGACGAATTCCCTGTTCCACCGGAACAGGGAATCTGCACGCAGCGCATTGGTTTCAGGACATAATTCGGTATCGGACAGGGCCCCGCGGACGGGTGAAAAGCCCGAATTCCCTGTTATTTTCCCTGTTACCAAAGCCGGAACAGGGAATTCCCCGGGACGCGGGGCGGCGCGGGAACCTGCCTACCGGCCGGCATATGCCCGGCAGGCGCGCAAGCTTTGCATGCTCGGCGCTGACGAGGCCGGTATCGCCGATTTTTTCGAGGTGGGAATCGAAACCTGCGAGGCGTGGCGCCGGCGATACCCCGATTTCGCCGCCGGCATCGCTGCCGGCCGGCGCGCTGCCGACGACCGGGTCGAAGGCTCGCTCTATCAGCGCGCGATCGGTTTCGAACGGAAAAGGAGCAGGACGATCGTCCCTGCCCATGCCGAGGAGCCGATCGTCATGGTCTGGCGTGAGCGGATTCCGGCGAATGTGACTGCTGCCCTCACCTGGCTCGCAATCCGTCGTCCGGAAACCTGGGGTAAGGCGATGCCCGCAAGGGCTCGCAGATCAATGCCCGTCGAACGCCACCAGCGAGCGAACGTCGATGTCGTCCGCGCGAAGCGCATCGGCGCCTCCGAGTTCGGGCAGGTCGACCACGAAAGCGGCCTGGGTCACGATCGCTCCCGCCTTCCGCAACAGCCGCACGGCCGCCCGCGCGGTACCGCCCGTCGCGATCAGGTCGTCGACCAGCAGGACGGTCGAGCCCGGCGTACAGGCATCGGCATGAATCGCGATCCGGTCGGTACCGTATTCGAGCGCATAATCCTCGGCGATCGTCGCACCGGGCAGCTTGCCGTCCTTGCGGATCAGCAACACGCCCGCGTTCAGCGGAATCGCAAGCGCCGCGGCGAAAAGGAAGCCGCGGGCCTCGATGCCGGCGACCAGATCGACCTTGCCGCCCACCGAGGCCGCCATGCGGTCGATGCTCAGGGCGAAGCCCCGTGCATCGAGCAGCAAGGTGGTGATGTCCCGGAACATGATCCCCGGCTTCGGAAAGTCGGGGATCGTCCGGATCAGAGCCCTGAGATCGTCATTGGCCCGATCGTCATTGGCTCCAACGTCACCGGCGCCGGGCGCCATTGTCTCAGTGCTTAATGTCGCGCCAGACATTCTGATACGCTCCCCAGGCAAGGAAGCAGAAGATCAGCAGGAAGATCACCACGGCGAAACCAGCGGAGTGACGCGCCGTGAGATTGGGTTCGGCGGTCCACACGAGGAATGCGGAGACATCCTTCGCCATCTGGTCGACGGTCGGCTTGGTGCCATCGAGATACTGCACCTGGCCTTCGCTGGTCAGCGGCGGCGGCATCGCGATGTTCATCGTCGCGAAATAGGGGTTCGCGTGCAGGCCCTCGGGCGTCTTCACGTCCGGGAATTCCTTGATCATCTCGGCCGACTGAGCCTGGTAGCCGGTCAGGAGCGAGTAGATATAGGCCGGGCCGTCATGACGCGCCTTGGTCATCAGCGAGAGATCAGGCGGAACCGCGTTGTTGTTGGCGGCGCGCGCTGCGATATCGTTCGCGAAGGGCGACGGGAAACGATCCGACGGGATGTTCTTGCGGGTCGCGGGCTCGCCGGTATCCGGATTGATCGATGGCTGCTCGATGACCCACTGGTTGGCGATCGCCTTCACCTGGGCATCGTTATAGCCGATCTGCTTCAGATCGCGGAACGAGACCTGGTGCAGCGAATGGCATGCCGCGCAGACTTCCTTGAACACCTGGAAGCCACGCTGCAGCTGCCGGGTGTTCTTCAGATTGCCGAACCAGCCATTGGAGTCGAGTTCGAGCTCCTTCGGATGCTTGTGCCACTCCGTCGTCTCGATCGACGCAGGCGCCGGATCGGTGATCTGGCTCTGGACAGTCCAGAAGAGAGCCCAGGCGAGTACGGCGACGAACCCGGCGCCGACCAGCATTGCGAGATTGCGGACCATTGTACCTATTGCCCCTTATTCGGCCGCGAGCGCGGTCTGCGCCGACGAACTGCCGCCATGCTTCGCCAGCACCGCCTCGGTGATCGAGTTGGGCAGCGGCGTGGGGCGTTCCGCCCGCGAGATGATCGGCAGGATGATCAGGAAATGCGCGAAATAATAAGCCGCACAAATCTGGCTGAGGATGACGTAGAGCGGCGTCGCGGGCGATCCACCGCACCAGCCGAGGATCAGGACGTCGACCACCAGGATCCAGAAGAAGGTGCGATAGGTCGGCCGGTAAGTGGCCGAGCGCACCGGCGAACTGTCCAGCCAGGGCAGGAAGAACAGCAGCAGGATCGAACCGAACATCGCCAGCACGCCCCACAGCTTCGCCGGGAGGATGAAGTCCGAGGTGAAGGCACGCAGGATCGCGTAGAACGGCCAGAAATACCATTCGGGTACGATGTGCGCGGGCGTCGAGAGCGAGTTCGCCGGGATGTAGTTGTCCGGATGGCCGAGATAGTTCGGCGCGAAGAACAGCAGCACCGCGAACAGCAGCAGGAACACGCCGAGACCGACGCCGTCCTTGGCGGTGTAATAGGGGTGGAACGGAACCGTATCCTGCTCGCCCTTCACTTCAACGCCGGTCGGGTTGTTCGAACCCGGAATATGCAGCGCCCAGATGTGCAGGACGATGACCGCGGCGATCACGAACGGCAGAAGGTAATGCAGCGAGAAGAAGCGGTTCAGCGCTGCCTGGTCCGGAGCGTAGCCGCCGAGCAGCCAGATGCGGATATATTCGCCGACCACGGGTATCGCCGAGAAGAAGCCGGTGATCACCTGCGCGCCCCAGAAGCTCATCTGACCCCAGGGAAGCACATAGCCCATGAAGGCGGTTGCCATCATCAGCAGGAAGATGACGACGCCGAGCAGCCAGACCATCTCTCGCGGCGCCTTGTAGGAACCGTAGAAGAGGCCGCGGAAGATATGGATATAGACGACGATGAAGAACATCGAGGCGCCGTTCGCGTGCGCGTAGCGCAGGAACCAGCCGCCGTTCACGTCGCGCATGATATGCTCGACCGAGTTGAACGCACCGTCCGCCGTCGCGCCATAATGCATGGCGAGGACGATGCCGGTGATGATCTGGATGCCGAGCGCGGCACCGGCGAGAACGCCGAAATTCCAGAAATAATTGAGGTTGCGCGGCACCGGATAACCGGCACCCACGGCGTTATAGACGAGGCGCGGAACCGGCAGCCGTTCGTCGACCCACTTCATCAGCGGGTTGGTGGGTGCGTAATGCTTGGCCCAGGGAAAGCTCATGGGTGCGTCCTCAACCGACCGTTACGGTGGTGGCAGAATTGAATTTATAGTCGGGCACCGCCAGATTCTTCGGCGCCGGGCCTTTGCGGATGCGCGCCGCGGTGTCGTAGGCCGACCCGTGGCAGGGACAGAAATAACCGCCGAAAGGCCCGCGATTCTCGCCCTCGCCCGCGCCCAGCGGCACGCAGCCGAGATGGGTGCACACGCCCAGCGTGATCAGCCAGTTCTTGTGGCCTGCCTTGGTGCGCTGCTCAAGCGTCTGCGGGTCGCGCAGCGAACTGACCGGCACGGCGTCCGCCTCGGCGATTTCCTTCGGCGTCAGGTTGCGCACGAACAAGGGCTGCTTGCGGAACGAGGTCTTGATCGCCTGTCCAGGCTGGATCTTCGACAGGTCGATCTCGGTGGTCGACTGTGCGAGCACGTCGGCCGACGGATTCATCTGGTTGAGCAGGGGCAGCACGGTGACAGCACCGCCGACGCCGATCCAGGCCACGGCCGCGATATTGATGAAATCGCGGCGGCGGGGATCTTCCACCTCCTCATGGAACGGTGCCGGGTCTTCCCCAGGCGGTACGGCGGTATCAACAATTGCCATTCACTTGCCCTTGCACTTCAGGTCGCGGCGACGTTCGGAGAAGCGCGATGCGATTTGTCCGCGCACGCCCACCGATCCTCCGTCCCCACGGAGGCTGGCGGCCTGATAGACGCGGGGGGCACGCTTTGCCAACTGCATTTTAGCCCTGTTGTTACGGCTACGCCCAAAGGCCTATGCCCGCACCATGCGCATCGCACTTTACCAGCCCGATATCGCCGGCAATGTCGGCACGATCCTGCGGCTCGCAGCCTGTCTTGGCGTGGGCGTCGACCTGATCGAGCCGATGGGATTCGCCTGGTCCGATCGCGCGCTCGCGCGGGCCGGAATGGACTATGTCGGGGCCGTCGACGTGGTCCGCCATGTCGACTGGGCGGCGTTCGAAGCGCAGGTCCCCGGCCGGATCGTGCTGCTGACGACGCGGGGCGGCGTGCGCATCGACGAAGCCGCCTTCCTTGCGGACGATGTGCTGCTGCTCGGGAGCGAGAGCGCGGGCGTGCCGGCGGACGTCCATGCCCGCGCCGATCTGGCGGTGCGCATCCCGCTCGTTTCAGGCAGGCGATCGCTGAATGTCGCCGTCGCCGCGGGAATCGCGTTGGGGGAAGCCCTTCGCCAGACCGGAGGCTGGCCCGCCTGATTCAACCCGGCACCGGCTTCGCCTGGGACAATCCGTCTTCTCGACTTCCACGGAATCCATCGGCAAAGGCTGGCGCATGGAACTCGACTCCGAACAATCCACCGCGCGCGCCTGGTTCGAAAGCCTGCGCGACCAGATTTGCGCCGAATTCGAATCGATCGAGCGCGAGGCCGGGTCGGATGCGCGATTCGACTATATCGCCTGGGACCGGACCGATCCCTCGGGCGAGCCCGGCGGCGGCGGCGTGCGCGGGGTGATGAAAGGCCGGATATTCGAGAAGGTCGGGGTCAACGTCTCGACCGTCGGCGGCAGCTTCGAGGGCGACTTCGCCAAGTCGATCCACGGCGCCGGCGAGGATCCGCGATTCTTCGCCACCGGCATCAGCCTGGTCGCCCATATGGCGAACCCGCATGTGCCGGCCGTGCATATGAACACGCGATTCCTCGTCACGACCAAGCGGTGGTTCGGTGGCGGCGCCGATCTCAACCCTCCCCTGCCCCGCGCCGAGGACACGGAGGATTTCCACGCAACGCTGAAGGCAGCGTGCGATGCGCACGACCCGGCGCATTATCCGCGCTTCAAGCAATGGGCGGACGATTATTTCTACATCCCGCACCGCCAGGTCCATCGCGGTGTCGGCGGCATCTTCTACGATCATCTGGAAGGCGACTTCACGGCGAACTTCGCCTTCACCCAAGATGTCGGACGCGCTTTTCTCGACACCTATCCGCGAATCGTCCGGCGACGGATGGGCGACAGCTTCACTGACGCCGACCTCAAGACCCAGCGCGCATGGCGCGGTCGCTACGCCGAATTCAACCTTGTCCATGATCGCGGCACGCTGTTCGGGCTCAAGACCGGGGGCAATATCGACGCGATCCTAATGAGCCTGCCGCCGGTCGCCACATGGGACTGAGTCCCGTTTCTCCGAACGACGTGGCGACGATCGTCACGACGCTCGAGATGCGGCGACGCCCGCCGCTGCGGCCGATGCCGGCCTCGCGCCTGCGGCTCGTCGCGTGGCAAAAGCCGTCTACCGACAAATATCGCGCGCTGTTCCGGCGAATCGGAGCGCCGTGGCTGTGGTTCTCGCGGCTGGTGATGGACGAGGCGACGCTCACCCGAATCATCCATGATCCGGACATAGCGATCTTCGCGGCGGTCGATCCGGCAGGTGTCGAGGTTGGCATGCTCGAACTTGATTTCCGTGCCCGGCACCAGTGCGAGATTTCCTATTTCGGGCTGATTCCCGAACTGGCCGGGCAAGGCCATGGCCGCTGGCTGATGGCGGAGGCGCTGACGCGCGGCTGGACGAAAGGCGTCGAACGAGTCTGGGTCCATACCTGCACGCTCGATCACCCGTCCGCGCTCGGCTTCTATCGCGCCTCGGGCTTCACCGCGATCTCAAGGACGATCGAGACATTCCCCGATCCGCGCGCGACCGGCTTCCTGCCGCCCGACGCCGCGCCTCAGATACCCCGGCTCGACACCAGCCGCCGGTAAAGCGCGACCTGGATCAGGATGCCGCCGAGCAACGCGACGGCAACGCCCATTGCGGCAGCGGTATCGAGCAGGCCGGCGACCACCGGATTGGCCATGGGGGCGCCCCCCAGCATCTTGCCCATGGCAATGAACGGCCGGGAGAGCAGGTCGCCGGCGAGCAGCACGATGCACCCCATGCCGGCGAGGACCATGCCATGGCCGCGGGTCAGCGCGAGGCTGCGCGAGATCGAGGCGAGCGCACCCTGGGGCTGTTCCGCCACGCCCGCGGGCAAGGCAACCAAGAGGCGCCCCTGCGCATAGAAGCCGGGCAGGAGGAGGAAGATCAGGCCGAATTGAACGGGCAGCGCGACCAGGATCGTGAGCAGCAGGAAGCGTGGGGAGAGCCACAGCGCCCGCGCCAGGGCACGCCGCGCCTCGGGCCGATCCCGATCGAGATAGAGCGTGAAGACCGCGAGGCTGCCGAACAGCGTGACCAGCCAGAGCAGGATGACGATCAGGCTGTATTGGGAAGACCAGGATTCAGCCGCGTCGACCCAGGCCCTGACCTTGGCTGCCTCGCCGAAGTCGGGCAGATTCGGCGGCAGGGGCACGAACAGCTTCAAGGCAAGTTGCGGGACGAACAGAAAGAATCCCGCCACGCCGATCAGCAGTTCGCGATCGCGCTTCCACAGCCTCCAGGCGTCGTTGAAGACGCCGATCACATTGAGGGTCATAGCGAGTCGACGATCGACTCGCGCGCATCGCGAACAGCCAGATAGAGCCTTCCGGTAAACGCCGAAGCCAGCACGCTGAACGCAGTGACGACCATGCTGACCATGATCGCGGCGAGCACGCTGCCGACCGTTACCGGCCCGTCGCCACCGGCGACCAGTCCGAAGATCGATCCGAAGACGAGCTTCGCGGCCAGGAACGAGACTCCGCCGACGATCATATAGAGGATGACCACGCCGATGATCCTCCACAGGATCGGCCGGGTCAGCTTGAACGAGCGCGCGAGTGCCCCGAACCAGAGCCCCTCCATCAGCACGACCGGCGTGATGAGGGCCAACCGGGCACCAAGCCACAACAGGACGACCAGGAAGATGAGGGAATAGAGCAGCACGAAACCACCGATGCCGGACGGGAGCTCTGCCGCTCTACTGTTCACCGCCGTCTGGAAATCGAAGCCGGAGGCGGCAAGCGCGACCGGGATTGGCAGCATCAGGACCATAACCCCGACGAGCAGCACGACCAGGAGGCCAATGACCGGCACGAGCCGCTTGCCAGCCACGGCCGTCGCCGCGCTCCTGCCCCCCGCCGGATCGAGCACCAGGGCGGTAATCGCGAGCTGCCCCCAGAGCGATACGATCGAAAGCCCGAGGGACAGGATCTGGATCGCCATCGCGGTGGTGCCGAAAACAGCCGTCAGCGGCTCGAGGCTTGCCGAAAGCGCGGCGGGAATGAAGATCGCGAAGAAGGCGATCGGCGTGATCGCGGAAAGATTGTCACTCAAGAATTCGGTCGTGCGATCCCAGACCGTTCCCATGCTCACCATGTTCTTTCCGTCCTCCGTCACGCATCGGCGCGCGGGCCCTGTTAGCGCAGCTTCCTACGTCACGCCATGCTTGCGCATGGGGCCGGACTAGCGCATCGATCCGGCGTGACTGCTCTTCCCGACGACATCGAATGGCGCGTCGAGCCTGCGCCAATGCCCTATGACGAAGCGATCGCCATCATGGAGGCGCGTGCGTCGGCGGTAGGCGCAGGGGAAGCCAATGAGCTGATCTGGCTGCTTGAACACCCGCCCGTCTATACCGGCGGCACCAGCGCCGACCCGGCCGAACTCCTGGATCCGCGCTTTCCCGTCGTCCAGACGGGGCGCGGCGGGCGCTATACCTATCACGGCCCCGGCCAGCGGATCGGCTATCTCGTCCTCGATCTCAACAAGCGCGGGCGCGACGTGCGGCATTTCGTGCACAGCCTGGAGGGCTGGCTGATCGCCGCGCTGGCGGAAATCGGCATCGAGGCGTTTCGCGCGCCAGGCCGCGTTGGAATCTGGACGAACGTGCCCGCTTCCTCTGGCGGCATCGCCGAAGCCAAGATCGGGGCGATCGGGGTTCGCGTACGACGCTGGGTCACGCTGCACGGCTTCTCGGTGAACCTGTCGCCCGATCTTTCGCACTTCGCCGGAATCGTCCCCTGCGGCCTGCCCGACTACCCGGTCACCAGCGCCACCGCGCTTGGAAAGCCTGCAGGTCTTGCAACCTTTGACGCCGCGCTGGCGTTTGCCCTTCCCGCCTTTCTCGAAACTCTTTCTTCTGCCCGATAAAACGAGGCTTGAGGGGCGCTCGATATCAGACTAATGTCCACCACGGTTTGGGTATTAAAGGTCTCGAGACCATCCAGATCCACTATCTAGGGAGCTTTCCAATGCGTGCATTCATTTCCAAGGTCGTTACCGGTTCGATGATCGCCGGCGCGGCGCTGATGGTTTCGGCTTGCGGCCCGAAGACCGAGACGACGACGACCAACGACACCGCCATCACCGAGATGGGCAACGACGCCACGATCTCCGACAACATGACCACCGTCGACAGCACCTCGATGGACGGCAACATGATGGCGAACGACACCGCAGTCGTCACCAACGAGACCTCGACCACGACGACCACCAACTCGCACTGATCGCCCGCCAGGGTTTGATTGGTTGGGGGCCGTCCGGTACGCCGGGCGGCCCCTTTCGATTCTGAGGCCGGCGCGATGCCGGGACCCGAAAATCGATGTGCAGGAAAGGGCTTGGGTTAGGAATCGAAAAGCCTTAACCACACCCGACAGGTCTTCGAGAGGATGAAGAGGCGATCATGAAGCTGTTGCGTATTCTTTGTGCGTCCGCCGTCGCGATGGGCGCTTTCTCCGCCGTCCCCGCTTCGGCCCAGTTCTTCCTGGCCGAGCCGGACATGAAGGCAGAGGCAGTGCGCGGCCACGAAACCGGCCTGGGTCAGGCACTGCCGGGCGCGACCGAGGCGGAACAGCGCGCGGCGCTGGTATGGAACATGCGTGCGGCGCTCAACGTCGCGGCGCTGCAATGCCAGTTCGAACCGAGCCTCCTGACGCAGGCCAATTACAATGTGATCCTGCTCAATCATGATGACGAGCTCAAAAGGTCCTACGATACGCTGACCAAATATTTCGTGCGTACGGCCAAGACGCCCAAGGCGGGCCAGCTGGCGCTCGACCAATTCGGTACGCGGACCTATTCTGGCTTCACCACCGTCGCCGCCCAGTATGGCTTTTGCCAGACGGCAGCGTCGATCGCACGGGAAGCGATCTTCCTGCCGCGCGGCTCCTTCTACCAGATCGCCGAGAACCGCACGCGCGAATTGCGCAAGAGCCTGATCCCAAGCGGCGAGCAGCGCTATCCGCGTGGCATGCTATATGCGCGCCAGGCCGGCACCCTGCCCCGGTTCGACGATCTGTGCTGGGACAAGAAGGGCAATTGGGTCGCGAAGAAATGCGGCGCCTTCCAGCTCAGCTCCATCAATTAGGACCCGGACGCTAGTCCGAGCGCCCTACCGCAACCCCAAGGCCTTGTGCGCCTGCAACGTCAGGCGCCAATGGGGACGCGCGAGGACAAAATCGATCGCGGCCGCCTGATTTTCCACCTGCCGGGCGTCATCCATCGGCTGGACGAGGAAATGGCGGAAATCCCAGCCTTCGATCACCGCGACATCAGTACCGGCCTGCGGCCAGACCAGCTTGAGCTCGTCGCCTGATTGCTGCACGACCACACTGCCTGCCTTGGGGCTGACGCAGACCCAGTCGATGCCGGGATGCGCGGCGATCGTGCCGTTGCTCTCGATGGCAATGACGAAGCCCGCGGCATGGAGCGCCTCGACCAGCCCATCATCTACCTGGAGCATTGGCTCGCCGCCAGTCAGCACGACAAAACGCTCGGCCCTGCCCTCGCCCCAATGACTCGACACCGCCGCCGCCAGCGCCGCGGCATCGGCGAACTTGCCCCCGCCGGCGCCATCGGTGCCGACAAAATCGGTATCGCAGAAGCGGCAGATCGCGGCATCGCGATCCTGCTCCCGTCCCGACCAGAGGTTGCAGCCGGCAAAACGCACGAACACCGCGCGCCGGCCGGCATTCACGCCCTCCCCCTGCAGGGTGAGGAACATCTCCTTGACCGCATAGCTCATCGCCGGAATCTCAGAGCAGTTCGGCGTAGCGTGTCGGATCGGGAATACCCGCTTCCTCGAAGCCCTTGGCGCGCAGGCGGCAGCTGTCGCACAGCCCGCAATGCACGCCGCCCGGCGCCGGATCATAACAGGACCAGCTGATCCCCGCATCGAGCCCGAGACGTGCCGCCTCGCGTACGATATCGGCCTTGGTCATGTGCTGGAGTGGGGCATGGATGCGGAAAGGATGGCCCTCCACCCCTGCCTTGGTCGCGACCTCGGCCAGTCTTTCGAATTCGGCGATGAATTCGGGACGGCAGTCGGGATAGCCCGAATAGTCGAGCGCATTGACGCCGATATAGAGGTCGCGCGCACCGGTCGCCTCGGCCCAGCCCAGCGCCAGGCTGAGGAAGATCGTGTTGCGCGCCGGGACATAGGTGACGGGAATGCCTTCCTCAACGCCGGTCTTGGGCACCGCGATGTCCGAGGTGAGCGCTGAACCACCGAATGCCGAGAGATCCAGCGGCAGGACGATGTGGCGCTCCGCATCGAGGAGCTTGGCGATACGCCGCGCAGCTGCAAGCTCGAGCCGGTGGCGTTGATTATAGTCCACCGAAAGGGCGAGCAGGCGGTGGCCATCCTCGCGGGCACGCGCCGCCGCCACCATTGAATCCAGGCCGCCCGACACCAGGGCGACCGCCAGGGTCGTTGAATTTCTCATGATGGGGCGAGAGTTAGGCCTTGAGGCGCCGATCCGCAATCCCGCTATGCCCCGAACAAAAAACGGGCCGCCCTTGAGCGACCCAGGGATGCTCCTCGGAGCGACTAGGGAGAAAACCGTGCCCACGAATGACACGGACCTTCTCGTAGCGCGACGCGGTAACCAACGCGTTAATGCCCGGGCCCCCGCGGCGTGCACGCACCCGTCCGGCGCGCTTCGTAATCGAGGTCGAAGGGGGCGCCGCCCGCAATGCCCTGAGTCTGCAGGTGCAGCAGGCGCGGAGTCTCGAGCGAGAGGGTGGTTCGGCCATGGCCCGAACCCGGGCAGGTATAATGGACCGTGGCGCTCTCCGGCGTGTCGTCAATCACGAAGCGCGAGCATTGCACGCCGACATGGCCGACCTGCAACAGCACCGCCGGGTCCGACACGCACAGCGATCGCGCCGGGGCAGTAGAACCCGCTTCCCTGAGCTGCCATTGCCCCGTCTCGATGTGCGCCAGCACCGCAAGCTGCGGCGCACGCGCGGGTGCGGCCGTACCGAGGGCCGCCGCAAGGAGCAGTCCGGCCACCATGCGCCGGGCGATACGCTGAACATCGAACATCTAGAACCTCGCTCGCCACAGGTGCCCCCTCAGGGCATCAAGCCAGCGACCCGCATCATGTCTGCCGCAGTTGCGAACGAGATTCAACAATGTTCAGGCAGCGTAATGATCGGCCACGGGCACGGGAAATTTGCGTGCGCAAAAAGCGCAATCGACCACGATCATGCCGTTCTCGTCCGCCATGGAGCGCTGCTCCTCCGCGGGAAATTTCGACAGGACCGAGGCGATGTAGTCGGGCGAGCAGCGGCAGCCGCGCAGGAGCGGCGCGGTTGGCAGCAGCCGCACCTCATCCTCCTCGTTGAACAGCCGCCACACCAGCGCATCGAGCGGAATGGTCGAATCGGCCAACTCGTCGGCCCCCATGGTCTGGCCGAGCACCGCGACATGCTCCCATTCCGGGTGATCGAGCCGGGTATGCAGGCGTTCGCGGCCATCCTCGCCCTCGGGCAGATGCTGGAGGAACAGTCCACCCGCGACATGACGGCCGTCGGCCCCGCGCGCAATGCCAACGCGGACCAGGGTCGGGATCTGCTCCGACTGGATAAAATAATTCTGCGCCGCCTCGGCGAGGGTCGCGCCATCGAGCGGCACGATACCCTGATAACGCTCCTTGGTAGCCGCCTGGTCGAAGGTGATCGCGAGATAGCCCTGGCCGAACAGCGCGAACAGGGTTGGATCCTGAGGCCCTTCAGCGAGCCGCTCCTCGTCGAACTGGACATAGCCGCGCAGTTCGCCGCCGCGATAGTCGCAGACCAGCAGCTTCACGACGCCGCCGTCGGTCTGGGCCTGGAGAGTGAGCTGGCCGCCCGCATCCTTCAGCGTGGACCCGATCAGCGCGGCGAGCGTCAACGCCTCGGCGAGCAAAGCCTCGATCGCCGGCGGATAGGCGTGCGCCGTGAGGATCTCGTCGAGCACCGGGCCAAGTCGCACGATCCGGCCGCGCGCATGACGCGCCGGAATGGTGAAGCCGAGCGCGCGGTCGAGATCGGCATTGGGTGTTTCCATCGAGCAAATCCGTTCGGTGAGCCTGTCGAAGCCCTGTCCTTCCGTCGACGGGAAGAACAGCCCTTCGACAAGCTCAGGGCGAACGGGTTTCCTTATCAGCCAAAAGATAGGGCGCGAAATGGCCCGTACAACTCAGCCGATCTGGCCGAAGCACCAGCGCAGGATCGATTTCTGGGCGTGGAGACGATTCTCCGCCTCTTCCCAGATCAGCGATTGCGGGCCGTCGATCACCGCGGAGACGACTTCTTCCTCGCGGTGGGCCGGCAGGCAATGGAGAAACTTCGCCTCGGGCCTAGCCATCTCCATCAGCGCCTCGGTGACCTGATAGGGCATCATTGCCGCAAGCTTGGTCTCGGCATGAAGCTGGCCCATGGAAATCCAGGTGTCGGTCACGACGATGTCGGCGCCCTCGACCGCCTCGCGCGGATCGGCGACGACCCGGGCACGACCGTTGGCGCGGGCGATCATATCCTCATCGGGCTGGAACCCTTGCGGACAGGCGGCCACGACGTCGAAATGCAGCAGCGACGCTGCCTCGACGAACGAGGTGAGGACATTGTTGCCATCGCCCAGCCAGGCGACCTTGAGCCTGGGGAGCGACTTGCCGCTTTCGATGATCGTCAGCAGATCGGCGACGATCTGGCAGGGATGCGATGCATCGGTCAGCCCGTTGATGACGGGCACGCTGGCGTGCGCCGCCATTTCCTCTACCTTCGCATGATCGTCGGTGCGGATCATGATCGCGTCGCAATAGCCGGACAGGACGCGCGCGGTGTCGGCAACCGTCTCGCCGCGGCCAAGCTGCGTCGTGCCGGCGTCCATGACGACTGAACTGCCGCCCAACTGGCGAATCGCCATGTCGAAAGACACGCGGGTTCGGGTCGAGTTCTTCTCGAACACCATTGCCAGCGCATGACCGGCGAGCGGCGCGTCAGCGTCCGCCCTGCCTTTCGGCCAGCCGGCGCGAGCCGCCTTGCGATCAAGCGCGTCAGCGAGGATCGCGGCGATGCCGTCCGCACCTGCGTCGGACAGGTCGACGAAATGGCGCACGGCCACTCTAGTCGTCGCTGGCGGGTACATAGACCCGCGCCGCCTCGGACAGCTTCTCGATGCACTCGGCGATATGACTCTCGTCGATCACCAATGGCGGCAGGATCCGCACGACATTCTCGCCGGCAGCGACGGTCAGCAGGCCGTGATTGTCGCGGCAATGCGCAACGAAGCGCCGGCTGTCGGACTTGAGCTTGATGCCGAGCATCAGCCCCTTGCCGCGCACGCTGTCGAACAGATGATCGTGATTGGGGATCATCTGCTCAAGGCCGGCGCGCAGCCGGTCGCCCATCGCAGTCACATGCTCAAGGAAGCCCGGCTCCAGGATCACGTCGAGCACTGCCTCGCCCGCCGCCATGGCGAGCGGGTTGCCGCCATAGGTCGAGCCGTGCGTACCGATCACCATGCCCTTGGCCGCTTCTTCGGTTGCCAGGCAGGCGCCAAGCGGGAAGCCGCCACCAATGCCCTTGGCGACCGCGATGATGTCAGGCGTGACGCCATAGAGTTCGTGCGCGAACAACTTGCCCGTGCGGCCATAGCCCGCCTGGACTTCATCGAGCACCAGCAGCAGGCCATGCTCGTCGCACGCCTTGCGCAGGCCCTGGAGGAATTCCTCGCTTGCCGGACGAATGCCGCCCTCGCCCTGGATCGGCTCGACCAGGAAACCGGCGGTATTGTCGTCGATCAGCGCCAGCGCACCGGCGAGATCGTTGAACGTCGCGTAGGCGAAGCCCGGCAGCAGCGGCTCGAAACCGTCGCGCATCTTCGGCTGGTTCGTCGCGCTGATCGTGCCGAGCGTGCGGCCGTGAAACGCAGTGTCGAAGGTGATCAGCGTGTGCCGCTGCGGATTGCCGTTGGCATGGTGATACCGCCGCGCGGTCTTGATCGCGCATTCGACCGCCTCGGCGCCCGAATTGGTGAAGAACACCGTATCGGCGAAGCTCGCGTCGATCAGCCGCTGCGCGAAATGCTCGCCCTGCGGGCTGCCGTACAGGTTCGACACATGCATCAGCGTCACGGCCTGATCGGCGATCGCCTTCACCAGCCTGGGGTGACCATGGCCAAGTGCATTGACCGCGATGCCGCTGGCGAAATCGAGATAGCGTTCGCCCTGCTCCCCGATCAGGTAGCAGCCCTCGCCTCGAACCGGCCGCACCCCGCAGCGGGGATAGACGGGCATGAGTGGGGTGATGGGCACCGCAGGTCTCCTCAACAGAAAAGGGCGGCCCAGCCGGGCCGCCCGGAGCGGGTGTTTACGAGGCAGCGGCCCCCCGCGTCAATATGAAGGTCCGGGCACGTCGAAACTGCGCCCGACACCATCAATCGCCGGTCAGGATGCGGTCCACGAGCTGCTTCACCGTGGGCACGAACCCGTTCGAATAGAACGGATCACTCTTGAAATTATACGCGCCGTGCCCGGCGAACATCAGATTCTGGTCGATCGGCCCGCCATGGGCAATGTCCTGAAGCGTCTTCTGGATGCAGAAGCTGCGCGGATCGGCGAGGCGGCCGGTCGAATTGGTTTCGCTGTCAGCCCAGGACGAGAAGGCGCACTGGCTGAGACAGCCCATGCAATCCGCCTGGTCCTTGCGGATCACGCTCTTCTCCTCGGGCGTGACGAAGACGAGCGTGTTGTCGGGAGTCTTCAGCGCGTCGGTGAAACCGTCGCCGAACCATTGACGGGCGCGGAGCAGGTCGTTGCGCGTCACCCAGAAATTCTTGCCCTTCACGCCCACGTCGAGTTGGAAGACGTGATCGCCAGCCTCCTGGGTGGAAAAGGCGATCTGGCGTTCTGACCGCGCCTCGAGCGAGCGCAGGAAGGGATTGCGGACCGCGCTTGAATAGAAACCGGTGGGCGAGAAGCGGTGAAGCAGGACCTCGCCTTCCTCGATATTGGTGAGCTTGGCCTTCCAGCCTTCGGGAATCGGACTTTCCTGAGTCAGTAGCGGGCGCGTGCCGAACTGGAAGGCAATGCTGCCGAGTTCGGGATTGTCGATCCAGTTGTTCCAGTCGCGCAGATACCAGACGCCGCCGGCCATGATGATCGGCACGTCATCGGATATGCCACCTTCGCGCATCGTCTCGCGCAACGCCTTCACCCGGGGATAGGGATCCTCGGGCTTCAGCGGGTCCTCGGCATTGGACAGGCCGTTATGCCCCCCGGCGAGCCAGGGGTCCTCATAGACCACCGCAGCGAGCCAGTCCGCGGCCTTGGAATAGGCCCGCTTCCACAGCGCGCGGAAGGCGCGGCCGGAGCTGATGATAGGCAGATAGTTGACGTTATAGGACGCCGCGATCTCCGACAGCTTGTACGGCATGCCGGCGCCGCAGGTGACGCCCGCGACCATGCCGCGCGTCCGCTCCAGCACGCCGTGCAGGATGCGCTGGGCACCGCCCATTTCCCACAGCACGTTGATGTTGATCGCGCCCTTGCCACCCGCGATGTCGAATGCGCGCCTGACCTGCTGCACGGCGCCCTCGATCGCATATTCGATCAGTTCCTCGTGCCGCTCGCGGCGGTTGAGCGCCCGATAGATCTGCGGAATGATCTTGCCGTCGGGATCGTAGCTGTCGGCGTTGACGGCGGACACGGTACCGATACCACCGGCCGCCGCCCAGGCGCCGGCTGACGCGTGGTTGGTCGCGGCGACGCCTTTTCCGCCCTCCACCAGCGGCCAGACTTCCTGGCCGTTATAGATGATGGGCTTAAGACCTTTGAACACACGACCTCCGACTTTGACTTACGTTCGATATAGCGTTTGGGTTGCGCTTAGCGAGAAAATTGCGACTCAGGCCAGGGTCCCCGGCCTGCCCATCGCCTCTTCGTAGAGTGCAGCATAGCGGGCGATCATCACGCCCTCATCATAGTCCACCACTGCCTTTGCCCTGTTTCGGGACCCGACAAAGGCACGGGCGGCCGGCGGACATCCGGCAAGCGCCTGAAGCGAATCCCGCAGCCGGACTTCGGTCCGATCGACGATATAAGCGTCGTTCTCGGGCGCTACCATGTGCGGGATATCCCCCACCTTCGGCGCCGCGATCGGCAGCCCCGCCGCCATCCCCTCGATGACGGCGATCGGGAACTGTTCGCTTTTCGACGAGAGCGCGAGGATGTCGAACAGGCCGATATAGCGATGCGGCTCCGGCAGGAAGCCGGGCAGATGGAGCCGGTCCTCCATGCCCATCGCCTCCGCCGTATCCATGATCCGCTCTCGCTCGGGCCCCTCTCCGACAATCACCAGCCGCACGCGCGACGATACGCCGCCGACCGCGCGGACCAGGGCAGGAAGGTCCTTCACCTCGCGCAGGCCGGCAAGCGTGCCGATCACGACCTCGCCAGGCTTGCGACGGAAGCCGGGAATCGCCTTTGGATCCGGCTTCCCCGCATAGAGGGCCGTATCGATGCCATTGGGGATGCGGTGGATACGCTCCGGCGGCTGCTTCCAGCTGCGCAGGGCGATCTTCTCCAGCGTCTGCGACGGCACGACCAGCGCGTACATAGCCGGCAGCGCGAGACGCCGATACATGTTGCGCTCGATCTTCAGCCCGCTGGCCTCGTCGGCGTTGAAACCGTCCTCGTGATGGACCAGCGGCGGCATGCCCTTCGAAAAGACACGTCGCGCCATCACACCGTCCACCGCGCCCCAATTATAGGTCAGCACCAGGTCGAAACGCCGCATGAACTTCGCCAGCGCCTCGTAGCGCGAGACCGAAGGCTTGCCGGTCAACGGCGGCGGATTCTGCGCGATCTCGTATCTGATTCCCGCGGCGATCGCGTCGCGCGCACCAAGCTGGTCGGGCATGCCGGAGACGATAGTGTGCCGCGCGCGTTCGCCGAACGCATTCATCAGGCGAACCGCCCGCGCCTCCTTGCCGCCCAGGCTGAAGGTCGAATGGAGGTGCAGGATGTTGACGGGCTGCGGCATCGGGAGGGTGCGTTAGCGGGAAAAGATTGGTGCGTCATTACTGAGTGCCATCCTGCCCGCTTCCCGAAGGCGGGATGGGATCAGGCGAACATCGTCTTCGGCACGTGAGTGATCCGGCAGGCCAGATCCGCCTCGCCACTTGCGACGATGTAATGGTCGCCCGCGTCGGCGATCCCCGTCGTGAAGACGACATTGTCGATATACATCAAATTCTTCAGCGGCTCGGTCAGTGCCGGAGCCGGTTCGATGAGCGGTCCGTGGCTGCTGCGGACCACCTGTGACGGATCGTCGCGATCGAGCAGCGACCAATAGGTGCGATAGATGCCGATCACGCCGAGCGGTTCCACGCCGTGCCACAGGCTGAGCCAGCCATCGTCGGTCAGGACGGGAGGCGCACCGCCGCCCATGCGCGCCGTCGCCATGGTCGCCGAATGCGGGCGGATGCCGGGCTTGTCGAATGGCTTCCAGTGAAGCGCGTCGGGCGAGCTGGCCAGGTTGATCGACGGCCCGGCGCGCCATTCGCTGCCCGGCGGATAGGCGAAATAAAGATCGCCGAGCGGCCGGGTCTGCGCCCAGTGTTTGCCGCCGATCAGTCCCTCGAAGATCAGCATATCCTTGTTCTGGTGATCGAGAACGATTCCCTCCAGCGTCCAGTCCATCGCGTCCTCGGAACTGTAGAGCGTCGTGGAATGGCGTTCGGGGCTGACGGAACAGGTCGTCATCAGATAGCGGCCACCGACCCTGCTGATCCGTGCATCCTCGACGCCGTAGCATTGATAGGGCGCGCGCGGCGTGACCGCCCGGTCGTAATGCACCGCAACCACCCCGCAGCTGTCAGCGGACAGTTCAACGGGGAGCAGCCAGGACAGCGAGGTCAATGCCATCACCTTCCAGCCACCGCCGCGCATCATGAATTTCCGCGGGTCGGAGGTGTCGACGAAATCGAGCGGCCAGGCGTCGAGCACATAGCCGTCGCCATCGCTGCGGATCGCATGGATGTGACCATCGGCGATCGGCGTGCGCAATGCCTCGGCCACGCGCACCATGAGCAGCAAATTGCCGTTGGGCAGGCGGGTCATGCCCGGATTGAACGCGCCGAGCACATAGGTTTCGGCACCGAGCTTGCCGGCGAGCGGCGAGCGCGACAGATCCACGTCGCGCGGGCCGAAAACGAGACGATCGACGGTGAAGCTCATTCGCTGGCCTGTGCACGAGGGGCGATCGTCAATTGCTGGACGACGGCGCGGTTGGGTTGAGTGAGGATGTAGTGGACGCCGACGGCGATGTCCTCCGCCCGGAGCGATTCTTCCGCGCGGATCATCTCGCGCTGCTTGTCTGGTGGAATATCGGGCAATTGCATGTCCGAACCCGTCTTGCCCGGCTCGACGAGCGACACCTTCACGCCCTTTGGCCCCATCTCACGGCGAAAGGCTTCGGCAAAGCCCTGGATGCCGTATTTGATCCCGGCATAGACGGTCGAGTGAGCGCCGAGCACGTGCGCGCTCATCGAGCCGATCAGGACGATATCGCCCTGCCCGTCGAGCTTCTCCACCGCCGCATGCGCGGTCAGCAGATAGGCGGTGAAATCAGTCGCGATGGCGTAGCGCAGGTCGGACTCCGACATTTCGCTCAGCCCGTCAGCCGGGATGGCGGCATCGATTACGGCGATGTCGAGACCACCCAGCCACGCCACACCCTTTTCCACGAGGGCGGCCACATTGTCGGTGTCGGCCAGGTCGATGGCGATGCCGTTCCCCTCGCCGACCTGCCTGATACGGTCCAGCGCGTTCTTCAGATGCGTCGGATCGCGGCCGCAGATGAAGACCCTTACCCCTTCGGAAGCGAGCAGCACTGCGATGGCGCGACCGATACCGGTGGTGCCGCCGGTGATGATGGCCCGCTTGCCGGCAAGGCCGACCACCTCGGTATGGGCATCCGACAGATCGAGCATGCGTGCCTCCGAGCGTGTGGGAGGAAGACGCGCTCAGGCGGTGACGGGTTCCCTCGGGATGCGACCGAGCAGGCGGTCGATCGCCGCGACCGCCTCGGGTTCGTCGAGCGCAGGCGTATGGCCGACGCCAGTCACCGTCACCAGTTCCGCATCCTCAAGCGCCGCAGCCATGCGTTCAGCCGTCCTTGCTCCGAGCACGTCCGAACGGCCGCCGCGCAGGATCAGCACCGGCACCTCCTTCAACTGCTCCAGCGCACGCCACATATCCGGCCCGGCCTCGTTGCCGGGGACACGGAACGGTTCGGCGATCTTCATGTCATAGTCGAGCACGATGCGACCCGCGCTGTTCAGCCGGTAGAGCCGCTTGGCCATCGCCAGCCAGTCCTCGATCTCATAGTGCGGATAGACATCGCCATTGGCCTCGGCGACGGCGCGCGCGGCGTGCATCCAGGTCGGCCAGGTGTTCGACTTGCCGACATAGGTGCGGATACGTGACAGGCCCGCCGTCTCGATCTCCGGTCCCACGTCGTTGAGCAGGGCGCCCGCGATCTTCTCCCGCGCGGTGCCGGCGAGCAGCATGGTAACGATCCCGCCGAGCGAGGTCCCGAACGCGATAAAGGAAGGCACCGCCAGTTCGCCGAGCAACGCCTCGACATCCTGCACATAGGTGAGCGGGACGTAGGTCATCGGATCCTTGGCATAAGCGCTTTCGCCACGCCCGCGCAGATCGACCGCGATGACTCGCCATTCCGGGGAAAGCCGCGCCGCCAGATCCTCGAAATCACGCGCGTTGCGCGTCAGGCCCGGCAGGCAGACGATCGGCGGCCGATCCTCCCGTCCCGGATAGTCGCGATAGTGAAGGCGCAGTCCGTCGTTCGACCACCAGTAACGATTTTCCCAATGACGATTTTCTGGGGCGGACATGGTTGCATCCTGCGGTTTGCACCTCCCATATCACCGGATGACCCTGCCCCCGCAAGCGTATCGGCCCGAAACCGCGATTCTGGAGTTGGGGAGCGGTTTCTACGATCCGGTCGAAGCAGCCGATTTTCCGGAAACGAAGCTGCGCTTCCGCAACGACCGCGCCGCCGCCGGCATCGGATTGATGGCGTTGAGCGACGCCGAATGGGTCGGGCATTTCGGCCGGTTCAAGCCGCTTGTGGGTAGCCTGGCCCAGCCGCTGGCGCTCCGCTACCACGGGCACCAGTTCCGCGTGTACAATCCCGATATCGGCGACGGTCGCGGCTTTCTGTTCGCGCAGCTTCGCGACGATCGTGGACGTCTCGTGGACCTGGGCACCAAGGGCTCCGGGCAAACCCCATGGAGCCGGTTCGGCGATGGGCGCCTGACCCTGAAGGGTGGCGTGCGCGAAGTGCTGGCGACCGAGATGCTCGAGGCGCTGGGCGTCGAGACATCGCGCAGCTTCTCGCTCATCGAGACCGGCGAGGCGCTCGAGCGCGGCGACGAGCCCTCCCCCACCCGCTCAGCGGTTCTGGTTCGGCTGAGCCACGGACATATCCGCATCGGCACCTTCCAGCGGCTAGCCTATAGCCGTGACGAGGGCGGCATCCGCGCGCTCGTCGCCTATGTGCTGCGCCATTATTATGGCGAGGAAGCGGGAGACGATGCAGCCGTGCGGCTGCTCGACCATGTCGTCCGGCGTGGCGCGCGGCTGGCGGCGAGCTATATGGCCGCCGGCTTCGTCCACGGCGTGCTCAATAGCGATAATATTAACGTTACGGGCGAGAGCTTCGACTATGGCCCCTGGCGCTTCGCCCCGACGTGGGACCCCGCCTTCACCGCCGCCTATTTCGACCATGCCGGGCTCTATGCCTTCGGTCGACAGCCCGAGGCGATCCATTGGGACGTGATGCAGCTTGCCGTGTCGCTCCGCCTGGTCAGCGAAGCGGAGCCGCTGATCGCCGTGATCGAGCGGTTCGGCGAGCATTATCAGCCGGCGGTGGCGAATGCGATTCTCTGGCGGCTTGGGCTGCGCCCGCGCGACGCGGAAAGCGATCGCGGGCTTGTGCAGGCGGTGGAACGGGCGCTCCGCGGCGACGATGCCTCGATCGACCGGTTCTTCTTCGACGCCTTCGGCGGGGCCTTGCCCGATACCTATGGCCCCGCGTTCGACGAGGTGCGCGCGGTCCTGGCCGGATATGAGCCCCGCAGCGAGCGCAGCCACGCTTATTGGCAGGCCGGCTCGCCTTGCTCGATGCTGATCGACGAGGTTGAGGCGATCTGGTCGACAATCGACCGGCACGACGACTGGTCGGCTTTCCACGCCAAGATCGCCGCGATACGCCAAATGGGTGCGGCGCTATCGACCGATTGAGCCGGACCAGTGGAATTCGCTGATGAACTAGGGCAAGACCGGGACAAGATGGCATCCGAGATCGTTTCGACAGAACCCGCGACCGGCGCGATCCTCTGGCGGCGCGAGATCGGCGATGTCGATGCCGAGGTGGCGATGGCCCGGGCAAGCTGGGCCGAATGGGCCGCGCGGCCGCTGGCCTATCGAATCGAGACGCTGCGGCGTTTCGCCAATGTGGTTCGCGCCCGCTCCGACGCTTTTGCCGACCTCATCGCGCGCGAGACCGGCAAGCCCCTGTGGGAGGCCCGTACCGAGGTCGAGTCGGTGATCGCCAAGGTCGACATCTCGGTCAGCGCCTATGCCGAGCGTTCCTCGCAGCGCCGGATCGACGCGCCGATGGGATCGCGCATGGCGCTGCGCCACAAGCCGCACGGCGTGCTGGCGGTTCTCGGCCCCTATAATTTCCCGGCGCACCTGCCCAACGGGCATATCATTCCGGCCCTGCTCGCGGGCAATGCGGTGGTGTTCAAGCCATCGGAAAAGACCCCCGCGGCCGGCGTGTTCCTGGTCGAATGTTTCCATGCGGGCGGCGTGCCCGAAGGGTGTCTCCGCGTGCTGATCGGCGGTCCGGCCGAGGGCAAGGCGCTGGCCGCGCATGACGGTATCGACGGCCTGCTCTTCACCGGATCGGCGCATACGGGCGTCGCCCTCAACCGCGCCTTCGCCAACCGGCCCGACAAGATCCTGGCGCTGGAGATGGGCGGCAACAACCCGATCATCGCCTGGGACACGCCCGACCTGCACAGCGCGGCGGTGGTCATCGTGCAATCCGCCTTCACCACTGCCGGCCAGCGCTGCACCGCCGCGCGCCGGCTCATCGTCGACGAGAAACTCTACGATCCGCTGATCGAGGCGGTGAACAAGCTGGTCGGCCGGCTGATCGTCGGCGAGCCGCATGCGACGCCAGCGCCCTTCATGGGCCCGGTGATCGACAATGAAGCCGCCGACCTGCTGACCGAAAGCTTCCTGGAACTGATGATGCGCGGCGGCCGCCCGATCCGGCATCTGGAGCGCGTGGTCGAGGGACGCCCCTTCCTGATCCCCGCGCTGATCGACACGACGGAGATGCGCGACCGGCCCGATATCGAGCTGTTCGGGCCGATCCTGCAGGTGATCCGCGCCAAGACCTTCGGGGATGCGCTCGCCGAGGCGAACAACACCCGCTACGGTCTGTCAGCGTCGCTGCTGAGCCAGGACCCGGCGCTGTACGACCAGTTCTGGGCCAATGCCCGCGCGGGCATCGTCAACTGGAACAAGCCGACCAACGGCGCCTCCTCAAGGGCTCCGTTCGGCGGGATCGGCCTGTCGGGCAATCACCGCCCCACCGCCTTCTATGCGGCGGACTATGCAGCCTATCCGGTCGTATCGAGCGAGGCCGACCAGGCGCGTGCCTCGATCGGCGTGGGGTTGCGCGAAGGCTAGAATATTCGCGCCGAATTGCGGTTTTGGACACTCATCGGAAAGGCATGGGATTTTGCTCGTACGCCACCTACTCGCCATGGGCGCAGCCGCCTCATGCCTTGCCGGCAGCCCGGCACATGCCGACGATCTGCAGAATCAGGTTCTCGCGTCGGCAAAGGCGACACGCTCCGACGCCTATAGCTTCCGCCGGACCCTGGTGGTCGAGCGGGCCGGTACGCCACGGAAGGTCTATGTCGAGCAATTCGATCCCCGTCGGGCCGAAGCCGACAGATGGTCGCTGATCAGCGTCGACGGGCGCACGCCGACGGCCAAGGAAACCGACCAGTCGCGCAAGACAAAACGGGGCCCGGTCCCGTCCTATGGCGAACTGGCTGACTGGATCGGCGCTCCCGCGACCCGGGGCAACGCGCCGGCCGGCTATGTCCTTTTCAGATTTGCCGGCCTTCCCAAGGGCTCGTTCAAAATCGGGTCGCACGACGCCTCCCCCGATACGCAGGCCGAAGCGCTGGTGAATACCAGGGGCAAGGTGCCGTTCGTCGAGCGGGTCCGGCTGAATTTGACCAAGGGCTTCAGGATGATGATGGTCGCCTCGATAAAAAGCATGGCGGTCAATGGGCGCTACCAGCAACTGGCCGATGGCCATGCGGTGCCCGGCGATTCCGTCAGCGATTTCGCCGGTTCGATGATGGGCAAAACCGAGCAGATACGGACGAACGTCAGCTACTCGGACTTCCAGAAAGTGCGCTGAGCGCGCCAGCCGAAGGGCTGGCGGCATAGATTCGCTAAGGGGGCCCCAAGCAAGCATCCGTTGCGGCTTTCCGGGCCGGGGACCATCTGCACACCTCATGGCAAGTCTTCTCGATCCTTCCGCGCGCGGGCGCGTGATCCTTGTCGGCGCCGGCCCGGGCGATCCCGGGCTGCTGACCGTGCGTGCTGTCGAGGCGCTGAAATCCGCCGACATCGTCGTCCATGATGGGCTCATCGACCGCCGCGTGCTCGATATCGCGCCTGCGTCGGCGCAGCGTATCTCGGTCGCGAAGCAGCGTGCCCGGCATACCCTGCCGCAGGACGCGATCAACGCGCTGATCGTCGCCCATGTAAAGACCGGCGCGATCGTGGTGCGGCTGAAGGGCGGTGACCCGTTCATCTTCGGCCGCGGCGGCGAAGAGGTCGAGGCGGTGCGCGCGGCGGGGCTGCCGGTCGAGGTAATTCCCGGCGTGTCGGCGGCGCTTGGCTGCGCGGCCGAGGCGATGCTGCCGCTCACCCACCGCGATCACTCGAGCGCGGTCAGCTTCGTCGCTGGCCAGTGCAAGGGACTGACCGATCAGGACTGGTCGGGTCTCGCCGGCAAGGGCCGCACGCTGGTGATCTATATGGGCGTCGCGACCGCGAGCGACATCGCCGACAAGCTGATGCGCGATGGCGTCGCGCCGGAGATGCCGGTTGCAGTCCTCGAACGCGGCACGCTCTCCGGCAGCCGCGCGATCAGGACGTTGCTCGCCGATCTGGGATCGATGGTCGATCGCGAGAAGGTGGCGAGCCCGGCGATCATCGTCGTCGGCGAGGTGGTCGATCTGTCGGATGCAGAGGACAAGCTGGGCCGCTGGGCCAGGATATCGGAGAGTGTTGCGTGAAATTGCTGACGGGGAACGACCTGCCGACCGGCGATGTAATCTGGTGGACCGGTGAAGGCTGGTCGCGCCATGTCGAGGATGCGGTGGATGTCGGCGACCAGGGTGAGGCAATTGCCCGGGCCGAGGAAGGCCTGCGCCACACCAACGCCGCCTATGTGATCGACGCGACCGCAACACCTGAGGGCCCTCGCCCCGCCCATATCAAGGACCGCGTCCGCGCCCTCGGCCCCACGGTGCGGCTCGACCTGACATTGAAGCCCGCCGACCCGTCGGCAGGAAACTGGGTAATCTGAGATGTACAAATACGACCAATATGATCAGGCGATCGTCGACGCCCGCGTCGATGAGTTCCGCGATCAGGTGAAGCGCCGCCTCGCCGGCCAGATCACCGAGGACCAGTTCAAGCCGCTGCGGCTGATGAACGGGCTCTACCTCCAGCTTCATGCCTATATGCTGCGCGTCGCCATCCCCTATGGCACGCTCGATGGGCGCCAGATGCGGATGCTGGGGCATATCGCGCGCAAATATGATCGCGGATACGGTCATTTCACCACGCGGCAGAACATCCAGTACAACTGGATCAAGCTGGCCGATGCGCCCGATATCCTGGCCGATCTCGCGACCGTAGAGATGCACGCCATCCAGACCAGCGGCAATTGCATCCGCAACATCTCGTCGGATCAATATGCTGGCGCCGCAGCGGACGAAGTCGCTGATCCGCGTCCCTGGGCCGAATTGCTGCGCCAGTGGAGCACCTTCCACCCGGAATTCAGCTATCTGCCGCGCAAGTTCAAGATCGCGGTGATCGCCGCCGACGAAGATCGTGCCGCGATGCGGCTGCACGATATCGGCATCCAGCTCCTCGAGCGCGATGGCGAACTGGGCGGGAAGATCTTCGTCGGCGGGGGCATGGGCCGCACGCCGATGGTCGCGCCGGAGATCAAGGATTTCGTCGGCGCCGACGACCTGCTCAGCTATGTCGAGGCATGCCTGCGCGTCTACAATCGCTATGGCCGGCGCGACAATATCTACAAGGCACGGATCAAGATCCTGATCCACGAGCTTGGCGCTGACGAATATCGTCGTCAGGTCGAGGAGGAATTCGTGCTCGTGAAGGCGCTGGGCATCGATCCGCCCAAGGCCGAGTTCGATCGAATCACCGCGTTCTTCGCCCCGCCGAAGTTCGAGCAGGGTGCGAGCGAGCTGGTCAGCCGCAGCGATCCCGATTTCGCCGTCTGGCTCGACCAGAATGTGAAGCCGCACAAGCAGCCGGGCTATGCGATCGTCAATATCAGCTTGAAGCCAATCGGCGGCATCCCGGGCGATGCGACGGCGGCTCAGATCGACCTGATGGCGGCGCTGGCCGAGCGTTATTCGTTCGACGAGCTGCGCGTCACCCACGCCCAGAACATCGTGTTGCCGCATGTCCGCAAGGCCGATCTTTACGCGGTATGGCAGGCGCTCAGCGAAGGCGGCTTGGCGGAGGCCAATCTCGACCTGATCAGCGACATCATCGCCTGCCCCGGTCTCGATTACTGCAGCCTCGCCAATGCGCGCTCGATTCCTGTCGCGCAGAAGATCGCGACTCGCTTCGCCGATCCGGTGCGGCAGCGCGACCTGGGCGAACTGAAGCTGAAGATCAGCGGCTGCATCAATGCCTGTGGTCATCACCATGCCGGTCACATCGGCATCCTCGGCGTCGACAAGAAGGGCACCGAAAATTACCAGCTGCTGCTCGGCGGCTCGGGGGCTGAGGATGCGAGCCTCGGCAAGATCACCGGCCCCGGCTTCGACGAGGACGGCATCGTCGATGCGGTCGAACGCGTGACCGACCGCTATGTCTCGCTCCGCGAGGACGGCGAACGCTTCCTCGACACGTATCGCCGAGTCGGCATCGATCCGTTCAAGGAGGCGATCTATGGGTGATCTTCTGCGCTTCCGCGACGACGCGCCGCACGACGAGCCCGCGGTTACGCTCGATTCCTTCCTCGGCCAGACCAACGCCACCGCCGTCCGGATCGAATCCGGCGACGATGCGCGCGCGCTGATCCCGCATCTCGGACAGATCGGGCTGATCGAGGTGAGTTTCCCGACCTTTCGCGACGGCCGCGGCTATTCCTCGGCGCGGATCCTGCGCGAGGCAGGTTATGAAGGCGAACTGCGCGCGGCCGGCGATGTGCTGGTCGACCAGATCCCGCTGATGAAGCGCTGCGGTTTCGACAGCTTCGCCCCCCAGGCCGAGATCGACGCCACTACCCTGCACGCCTCGCTGACGCGCTACGAGCATGTCTATCAGGCGGCAGCCGATGGCGCGGTGCCGGTGTGGAAACGTCGGCATGGCTGAAGCCGCGCGGAAGATCGACGTCATCGATGCCCGACCCGTCTTCACTCAGGCGGATGCGGATGCGCTCAATGAGCGCTTCGCGGGTGTCGACACGCTGACGATGTTGAAGGCGCTGTTCGCCGAAGACATTCTCGGCACGACGGCGGTCGTCTCCTCGTTCGGCACCGAGAGCGCAGTGTTGCTCCACCTCGTCGCCCAGGCCGATCCGAACGTGCCGGTGATCTTCGTCGACACGCTCAAGATGTTTCCCGAAACGCTCGCCTATCGGGAGACGCTCGTCGACAGCTTCGGCTTGGCGAATAGCTGGGTCGTCGAGCCCGATGCGGCGGTGCTCGCGGCAAAGGACGACAAGGGCCTGCGCTGGTCCTATGATCCCGACGGATGCTGCGAGATTCGCAAGGTCGAGCCGCTGAAGCGCGCCAAGGCGGGCCTCGACAGCTGGATTTCAGGCCGCAAGGCGTTCCAGTCGGTCACGCGACAGAACATCCCGCGCTTCGAGGTCGAGGACGGCCGGCTGAAGGTCAATCCGCTCGGCGACTGGGTGAAGGCTGACCTGGAAACCTATTTCGAGGCGAACGCCCTGCCCCGCCATCCGCTTGAGGCTGAGGGCTATCTGTCGATCGGCTGCCAGCCCTGCACCAGCAAGGTGCAGCCCGGCGAAGATCCCCGCGCAGGACGCTGGCGTGGCTGGGACAAGGTCGAGTGCGGAATCCATGTCGCCGACAAACCGGGCGAAGAGCCGGTTTTCTGAGCCCGTAGCGGCGACCGCCTATCCGCCATAGCCTTCGCCTGGCGCCAGGTCGCTGAACTTGGTGATGTGTGGCTCGAATTTGAGCGTCACCTTGCCGGTCGAACCGTGGCGCTGCTTCGCGATAATCAGTTCCGCCTGGCCCTGGACGCGCATGAAATGCTCCGTCCACATCGCATGCTTGTCCCCCACGCCTGGCGGACTGCTCGCCGTCGGAATCTCGGGCTGGGTCATGTTGAGATAATAGTCCTCGCGATACACGAACATCACCATGTCAGCGTCCTGCTCGATCGAGCCGGATTCGCGCAGATCCGACAATAGCGGGCGCTTGTCTTCGCGCTGCTCGACCGCGCGGCTTAGCTGGGACAGCGCGATCACGGGAACATTCAGGTCCTTGGCCACATTCTTGAGACCACGGCTGATCTCCGAAATCTCCTGAACACGCCCGTCTCCCGAACTCTTCGCCGAGCCCGTCAGGAGTTGGAGATAATCGACGATGATAAGGCCCAGTTGATTATTGTGCCGACGCTGAAGCCTCCGCGCCCGCGTATGCAGCGCGCCGATCGTCAGGCCGGCCGTGTCATCGATGAACAGCGGAAGGTTCTCGAGCTCGCCCGCCGTCGTCGCGAGCTGCTTGAATTCCTGATGGCTTATCTTGCCTGACCGCAGCACGTCGGAATTGATCCTGGCCTGCTCCGACAGGATACGACCGGCGAGCTGATCGGCCGACATTTCCAGGCTGAAGAACGCGACCTTTGCCCCCAGGGAGCGGTCGGGATCGATGCCGTCCTCCATGTCGCGCATCCACCGCTGGGCAGCATTGAACGCGATGTTGGTGGCGAGAGAGGTTTTGCCCATGCCCGGTCGCCCGGCCAGGATCATGAGATCTGACCGATGCATGCCACCGATCTTGGTGTTCAGGCTTTCGATGCCGGTGGTGATGCCTGAAATATGTCCGCCCGAATTGAGGGCGACCTCGGCCATCTTCAGGGATATTTTCGCGGCCTGAAGGAAGCTCTTCGTCTGGGTCTCGCTCCCGCCGTCAAGGGCTACCTTGTAGAGTTCTTCTTCCGCCGCCTCGATCTGCGCCCGCGGATTGACCTCTTCCGAGGTGTCCATCGCGCCCTCGACCAGCCCACGGCCAACCCTCACCAATGTCCGCAGCATGGCGAGATCGTAGATCTGCTGCGCGAACTGCCGCGCACCGATCAGGCCCGCGCCCGATCCGGTGAGCTCGGCCAGGTAGCTCGGGCCACCCAGCTCCCGCATTCCCTCATCCTGCTCGAACATCGGACGCAGCGTCACCGGCGTAGCCAGCATATCGTTGCTCCGCGCGGTCTTGATCGCAGCGAAGATGCGGCCATGGACCGGTTCGAAGAAATGATCGGGTTCCAGCCTGTCGATCAGATCGTCGGCCAGCCGGTTGTCGATCATCATCGCGCCGAGCATCGCTGCCTCCGCCTCGACATTCTGGGGGAGCGTCTGGGCGTCGGGGAGAATCGGTTCTTGAAGGGTCGCGGTGGCCATGCCGTCCTTTCCCAGAGGTCGCACGCCGGCTCAATAGACCGCGACGCACAATAGCGGGGATAAGTCCTCAACACCCGATGAATGCGAGCGTGTTGTTCCCGGACGCCTTCCCCTTTACGGCGACGACATGGCCGACCCGCGCATCATCGCCGTCTCCCTCGACGAGCGCACCATCCTGTGGCGGTCGGCCGACATCGAGCAGGAACGGCGAATCGCGATCTTCGACCTGGTCGAGGGCAATTATTTCTGCCCGCAGCGCGCCTATCCCGACAATTATGGCGGGCCGTTCAGGATCGCGCTGGCGGTAGAGGAAGGCCGGCTCGCCATCGCGATCCATCGCGAGGACGACTCGCACCTTGAGACCTATGTCCTAGCGATGGGCCGCTTCCGCCGGCCCATCAAAGACTATTTCGCGATCTGCGACAGCTATTACGAAGCGATCCGGCACGCGACGCCGGCGCAGATCGAAACGGTCGACATGGCACGCCGCGGTATCCACAACGAGGCGGCCGAGCTGCTGAAGGAACGCCTGGAGGGCAAGATCGAGATCGATTTCGACACCGCGCGCCGGCTGTTCACGCTGATCTGCGTCCTGCACATCAAGGGCTGACGGGATGGCATCGCGCCTCTGGGGACGCCGGATCGGTCAGATCGGCGCGCTGGGCATCGTCCTGGCACTGACCGGCGTGGTCGCCTGGACCTTCGCGCTGAGCTGGCGCCCGTCCGATAAATATGATTTCCAGGGCGTCGACGTGTCCGAAGACCAGGGCGCGGTCGAATGGCCGACGGTAAAGGCCGGCGGCGCTGACTTCGCGTATCTCAGGGCGACCTATGGCGCTGACGGGCGGGATGAGCGCTTTGCCGACAACTGGGCGGATGTCTATGCCTCGGGCATGCGCCGCGGTGCGGTCCACGTCTATTCGCTATGTCGCCTCGCCGCGGACCAGGCGAATAATTTCAACACCACGGTACCGCGCACGAGCGACGCCCTGCCGCCGGCGGTGGAGATCGATTTCGATCCGGGATGCGAATCGCGGCCGGTTCGCGACGTCGTGCTCGGCGAGTTGCGACGGTTCCTGACGATGGTCGAAGCGCACAGCGGCAAGCCGACACTGATCAAGATCAGCAAGCGTTTCGAGGCGAGCTATCAGGTGACGAGCGCCATTCCGCGAACCATCTGGGCGGTGCAGGATTTCTTTCCACCCGATTATACGGCAAGGCCCTGGCGGATGTGGCAGGCGAACGACATGAGACGGATAGATGGAATTGCGGGCCCCGTGCGCTGGAACGTGGTCGCGCCATGACCAGCGATAGCGACGTCCGTGATCGCCTGATCGCCGCCGCCCGCGACGCGGCGCATAACGCCCATGCCCCCTATTCGCGCTTCGGCGTCGGCGCGGCGGTGCTGCTGACTGACGGCAGCGTCGTGACGGGCACGAATTTCGAGAATGCGAGCTACGGCCTGTCCCTGTGCGCCGAGACGGTCGCGCTGGCGACGGTCAACGCCCAGGGCCGGCTGCGCGATGTCGTCGCGATCGGCGTGATCGGCGGGATGATGGATGCCGACGGCAAGCCCACCGGCACGAAGCCGGTCGGCCCCTGCGGCCGCTGCCGCCAGGTGATCAACGAGGCAGCGCAGATGGGCAAGCGCGACATTGCGATATGGTGCGCGGGCGCCGAAGGAGACCTGCATGAGCGGCATCTCCTGTCGGAATTGCTGCCGCACGCCTTCGGGCCGGGTGATCTCGGAATCGACTGAACCGGGCGCTCAGCGACCGAGAGTGCCGATCAGGCCGATCGCCAACAAGGTAGCGGTATAGGTAAACGCGGCGCGACGAAGTGCCTGCGAGTAACCGCGGCGCAGAAAGAACCAGACGAAGATCACCGGCATTGCGAGCATGCCCAACAGCAATGGCGCGCTCAATCGCCTTGGTTCTTCCGGTCCGTCCGCAATCACCCTGTCCTCCCCCCTCACCATATGCCGATCCATATCCTGACAGCCCGATATCCGTTCATCAACGTCCGGCGCACAGGCCGGACAAGCAGCCGGTACGACTCCATCGACTCGCAATAGCTGACAGTTCCTCATTCAGTGCAATCGGCCTTGCCCCGAAGAGCCATTCCCGCGAAAGCGGTCGGCTCAAGGGAGGCGCTCAATGTCGATCATGTCGGACCGCTGGATTCGCGAGCAGGCGCTCGCCAACGGGATGATCGAGCCGTTCGTCGATCGCCAGCAGCGCGACGGGTGCATCTCCTACGGCCTGTCATCCTATGGCTATGACGCGCGCGTGTCGGACGAGTTCAAGGTCTTCACCAACATCGACAGCGTGATCGTCGATCCGAAGGATTTCTCGTCGAACAGCTTCGTCGACCGCAAGACCGATGTGTGCATCATTCCGCCCAACAGCTTCGCGCTGGCCCGGACGGTGGAATATTTTCGGGTGCCGCGCGACGTTCTGGTCATCTGCCTCGGCAAATCGACCTATGCGCGCTGCGGCATCATCGTGAACGTCACACCGCTCGAGCCCGGCTGGGAAGGGCATGTTACGCTGGAATTCTCGAACACCACTCCCCTGCCCGCCAAGATCTATGCGAACGAAGGCGCGTGCCAGTTCCTGTTCCTGGAGGGCAACGAGCCCTGCGAGACAAGCTACGCCGACCGCTCCGGCAAATATATGGGCCAGCGTGGCGTCACGCTGCCGAGACTCTGATCCCGCTGGTTGCGGGCAAAGGGAAGCGACACGGTCAACGCTGGTTCGAACGGAATCGAACCTGTTGCGGATCTCCGATTTTCACGCTTTCACGTGGCTGACGGGCCCAGCCCTGCCCGGGAGCGCCCCGGTGCATCGAGCGCTAAATCAGAACCACCTGCCCATTCGTGCCGAGTAGAGATCGAACAGGCGCAGCCGTATCGAGAGCTCGTATCGAGGTACAATTGAAGCGCGAAACGCCTGTCCCTCGATACGCCATCTCGTCACGCTCGACGGTTACTCGGGACGAACGGATCGGATTTTACGCACGACGGTTCTAACGTGACGACATTTGCCGTGCATCGAGCCGGGAAAGCCCTGCAGTGGCAAGCGTGTGCGACCATGCAGTGCGATCGGCAGTGACGTCCATCAGCGTATTGGGACGTGCCAGCACAGCCTCGTACAGCACCCGTGCTTCGTCCCGGCGGCCCGTGCCACGATAGACCGCTGCAAGATTCAGCATCAGTTCCGGGCGTGAGGGATAGATTCTGCGCTCCGCGACCAGCGTACGTTCCGCCGTGCTGAAATCACCCTGCTTGATGGCGATGAAACCGGTGCGGTCGCTTGCGGTGGCAGCGGTAGCCGCGCCCGCCAAGACAATTCCGGCAATCAATATTCCAGAACCAATGCGCATTGCTCTTCTCCTCGACGACCTTTCCTTGAAAGGTTTCATTTTTATGACACTCTTGTGTCACTTTAGTGACTCCGCTGCAATAGAGTTGCGCGCGAGGAGAGAGCGATGCGGGCGACCAACGCCAGACAACAAAAAAGGGCGGCCCCGAAGGACCGCCCCATTTATCTCGCGCTGATCGGATCGATCAGAAATCGTTGCGATATTGCTCGTTGCCGATGAAGCCGAGCTTGGTCACGCCAGAGCGCTTGATGACCGCGAGCACTTCATCAACCCGCGCATAACGCGCCTGGGGATCCGGCTGGAAATGCAGCTCCGGCTCCGGATTGATGCTCTTCGTCGCTTCCAGATATTGCTGGAGAGTGACCTTGTCGACCGGCGCACCGTTCCACGCAATCGTTCCCGCCGGGTCAATCGTGACCTTGTTCTTCTGCGGATCGACCGGTGGCGGCTTGTTGTTCGGGTCGTTGATCGGAAGATCGACCTTCACTGCGTGCGTCTGGATCGGAATGGTGATGATGAACATGATGAGGAGCACGAGCATGACGTCGATCAACGGCGTCGTGTTCAGATCCATCATCGGCTGGCCGTCATCGGAGCCGCCGCTCATTGCCATATCATATTACTCCTGAAGCTCTGACCGGTCACATGCGCTCGGCGTTGCCGCCGGGCGGAGGCTCGGAAATGAAGCCGACCTTGGCAAAGCCTGCCATCTGCATCGTGTAGATTGCGCCACCAATGCAGCGATACGGCGTATTCACGTCACCGCGGATATGAGCCTCGGGAAGCTCCAGATCGGGATTGCCGACACCGCCCTGACGCGCGATCTCGGCTCTCAGCTTCGCTACCGCTTTGTCGAGCAGCTCCTGATGGCCGACGGGCGCCGTACCCCAGAAGATGCCGCAAGAACCATCGGGCTTCTGCAGGATCGAGAGCGACACGTTCTCGGGCTTCGTGGTCGTGGGATCGTAACGAATGTCGGGAAGCTTCAGCTTCACCGACTGCAGCACGACGGGCACCGCGATCAGGAAGATGATGAGGAGCACCAGCATCACGTCCACCATCGGGGTCGTGTTGATGTCCGACATCGGTTTTTCTTCGGCGCCGTCGCCGCCAACGCTAATTGCCATTGAGGACTATCCTATCCTTGCAACTGGGCCACCGGGAAAACTCCGGGGGCGAGAGGCGGGGCGGCGCCAACGCGGCGCGCGCCCCGCCCCGTCATCAGCGTGCTGCCGTGGTGGTCGCAGCCGCCGGCTTGGCTGCCGGAGCCGCACCCTTGCGGGCAGCAGCTGCCGGGCGAACCGCGCCGTCCGACGCCAGATAGCCGAGCACGTCGTTCGAGAACGCGTTCAGGTCTTCGGCGATCGACTTGTTGCGACGCTGCAGCCAGTTGTAGGCGAGCACCGCCGGAACGGCGACGACGAGACCGAGAGCGGTCATGATCAGCGCCTCACCGACCGGGCCGGCAACGGCGTCGATCGAAGCCTGACCGGCCGCGCCGATCTTGATGAGCGCGCGGTAGATGCCGATAACCGTACCGAACAGACCGATGAACGGTGCGGTCGCGCCGACGGTCGCCAGGAATGCCAGGCCCGAGTTGAGCTGCGAGTTGATCGACGCTTCCGAACGGGCGAGCGAGCCGTGCAGCCAGTCATGCGCCTCGACCGGATCGGTCAGGCGGGTGTGCTGCTCCTGAGCCGACAGGCCGTCGTCGACGATCTGCTTGTAGGCCGAGTTCTTCTCGAGCTTGGCCGATGCTTCACGCAGGCTGTTGTTGTTCCAGAAGCCACCACTCACGCGCTTGTGCTGATTGATCACCTTCTGCTGCTCGAACAGCTTGGTGAACAGGATGTAGAGCGAGACGAAAAGCATCAGCACCAGGATGCCGAACACGGTCTGCGAGATCAGGCCGCCTTCGCGGAGCGCCGGGATCAGGCCGTAAGGATTTTCGCCCTTGGGGGCGGCTGCTGCGGCGCCGGCCGCAAGGATGGTGGTGAGCATTTAGTTGGTTTCCTCTAGGCTGTATTTTTTACTGTCAGGTCTATCCAGAAACGGCCCGGGGCATGGCGCACCGGGCCGAATCCCTATCGTCAATTCTCAGGCAATACCCAACGGACCGGCAGCGTTGCCGTCGACACGGTCGGCTGACCGTTCTCGTCCTTGGCCGGGGTATAGCGCACCCTGCTGCGCGCGATGCGGCACGTCGTGTCGTCGAGCGAGCTGTTACCGCTCGACGTCGTGATGCTGCATGCACTCACGCGGCCATCGGCGCCCACCGTCAGCTTCGCAACGACTCGACCCTGAGCACCGGCGCGAATCGCCTCCGATGGATAGGCATCGTCATTGAAGAACTGGCCGGGGTTACCCTTCAGGCCCGCTGCCTGCGAGATGCGAGGCGGCGCGGGTGGAGGTGGCGGCGGCGCTGCGACCGGCGTCGGCACGAAGACCGGCGGCGGAGCCTGCACTGTCTGGATGACGACTTGCGGCGGCGCCTGAGTCTGCACGATCGGCGGCGGCGAGACGACCGGAGGCGGCTCGAGCGGCTGATCTGGCGGAGGGGGCGGCGGCTCGTCGGGTGGCGGGGGTGGCGGCTCCTCGACGTCGAAGGTCTTCAACTTCTCCGACATCGCTTTCACGTATTTGTACGTGAGTCCGGTGACGAAGGCGTAGCCCATGACGGCGACAATCACCGACACGATCACGATCGCCACCACGCGGTTGCCGCTTACATTACGGTCAGCATAAGCCATTCAGAAACGAAACTCCTCTATCCGTACACGACGCGAACCGCCGATCCGTAACGTCCGTTCGTCCGATCTGCCTGTCGTGGGCTGATGTATCCTTGGACAGGGGCGATCCTATATGACCCCCCAAACCCTGACGCAAACGCTTTGTCTCACGCAACAAACGTACAATCCCGACGTGGCAGAATTATTTCTGTATAATATCGGAACGAACGCGTAACCCATAGCGAATGATTTCAGCTCCGAAACTCGCGTTTGCGATGGCCTTCGCGGCGGCCGCAACTGGTGCCTCAGCCCAGCAAAGACCGCAGATTCCCGCCGATTCGGTGGTAATCGCCCCGCCCTATGCCGACTATGCTGATCTGGTTCTCGCGGCCCCCGCGATCATCGATGCGACCATTCGAAGCTCCACCCGCCTGAAGGGCCCGGATGCCGCCGGCGTAGCCGCCAACATGGCCCGGCTTTATGTCGAAGCAGACGTCCTGGCCCTGATTCGCGGCACTGCAGCATTGCCGCCGCGAATCGCTTATGTACTTGATGTACCTGTGGATACGCGCGGGAAGCTGCCGAAATTGCGCAAGCTCCGTGTCCTGCTGTTTGCCCGGCCCGTTCCGGGTAACTCAACTCTCGTTCAGCTCGTCCGCCCCGATGCCCAGCGCGACTGGACGCCCGGCGCCGATGCGTTGACCCGGCGAATCACCCAGGAAACGCTCAGTCCCGATGCCCCTCCGAAGGTGACCGGGATCGGCAACGCATTTCATGTCACCGGCGACCTGCCCGGATCAGGCGAAACCCAGATATTCCTCACCACCGCAGACAGCCGGCCTGTTTCGATCGGCATCCAGCGGACGCCCGGCGAGCAGCCGCGCTGGTCAGTGGCGTTGAGCGAGCTTGTCGGCGAGGGCGCCGTGCCGCCGGCGCGCGATACCTTGTTGTGGTATCGCCTTGCCTGCGCCTTGCCGCCGGAACTGCCCGCATCGAGCCTGACGTCGCTCAGCGATAGCGACGCGGCCATCGCGCGCGAGGATTACCGCCTGGTGATTCGCTCGCTCGGTCCCTGCAACCGGGGCGGTGGCCGCTAAACTTCGGGTGCGACCCTGAGGATCTGGCCGGTCGTCGACCGCGCGGCGGCGAGGAAGCGCGCAGCGGCGGCGACATCGCCCTCTTCCGCCCCCGCCACTACGTCGATCGCCCCGATTCGGGTATATGATGCGAGCTCGACGGCGAGAGGCCCGATCGCAGCGATCAACATCGCGCGCTCGATCGCGGGCACCGACGAATCGAGCAAGAGAAGGACGATGTCGGCCTCCGCCGCGCGAAGGCGCTGCACGGTCTGCTGTGCCCGTCCCGCTTCGGCCGTGACCAGGATCGAGCCCGTGGCCGTCGCAAGCGATTCGCGAACGGCCTCCTCCATGCTCATTTCCGGTGACGGACGAGTGTGATGCCGATTGATTCGCCAGCTTCGGCAATGGCCAGCTTGATGATCTTGATCTGCACCCGCGCAACGCGCTTGTCCTGGAGGAACAGGATTTCGGCGATATGATCGGCCACACCTTCGACCAGGGTGAAATGCACCCCTTCGGGCAGCGCCGTCGTCGCGGCCCGCTTCAGATCCAGATAATTCTTCGTCGCGCCCAGAGGCGAATCCGGGGCGAAATGCGCCGGACAATCGAGATCGACCGTCAACGAAATCCGCAGCGGCTGCGGCAGATGGGTTTCTTCTGAATAGATGCCGGTGAGAACCGGCACCTCAAGATCATGCACTTCAAGGCTGAGACGATCGTCCAAGCGCGGCCCTTTCATGGTGTGGCGGGCGCCATAGCAGATGAGGAAGCGGTGGAAAGCCGCCTCAGGCCGCGGCACTTGGCCGCGCGCTGGCCGCCGCGTGCCAGCGCGCAACCGAACGACAATCCTCGGGTACCTGGAATTTAGCGGCTCGGGCAAAATCGATCGTCACGAGCGCTGAGATGTCGGCGAAGCTGAAGGCGTCGGTGGCGATCCAGTCGCGGTCCGCCAGCCGGACATCGAGCGCCTCGACGAAAGCGCCCCACATGATCAGCCCGCGCGCGCCCAGTTCGGGTATCTGCGGCATCGCCGGCCATTTGCCCGGTGCCGCACGATCCTGAAAGGCGGGATGGACGTTGCGAAAGGCATAGACGGCGGCGGCATATCCGTCCGATTCGATTCGGCGAGTCCAGGATTCGATCCGGCCGATGTCGAGGGCCGTGCTCCCGAACAATGCGGGTTCCGGGTGCAGCGCCTCGAAATAGCGGCAGATCGCGGCCGATTCGCAGATGACCTCACCATCGTCCAGCTCAAGCGCTGGCACCGCGCCGCGCGGATTCACGGCGAGATAGGGATCGGAAAGTTGCTCGTTCCGGCGGAGATCCACCATCACGCGCTCGATCTCGATGCCCTTCTCGGCAAGGAAGATGCGCACCCGGCGCGGGCTTGGGGCGAATTCGGCATCGTACAGCTTCATCGCGCGCCTCCAATTCGGCTTGCGTTCAGGCGTACCACCGCTAAAGCGCGCGGCCCCGTGCGTCCATGCCGGGACTCGCAGGAGCAACCATATTGATCAGGATCGCGCCGATTTCCGAAGTTGAACCGCAGGCAGTCGAGCATCTGCTCGACCGCGCGTTCGGCACGGACCGGCACGAGCGAACCGCCTACCGGATTCGCCAGGGCATGCCCGCGATTCCCCGGTTGAGCTTCGCTGCCCTGGAAAACGGCGCGCTGGTCGGCACGATCCAGTGCTGGCCGATCCTGTTCGACGGTGACGATGGCCGGGATGTGCCGATGGTGATGCTCGGCCCGGTCGCCGTCGAGCCAGCGCGGCAGGGTGACGGGATCGGGCGTGACCTGATGCTCTATGCACTGAACGCGGCGGTGGCCTCGGGCGAGGCCGGTGCGCTGATGCTGATCGGCGACCCGGAATATTATGGCCGGTTCTTCGGCTTCACCGCTGATCGAACGGCCGGGTGGCGCGTACCGGGGCCCGTCGAGCAGCGCCGGCTGTTGGCAATGGGCGATTCGGTCCCGGACGGCGCGGGCATGCTCGCCCCTCGAACCGTGGCGCTCGCCTGACGCTTTACGCCCGGGCAGGCCTGTCCTACCGCCTACCGATGCCGATGGACCCGCTTCCCGATCTTGCCGCGCTGTCGCTCGCCGATATCGCGCGCCTCGCCGGGGAACGGAAACTGCCGCCGGTCGAACGCTGGAACCCGACTCATTGCGGCGACAGCGAGATGCGCATCGCGCGCGACGGGACCTGGTTCCATCAGGGATCGCCGATCGGGCGTCAGGCGATGGTCCGGCTGTTCTCGACGATCCTGCGTCGTGAGGAGGATGGCGGCTATGTGCTCGTCACGCCAGTCGAGAAGCTCGATATCGCGGTGGAGGACGCGCCTTTCGTCGCGGTAGAGATGAAGGTCGAAGGCGAAGGTCGCGATTCGCGGCTGGCCTTTCGCCTCAACACCGGCGATCTGGTGACGGCCGGCAGCGACCATCCCCTGCGTTTCGAAGAACGCGGGGATAGCCCCCGCCCCTATCTCCATGTCCGGGGCGGGCTGGAGGCGCTGGTCGCCCGGACGGTCTATTACGATCTCGCCGCAATCGCGCTGGCGGGCGACGATGTGCCGCCCGGCGTGTGGAGCAACGGCGCCTTCTTCCCTCTGGAGCGGACTGAATGACCCTTGCCGATCGCCTGCGCAACGCGCTCGAAGCCGGACACGGCATGGATACCGTGCTACTGACCGGGGACCATCGCGACCTTGAACTCGATCAGTCGACGCCGCTGATGAACGCCGCCGTGCTCGTCGCCGTCACCGATCGTTCAAGGCCCGGCGTCATCCTGACCCAGCGTACCGACACCTTGTCGCGCCACCCCGGCCAGGTCGCCTTTCCCGGCGGCCGGATCGACCCGGGCGACAGCGGCGCGATCGACGCGGCGCTGCGCGAGGCGGAAGAGGAGATCGCCCTGCCGCGCGACCGGGTGATCGTGATCGGGGAGGCCGACCGCTATCGCACCGTCACTGGCTTCGACGTGACCCCGGTGATCGGCATCGTCCCACCCGACCTGATCCTGGTTCCCAGCGCGGCCGAAGTGGCGCAGGTGTTCGAGGTGCCGCTCGATTTCGTCCTCGACGCCGCGAACCATGTCGAGGCGACCGTCGAATGGCAGGGCCGCAACCGGCATTATTATGAGATCAACTGGGACGGCCACCGCATCTGGGGCGCGACCGCCGCGATGATCGTCAATCTCTCCCGGCGGCTGCGATGGAACGGATGATCCTGCCGCAGGCCGCGTGGCGCGGACGCGACGGACTGGTGGGGCTCTGCGACGTGCTGGGCGCAGCCGAAGGCAAGGTGCGCTTCGTCGGCGGCGCCGTGCGCGACACGCTGCTCGGCATCGACGTGGCCGATGTCGATCTCGCGACGACTCATTCTCCCGACCGGGTAATCGCCCTGCTCAAGGGCAATGGCATCAAGGCAGTGCCGACCGGCCTCGCGCACGGCACGGTGACGGCAGTGCTGTCCGGCGGTCCAGTCGAGGTGACCACCCTCCGCTGCGATGTCGCCACTGATGGCCGGCACGCGACCGTCGCCTTCACCGACGACTGGCAGGAGGACGCCGCGCGACGCGATTTCACGATGAACGCGCTCTACGCGGATCCACTGACCGGGAAGATCTTCGATTATTTCGGCGGGATCGACGATCTGGAGGCGCGTCGGGTGCGCTTCATCGGCGATCCGCTGAAACGAATCGCCGAGGATCATCTGCGCATCCTGCGCTTCTTCCGCTTCCACGCCCGGTTCGGCGACGCACCGGACGAGGCCGGGCTGGATGCCTGCACTGAACGCGCGAACGACCTGATGGCCCTGTCGCGCGAGCGGATCGCGGCCGAACTGCTCCGGCTGCTGGTCGCGGTGCACGCAGTCCGCGTCGTCGACCTGATGATCGACCATGCGATCTTCGTCCCGGTACTTCCGGAAATCGAAAGCACCGGACAACTGGCGCGGCTGGTCGCGCGTGAGGCCGCGGCGGGGATCGATCCGGATCCGATCCGGCGGCTCGCATCGCTGCTCCCGGCGGACACCCGCGTGGCGGACGATATCGGCGCGCGGCTGAAACTGTCCAAGGTCGAGCGGCGACGACTGGTCAGCGCCGCCGAGCCAGTGGGCGACGAGCCGGCGACGGTGATCGGCTACCGGCTCGGCAGGGACCTGGCGATCGATCGCCTGCTCCTGTCGGATCGTCCGGAAAAGGACGTGACGTCCCTACTCGCCTGGGAATCCCCTGCCCTGCCGCTCACCGGCGGCGCCCTGGTCGAACGCGGCCTGCGCAAGGGCCCCGAGGTCGCGCGCACGCTGCGCCAGATCGAGGAGCAATGGATCGCCGAGGGCTTTCCTGATGCAGCGCGGGTGAACCAGATCGCCGACGCGGCGACCGCTCAGTTCCTGCGGGCTTCCAGCAGCGAATAGGCCGCGTCGGCCTCGAGCGGCCGCGCATAGACGAAGCCCTGGCCATAGGTGCAGCCAAGCGCGGCGAGCGTCTGGGCAAGTTCGTTGGTCTCGATTCCCTCGGCCGTCGTCTGCATACCAAGCGCCTGGGCAAGCGACAGGATGGCACGCACGATCGCGATCTTGTCGCGGTCGGCAAGCATGCCGGTCACGAAGCTGCGGTCGATCTTGAGAATATCGATCGGCAGCTTCTGGAGATAGGCGAGGTTCGAATAGCCGGTGCCGAAATCGTCCATCGCCAGCGTCGTGCCGAGCCCCTTCAGCGCATGCATGATTCCCGCGATTCGATCGGGATCAGTGACGAGCGCGCTTTCGGTGAGTTCAAGGGTGAGGCGCGAACCGTCAAGGCCGTTGCCGGTGAGCGCGCGCTCGACCACCGGCGCGATGCTGTCGCGCTGGAGCTGGATCGCCGACAGGTTGACCGCGAGCTTCACGCCGCAATTGCCGCCCGCCCGCGCGTCCCATCCGGCAAGCGTGCGCACCGCCTCCTCGATCGCCCAGCGACCGAGCGGAACGATCAGCCCCGATTCCTCGGCGACCGGAATGAAATCGCAGGGCGAAAATTCGGTGCCGTCGTCGTCGGCCCATCGCGCCAGTGATTCGAAGCAGACGATCTGTCCGGTCGCAAGATCGCAAATCGGCTGGAAGCTGAGCCGAAGCTGCCCCCGGTCGAGCGCGCGGCGCAGCGCGGTCTCCATGCCGAACTGCTCGCGCGCGATGTCGAACGCCTGGGTCTGATAGGCTTCGGCGCGACCGCTGGTCTTGGACCGCCGCACCGCGAATTGGGCGTGCCGGATCAGTTCCTCGGCATCGTCGACCTGGCTCGACCCGAAGGCGATGCCGATCGAGCAAGCGACCCGGATCTCGAAATCGGAAAGCTGGAACGGCGTGCCCAGCGCGCCCTGGATTCGCCTGGCGACATGGTCGGCGTCACCGGGACCATCCTCGAGCGTCAGCAGGATACCGAATTCATCACCACCGGTCCGGGCGAGCACGTCGTGCGCGCGCAGGATGCCCTTGAGACGCCGGGCAACGGTGATGAGCAACTCGTCGCCGGCCATCGACCCGAGGCAGGCGTTCACGCGGCTGAAACGATCGAGATCGACGATGAGCACGGCGTAGCGCGCCTGCTGTGTCGTGTCGTCGATCAGCGCCTCGAGATGATCGCTGAAGCCGGCGCGATTGGCGAGGCCGGTCAGGCTGTCGGTCATCATCTCGCGACGAAGATTATGCTCGGTGCGCAATTCGGACGTCTGGTCGATCAGGGTGACGAGGCAGCGCCCCTCGGCGTTGCGCGTCAGGCGCGCAAGCGTGACCTGATAATAGCGGCAATCGACTGCGTCGCCGAATTGCCAGGGGAAATCCTCGCGCAGCGAATCGCTCTGGACGAACTTGGTGATCCGCGTCGCAATCAGCGAGATCAGCGGCGACGCACCGCTCGCGGAACCAAGGCCGGCCTGGCGGAACGGCCGGTTTGCCATCTGGATGGACACATCGCCGTCGGCCGCGATCACGAGCGCCGCCGGGATGGGAAGGAGATCGAACGTCGCTCCGATCCGGTCCAGATCGTTCATGCGCGCGTCACCGGCCTCCATCGATACGGGAGGCTCTTCCGCTTTCAAGACCCGGGACCTGAACGGCATCATCCAGGGTAGCGTTACCGGGAACAGGTTAAAAGCGGCTGAAGCTTGCACAGTATTTCAGCCACTTGATACCACCAAAATGGCTAGAAACGGTTATCCCTTGGAAAGCCGGTGGGTGGCATTCGCCCGGCCGCGCCGCGTGCCGCGCGCCACGGTGCAAGATCGCTTTCGGTACGAGTCCGTCCACTCTCGCCGCCCATCGCCCAGCTCAGCCCGTCAGCGAAGACGAAAGTGATCGCATCGGACAGGCCACCGTCGCGATACCGCTGCAACTGGACACCCTGGCCACGCGCCAGTTCAGCCAGCTCGGTCAATGGAAAGACGAGCAGGCGGCGGTTGTCGCCGATCGCCGCGACATAATCGGCCGCCGGATCGACCGGGCGCACGATCTTCAGCTTCGCGCCCAGACGCGGCGTCACCACCGTCTTGCCCTTGCGCGTCTCGGCGATCGTATCCGCCGTCCGCACGATGAAGCCGCGGCCGTCGGTGGCGGCGACCAGCAGCTTCTCAGCACGGCTCGCCGGCATCAAAGCGACGATCCCGACATCGCCGTCGAGATCGATCATCGCCCGCACCGGCTCGCCAAAACCGCGGCCGCCAGGCAGCTTGTCCGCCGCGAGCGTGTAGAAACGGCCATTCTCCGCCGCGAGCAGGATCTTGTCAGTCGTCTGCGCGAAGAAATGCAGGAAGGCCGCGTCGCCTTCCTTGAACTTCAGGTCGGCCGCGGCGGCAGGCTCGATATGGCCCTTCATCGCCCTGATCCACCCCCGCTGCGACAGGATCACGGTGATCGGCTCCCGCTCGATCATCGCCTCGAGCGGGATTTCGCGGGCGGGGGCAGCTTCTTCGATCGTGGTGCGGCGCTTGCCCAGTTCGGTTTCCAGGCCGTAGCGATCGCGCAGCTTGGCGAAGTCCTTCTTCAGCCGGGTCCGCTGGCGCGCGTCGCTGCCGAGCAACGCCTCAAGGCCTGCCTTCTCGGTTTCCAGCCCGTCGCGCTCCTTGCGAAGCTCCATCTCCTCGAGCCGTCGCAGCGAGCGCAGGCGCATGTTCAGGATCGCCTCGGCCTGGCGGTCGGTCAATTCGAACTCGGCGGTCATCACCGGCTTGGGCTCATCCTCGGTGCGGATGATCTCGATCACCCGGTCCAGGTTGAGGAAGGCGATGATGTAGCCGTCCAGCAGTTCCATCCGGTCGGCGATCTTGGCCAGCCGGTGCGCGGTACGACGCTGGAGCACGATGAACTGGTGATCGACCCAGCCTAACAGCGCCTCGCGCAGGGACATCACGCGTGGGGTACGGCGCGCGTCGAGCACGTTGAGGTTGAGGCTGACCCGATTTTCCAGATCACTCATCCGGAACAGGCTTTCCATCAGCAGGGTCGCATCGACCGTGCGAGCGCGCGGCTCGATGACGATGCGCACCTCCGAATCGGATTCGTCGCGCACGTCCGCCAGGATCGGAAGCTTCTTGTCGTTGATGATCGTCGCAATCTGCTCGATCAGCTTGCCCTTCTGGACGCCGTACGGAATCTCGGTGACGATCGCGTTCCAGGTGCCGCGACCCTGGTCCTCGACATGCCAGCGCGCCCGGACACGGAAGCCGCCGCGCCCGGTGGCATAGGCTTCGGCGATCGCGGCCGCGCTGTCGACCACTTGCCCGCCGGTCGGAAAATCCGGCCCCTTCACATGCTCCAGCACCTGCGCGTCGCTCGCCTCCGGCTGGTCGATCAGCAGGATCGCGGCGTCGAACAGTTCGGCGGCATTGTGCGGCGGGATGCTCGTCGCCATGCCGACCGCGATGCCGGCGGCACCATTGGCAAGCAGGTTCGGGAACATGCCCGGGAACAGCTCGGGCTCCTGGTCTTCGCCATTGTAGGTAGGACGGTAGTCGACGGCGTCTTCGTCGAGGCCGTCCATCAGGTCGATCGCGACCTGAGTCAGCCGCGCCTCGGTGTAGCGATAGGCGGCGGCGTTATCGCCATCGATATTGCCGAAATTGCCCTGCCCGTCGACGAGCGGATACCGCATGGCAAAGCTCTGCGCGAGGCGAACCATCGCGTCATAGACCGACTGGTCGCCATGCGGATGATATTTACCGATCACGTCGCCGACGACGCGGGCGCATTTCTTGTAGCCCTGCGCCGGATCGAGCCGAAGCAGGCGCATCGCCCAGAGCAGGCGCCGGTGAACGGGTTTCAGCCCATCGCGGACATCGGGCAGCGAGCGCGCCGTGATCGTGGAGAGCGCATAGACGAGGTAGCGCTCCGACAGAGCACTGTCGAAGGGCGCGTCGACGATGGCGTTGAAGGGATCGGGCTCTTGGATATCGGTAGGCATTGGGCCCCGGTTAGCAGGCGGAATCGGGCTAGGCTAGGATCGGGCGGTCTGTTCAGACCGGGCTCGGCAGGTCGCGCGCCAGCTCGGCGAACAGCCATTCACGGAATCGCTTGATCTTGGGCACGCCGCGCCGTGCCTCGGGGCAGACCAGCCAATAGGCATAGCCGCGGGTCGATACTTGCTCGAACGGCCGCACCAGCCGGCGGTCGGCCAGATCGTTGCGCCAGAAGAAAGGGGTCAACATCGCCATGCCCTGCCCGGCCATCGCCGCATGGCCTTCATGCGCCTGGGAATCGAGCCTGACGCCGCGGCGGGGCATCCTGTCCGGCGCGTCGACGCCGGCCTCGCGCAGCCAATGGGACCACCAGCTGTCGTGCGGGCTGATCAACGGCAGGCGGAGCAGGTCGGCCGGCTCGAACACGGGCCCATGGCGCCGCTGGAAACCCGGGCTGCACATCGGCGTGAAATCGATCGGCAACACCAGGTCCTGCGAGAGATCCGGCCATGATCCGCGGCCGGCGCGGATGGCGATATCGACATCGTCGGTCGTGAAATCGGCCAGCATGTCACTGGTCAGCAGGCGCACCGCCATATCCGGATGCGCCATCTGGAAACTGCCGAGACGCCAGGCGAGCCAGGTATTGGCGAAGGTGTTGGAGGTGGAGACGGTCAGCAGCCCCTCATCCTCGGCGCGGATCGTGGCGAAGGCCGAATCGAGCGCATCGAAGGCACGGCCCACCTGCGGCGCGATCCGGCGGGCTGCCTCGGTCAGGAGGACGCGCTTCTTCTCGCGGCGGAACAACGGCACGCCGAGCCGCTCTTCGAGCAGCTTCACCTGATAGCTCACCGCCGCCTGAGTCATGCCGAGTTCGGCCGCCGCGGCAGTGAAATTCTCGTGGCGCGCAGCCGCCTCGAACACCCGGACAGCGGAGAGAGGCGGAATGCGGCGCATATTCGATGGATAAGGCAGGCTTATGGATCGTGTCCAACGATTTGTTGGCGCCCCAATGAGCACAGGCGCATATCCGTTTCGTGATCAACGCCAGCAAAAAAGGAGAATGGCGGTGCGTGACGATTTCTACAGCCAGGCCTGGGCCGGTAATCACCAGCATCTGAGCAAGACGATCCATAAGCTGTTTCGCGCGGCGATGGATGCTTTCGACAAGCTCCAGGCCCATCAGTTCGACGCGCCCTGGCGCGCGCGACGGGCCAAGGGCAAGACCCCGGCATTCAAGCCCGCTGCCTGATACTCGGCGGTTTTCGACACTGTCGCGGGGAACGCGTATCGGGGAAGCATGTTCAGGCTTGCCCCGATCGCGCTTCTCGCGTTGATCCCTGCGGTGATGACCGCAACTGCTCCCTCCCTGCTCACCTGGGCCGATCTCACCGCGAGACCGCAGCCGAGACCCGATGCGACGATCGCCTATGGCGACGACGACATGCAGAAGGTCGATGTCTGGCTGCCCGCGGGCAAAGGCCCATTGCCGACCCCATTGCCGCCCCCACTGCCGACCGTCGTGATGGTGCATGGCGGCTGCTGGACGACCAGTATCGCCGATCGCAGCCTGATGAACTGGATCGCCGATGACCTCCGCAAGGACGGAATCGCTGTCTGGAATATTGATTATCGAGGCGTTGATCGCCCGGGCGGCGGTTATCCCGGCACCTTCCTCGACGCGGCCGCGGCCGCCGATTCGCTGGTCGCAAACGCGAAGCGCTTCCATCTCGATACCGGGCATATCGTCGCGGTCGGCCATTCGGCCGGTGGCCATCTCGCCTTGTGGCTCGCCGCACGGCCGAAACTGCCCAAGGGCAGCCCGCTGCGCACCGCCGCACCGCTGCCGATCGCCCATGTGATCAGCCTTGGCGGACTGCCCGACCTGGAGGCGACGGCGGCCAGCCCGGACAATGGATGCGGCACCGATGTCGTCAGGCAGTTGGTCGGCCCGCCGGACGCCCGCCCTGACGTCTATGCCGATACCTCGATCCCGCGCCTGTTACCGATTGGCGTGCCGCAGGATCTGGTCAACGGCCCCGAGGACAGGATCATCCCGATCCGGCTCGGCACCGGCTATGAGGCCAAGGCCAGGCAGGCAGGCGACAACGCCAGGCTTCACATCGTGCCCGCGACCGGCCACGTCGAACTGGTGACACCCGATACCAAAGCCTGGACCGAGACCAAACGACTGATCCGCGCGGCGCTCAAACACTGACTCTGGAGGACGCGCGCTCGACGCTGCTGATCATCGCCGCGTCCATCTCGATCCGGAGTTCTCGAAACGGCACCCAGTCACCTGATCGACCATTTCCGCGTTAACCATTTCTATACTATACTCTGCCCCGATCGACGGGGGAATCACCGATGCGAATCGTGGCTGTGCTGGCGGCATTTCTTGTGCTCGCCGGATGCGAACAAGCACCCGGTCAGGCGAGCGGCGCTGCGGGCGCGCCATCGGATCAGCCGGTAAGCTCCCGATCTTCCAGCGCTTTCGACTATCACTATGCTTTCCGCATGCCCGGCTCGCGCATCGCAGCGGTGCAGGAAAGCCATGCTCGCGGCTGCGATCAGCTCGGCCCGGCGCGCTGCCGGATCATGGCGATCCGCTACAATGTCGACGATCGGAATCGTGTCGAGGCAACGCTGACGCTGAAACTCGATCCAACCGTCGCCCGCGCCTATGGCAAGGGGGCGACGGATGCCGTGACCCGCGCGGGCGGGTCGATGACCGGGGCCGATATTGCCGGCGCCGATTCAGGCGCCGCCGCCGGGCGCAGCGACGGGGTCGTCGCCCGGTTGCGCGAGTCGCTAGGCAATGCCGAGGCGCAATTGCGGGGCAACGTCTCGCCCGAGGAGCGGGTACAGCTTTCAGCCAGGACGGATCGGCTTCGCGCCGCGATCGGCACGATCGGCGAGGTCGACCAGGGTGTCGGCACCGGCGTGGCGACGACGCCGGTACTTCTCACCTATGCCTCGGGCAGCGCGGTGAGTGGCCTGGGCGGATCGGACGCCACTTTCGACACGGCCGGCCAGACGTTGCTGTCGTCGCTCGCCGGGCTGGCCACGATCCTCGCGGGCGTCGGCCCGTGGCTGCTCCTCCTGGTTGGCGGCGCGCTGATCCTGCGCCGGATCGTCCAGGGCCCGGCCGACCGGACGCCCGCCCCCGAATTGCCTTCAGCACCTCCTGAAACCGGCGAGGATCGTACCGTGATCCAGCGCTGGTTCGCGCGCGACAACGAGCCGGAACCCGAACCAGCCAACTAGGCGCCGCAGGCGCCGTGAAACGTGGCAATCACAGTGTACACCTGCAGCATGTTTCCTGCGGGACACGTGCCGATCCCGACCGGAAAGGTCCCGGCCAAGCTGATTGCGCCGCCGTCGGCCTTCCGATATAGCGCCGGTCTTCCGGCCCCGGCCCGCGCATCCGCGCCGCCGGGGCTGCTCATTTTCCCAAGGGTAACGCCATCATGGCTCGCCGCCGCCAGATCTACGAAGGCAAAGCCAAGATCCTCTACGAGGGTCCCGAACCCGGCACGCTGATCCAGTATTTCAAGGACGATGCGACTGCGTTCAACGCCCAGAAAAAGGGCACGATCAGCGGCAAGGGCGTGCTCAACAACCGCATCTCCGAGCATATCTTCACCCTGCTCGGCCATATCGGCGTGCCGACTCATTTCATCCGCCGCCTAAACATGCGCGAGCAGCTGATCCGCCAGGTCGAGATCATCCCCGTCGAGGTGGTGATCCGCAACGTGGCGGCCGGATCGCTGTCGACGCGGCTCGGGATCGAGGAAGGCACTCAGCTGCCCCGCACGATCATCGAATATTATTACAAGGACGACGCGCTCGGCGATCCGATGATCACTGACGAGCATATCGCCGCGTTCGGCTGGGCGAGCCAGGAGGAGATGCACGACATCGCCGACCTCGCCATCCGCGTGAACGATTTCCTGTGCGGCCTGTTCGCCGGGATCGGCATTCGGCTGGTCGATTTCAAGCTCGAATTCGGTCGCATCTGGGACAATGACTATGCCCGGGTGATCCTTGCCGACGAGATCAGCCCCGATGGCTGCCGCCTGTGGGACATGGAAACCAACGAGAAGCTCGACAAGGACCGGTTCCGCCGCGATCTCGGCGGCGAGGTCGAGGCCTATCAGGAAGTCGCGCGCCGGCTCGGCCTGCTGCCCGAGGGCGCCGACGGCGCGGTGCTCGATCTCGAAAAGCACCGGCTGAGCAAGGGCAAATAAACCCGATCGTGGCGGCCGCGCGATGCGTGGCCGCCATTCCTCAGCCTTTGACTCGATAACCGCAGATAATGCCGAAGACATAGGCGCTGAACAGGGCGAGCTGGACTCGGCCACCCGCGTCGCTCCAGCCGAAATATTGCCCGCCGAACGCGAACAACGCGATGAACATGATCATTGCCAGCCCGGCCATTGCCCGACCTCCCCATGCCGCCCTGCCCAGCACAAGGCCTTGAGCTGGAGGCTGATACGACCGCGTAAATTTTCCATGAAGCTTGCGGCAGGGCGCTGCGCTCGCCATAGGGGCGCCAACCAATCCCAAGCCCAGGAAACGCCCATGAAGCTTCGCATCTTCGTCACGCTGAAGAACGGCGTGCTCGATCCGCAAGGCAAGGCGATCCACAAGGCGCTCGACGGTCTTGGCTTTGCCGGCATCAACGATGTCCGCGCCGGAAAGCTCATCGAGCTCGACGTCGCTGACGACACCAGCGACGCAAGCATCGACGAGATGTGCCGCAAGCTGCTCGCCAACACCGTGATCGAGAACTATCGGGTTGAACGGGCATGAAGACAGCGGTCATCGTCTTTCCAGGCTCCAATTGCGATCGCGACATCGCCGTCGCGCTTGAAGCCATCACCGGGGTGAAACCGGCCATGGTGTGGCATGGCGAGACCAGCCTGCCCGACGGCGTCGGCCTGGTCGCGCTGCCCGGCGGCTTCTCCTATGGCGACTATCTTCGCTCCGGCGCGGTCGCGGCACGATCGCCGATCATGCGCGCCGTGGTCGACGCGGCTGACGGCGGCCTCCCGGTGCTCGGCATCTGCAACGGCTTCCAGGTGCTGACCGAGGCAGGGCTGCTGCCGGGCGCGCTGATGCGCAACGAGGGACTCGATTTCGTCTGCCGCGACGTGGAACTGACCGTCGCCAACGCTCAGTCCGCCTTCACCAGCCGCTATGGCCAGGGCGAGACGATCACCGTTCCCGTGGCGCATCATGACGGCAATTATTTCGCCGACGCGGAAACGCTCGACCGCCTCGAAGGCGAAGGCCGAGTCGCCTTCCGCTATGCTGGCCAGGTCAACGGATCGGCGCGCAAGATTGCCGGCGTGCTCAACGCGGCCGGCAACGTGCTTGGCATGATGCCGCATCCCGAGCGCCGCATCGAAGCGGCACATGGCGGCCTTGATGGCCGGCGGCTGTTCGAAGGGTTGCTCGAAACCGTCGGAGCCTGACCCGGACTTAGCCAAATAGGCTATTGCACCGTGAGAGCCATGATGGCATAGTCGATTCATGGCTATGACCATTCCTTTTGCGCAACCGCGCCTCGCCAGCTGTCGACATTGACGCTCGCATAGTCGCGCACCCCGCTCGGGGCGCGACACAATAGGGATGTCCGTCTGACTGACGGGAGGCGCCGACAGCGCCCTCACCAGTCCCTGCCAGTGAAATCCCCAGAATTCTGCTGCCTTCAGGTGTGGCCGAACGCAATCCAGTGCGCGGCCGGTTTGTGATTCCGGTGACAGCGGGTGCAAATCCCGCCGGCCACCCCTGAGGGCAGCAGTGTCCGGGTGGCGAATGGGAACGCGACGGATTGCAAATCCGCGATGAGCCGGTTCGATTCCGGCTTCGGACTCCCTCGTCCATTGAACCCATATGGTTATATTTTCCCCAACGGTGAAGCACGCCTCAACGCTCCGACGGTGATGGGGTCTCTTTTCCTTGCACCCCTGCGGACCCGGCCCGGAAGCTGACATATCGAGATGCAACCTAAACGGCTCAATACCGCCCTCTCATCCCGGATTCCAACTTGCTGATTGGATCGGGTGGGATACCCTCCGCTCTTCATTTTACCCGCGCGAGTCGCCGGAGCCGTAACTTCCGCCCTGGGGGCCCTTAAAGGCCACCACTGATTGCAAGATTCATTGCGATGGAGGGACAAAAGCGATGCAGGAAACAGCGCACAAGCCCGGCCCGTCATCACTCGTCGCGCAGCGGCAGGGCTGCAGCGCCTGCCTCGAAGAAGCGGCGCAACTGTCGGGTGGTCAGCAAGGCTATCTGGCGCAGCTCTCGGAACAGATCAACGGCCGTCCGGGCGTACAGGCCGCGGCGCAATTACGGGCAGAGACCAACGCCAGCCCCCGGGTCCAGGCACTCTCCGCCATGATCGGCAGGCCAATCCAGCGCGCGGAAAAGCCAGCCAACCGCACCGGCCTGCCCGACACTCTCAAGGCAGGTGTCGAATCTCTCTCCGGGGTTTCGCTGGACAACGTCAACGTCCACTACAATTCCGACAAGCCGGCCCAGCTCAACGCTCATGCCTATGCCCAGGGCACCGACATCCATGTCGCCCCCGGCCAGGAACGGCATTTGCCGCATGAGGCATGGCATGTCGTGCAGCAGGCCCAGGGACGCGTCCAGCCGACGATGCAGATGAAAGGCGACGTCCCGGTCAATGATGACGAAGGCCTTGAGCAAGAGGCCGACACGATGGGGAACAAGGCCGCCAGCATGCCAGGCATCCCGAGTGCGGCCGAGGGGATCGAGCCTCCGTCCACCGGCACGCAGTTGCGCGCAACGGCTCCCACTAGCACTCCTGCCGTACAACGCAGGATGGGGCTTGAGCTTGAATTTCCCATCCCGGTGGACGGATTGGGCCATCTGAGCGAGGCCCAGCAAGCTGCCCTCAGAAGACCTTTGCCCGACGAGGAACGATCAGCCCTGCAAGAGGGCGCGCTTCTGGACAAGGATCTGACCATGATGGAGGGTGACGGTTACGTCATCCGACCGGACCATCAGGGAAGCAGGCTTGCCCCCCTGATGGGGGAAACCCCGGCACAAGCGCTGTCCACCAATATAACCGAGTTCATCTTCGATCCGCCCGTCGAGGAGATGCACGAAGTATCGACCGTTCTGGACAACATCTTCGACATGGTGGACGCGATTGGCGGCATCACCAACGACCTGACCAGCCGTGGCCAGCTCAACGGCGCCTATTATGTCGGACCGATCAATACCGGCGGGATAAAGCCCGACGCCTTGAAGCTGGAAGCCAGCTCGATGCAGATCAATTTCGGTATCGAAACCCAGAAGATACCCGATCTCTTCATGTCTTACGCAAGATCCACCGATCTTTCGGAAGAACATGCGAGGGAAGTCTTCGGCGTCGCGAATGGAGACAGAGCCGCGGAAATTGCACAGATTTATCGCGAAGCCCTGGTGCGGGCGGCAACCATCTCGGCCCATGTGGAGGAGGTGTTTCGCGAACACGAAAGCGTGCGGGCGGCGACCCCATTGCGGGGTATCCGGGGAATATTGGCGGTACAGGCACTTTACCTGATCATGGGCAGCATACCGGAGGAAGACAGATTTGGGGGCACGGTCAAGAATTTTACCCCGCTCCTGATGAAGAGTTCGCTGAGCTGGATCGCTGACTATTCCCTTACCCCCGAAGAGCAGCGGCTCTATGCGGAGCATAAGAAAATGCTTCTTACATTGTTGATCAGCGCCTGTGGCGGACGCTCAGGAGACGCCACCCCGTCCGATCTGCTGGTCGTGGGCGACAAAGGGGCCAGGACAGGGATCACCATTGAAGACCTGCTCACGCCAAAACTGGACGGACCCTTTGTGGTTCCAGGTGCCGGCATCCGGCCCGATTCAGTCGGCAACCCCCGCTCTCGCGACGACCCCAGCTTACGCCCGGAGGATCATGAAGACCGCCTGCCCCTTCCCGAATATCTGACGGCCCCGCAGCGGGCACCCACCCGGGAAGAAATAGCGCAATATGGCCAGAGGACAGCCGAGTTGCTGGCCCCGCGCACGGTCGAGCCCACCGAACAGGCCCAGAGAATCGAGGCCGAGCACAGCCAGCGGCGAAACCGGCGCCGGGGCGGCGTATTTGAAACGCGCATCGCCAGCGGGAATTTCTCCCGCTCGGAGGCCAAGAGCAGAGCCAGGGAAATGTTCCTGCGCGTAGCCATCCTGCACGGACTGGACGACAAGGACCTGATGACACCCGAAGGACAGACCGACCGCGCCAAACACGAACTCGGACAGGAAGGACTCTAAACCCGAAGGCGACCTCTCGCCCCCTGCGTTCACCCGCCCCGACGAAACAATGTGGTACAACGCGCCGCCAGGGTAATCACGGCCGGCCAGAGGATCGTATTCCAGATATCGTGCCAGTTCGCCGCAAGATCGAACTTCCGATGGAGGACATAGACGTCGCGCATGTCCCATAGTTCGCCGGCCAGGGCGGCCACCGCAACGACGGTCAGCGGAATCCAGTCGCCCACTCTTCGCCTGAGCAATTGCGCCGCGACGAGCAGGATCAGCAACCCGATATAGACGTGGAGCGCGTCCTTCGAGAGACCGGTATGAGTGGTCAGCCAGAGCTTGCCGGTCTGAAAGACGCTGAGATGATCAAACACGCGCTTTGAACGGCGTGAAATCGGTGCCGTCGTCGAACACATCGACGCCTTCGCGGCGTTTCAGGAAATTGACGACGAGATAGGTGAGCGGCGTCAGCAGCACCTCCCACGACACCTTCAGCACCCATTGAGTAACAAGCACTTTCAGCACCAGATCGTTGGTCCAGCCGACCGCGCCGATAAAGGCGAGCGGGTAGAAGATGAGGCTGTCCACCCCTTCCCCCGCGATCGTCGAGCCGATCGTCCGCGTCCAGAGATGCCTGCCCTGAGTCCATATCTTCATGCGCGCCAGGACATAGGAATTGACGAACTCACCCGCCCAGAAGGCGATCATCGACGCTAACACGATGCGCGGCACCTGGCCGAAGATCGTCTCGTACGCAGCCTGGTTCTTCCAGTCGGGTGATGGCGGCAGCGCGACGACGACCCAGGACATGAACGCCATGAACGCGACCGCGACGAAGCCCGCCCAGATCACGCGACGGGCACGGGCATAGCCATAGACCTCGGTCAGCACATCGCCGATGACATAGCTGATCGGGAAGAACAGGATGCCGGCGCCGAACGGCCACAGGCCGATGCCGGGCAGGTTCACCACCGCGACCTTGCCCGCACCGAGTACATTGGACAGCAGGATGATCGCGACGAACGCGGCCATCACAAAATCATAATAGCGGAACTGCCCGCCGGCGACATCCGCCGCGCTGACGGCCCTCACCCCGTTTCCTTCCGCCATGCCGGTCCCCCAAGGTTCTTACGAGTATTTTATGAAGCCGGTTTCGTCCCCGCGCAATCCGCGCTAATCCCCGCGCCATCGCGCGCCCGTAGCTCAGTTGGATAGAGCACGAGACTTCTAATCTTGAGGCCGCAGGTTCGACTCCTGCCGGGCGCGCCAGATCCCCCCTTTCCCTGCCGCTTTCCGTCCCGGCGGCAAAGCGGCCGACCTCCATACCCTGGAACTCCGGTTTCCTCCTGCTGGATCGGGGAGGACTCGCAGGGGCATGGAGATCGGCCGAAAGGCTTAGCGAATGCGCCTGAAGTGAAAGTTGCGCACGAAAGGCGCGCCTGTATTGTCGACGTTGGCGGCGGATTCGGTCATTTCCTTGCCATCGGCCGAAATGGCGTAGACTCGCACCGCCCCCAGGGTCTTGTTCTTGGACAGGCCCATGACGAGCACATTGGGAGCCGGCGAATTCATCGCGGCGCTGTCAGCTTCACTGGTATCGCCTTCGCCCGGCGCCATCTTGCCGTCGCGTCGATACTGGACCGCCATATGCCTGACGCTGTCGTCCGGCGCGGTGATGTCGATCTTCGTCCGCCACTGGCCCGAGCCGACATCGTCGAATGTATAGATCACCCGCTTCGGGGGCGGCCCATAGCTATCAGGCATCCGCGTCAGGTCCAGTTCCCATTCACCAAGGAAGGGCGACCGCTCGGCAGCCGAAGGAGCCGACTGCGCACTGGCAGGCCCGCCGACGAACAGGGCCGCCACGGCAGCCTGGAGGAACCATGGTCCGAAGCGTGGATATGAGTACGGCATGTGACGTCTCCCTTGTTTCGAGGCGCGGCCTCGGCGTTGACTTTCCCGCGATCATTCGCGTCGCGTCGCGGCACCGCTTGCAGGCGCACGGGCTCGATCTCCGGGGCGGTGCTCCCGAAGTTCCGGCAAACAAAAGCGGCTGGAATATCTACCCGGGCTGTTCGCTGGCGGCCGCGGGGAATAGCTGGGCGTGCCACCGCGCCACCATCGAGACGGTTGCAAGCTCGATCGTCAGCACAGCCCCCTGGAGCAGCGCCTGGGTACCGTTGAGGAAGAGCACGCTCATGAAGAGGATAAGCGTCGCGGCGGCGGCCGCCATGAACATTGCCAGGCGCGTGACACCGCTCCAGTCGCGTTCAAGCATCAGCCAGGCGATGCGAAGATGCCCGAGGCCAATCAACAACTGAAGAAACGCAAGCGAGGGGATGGCGGCCTGATAGACCCCACGCAGAAGGGCTTCATGCGCGCCGCCTTCAAGCAGCGCGCCGGAAAGCCCGCGCTGTCCCGGATAGAGATAGGGCAGTCCGAGCAGCGCGCATCCGATCTGAAGCGCGGCCATCGGGATCATCAGGCCGAGTACCAGCGCGTAGCTCGTCAGGACAAAGCGGCCTTGTTCCCGCGTCAGCAACTCGCGCCAGGCCGCCACCAGGCAGCCGGTCGCGAACAGCAGCGGTTTTCCTTCCACGATCGCTGTCTCGAACTCGATGCGCATCGCCGCCGACCATTCGCGCCGGCTCTCGTCAAGGCAACATGCGGCCAGGGCCATCACGGCGCGCGCTACAGCGGTCTTCATGCCAGCGCCCTTCCCGATGGAAGAGTCTCGCCGTCATCGGGCATCTCCAGCGCGAGCGCCAAGCCAGCCGCGGTCAATCGGTAGGCGTGCCGGGCAGGCCGGCCAGGCTGCGCCGGCTCGCGCCACTCGGCCTCGACGAGCCCCTGGTCGGTCATCCGCATCAACAAGGGATAGAGCGTTCCGGACAAGAGGCCGGTCTCCTTCATGAGATCATATCCATGCCGCCATTGCTCTCGCTGCCCTGACAGCGAATCGAGGAGGATGCGCATCTGCTTCGACGGTTGTCGTTTTCGGGCCATGGCTCAATACAACATATGTAGATTTAAGAGTCAAACCGGGTCGCGCGATGGGACCCGAACGACCCTGGGCGCGCCAGCAGCTATGGCGCGCAACATGTCCTTTCCGCATTCTTCGCCGAGAGCATGGAGCGCGGCAGCAGAACCCTGTCCGCGCGGCGGCCCGAAAGCCGGCAGTCAATAAAGCAGCTTGCGGATGCTCGTATCGGGGCCGAACTGACGATAGACCAGTTCGTCGAACATATATTTGAAAGGCGGGCACTGCTTGCCGTGGAAATTGCGGTTGAGGTCGCGCACTTTAGGACAGCTGCCCATGCAGGTCGGCAGCAGCGCACAGGCACGGCACTCGCTGTCGTCAAGCGGGTCGCGCTCGCTGAGCGGGCTTTTCGCGAGGCGCGGCCATCCCGCCGGATCGTCGAGCCGACCGATGCAGCGCCCGTCATTTTCGAGCTCGGCCCAACATTTGTAGAGTTCGCCTTTCGCCGACACCACGAACGCGTTGATCGAATCCACCTGGCACACGCCAGTGAGGCTCGGCGTCGGGGCCGCGTGCGCGATCGGCCAGCCGTTTCGCGCGCAGACCGCGATGGCGTGGGACTTGAACTGCGCGAACTCGCGCGCGGTAAGCACCGTCGCGGCTGTCGGCTGACGGGAGAAATTCTCGACATGCGCAAGATCGACCTGGATACGGTCGAGCAGCCCCTCGGCATCCAGTTCGCGATACAGGTCCTCGAACCGGTCCTGATTCGAACGATCGACATTCATCCGCACCAGCACCGCCATCGACGCGGGAATATGGCGGATGTTGGCGACGATCTTGGCGAAGGTGCCGCCCCGGCTCCGTTTGAGGAAACGACGCGAATCGTGCACCTCGGCCGGTCCGTCGAGCGTGATCTGCACGTGCGAGACACCGCAATGATCGAGCATGGCGCAGGTCTTGACGCTCAGCCCATATCCGTTCGTGATAATGTTGGCCTTATAGGCCCCGATCGCGCCGCTGCGCTCGCGTTCCTGGAACATACCGCTCAGCCGCTCGATCACCGCGAGCCCCATCAGCGGCTCGCCGCCAAACCAGGTCACGCTGAGCGCCGGGGATGGCCCGGCCGACTCGCAAAGGCCATCGGCGAACGCGACCAGGCGATCCTGGACAGCGACGCTCATCATTCCTTTGACATGCGTTTCGAAACAATAATCGCAACCGAAATTGCAATCCATCGTCGGGGTGATGGTCAGATGCGGCGCGTATTTGTTTTGCCGGGCGGTGTTGAAGGCGATGCCGACGGATTCGACCTCGTCGATCTGGCGGTCGACAGCGAAACCTGCCTGGTGGAGAATGTCGCCATCCTCCGCCAGCACATCGCCTGAGCGGATAGCGCCGTAGAGCGCGCGCAACCGATCGTCGAGGACCAGGTAATTTCCCGTCGCCGTATTATAAATGGCCTCGAACGCGTCGCCATCCCGCTTCACCGCAACGTTGAACACAGACGCGGCGAGCGTAGCGGAGGTCATTCAATTGGACTGTTTTTCAAGCGGCGAGCATCCCGGAGAGCTGAAATCCATGCATTGCGACACGGGATCGCAGCTCAGCATCTTCGGCTTGCAAGTGATCGTATAGGCGTCGCACTCATCACTCGAAGCGACCACGTTCTCGATCAGGCGACGCGCATGCTCGTTATTGTATGAATCCGCATTTTCCGCATCACTCATGGTTTATCTCCAGGCGAGTCGAGTACCGAGTGAAGATGCATCGACTCTTATACGATCGCAATTCAATTGTTTTGCAGTCACTGCACGGTCCTTTCCCGAATGCGCAAATGACGAAGGGGGTTCTCATCGGAATAACGCTCCGGGTACGTCTCGATGAACAAGGGAACTATGGTTTTTGATCCGATTCTGAGCTTTCGATAGGCACGAAATTCCAACCCCGGTTACCGGAACAAGAACGCGGTCCATCATCGCAACCTGATTGGAATCACCATTTCTCCGCTGAGCTGATCAAGTCGGGGAGCCCGACGCCGCCAATTCGGCCCAGTCCCGCCTTGCCCCAGCACCAGCCAAAGCGCTCGCTCGTGCACGTGACGACTCGCGCCCGGGAGCAGCGCCCATGTCCGATATCTTTGAATAATGAGATTTTTGATGAGCCTGCTCGGCGGCCGGAAGCGCCACAGCTCACAGCGGGTCGTGTCGAGCGAGCAAGCCCTCGGGCATCCGCTGGAAAGCACCGCGCGCGCGGCGATCAAGCGCGGTCGATATCGAATCTACGGTTCGGATGAGAGCCGCGCGACACTTCTTGTCGTGGGGACGCCAAGCCTCATCGTGACGGTATTTCGTTGTCCCGCCGATGATGGCCCGCAAGAGTCGCTATCAATCCAAACCATTGAAACGACTTATCTGACGGGGTTCGACCTTCACGAACAACTCGATCCACTTTGGGGCTGACCGTCCGGCGCGATCCCGGCGATCTCGGTGACCACATATGACCTTCATTCGCCCTTCCGGCGTCGGGCGGGGCGACCGGTCGACATGTTGAGCGCCACCGCCGCGCGAACGAGCGTCTTCAGCGCCTCTTCGTCGACCTTGTCACCCTCGTGGAAATCGATCGCGCGCCTGACATTGCCATCGAGGCTCGAATTGAACAGGCCCGACGGGTCCTCCAGCGCGGCCCCCTTGGCGAAGGTCAGCTTCACGACATTTTTGTACGTCTCGCCAGTGCAGATCATGCCTTCGCGCTCCCACACCGGAACGCCGCGCCACTTCCATTCCTCGACCATATCGGGTTCGGCCTGCCTGATCAGGCCGCGGAGCCGGCCAAGCAACTCGCCCCGCCAGTCGCCCAGTTCCCTGATCCGCGCATCGATCAGTTGGGAGGCGGAGTCCCCGCCTTCTTCCTTCGAACTGGTCATCCTCTTCTCCATGATCGTTGTCGCCCGAGAGCCCCCGGGTTGCTCACATCCGTTCGAGTGCAAAGGTTGCTCACATCCGTTCGCGTACTAAGGTTGCTCACATCCGTTCGCGGGCAAAAGTTGCTCACATTCGTTCGCCGGGCAATTGACTGGCCTGCCTCACCCAGTCGGCGAGTTGCTGCTCATCGAGGTCGTCACCCTTGTGGATATGAAAATAGCGCGTGTCGTTGCTTCTGGATTCGCCGGGCGGCACCGGGTCCAGCGACGTGCCGCGGAAGAAAGCCAGCTTCACATATCGCTTGAAGCAATGGATTCCGAGGAACCAGCCCTCACCCTCGCCCCCGTATAACGGCGAGTTCCATTTGACTGCCTTGCGCACGCCGGGAACAGTTCGCTCGATCAGCGCGTCGAGGCGGCGCCCGACCTCGCTTTTCCAGTCAGGCATGGCCGCGATATAGGCCTGCACCGGAGCATCCCCCTCGCCCTTCGCGATCTGGGGGTTGCCCCCGGCGAGGAGAGACGGCGCGGCGGCGTCGCCCTTCGATTTGTCGGCCATTCCGCCACTACCCGACGGCGCGCCGCCCGCCGCGCCATCTGGCGGCGTAGGGCAGCACGAACATGTACAGGCCGCTGAACAGCAGCAGGAAGAGCGGGAGCAGCGGCGAATAGACGATCCAGGGCGGCGGTGTCCCCAGCGCCATGGCGACGAAATTGGCGATGACGGTCGCCGTGAAGAGGATGGACAGCCAGCGATGGCCTTGCCGAATCCATGCGTTCAACATGTACAGAATCTCCGTCGAAGGATGGCGCCGAAACGCCGGGGCGTCAGTCCATCCGCGCCAGGAGCTGTTCGAGATTGCCCAGGAACCGGGGCCACCCCGCCTTCGCACCGAAATAAGCCTGTTGCTGATCCGACTTGAAGCCCGACTGCTCCATGCGCAGGCGCGTCCCCGTGTCGGTCGGGCTGAGAGTCCAGGTAACGACGCTCTCGAGGCCAAGACCACCCCAGCTATAGGACAGAATCCTGTTCGGCTCGACCTCAAGCACCCGGCAATCGACGCCACCCCAGTCGGCGCTGAAATGGAAACGATGGTCCACGATTGGCTTGATATCGCCCTTCATCAGCCATTCCCCGATCAGGTGCGGTTGAGTGAGCGCGCGCCAGATCTTTTCCGGCGGCCACGCTATCTCGCGTTCGACGGTGACGGTGCGCGTTTCGGTCGCGGTATCGTTCATTGATCCATCCTTCTGAGCAAATCCTCGAGATCGTCGAACCGGCTCTGCCAGAAACCGGCCATCTGGCTCGTCCAGTCGATCAGCGGGGCCAGGGCACCGAGCTGCGCGCTGTAATGCGTCTGGCGACCGTCCGGCCGGTCGCGCACCAGCCCGGCCTGTTTCAGGACCCCGAGATGCTTGGAGACGGCAGGCTGCGAAACGCCGGCACGCGCCGTCAACGCCCCGACCGTCTGCTCGCCGTCACGGCACAGCCGTTCGAAAATGGCCCGTCGCGTCGGATCGGCGAGCGTCCGAAAGAGTATGTCCTGAGTGTCGGGCATCCGGTATCGATAACTTCCTGGCTATTGATCAATCCATAACCATTGAGATATGAATGAGTCAAGTGGGCACAACTAGCCCTGCCACGGAAAGCGAACGCTGCGCACCACGGACGGCCAGTCACATAACCAGTAATGAATAGGTCCAGGGCGCCCTCGGGCTCCTGCTATTTGGCCGTGCGCCCCAGCGACCAGCGAGAAGCCTTGCCGGGACTGACATCGGCCCTGGCCAGGGTATCCTGACGCGCACGGCTGCCGTCATGCAGCTCGCGTTCGCCCGCCAGATAGTCGCTCCGTTGCCCCTGCAGGCTCGACGCCGTCATCTGCAACGCACCCCGGACCATCTTGATCGTGGCGAAATGGCGGTCGGCATAATCGTCGTCGAACCTCGACCAGTCGACATCGCCCCACAGGCGGTCATGGTCGAGGAATTCGGTGAGCTCCTGCTCGGGCAGTCGCCCGAAAGCGTCATGATATTCCTGGAACGACTCGATCAGGGCCAGCGCCTGACCGCCAACGTCCCGCGCCTTGCCGGCGCCGCGCGACACGAGAATGAGGTTCGCCGTCAGTTCTCGAACCGCGGAGGCGACTGCCATCGCGGCCGCCTCCTGCGCGATGACTGTTTCGGAGCGTTCACTGACCAGCTTCATGTAGCGCCCTTCACCCGGCCGGGCTGTCCCGCCGCGATTTCAGGATGATGATAGCGCAGGCGTCATGGCCGTTCCAAGGGCGGGCATGGGCCGTCGGCATCCCAAAGCGGCACGATCCCGTCCACAATGGTGCAAGCGAACGTCGTCAATCGCTCTCACGCGAGAGCCACGGCGCGCCCTGCGAAGTCGTCGGCCAGGACCTGCTCGATCGGCCTGGCGATGCCACGCGTGAGCGCTTCGGGCACGGTCACGCTTAAGCCGCGGTCGACAAGGCCGTCGATCGCCCAGCGCACGCAATAATCCGCCGCCACGCCGATCACGATCGCTTCGCCGACACCCGATGCCTTCAGGTCACGGAAAAAGGCCTCGCGATCGACCGGCGCGCCACCGCCGATCGGCTCCACCGTAAGCCCGTCCTCCTCCCACATCGCGAACACGCCCTTTTCCAGCCGCCAGACCGGGATGGCCGGGTCGACCCGGCCAGCATCGAGGACATTGTGCCATCCGGCGGTCTCCCGGATGCAGTGGATCGGGAATTCGGCCGCTTCCGGCGACGACGGGTAGGTGTCGGCGAAATGCGTATCGAAGGTGAACAGCACCGCGGCGGTCTCGTCGGGACTCAACGCTCCGAGCCAGGCGTTCATCGGCGCGACCAGCGCATCCGCTCCGCCGACCGCCAGAGCGCCGTCGGGGTTCATGAAGTCGGCCTGGGTGTCGACGACGATCACGATCTTCTTCATCTCACGCTCCGGCGGCATTTGTGGGGGTAGACGCTCGCGGCTTTTGCCGGAAAAAGGTTGCCATGGTTCTGACCGACATCGCGACACGCTCCTACAATCACGGCTGGCGGCTCGACCCGATCGTGCGCAGCCTGCTCGACACCGACTTCTACAAGCTGCTCATGCTGCAGATGATCCGGCATCTCCATCCGGATGTCGAGGTGACCTTCTCGGTTCTCAACCGTACCAGGGCGGTCAGGCTCGCCGAGTTCATCGACGAGGCGGAATTGCGCGCCCAGCTCGATCATGCGCGCACTGTGCGGTTCGGCAAGAAGGAGCTGATCTGGCTCGCCGGCAACAGCTTCTACGGCAAGGAGCGGATGTTCGCGCCTGATTTCATCGCCTGGCTCGCCGATTTCCAGCTGCCGCCCTATGAGCTCAGCATCGTCGACGGCCAATATGAGCTTCGCTTCGCCGGGCCCTGGACCCACACCATGATGTGGGAGATTCCGGCGCTCTGCATCATCAACGAGCTGCGCTCGCGTACTGCTCTGCGCAATCACGACCGCTTCGAGCTCGACGTCACCTATGCCCGCGCCAAGGCACGCCTGTGGGACAAGGTCGAACGGCTGAAGCAGTTGCCCGATCTTGTCCTCTCCGATTTCGGGACACGGCGACGTCACGGCCATTTGTGGCAACGCTGGTGCGTCGAGGCGCTCAAGGAAGGACTCGGCGACCGCTTCATCGGCACGTCCAACGTGCTGCTGGCGATGGACGCCGATCTCGAGGCGATCGGCACGAACGCGCATGAGCTACCGATGGTGGCGGCCGCCCTCTCCCGCGACGATGCCGAACTCGCCACCGCGCCCTATCGCGTGCTGGAGGAATGGCGCCAGCATTATGCCGGCAACCTGCTGATCGTCCTGCCGGACGCTTTCGGCACGACCGCCTTCCTGGCCGGCGCGCCCGACTGGGTCGCCGACTGGACCGGTTTCCGCCCGGACAGCGCGCCGCCGATCGAAGGCGGCGAACAGATCATCACCTGGTGGAAACAACATGGCGTCGATCCCCGTACCAAGCTGCTGATCTTCTCCGACGGCATGGATGTGGACTCGATCGAGCGCACCTATCGCCATTTCAACGGCCGCGTTCGCATGAGCTTCGGCTGGGGCACCAATCTCACCAACGATTTCCGTGGCTGCGATCCGCATGGCGGCGCCGGGCTCGAGCCGATCTCGCTCGTGTGCAAGGTGACGAGCGCCAACGGGCACCCGGCGGTCAAGCTCTCCGACAACCCGGCCAAGGCGACCGGCGACCCCGCCGAGATCCAGCGCTATCTGCGGGTCTTCGGCGAAGCTGGCCGCGTTGCGAGCGAGGTGGTCGTTTAGGACCGGATCGACTTTCACAACCGGCCGCCCAGGAAGATGATTCGCGCGGAGGCGCGAAGGACGCTGAGAAAGTCGGGCCTGCGGCTCAGGCGGTTTGCGACTATAAGCACGTGGTGATCGAGTTCACATCAGCTCGGCGTCCTCCGCGCCTCTGCGCGAATCCTTCTCTTTGCTGCAACCTTGCCAACGTGAATGTCGCTCCGACTTAGACGTGACAATGATCCACGACATATTTCAGTCGCCGCAGAACGGCGTTCCCGCCACTTTACGGGCCTTTAATCCCCTATCGGCTACTCGCTCCCGAACAAGCGAGCGGCATGGATCGAAATGCGCTCGGCTATACGCAGTCGATCCGGTGGGGAAATATCGTGCCACAACCATTGTCGATCCGCCTGTTCGCGCTGCTGTTCGGCTTCTCCGTCATCCTCTCCGTCACGCTCGCGCTGTACACTGCGCGATCGATGGCCTTCGGCTTTCCGATCGCGCCTGAGGCAGCCGCGACCCTTGCCGGCAGGATCCTGGCGATCAGGATGTTCGGCGCCGCTTTCGCCTTGTCGCTGATGCTGCTCGTCTTCCTGTTCAAGTCGCGCTCAGCGCGCGGCGCGCTGGTCGCGCGATGGGTGCTGGGCGTGGTGACGAGCGTCGCCTTCCTGCGCAGCATCGGAATCGTCGATCCGGTCAATGATGGCGGCACGGCGGCGCTGGCGGTTTCGCTCGTCCAGCTGACCATTGAGGCGTTTGCCATCCTCCTGCTCTATGGGGAGGACGCGGCCGACTGGTTCGATGTGCGGGTCTGGCGCTAGCCGTCGATCAGGTCGAGATACGCCACCACATCATTGTCCGTCGCCAGAAACAGGCCGCCCTGAACCTCTTCCGGCTGGGCCGCGGCAATGGCCATGGCCTCGCCGAGCGGGCCGTAGAACAGGGTCGAAGCCCCTCCCCCGTCATCACCATCGGACAAATGATAGAGGCGCACGGATACGCTGTCGGAAGTGGTTCGCATCGCCGTTAGATGCGGCGCGTGAGGGCCCGCTGCAACCCCGTCAGCAGGGAATGCAGAGCGGGATCCTATCCCCGGCGGTATCCAGCGGACACTCGTCGGTGCCGGGGATCGCACCGCCGACCGGCGGGCAGGGATAATATTGAGTCGTGAGCTGGACCTGCTTGGCCGCCTCGGTTCCCTTCAGCAGTTCGATCAGTCGCAACGACTCGTCGAGCCCGGAGGATATGCCGCCGCCAGTGAGCCGGTCGCGGTCGAGGTGGTAGCGCGGATAGCCCTCGACCACCTTCACTCCCTGGTAGCGCTTGAGGCACGGGATGAAGGCCCAGTGAGTCGTCGCCTCATAGCCGTCGAGCAGCCCCGCCGCCGCCAGCAGCATCGCCCCTTCGCACACGGAAGCGACCAGAGGCGTGACCGCCGCCTTGTCGCGCAGGAAGCCAAGATAGGTGTCGTCCTTCATCAGCACGTTAAGCGCGGCCGGGTCGCCGCCTGGCACCCACAGGGCAGCATAGTCCGGGCTCGCTTCGGCGAACGTCGTCAGCACCTCGAAACGGAAACCTTCGCGAAAGCAGTGCATGCGGCTCTCCGCCGCGACCAGTTCGACCTCGAACCCCGCCCAGGTGAACATCTCATACGGACCGGTGACGTCCAGCATGTCGACTGAATCATACACCGGCATGCCGATGACCGGCTTGCCGCTGTCTTTTCCTTCCCCATGACCTTCCATCGCCGCATCCTCCACCCAGCCCGGACGCAACATAGCGCGTCACCCGGCGGAACCGATGCTGTGATGACGCCATATCGGGGCTTTTTGCCGTCGCCGAAGACTGCAAAGCGCTCCATGATGCCGTCGACAGCCGCTTACGCGCCGCGGATCGCTGCCGCTTGAGGAAAGGGCGTTGCGTGCCGGAGGAAGAGAGCCGTTGCGACGAAGATGAATCCGGCCCGCGCCGCCGCCTGTCCGGCGAGCGCCCGGGTCTCCTGCTGATCGGGCCAGCCCTGTTCGTCCTGTCGGCATCGCCGGTGCAGGCCGCTGGCCCCGGCCAGCATCTTGTCGAACTCTGCACGGCCGAGGGCATCTCCTGGATAGCCCTTCCCGACACCGGCCAGTTTCCGCCGGAAGATCCCGCCAAGGCGAACAGCCACGCCGCCTGCGCCCATGTCCTCCGCCCCCGCGCCGTGCTGCGCCCTCACCGGAATCGTGCTGAAACCTGATTCATGCCCGTACGCTGGCGGATCGATTCAACGGGCGTGAAGAATGGCGCAGCGTGGCGTCGGGCGAAGGCTCCCGTCCACGCTTTTTCTCATTGTGGTCAACATCGAATTCCCTGTTCCGGCGGAATTTTCCCTGTTCCCGGGTTTGAAATTCCCTGTTCTTCGATAACAGGGAATCTTGCTATAAGGTTCTTTTATATAAAGAGAATATTGAACACAGAGCCCACAGAACGGCTGAAGAAAAAACAAAATTCCCTGTTAATCGGGAATAACAGGGAATTGCCCGTCAGGCAGCAGCTTCTCGACCGCCCATGCCGGATCTGGAGAAAGGGAAGTCGTGTCGATAGCACGCGCCGACAAGCTGCCCCGCGCAGGCAACTAACCAGCCACAACGTGACCGAAAACCATTATCCCCGCCGGCGTAGCACCACCTCGGCCACATGCCGCCGCCCACCCGCGCGGGCGAGCTGGACGAACACATCGACCGTGCTGCGGACATAGTGAAGCACATCGTCCCGGTTAAGCCGCGTGCCGGTCTGCAACACCAGCAAGGCGATCTGCTCGACCGCTCGTTCGGCGCTGTCGGCATGGACGGTGGTCATCGATCCGGGATGGCCGGTATTGACCGCGCGCA